>CAUQIB010000032.1:0-3357 GCA_963518085.1 uncultured Veillonella sp. | reverse complement strand
CGGCGATTGTCCCATGGTTATCTCGGCTACCTCACATAACTTACGCTGTTCCCAAGTATTGGTATGCAAGCAACAAAAAAAGAAAGCCGATACACCATCATCGGCTTTCTTTTCAAAATATTTATTTTATAAGCAAACATAGTAAAATTACATCAAGGCATTTTCTTTGGCAATATTCCTGACTTCTTCTACTGTAAAATTAGTAACCTCTGCAATCATTTCTAAGGATAATTGCTTACGCAACATCTGAATGACAACTTCAGCTTTGCCTTTAGCTTCACCTTGAGCAAGTCCTTCTGCAATGCCTTCGGTCATGCCTTCTTTCCAATATTTATAATGATCCATAGATAACATCGAGTATTCCTCCTTCCACGCTTCACAATGCTTGACCTCATGTACAGCATCGTCAATATCTCGTAGCAACTCATCCGTTGCTTCCTGTCCATCAATATAATCTAAAAAGGCTTGCAACGGTTTCGACACATCATTCTGAGTTCCCTTTGTGCTTAAAAACAACTTTGTGGCTCCATCATTCAAGGCAATATCATAGTCTTCGATACAAACATTTTTAAACGTATACTTATGACGGTCTCCAGTAAAGACCGGGAATGTACATATGAAAATTACATAAGAATCATTTAATGTCGTATACTTTTGACCTTTTTGAATATGGTACATATCTAAAATACTTTGATAAAACCGTGTACGTTTTACAAGTTCTTCCATGTCTTTGCTAGTTTGCATCTCAATATTAAATACCGTTCCTTTATCATCATTTACAAACACGTCAAGGCGTACACTTTTAGTACCCCACCGTACGTCCAGATTCTTCTCTTCATGGATATATACAATATCCTTAATCGAAATATCTAACAACCGTTCTAATACCGCCTTACAAATGTGTTTCTTTAACATCACCTTCTGAAAGATAAAATTGTCTTGGAACGTCAATTCATCAAATGACTTAATGTACATGGAATACCTTCCTTTCTTAAATTATATCATACCGGCCAAAACTAGAGATAGTGCAATACTATCTACTAGAGGTATTCCATATTCTTTTTATAAATCCTATAAAATAGCGCTAACAGTCAACGTTCACTGTCAGTGCCACTTTTTGTGAATATTATAAAAATCTATACATATCTATTACAAATTCAAGAGCGATACAGTTGGGTATGTCCCCATTGTATCGATTAATTCTTAAATATAGAATTTATAACCATGCAAACAAAAGAATCTAATCATTACTATTTATAGCAACGCATTAGCCTGCCCAATTTCTTTTATTTGCTCCACGGTTAACTTTGTGAGGCGAGCAATCATCTCTAAGGATAGCTTTTCTTGCAACATCTGAGTAACAACTTCAGCTTTACCTTCAGCTTTGCCCTGGGCAAGACCTTCTGCAATGCCCTCCGTCATACCTTCTTTCCAATATTTATAATGATCCATAGATAACATCGAGTATTCCTCCTTCCACGCTTCACATTGCTCTACAGTTTCACCCCCAACAGTGCCAACTGTTCTGCAATTTCTTTTTCCAATGCCGCAATGTCACGGTTGTCTTGCTCAATCATACGATTGATTTCATCAAGGTCTAGCTCTTCCTCTTCTTCAAAGGTATCCACGTAACGAGGGATGTTCAAGTTATAATCATTCTCCTTGATTTCCTCTAGGCTCGCCACATGCGCATATTTCTCCACGTCTACACGGTTGCGGTAGGTGTCGATAATCTTAGTGATATTCTCTTCGCTCAAATTATTTTGGTTTTTCCCTTTTTCAAACTCGTTGCTCGCATCGATAAACAACACATCACGGTTCGTACGGTTCTTTTTGAACACTAAAATCGTGGTCGGAATGCTCGTACCATAGAACAAGTTCGCTGGCAATCCAATGACTGCATCCAAGTAATTTTTCTCGATAATAGTCTCACGGATTTTCCCTTCCGCTGCGCCACGGAATAACACCCCATGTGGTAATACGATGGCCATCGTGCCTTCCATATTCAAATGGTACAAGCTATGCAAGATGAAAGCATAATCTGCTTTGGATGCTGGCGCCAATTTACCATAATCGCTGAAACGAGGGTCTTTCAATTTACTTTCATTGTTGTCCCATTTTGCAGAGTACGGAGGGTTCGCCACCACCGCATCAAAGGATCGCGGACGGTCAATCCCATCGTGGTCCACCCCATCTGGCCAATCACTTTCAAGGGTATCCGCATTGTGCAAATTCATGTTGTTGTAGGTCACGCCGTGCATCATGAGGTTCATGCGTGCCAAATTGTAGGTCACCGTGTTCAGCTCTTGCCCGTAAAAGCTCACCGCCCCTTGACGGGAACCATCCGGAATCTCGTTGCGCACCGTGAGCAGCAAGGAACCAGAACCCATAGTCGGGTCATAGACCGTGAAAGTATCTTCTCGGTTCGCCAAATTCGCTGTCACCAATTTCGCCAAAATAATACTTACCTCGTGAGGAGTATAGAACTCGCCACCTTTTTTGCCTGCATTCGCTGCGAACTTACCGATTAAATATTCATAAATTTCGCCTAGAATATCTTTACCACTTTCATCTTTGTACTCGATTTCATCAATCTTAGATACCACTGCATTCAACGTTTTAGAACGAGCTGTAAGCGTAGAGCCCAAACCAGAATTACCAAGATTTATGTAGTTAAAAATACCCCTAAAATCCATAGCAGCCGCTTTATTCCGCTCAGTATTTTTATTAAAGTTTTCAAACATACGTTGATAATCACCTGCGGACACAAGACCATCATAGACGTTTTTCGTTAATGTTGCCCATGTATCTTCTGGATTGATAGCATATCCTAAAGAACTTGATATATCCTCAAGACAGCCTTCTAATCCTTCTTTCTCTACTAATGCTTTATAAAGTTCATTAACAGATTCACCTTCAGAAGAATCTACCAAACCGCTGTCTACTAAGTATTCTTCTTGATGACTGGACAAATATTTATAAAATAAGAAGGGAAGAATATAATCTTTGAAAGAACTTGCGTCCATTGTACCACGCAAATCGTTGGCGATCGCCCATAATTGATTAGAAATCGTTTGCGCTTTTATATTTGCCATAAAAATCTCCTTTGCATATCTCTCTTATATCTGATTTTATTGTATTTTAATCTTATAAAAGTCTCTTAAAGTAAGTTTACAGGCCTTACTATCTCAGACTCCACATATATTACTAGTTAATTTGTGGGAAGTATCTCACTATCATCACTAGACAAACATTTGCTGAAGAAGAGCCTTCTTTTGAAGTTGTAAGTGTTCTAACTTACGCTGATGAAGGGTGATGAGGTTGTCAACATTTTTTAATTGACTTGTAATTACTTCT
>CAUQIB010000031.1:0-7068 GCA_963518085.1 uncultured Veillonella sp. | reverse complement strand
TCCTCGAGTAGGACTCGAACCTACGACCGATCGGTTAACAGCCGATTGCTCTACCTGCTGAGCTATCGAGGAATAATACAAGAGTTATTATATAGTACTTTCATATAAAATGCAAGTATTTTTTATATATTTTAAATTTTCACTTCGTGTAAATCAATTATATTCGTCAAAAACTCCGAATGATCTACCCTACTAGCTCGCATAGCATCTTCGATAGCATCGCTCATTAGCTCTGCTGCCAAAGTGCCTACCACATTTACGTCAGCTACTACCTCTTTTTCTATATTACAAGTAAACTGACTTTCAGCGATTCTCCTCAAGCTATTTTGTAGTTCAAAATGATGGTCATCGTTGTTCCCATTAGCCCCTTTATTAGCATCATACTCTACTAATGTATCTGTCTCAGACACAGAGAACGCATAGATTGTATCTCCATCAGACAGGGTCCCCACAGGGCGAATAGACCGCGCATATCCATTGGTAGCCATCATAGCAATTTTCGTTAACTCCCCTTTAGTAAACTTAGCATTTGTCACAACAGCTCCGATAGTGGTATTCCCCTTTTCCATACCTAGAACTGCTTCACCTCGAACATTGCTATCCTTTAACGATGTATCCCCCATGCTACCTATTACAGATTTCCCTACCAACGGCTTACCTTCAATTACACCTACGTATTGATCAAACATCAGCTGACAGGCATCCAATATGTGCTGACGTTCTTCATCCATGACACCTCCTAGGGCATGTCCATAACGATCGTACACATTACCGAAGGCATTCACTACTACGACAGCGCCCACCACAAGATTGCCTAGCTTTGCAGCTGCATACCCGATGCCACCCTTCATGGCTCGTTCCATGCCACATACCTTACCTACGGTCGCTCCTGTACCGGCACCTACATTGCCAGACATTGGCTCCGTTCTTGTGAAAGTCCTTTCACAAGCATCATACGCCATCTGTACTGTAGGTCGTGCATTAGGACTGCCATAAGATAAGTCGTAAATATCACTTTGGCAAACAATAGGTACCACCCCATAGGCTGTAGGAAATCCAATATTCCGTGCTTCTAAAGATTGCATGACACCATCGCTGGCACATAACCCAAAGGCAGACCCTCCGCCTAGCACTAGTGCATTCACTGGAGTTGGCGCTGTCGTCGGATCTAGAACACCACTTTCACGAGCTGCAGGACCACCGCCACTAATGTGTAAACCGCCTTGCGCACCGCAAGGAAATCTCAATACGGTCAAACCTGTTTTACCTACCGCATCCGTAGCATTTCCTACCTTTACAAAATCTATTTCATTCCACGTAATTCGTTTCATAGTTCTTTTTGCTCCTGTCTATTTATTTTATTAGTTAGCATCCCAATCACACAAATGAGCTATCTTCTGCTATTGTAAATTTAGTTCTTTTAGATACCATCCCTATGAATTTAGACCATCCTACTAAAAGACATCGCTGTTATATCTAATGCTGTCATTTGATAAGCACAAATTTTGACTCATATCTCTAGCATATGCCATGCCTATCCAATTCATAATATAATACCCCCATCATAGCACAAACAGGTATCTCTTTCTACTAGAGATACCTGTCGATTACTGATATGCAAACTATGTTCATACAGATTCAAATGTTACTATATACTATGCAGCTTAGCACCACACAGATTAGTTATGCGCTTCTACTTTCAAAATCGCTTCAGTCAATAATTCTTCTGTCACCACATAAGGGCTAATCACTACATCACGAACGGAAGCTGCTTTTTTCACAATCATTGGGATATGTTCTTTTGTTAATCCCATATCAGAAAGTTTCGTAGGCCATCCAATTTGACGATACACTGGAAGCCAGCGACTTAATTCTTCATCTTGCTTATCTGCTGCAAATAATACTAAGAGACCGTAGGCCACCATTTCTCCATGAAGATGGTTTTCTTCTGTATGAGGATCTTCGGCACAACCATAGCACACAGCGTGGGCAATCGTACTATTGAAGTCCCCCGGCATGCATCCAGAAACGATACCTGTTGTAAGCACCACTGCCATCACTAGTTCATCAAAGAGGCGATTCCGTTCCCCTTGTTCATTGGCAGTAAGAGCTTCACGACCATGGGCGAAGATAGGCTCCGCACACATCTTAGATAAAGATAAACCTACTTGTACATTATAGGATAAATCCCGTCCCCGTGTAGCCATATGGGTTTCATAATGTTTCGCAATGGTGTCACCCATACCTGCCCAAAAATATTGACTTGGGGCTTTCACCAAAATATCTGCATCAATGAATGTGTGCACGGCAGGACGTTTTAGGAAAGCTACGCTGTCAAAGGTATGGTCCAAGGTATAAATGGCAATCGCCTCAGATGTGGCTGCACAGGTAGCCGCAATGGTAGGCACTGTGATGACAGGAATATCCCCTAATTCAATACTCGTTAATTTCGTCGTATCTAGGGCTTTCCCTCCGCCCACACCGATGAGAAAGTCAGCAGCTTGTAAGGATTCCTTTTTTGCCAATTCATTCGTTACAGCGTATGCACATTCACCGCCGAAATGCACTACTTCTAGCACCTCAACCCCTGCTTGTTCTAAAGCCGGTTGTAAGAAAGGTAATGCCACAGATAAAGAGGTATCCCCGCCGATAATGACAGTTTTCTTACCTAACTGTTTCGTATAATCACCTATAGTGTCAAAAATTTCGTGTCCCCCAAAGCTATAGCTTGGTAGTGTATGTACAGGTCTCATCCAATCACCCTTTCTATGAGTCCGTATAGAACGTACTATTGTATCTTAAAATGTAATACAAAGTATTATAGGACTATTAAAAAGAAATTGCAATCACTATAGGAGAACCATATACATAGTGCTATGGTTATACGCCACATCTATGAATGTTTAGCACACCCGATTCACAGGTGCGTTCTTGAAGAATGCCGTAATATTATCCATTACAATATGTGCACGCATTACAAAAGCTTCTTGGCTCGCAAAGGCAATGTGTGGTGTTAAGACCGTACGAGGTGCATCACATAATGGATGATCTGTTGGGATTGGTGGTTCTACTTCAAACACATCGATACCTGCCCCTCGTAGCTTGCCTGCTTTCAATACCTTAGCTAATGCCTCGTTATCTACTACGGGACCACGTGCTGTATTAATTAATACCGCTGTATCTTTCATACTATCAATACGCTTTGCATCAATTAAATGACGTGTAGCATCATTCAATGGTACATGTAGGGATAGAATATCTGCTTCTCGCACTACTGTATCTAAGTCAGCAAAGGCAAAACCTTCTGCTACTAATTCTGATTTTTCCGAACGATTGTAAGCAAGTACGTGGCAACCAAAGGCCTTGGCAATACGAGCTACGGCTGTACCGATAGCCCCCATACCTACGACACCAAAGGTTTTGCCGTGCAGTTCAAATCCAGGCAGTCCATCTTTAGTGCCACCTGTACGTGTACGTCCATCGCAAGGCAATACATTACGCATGACAGAAATAGCTAACCCAAACACTAACTCTGCCACCGCTTGTGTAGAATAGCCCGCCGCATTACTCACGATGATACCTTTTTCACGGCACGCATGTAAATCCACATGATCAACACCTGTAAAAGCCACAGATATAAACTCTAAGTTTGGACATTGACGAATGATTTCACCGGACAAAGGCTGGTTCGCCAAGATGATGATGGAAGCTTCACAAACACGGTCCAACAGCTTTACTTGGTCCGTTTCTTTCGTACCATGCACGACTAGTTCATAGCCTTGTGCCTTGAAGGGTTTCGCTAAGGATTGTAATAACTCTTCGGATACCCCTAATGGTTCCATCACACAAATTTGTTTCATAACCTTACCTCACTATATTCTATAACATGTAACTACTATGGAAGATTCCACATAGTTTAGACTCATTAGTTCGTCAAACTTCGTACTGGTGCAGGAATGCGACCACCACGGCGAATGAACTCTTCTGAACTAAATGGATGGACCTTAATAATCGGTGCATACCCCAAGAGTCCACCAAATTCTACGACGTCCCCTACGGTCTTATTTGGCACTGGAATGAGTCGTACCGCGGTCGTTTTATTATTAATCATACCGATAGCTGCCTCATCTGCAATGATAGCAGAGATAGTGGCTGCCGACGTATCCCCAGGGACAGCAATCATATCTAGGCCCACAGAGCAAACACAGGTCATAGCTTCTAATTTATCTAAGGATAAACTGCCTAATGTAACCGCATCAATCATGCCTTTATCTTCACTGACAGGAATGAAAGCACCACTTAATCCACCTACGTGAGAGGATGCCATAAGGCCACCTTTTTTCACAGCATCGTTTAACAAGGCCAAGGCTGCCGTAGTACCATGGGTACCGCACGCTTCTAGCCCCATTTCTTCTAGTACATGTGCTACGGAGTCTCCTACAGCTGGTGTTGGCGCCAAGGAAATATCGATAATACCGAATTGTTTATTCAATCTACGTGACGCCTCTTGTGCCACCAATTGTCCTACACGAGTAATCTTGAAAGCTGTCCGTTTGATGGTTTCTGCCACCACATCAAATGGTTCGCCTTTCACAGATTCTAAAGCATGTTTCACCACTCCAGGACCACTGACACCCACACTAATAGTTGTCTGACCTTCTGTAACTCCATGGAAAGCCCCTGCCATGAACGGATTATCTTCTACAGGATTGCAGAAAATAACAAGTTTCGCACAGCCCAACGCATCCCTGTCTGCTGTGAGGCGAGCTGTTTCTTTCACAATGTATCCCATTTCAGCTACTGCATCCATATTGATGCCCGCCTTTGTGGAACCGATACCTACCGAACTACACACGATATCTGTCGTCGCTAACGCTTCAGGAATGGAGGCAATAAGCTTGCGGTCGCCTTCCGTATACCCTTTCGATACCAAAGCAGAGAAACCGCCGATGAAATTTACACCTACTGCTTTTGCGGCTTTATCTAAGGCACGAGCAATAGGCACATAATTTGGCAAGTTAGAAGCTCCACCAATTAAGGAAATAGGCGTTACAGAAATACGTTTATTAATAATAGGTACCCCTAATTCACGCTCTAACTCTTCCCCTGTTTTCACAAGGTATTCCGCTTCTTTTGTAATATGGTCATAAATACGAGTACACATGCGCTCCCCATCTTCCGAGATACATCCTAATAGGCTAATCCCCATCGTGATGGTCCGCACATCTAACTTATTATCTTGAATCATCCGATTCGTTTCTAAAATATTTTCAATACTTAACATAGGTACCCTCGCTTATCCTACACGATGCATGCTTAAAAAGATGGCTGCATTTTGTGCTAAAATTTGAACCCCTAATCGTTCTCCTTCTGCTAATAATGCTTTTTGGATACCACTTAAATCAGCGGAATCACTGACCTCACACATCATGATCATATTAAAGATACCCTCCAAAATCGTTTGATTAATGGACACTACATTTACTTCATTGTCCGCTAACACACGAGTCACTCCTGCAATAATACCTACTCTGTCTTGCCCTACCACTGTCACAACTAATTTCATACTTTCAACTCCTATCAAATACGTATCCAATTGTAGTTTTATTATAAATTATAGTCATTCAATTTTCAATGAATATATAAAAATCCTTGACTTTCACCATAAACTATGAAATAATAATACGATTTGTGAAACAAGGAGGTTCCTATGGCAGATGATCGTTTAATTGTAGCCTTAGATGTGTCCTCACTGGAGGCGATGCAATCCATCGTAACATCCTTAGGCGATTCCGTCAGCTATTATAAAGTTGGCATGGAATTATTTTATGCAGCAGGTGAACAAACTGTAGCATATTTACGGGACCACAATAAATCCGTATTTCTTGATTTGAAATTACATGACATTCCAAATACGGTAGCCCATGGTATTAAATCATTAACTCGTTTGGGGGCCAAATTAATCACTATCCACAGTCAAGGTGGCAAAGCGATGATGGAAGCGGCTATGAAAGCAGCCAAAGAACAAGCTGCTGAACTAGGCATTGAGCGCCCAAAGCTATTGGCGATTACAGCCCTAACTAGCTTTGATGATGAAAATTGGTCCGCTATTGGTGGGTCTTTACCTATTTCAGACCATGTCGTAAAATTAGCAAAGCTAGCCAAAGAAGCTGGCGTAGATGGCGTTGTGGCTTCCCCATTAGAAGCAAAACTCATTCGTGAAGCTTGCGGAGAAGATTTCTTAATCGTCACACCAGGCATCCGTCCATCGTTTGCGGCTACTAATGATCAAAAGCGTATTGCTACACCAAGCAGCGCTTTACAAGATGGGGCGTCTCGCATTGTGGTAGGACGACCAATTACACAAGCAGAAAATCCACAAGAAGCAGTTCGTTTAATTGTTGAGGAAATGGAGACAGTTCAAAAATGATGACAGAAGAGAATGTAAAACAATTATTAATCGACACACAAGCTATTTTAGAAGGACATTTCTTGTTAACATCTGGCCTTCACAGCCCAATGTATGTGGAAAAGTTCAACGTCTTATCCCATCCAAAATATACAGAACAATTATGCCAAGAATTAGCTCGTCGTTTTGAAGACCAAAGCGTAGAACTTGTCATCGGACCTATGACTGGCGGTATCTTATTAGCTCACGAAGTTGGTAAAGCTCTTGGCACTCGTGCTATTTTTACAGAACGAGAAAAAGGTAAAATGACATTGCGCCGTGGATTCCGCATTGAAAAAGGACAACGTGTTCTCATCGTAGAAGACATCGTAACCACAGGCGGATCCGTACGTGAAGTAGTAGATGTAGTGAACGAAGCTGGTGGCGAAATCGTTGGTGTAGGTCTTCTTGTCAACCGCAGCGGTGGTAAAGCAGACTTCGGCGTACCAAACGAAAAAGTACAAGCCTTATTAAACCTAACAGTACCAACATTTGAAGCTGATGCATGCCCACTTTGCCAAAATGGCACACCGATGACAGAACGTGGTAGTAAACATATTAAATAAAAGGCTCTCTGTCAAATGTTGGGGTATTCACCCTACGAGTCTTCTTTGGCACCA
>CAUQIB010000030.1:0-9935 GCA_963518085.1 uncultured Veillonella sp. | reverse complement strand
AGCTAGTGCTAAGAGCTTTTTATATGAGTAGCCCCCACATTTGACAAAGAGCCTAAATAAAATAATTTTATGAAGTCAAAGAACAATAAAGTGATTATTTACATAAATTAAAAGGAGTTATATCAAAATGTACTTCTACATATTTGTTACAACTCCTTTTTATATTCACGTTTTATAAAAATAATAATTTTTCAGCTTCTTGCTTCGATTATATTTCTTTTATATTTCTCTTCAACTTTATCTATTACCCTAGTATATAAGGCAGGATACATTTTCTTTACATTAATAATTACCTTCGTAATCGATGCACGATGCGTAACGGTTTGTTTATGTGTTCTTATATAAGAAACACATGCCAAGTTCATTAACGGATAGTTTATAGGTTCTATTTTGATATCATATTCTAAATCAATACATTCTTTATACGAAATCTTAGATACTGGTAATGTGACCCAGTCATTTTGTCCAGCTTCTGCAATGACAAGAATAGGACGATATTTAAATTTATTTTTTTTGACTCTCACATCATAATATGGAAATATTGCTAAACAAAAATCTCCAACCATCACATGCCCTCCGCATCCTCAAATTCATCATAATACATATCATATACTGAGTCATAAGGTCTAATTTTTTGAGCATCCTTGCAAATATCTTCAATCTTTATAATGTGATTTCCATTTTCTAATGGTGCTACTCCTATACGGGCCTGTTTCCAAGAATACTCTTGATGCGATAAATCACTCAATTTCCAGGATTCAAAACCACCATATTGATGAATGATATTATTAACAATGTATTTATTTTCTTCTTGTATTTCTTTTTCATCCATAAAAGATAAGCCATCATCCGTAAAATAATTTCTTACTACTGGGCTTACTGGACCATACTTCCATCCTTCTAAGTCTTCTTTAAACATAGGATTACCTGTAATGGCTATTGCTTCTCTTTGCACAAAATAAAGAAGTTTATGTAATTTTAACTCATCAATAGTGACTCCTGCCACTTCTTCATATCGATTAATAATATATTTAGCAACATCTAATACCTTTTCCATAGTAATCCCTCCTTTTTTATTATCATATCTAAAATCTATCACTTTGTAAACACACATTCCTCCATTGACACACCTACTTTCATGGATTAGAATGAAAGTAATCTATTCATTATTTTATAAGGAGGTTATCATGGACACTGACACGGTTCAGCAAGAGTTTGAACATATTGGTTTTGAAATTGTAGAAGTTGACGAACGGGACGTTCTATTGTACGAGCTATCTGATGGTAGCGAGGAAGAAGATGGTCAATACGCCATTGTTTCCGATGAGGATGGACGCATTCCTGTTTCAATGGATACGCCAGTCATTGTTTCTGTGTATGATGATAATGATGCATTTCAATGGAGTGTAACACTTCCGAATGGCGAAGAATTGAAAGAATTATTCCTGCGCGTGGAAAGTGCAGGAGAATTGCTAGATACGTTGCAAGAGATTCGCCATGAAAATATCGAGCGTTACGATTCTGAAATGGACTCCTATAGCGAGTAATACGGAAAAAAGCTGTCATCCCATGTAGTATTTACATGGTGTGACAGCTTTTTTATTTGCTTTATAACAATAGCACCCACTTGACTAACTTGCAGTCACGGTCCGCTATTGTATTTGAACTATATTCAGTGATTCTCTGTTTTTGGTACAATCATCTCTTCACAAGCCGCTACAATGTCTGCCGCTCCATCAACTTTCCAAGCCTTAGCCGCTTCATGCATGGCCTGTAATCGTTCTTGATTTTGCAACAAAGCCCCCACTACATCATCCAAGTTCTCAATGTGTCGTGCCCACTTGCCACATCCTTTTTGTTCTAACAGCTCTGCATTAGCTTCTTCTTGTCCAGGGATGGCATTAAAGAATACCATGGGTACACCGATGGTGACCCCTTCCATACAAGTCAATGCCCCTGGCTTTGTCACAAGCAAAGTTGCTTTGCGCATCAATTGTGGAATCTCATTGGTATATCCATAAATGGAAATCGGTGTGCGTAAGGAATCTTTCATATGATGTAACGAGTTGTATAATCCATCGTTCAATCCAGCCACTACATGAATTTCATCGATACCTGGTACATGGTCCAACCGTTGTAATGCTTCTTCTACACAACCTAAGCCAAGACCACCACCCATGAGCAATACACGTTTACACTGATCGCTACCATAGGGTTCCTCTAAGGGCTCGAAGAAATGGCGCATAATGGGAATGCCTGTGACATGGATTTTTTCTAAGGGCACCCCCATATTCAGCACTTCATAGACCATAGATGGCGTTGCCACATGGTACGCATCGATTTCATCATAGCGCCAAAATTGGTGCGCCGCAAAGTCGGTCATGACAGCTGCAATGGGAACATCAATTTTCCGATGCCGTTTCAACACACTCGCTGCCCCGCAGGGAAACGGATGCGTACAGACAATTAAATCTGGTTGCTCCTTTTCAATGAGCTTTTCCATACGATTTTTCAGCATCCAAGACACTACGGTTTGGGCTACGCTTCCTTTCCATTCCGTACCTGACCAGCGATAGACAATATCATAGAGAAAAGGAAATAAGTCGAGCATTTTAAAATAGGTTTCTTTCAAAAGATTATCGAAAGAAAAGGTATCAGTTCCGAGGAAATCTACATGATGTACAACAGCACTTGGATCCTTCTGTCGCCAATATTCTTGTATGGCTAGCGCCGCTTGCGTATGGCCTGTACCAATTGAGGCAGATACAATTAAAATACGTTGTCCCATGTGACCTCCTTTCCTGAGCTATCCCTGACCGATATCTCTTACCCTATAAGGCTCATTACAAAACTACATTATGTCTATTCTATCACAAATTAAAAGAGATACAAAACCGATTCTTCTGTGACTGTATCTAATCATATTGAACAAAAAAAAAGCTACCATTCCAAAGTAAATCTGATACATCATCAGTTTACAGAGGAACGGTAGCATTCTTTACATCTCTTAGGAATGACCTGAATTATTTTTTGCGAACTGGCGCAGCTGGTCCATTAACAAGATCTTTTAATTGTTTACCTGCTTTGAAAGCTGGAGATTTGGACGCTGGAATTGTCATTTCTTCTTTTGTACGAGGATTGCGACCAACACGTTCAGCACGAGTACGAACTTCGAAAGTACCGAAACCAATTACTTGTACTTTTTCTTCTTTCGCTAATGCTTCACCAATTGTGTCAAATAAAGCTTTTACTGCTTTTTCAGCATCTTTTTTTGTCACTTCAGCTTTAGCTGCAACACTTGCAATTAATTCAGTTTTGTTCATGATTGAACCTCCCTTAAAAATAGTATTCTTTCAACTTAATCATGCGAGTTAAGTTTCGCCTTCGCCGCCTCCCAAAATGTATCCAACTCTTTGAGAGTAAAGTCCTCCCATTTTTTTCCACTCCGTTGAACCTCTTGTTCCACGTAGGAAAAACGCTGTATAAACTTTGTGTTTGTGCGGTGTAGTGCGTTTTCTCCGACTATTTTATACCATTTAAACAGATTTATCAAGGAAAAAAGTACATCTCCGCCCTCTTCTTCTGCTTTTTCTATATCTTTTTTGAATATTTCTCGCTTAAATTCATCTATTTCTTCATAAAACTTAGCCCATACCCCTTCTTCCGTATGCCAATCGAAGCCTACTTTACTTGCTTTTTCTTGCAATTTTTGGGCTCGTAACAGAGCTGGTAAGCCGGGAGAAATTCCATCCAAAATAGATGTACGTTCGTGTCCTTTTTCCTTCGCCTTCAATTCTTCCCAAGTGGCTAATGTATCCCCCACTGTTTTTCGGTCTGCTGTTTGGAATACGTGAGGATGACGACGAACCATTTTTGCCGTAATATCATTCACCACATCTTGCATGGTAAAATGTCCATTTTCCTCTGCTACTCGTGCATGAAATACAATTTGTAATAGCAAATCACCTAACTCTTCTCGTAAATGATCGATATTCTTTTCGTCGATAGCTTCTAAGGTTTCATACACTTCTTCTAATAAATATCTACGCAAGGAACTATGGGTTTGTAATTTATCCCAGGAACATCCATTGGGCCCTCGTAATTCTGCTAACACATCTACTAAAGGATCCAATGTAAAAGGACTCATTTCTTTTTGACTCATTTAGAACGACCTTTCTTCATAGCTTGTTTTGCCAAACTTTTAAATTCTTTCAACTCCATCGTTTTCGTAATGCCCAATGCCAATACATAAAACACGATGCCTAGCACAATCGATAGTGTCACGCTTATCATATTAGATACCATTGTGCTTACGAAGTTATAAACCATCACCGTACCGCCCCCCATGGCTAAGGACGAGAATAGTATTTTTCCTATTTCTATACAAGAAACTTGAAACGCCGTACTGCGATAGAGTATATATAAATTAGCCACTGCCGCTACGCCAAAATCTACGTTAGTAGCCCATGCAGCTCCTTCGATACCCCATTGTGGAGTTAGATAGAGATTCAACAAGACTTTCAATACAGCCCCTAACAGCAAGGTAAACATAGGGATTGCCGTACGTCCTAAGCCCTGTAGAGCACCGGTTGTCACTTGCTGCACCCCTAGTAACCAAATACTGGCACTGAGGACAGCAATAGCACCACCTGCGTGAGGCGTATCAAACATCATTTGAGAAATAGGCTTAGCCAATACACATAAGCCCACAAAAGCAGGGATGGTCACAATATTTGTCATGCGTAGCGCCGTTCCCATACGATGATGGATTTCCTGCTTGTCTCGTTCACCATGTAATCTTGATATAGCAGGTACTAAACTGGTGGCTAGGGACATGGTCACGATGACAGGTAAGCTAATTAGGGACGTAGCCATACCTGTCAAATATCCAAAGGCTGTGGTCGCCTCTTCCTTACCATATCCCGACAGCATCAGCTGTTGCGGCACTAACCACAAGTCGATAGCTCCTATGAGAGGTATCATGATGTTTGCCAACGCCACTGGAACGGCTAAGATAATTAATTCTTTTATAATCGACTTCCGTGATTCTAGCGGATAGTTTTGTCCTTCTAGTTTAGGTTCTCGTCCATAATAATAGAGTAACACCACTAGCCCTAAGCCTACGCCGATAACAGAAGATAGGGCAGCCCGACTGGATGCCAGCTCAATGCCTTGGGGCAAGAAATAGATAGCCGCCCCCACCATGACTAGTACACGCCCTAATTGTTCACATACTTGGGATATCCCCGTAGGTAACATATTTTGGAATCCCTGAAAGTACCCACGAAAACACGCCAACAAGGATACAATTCCAATAGCAGGGGCTACCGCTAATAAGGCTCCTTCTGCACGGTTATCTGTAATGAGCCCCACATCAATGACATAGGGGATGGCAATATAAAAACCAATGCTGAGCAATACCCCCATGAACCCCATGGTGGTTAATGCAACCTTAAAGATATGACGGGCCCCTCGAAAATCTTTCAGTCCTACTTTGCGAGCAATCATAATGGAAATCGCCACCGGTAAACCTGCTGCCCCAATGCTAATGATAAGCTGGTACAGGGAATAGGCCATTTGATACAGACCTACCCCTTCACCGCCTAAAATACGGGCTACGATGACCTTACTGATAGCGCCTATGACCTTCACCAGTAGACCTGCTACAGTTAAGATCATAGCGCCTTTCATAAATCCCGTCATATTAACCCTCCTTCGGAAGTTTTCGTTCAAACTCACTCATCACCTGCTCTACCTGGCGAATCACATCACCAGTTTGCAAGGTATAGGCCCAGACAGTGGGATTTGACCCACGATGTTTCATATGCTTCCAAATATCTTCACTGATGGCGCCCATATCCCAATCTTCCATTTTCGATTCATCTTGCCAAGTGAATAGAATGTTCCCATCTTTACGAATGATGCTCTTCATACCTAAGGCACGAGCACGTTCTTTAATACCAGCTAACTTAATAAGACGTTCCACTGGTTTCGTAGGAGAGCCAAAACGATCAATTAATTCATCTACAAAATCATCTAAACTAGCTTTTGTATCGATTTGCAATAGTCGCTGGTACACGGAAATCTTACGTGCCTCATCATGAATATAAGCACTGTCAATGAAAGCATCGATACCCACATCCACCACAGGTGCTGGCAATGGCCGTTCTGGCATATCTTTTTTCTGTGCTTTAGCAATAGCTTCTTCTAACATGGCTGCGTACATAGCAAATCCCACCGCCGCGATATTCCCATGCTGTTGAGCTCCTAATAAATTGCCCACTCCTCGAATTTCCATATCTCGCATGGCTAACTTAAATCCTGCACCTAATTCGGTAAATTCTTGGATGGCTTTCAACCGCTTTTCTGCACTTTCATTTAGCACCTTATCTGGGCGATACATGAAATACGCATAGGCTCTCTGACTAGAACGTCCCACTCTACCTCGCATTTGGTACAACTGTGAAAGCCCCAAGTGGTCTGCGTCGTAGATAATAATGGTATTGGCATTCGGAATATCTAAGCCCGTTTCGATAATGCTGGTACATAAGAGCACATCATACTGTCCTTCTGTAAAGTCCTGCATCACATGTTCCATCATGGTACCTGCCATTTGTCCATGGGCCACCGCAATACGCAGGTCTGGCATAGCACGTTGTAATTGCTCTTCCATATGCGTAATAGACTGCACCTTATTATACACGAAGTATACTTGACCGCCTCGTTGCAGTTCACGGCGGATTGCTTCCGTTACTACTTGCATATCAAACTCGACCACATAGGTTTGTACTGGCAACCGTTCCATTGGTGGTGTATGGATGACACTCATTTCCCGAACCCCTACTAAGGACATATGCAAGGTCCGTGGAATCGGTGTTGCACTAAGGGTTAAAATATCAATATTCGTAGCCCATTGTTTCCACTTTTCTTTTTGTGCTACTCCAAATCGTTGTTCTTCATCTACAACTAATAGGCCTAAGTTTTTAAATTGAATTTTCTTACTTAGCAACGCATGGGTTCCAATTAAGATATCTACTTGTCCCTCTTGTACAGCCTTGATAATATCCTTTTTTTCTTTGGCAGAACGGAATCTATTTAACACTTCAACCCCTATGCCAAATTGTGAAAATCGGTATAAGAACGTTTTATAATGCTGCTCTGACAATACCGTGGTTGGTACTAACATAGCTACTTGTTTGCCACTCATGACAGCTTTAAACATAGCCCGCATAGCCACTTCTGTTTTGCCAAATCCTACGTCACCGCATAATAATCTGTCCATTGGACGTGAAGATTCCATAGATTCTTTAATTTCTTGGATAGCCTGTAACTGGTCATCTGTTTCTTCATAAGGGAATTGCTCTTCAAACTCTCGTTGCCACGGTTGGTCCGGTAAGAATGCATATCCATCAACAAGCTCGCGTTTTGCGTAGAGTTCCACCAACGTATCTGCTAAGTCATCAATAGATTTTTGGGCCTTGGTTTTTGTTTTTATCCATTCCTTACCGCCCATCTTGTGTAGTTTCGGCGTAACCCCTTCATTGCCAATATATTTTTGGAGTTGATCCAAATGGTCTGCCGGCAAAAATAACCGATCCGTACCAGCATAATCGATTTCAATATAGTCTCGATGAATGCCTTCCGTCTCAATGGTCTTGAGTCCTCGATATTTACCAATACCATGAATGCTATGCACTACATAATCGCCCACACTAATATCGGTAAAATATTTAATCTCCTGTCCCTTTTCCACTTTCTTCCGAATTTTTTTCTTCTGAAAGCCGAATATATTTCCTTCTGTGATAACAGTCAGATTAGAATGAGGTAATTCAAACCCCTCAGAAAGAATACCGTCCACAATAAGTACAGCCGGTGCTGTCCATTCCCACTGCTCTCGATGTACATAGGAAATCTTATTCTCTAGCAACGCATTTTCTATGGCTTGACAGCGTTGTTGATTGTGTAATACCAACACAATTTGACGTTCCAAAGAAACATTAAACCTAATATCATCCATAAGCATAGGAATCTGCCGTTCATAGGAAGCAATGGATTTCCCCATCATCCCGATAGTTTGCACCTTCCCCCATCCAGCAGAACGTTGCATCATACTAAATAAAATTGTGGTATACGCCTTAGAAGAAGATTTCCAATCTTTCCACAGCATATATAACTCTTCATTCGTGGAATCTTCTTTATGCACCTTTCCTAAGGCTTCTTCTAAACGTTTTGGCTCATCCAAAATTAGTAAACCTTCATCTAAGTAGGAAAGGATAGAATAAGTTTCCTCATCACTATCTACATGGATAGGCAAAACCATGCATTCCTCAGCTTCCCCCTTGGACCGCTGTGTGTCCACATTGAATTGACGCATTGTATCGATCGTATCGCCGAAAAATTCAACGCGATAAGGCGATTCACTTTGGATAGGGAATATATCTACAATATCTCCACGCACGCTAAAATGACCACGATATTCCACCTGGTCCACTCGTTCATATCCAATTTGCACTAATTGTTCCAATAGTTGTTGTTGATCTATATCTTGTTCTACCTGTAGAGTTATCATATGATTTAACACAGTAGATGGTGTACCAACAAACTGACTTGCCTCTTCCACAGTAGCCAATACAATCACTGCTTTACCTAAAGCTAAATTTCCTAAGGCTTCCATCCGTTTAGCCTGTGTATCTAAACTCTTTGCTGTCCACTGTGAAAGCGCTCGATCCACAATGGGATAGGATAGTACCTTAACCTCTGGCAACAGACATTGTATATCACGTTCCCACATGTCCTTATGTGCTTTATCATGGGTCACAATCAACGTCGGTCGCTGTCTATCTTGTAGCATAGCTTGGCTATATATAAACGATTTCTGCGAACCTCCTAACCCATAGATTTGTATAGCCCCTCTTTTATAAAAGGCATCTATTGTATCCTTCATTGTATCTTGTACATCTAATAAAGGTTTATATGCCTCAGACATATACCATTTCCTCTCCTATTAATTATGATACTGTAGCCCTTGCTACACTAATAAACTTATTTAGTTCTAAACCACAATACAAAGCTTATTTCTTTTGAATTCTATCTACTTTGGCAGGACTATATATAAGTTTAAAAGTTAATTTTTCAATACTATCTAAATATAGTTCGAAAACTATACTGTGAACAAAAGAATCCAGAGATTTAGATATATCAAAAATATAAGAAAAGGGCTATAGATAACTATAGCCCTTATGATTATTCTAAATTTTCTTTAATCGCCGTATTTGTGGATTCTTCAATATAATGAAGGGCTGCATATATTAAATACGCACCTACTGTAAGACCGAAGAAAAAGGCCTTAAAAATTTCTTTGTTCCAACGAATTTCCCGTAAACCAGAAACCGCAGATGCTAAAAAGCTTACATCTGTAACTTTCATAGCAACCTCCTTTTAATATATATTAACAACATTATTCTACAATACATATACAAAAAAAGCGAATATATCTATTCGCTTAACTTCTAAATTGGTGCGGGAGAAGGGACTTGAACCCCCACGCCAATGGCGCCAGATCCTAAGTCTGGTGCGTCTGCCAATTCCGCCACTCCCGCATAAGATGGTGACCCAGGAGGGATTCGAACCCCCGACCTTTTGATTCGTAGTCAAACACTCTATCCAGCTGAGCTACTGAGTCATATATAATTTAGTTGGCAGGGGCAGTAGGACTTGAACCCACAACCAACGGTTTTGGAGACCGCTACTCTACCAATTGAGCTATACCCCTATCTTTACGACTTTATTAGTATAACGTAAAGTTGATACTTTGTCAAGTGATTCTTGTAGCAGAACCAAGGTATTTAGCTAGGCTAGCTTACGCTAGCCCTTGCTAATCTTAATCAGCAACTTCCTATCCTCCCAGGCCGTTTCCAGCCAAGTACTTTCGGCGT
>CAUQIB010000029.1:0-12487 GCA_963518085.1 uncultured Veillonella sp. | reverse complement strand
CAAAGGATGACCTTCTTTTTCTATTTTATTTTTCCCACAAACATTTTACACTAACTAGGAGAAAACTCCCCGAAGAACGCTGTTACGTGTAGTAGCCTTGTGGCGTTCCTTACTACCTAAATCACGCAATTACAAAAAGAGCACGGTGTGCTCCGAACAAACATTATGAAATACCGTTTGTGAGGAGTATACCGTGCTCTTCCCTTTATCTTATTTAGTTAAGATGCCACAGGCTACATGGCGGAACAAGTGACGATTTAGTTTCTTTTTTTAAGCATCCAGTAGATATAATAGATTACTAATCCATATGTAAGTACATCAAACACTGGCATAAATGGAACCATAGCTGCTAGTCGTTTAAATCCATGTACATGAATATCCACAGCAATCAATGCTACTAAATTCAATCTATGAATCCAAACAGCTACTTTACGAGGTATAGCTGTCGCTAAACCTTTAAACCATGGTGTTAAGAAGAAAATACCCACCAAAAATGCAATAAACATTGCTGTTAAGGATGAATAGCCTCCCCACCAGCCTAACGGAGATTTTACAGCTTTACCAAAATATACATACCAATGAACACCTATCAAGGCAGTAGCCACAACACCTACAATGCGATGGACTTTATACATTTCACCTACATTATAACGTGTAGTAAACCATTTTGGTTTTGTCGTAAGATATGTCAATACTATCCATGATGCATAAGGAAATAATCCTAAATAAATCTGCCATTTGAATGGTGGTCTATTTTGTAAGTAATATCCATATTCAACCATTCCAATTAAAGCTAATGCTAGTAAAACAATCCATACTAAAATATAGTACTTACTTTTAAACTGCTTTTTTACTGTGTTTTCCACTTGTACAATACACTCCTCACCTAATAATAACAATACATAAAACAACAATTATTATAACAATATTAATTCTCATTGTAAAGTATCAAAAATATAAAATTATGCCTAAATATAGCTATTTTATATATTTTTATTAGATAAATTATATCAAATAGATTAGATATATAACATTAAAAATGCCACAGAATACATAGCAGCACAAGAAACAACCCCAAGGAGCGCCCCTTTATCGTAGAAAGCCTTGTGGCGTTCCTTTACTATTTGAATCACACAAATACAAGAAGAGCACGGTGTGCTCCGAACAAACATTATGAAATACCGTTTGTGAGAGGCATGCCATGCTCTTCCCTTTGCTTATTCAGTTACGAACGCCACAGACTTTCATAGAGAAAACTAGCGACGGTCTCGTTTACGATACACAATAAATGGTCGTGCTAAGTAGTTAAATGGTACGCTTAAGCAGTGTACTAAACGGCTGAATGGGAATACGATAGCCACAATCATCCAGGATAGCATATGGAACTTAAAGATACCAGGAACGTTTTCCATTAAGGATGGATCTGGCATAGCCATCAATACACTACGGAACCAAGGTCCAATAGACACACGATAGTCAAAGAATCCAGACGCATTTAATAATGTACCAGCCATACCACTAAAGATAGCTAGTGTAAAGAATACATATAACCATACATCCATTTTAGATGTGTTTGCACGTAATGTAGGTGTTGTGAAACGACGTTTCATCAACATCAAGAAACCTACGATAAATAGGAAACCAGCTACAGCACCCATATATAAAGCACCAGCGTGATACATATGGTCATCCACACCGATCATAGCAGTCCAAGTTTTAGGAATCAATACCCCTACCACATGACCGCCAATCACGCAAAGCAAACCAAAATGGAATAATGGGTTAGCAATACGCAATTGTTTCTTTTCTAAAAATTGACTTGATTTAGTAGTCCAATTTCTTTCAAAGTAAAAGAAACGAACAAGAGTCCCTACGACTAAGAAGGTGAAAGCGATATAAGGCAGGGCGCCCCATAGAAATAAACTCATAGTACACCGTCCTCCAATCCATTTGCAACAGATAAAATAATATCAAATAAGAATGCATACGGCAGTTTTGCTTCAATGAAGCGCTCCCGAATATATTCTAATTTTGGTTTACAGTATTCATAAATTTCTTTTGCTTTTTCTTCTTCGATAAGCGCACATAATTCAAGAATAGCTGGGACAAAGTCTGGCATTTCTTTTGGTAAGTCATAGCCATTTTCAAGGAAAAATGCTTTGTATTTCACAAGTTCTTCTGCTTGTTCCCCTGTACCTTGTAATTCATAAGTAGATAAATACATATTTGTATTTTGACTGAAATCAAAAGTACGCACATATTGATCTTCAAACTCTTTACGAGGTGTTTCTTCCACATAGTCGAAGAATTCTATCAAGGCTTGACGGAGTTGAGGGTGCGCAACAGATGTTGCGTCCCCCTTCCATTCTTGTAATTCATCGTACCAAGTGGCATCAGGATAACGAAGCAGAAATGACGCAATAAGCGCTATTTTCTGAGCATCATTCATTATTGGCATCCCCCTGTAGGACAGGCAAAACCACGTTTATGTTGCATATCTGCACGACCTTCACGAGACGCTTTGATATCTGTAGGAATCACGAAACGATCATTGTATTTAGACAAGGCTAATAATTTGTACATTTCATACATTTGATCTTCTGTTAAATCGATTGGATGCTCAGGAGCTTCACCGCCTACATCACGACGACGCATATATTCACGCATATCTAATACACGTTGTAATACACGAGCTAAGGCATCTGCATTACCTGCTGTAAATAGATTTGCAAGATATTGCACAGGCACGCGCATTTCATTTGCATCTGGTAAGTATACTTCAGATGTAATACGTTGTACGATTGGGCTCAATGGTGGTACATACCAAACCATTGGTAATGTACGATATTCTGGATGTAATGGTAAGCCCACTTTCCATTCCTTGATTAATTTGTAGACTGGAGATTTTTGCGCTGCTTTAATCCAAGCTTCACCAATACCTTCAGCACGAGCCGCTTTCACTACTTCTGGATCATGAGGGTCTAAAATCAAGTCCACTGTATTTTCATAGATATTCGCATCATCTTTTGTAGCCGCAGCTGCTTCTACTTTATCCATATCATAGAAGACAACGCCTACATAACGCATTCTACCTACGCAAGTTTCCGCACAAATTTGAGGTAAACCATTTTCCAAACGTGGGTAACAGAATACGCATTTTTCAGCTTTATTTGTTTCCCAGTTGTAGAAGATTTTTTTGTATGGACAAGATGGTACGCAATGGCGCCAGCCACGACATACATCTTGAGACACAAGAACTACACCGTCTTCATCACGTTTGTAAATCGCACCAGATGGGCACGCTGCCACACATGCTGGATTCAAGCAGTGATTGCATAGACGAGGTAAGTAGCGCATGAATACTTTTTCATAGTCAAACACGATATCTTCGCCCATTTTAGCTAAGTTAACATCAGAGCGAGCGTGCTCACCACCAGCCAAATCGTCATCCCAGTTAGGACCCCATTTGATTTCCATGCGTTCTTTAGTTACTAAAGAGCGTGGACGTGCTACTGGTTGGTTATTTTTGCGACCAGAATGGATCAATGTTTCATAATCATATGTCCATGGTTCAAAGTAATCTTTCAACTCAGGCTGTTCTGGATGATAGAACAATTTCATCAGACGATTTGTTTTAGAACCTGTAGCTAATGCTAATTTTCCATCGCTACCAACAGTCCAGCCGCCTTTCCATTTCTCTTGGTCTTCCCAATGACGTGGATAACCAACACCTGGGCGAGTTTCTACGTTATTAAAGTACATATATTCCGCACCTTCGCGGTTTGTCCATGTATTTTTACAAGTGACAGAACATGTGTGACATCCTAGACACTTGTCTAAATTTAGGACCATAGATACTTGAGCCTTAATCTTCAAGCCAATCTACCTCCTTCATTTTACGAGCCACAATAGTCATATCCCGTTGGTTGCCAGTTGGGCCATAATAATTGAATCCATAACTTAATTGACCATAACCACCAATCATATGTGTCGGTTTCAAATGAATGTGAGTTGGTGCATTGTGTGTACCACCGCGTTGTTTTTTAATTTGCGCAGCTGGTACGTTGATGTGACGGTCTTGGGCATGGTGCATGTAGGAAATACCACGAGGGATACGTGGGGATACTACAGCGCGGGCTGCGACGATACCGTTTTTATTGAAAGCTTCTACCCAATCATTATCTTGGACATTGATTTCTTTCGCATCATCTTCATTCAACCAAATTGTTTGTCCACCACGGAACAATGTTAACAATTGTTGGCTATCGAAGTACATACTATGAGTAGACCATTTATTATGTGGTGTTAAGTATTTCAATGTGATTTGAGGAACGCCCTCTTGTGCATAATCACCTTTCACTGGTGCGTAGGACAAGACTGGTTTATAAAGAGCCATAGCCTCACCATAGTCACGCATCATTTCATGATCACAATAGAAGGATTGACGACCAGTGATGGTACGGAATGGAACTTTATCCTCAGTAGATGTTGTAAATGGAGAATAACGACGGTCTTTATTATTTTTACCTGTACTTGTTACAGATGGAATAATAAAGCGTGGTTGACGAACCATATCTTCAAAGGTAATACGTTCTTCTTCACGACCTTTTGCATTCTTTTGAAGATCTGTTAAGCCTGTTTTTTCTTCCATTGCCTGCCAGGAACGAACTGCCAATTTACCATTCGTACAAGAGGACAATGTTAACACAACATTACAAGCTTCACGCGCTTCATAGATGCTTGGACGACCATGAGATACAAAACCTGATTGGTTAATAGTTCCGTTTTGTTCATACAAGGATTGGTACGCATCAGATACATCCCATGCTAAACCATGAGCGCCTACTTTATTTTCAATATTAGGGCCTAAACCAATGAATTTCTCAAAGATTTTGCTGTAGTCACGTTTAACGTGTACAAGATTTGGCATTGTTTTACCTGGAATAGGTTCACATTCACCTTTACTCCAGTCTAATACTTTACCCAATGGTTGTGCTACTTCACCTGGGCTGTCATGACCCAATGGTTGTGCTACAATATCTTCATATTCAGTAAATCCAGACTCTTTTGCTACACGAGATACTGTTTCTGCCAAGGTACGGAATGTATCCCAGTCAGATTTAGTGTCCCATGCACAATCTACAGCCGCTTGGAATACGTGTACGTATGGATGCATATCTGTGGAAGATAAATCTTGTTTTTCGTACCATGTTGCTGCAGGGAATACGATATCGGAGTATAACGCAGTGGAAGCCATACGGAAATCAATATCGATCAATAAGTCTAATTTTCCTGTTTCTGGAGCTTCACGCCAATTGATTTCTTCTGGACGTACTGGTGCATCTTCATCTTCAATAACACCATTTTTAGTACCCAATAAGTATTTCAAGAAGTACTCATGACCTTTAGAGGAGGAACCAATCAAGTTAGAACGCCATACGAACAAGTTACGTGGATGATTTTCTTTTGCAGAAGGATCTTCTACGCAGAATTTCAACTCTTTATTTTTCAAAGCTTGTACGATGTATTGATTAATTTCTGCCTCAGTACCTGCGCCTGTGGCACGAGCATCGTTGATCAAATCTTGATAGTTACGGTTGAAAGTAGGATAAGACGGCAACCAACCTAAACGAGCTGCCAACACGTTATAGTCACCAGGGTGTCTGTAACGAGGTGTAGCTAATTTAGATACACGGTCCGCTAAGTCGATGCAGTCAGAACGATATTGTTCTGTAGCAAAGTAGAACCAAGATGTACCATTTTGTAAACGAGGTGCTTTACTCCAGTCGTTCGCTGTCATAATACCAGCCCAACCTTCTACTGGACGTAATTTTTCTTGTCCTACATAGTGAGCCCAGCCACCGCCATTAACACCTTCTGTACCACAGAACATGATTAAGTTAAGGATGGTACGGTAAATTACGTCTGCATGATACCAGTGGTTGATACCAGCACCCATGATAATCATGGAACGACCTTTTGTTTGTTCTGCATTATCTGCGAATTCACGAGCTGTACGAATCACCACATCAGCTTTTACGCCAGTGATTTTTTCTTGCCATGCTGGAGTGTAAGGAGTATCTTCTTCATAACTAGTAGCCACTTCACCACCTAAGCCACGGTCGATACCGTAGTTAGCAAGAATTAAGTCATAAACAGTTGTCACTTGTACAGGACCTTCTTTAGTTTGTACAGTGATCACAGGGATAGCACGTTCAATAATACCTTCATGGGCTTCGTCACCGAAGTATGGTAATTTTACTAATGCTACGGAATCACGTTGGTCAATGACAGATAAACGAGGGGAGATTGTCTCGCCTGTTGCACGGTTTTCAAGACGTAAATTCCATTTTTTAGGATTTGTATGACGATCACCTAATGTACCATTTGGTGCCACCACTGTATTTGTGATTTCATCAATAACTACTGTATGGAAATCAGCGCCAGCTTCTGTGCTACCTAAATCTTGATTATTCAAGAAACGACCTGCTTGTAAAGCACCATTGATTTCTTCTACACGTACTAAGAATGGTAAGTCAGTGAACTCTTTTGCATATTCTTTGAAATATGGAGTTTCTTTATCTACATAGTATTCTTTCAAAATGACATGACCCATAGCCATTGCCATTGCTGCATCTGTACCAGCTTTTACATTCAACCAAGTATCGGAGAATGTAGTGGATTCCGCATAGTCAGGAGATACAGATACTACTTTTGTACCTTTATAACGTACTTCTGCTAAGAAGTGAGCATCAGGAGTACGAGTCAATGGTACGTTGGAACCCCATGTAATGATATAACCAGCATTGTACCAGTCACCAGATTCCGGAGTATCTGTTTGTTCACCCCAAACTTGTGGACTGGATGGTGGCAAGTCAGCATACCAATCATAGAAGGAAAGTGGAGTACCACCCATAAGGTTCAAGAAACGCGCACCACCTGCATAGGACAACATGGACATCGCTGGAATTACGGAGAATCCTGCGTTGCGGTCTGGACCATATGTTTTTGCTGTATATAATAAGGAAGCTGCTACGATTTCTGTAGATTCATCCCAAGTCGAACGTACAAAGCCACCCATACCACGAGCAGATTTATAACGTTTTGCTTTTTCAGGATCTTCTACAATAGATTTCCATGCTTCGATAGGATTTTTAGCAGTTTTCTTCGCTTCTCTCCAAAGCTCGATCAATTCACCACGTACATATGGATATTTTACGCGTAGTGGGCTGTATAAATACCAAGAGAAAGTAGATCCTCGAGGGCATCCACGTGGTTCGTAATCTGGCATATCATCTGGTGTTTTAGGATAATCAGTTGCTTGATTTTCCCACGCTACAACACCATTTTTTACGTAAATATTCCAGCTACAAGAACCAGTACAGTTTACGCCATGTGTGGTGCGGACTACTTTATCGTAGGACCAACGGTCACGATAAAAATTTTCCCATTCACGACCACCTTCTTCTGTGATTTGATGGCCTGTTGGAGATACGTCCTTCTTGCGAAGAAACTTAAATTTTTGAGATAAAAGACTCATCTCATGTCCTCCTTAAAAATACAAAAAACCCTTGCCTTCGTAGTGCTCACAGCAAGGGGGGATAACCTTAATCATTCGATATTGCTAATATTAGGATCGATAGTTTCTATATCTAAATCTAGCAAATCGATTAATGCATCAAAGTCACAGATTACCAGATGGTGTTTATCATAGGCTACATAGCCTAACTTTCGTAACTCACTTAGCATGCGGTTTAAACCTTCCCGTGATGTGGCAGTAAATTCAGCTAACTCTTGGTTGCTTAATGCAATGTCGATATAAATACCGTCATCCCGCTTAACACCATAACTATTAGCTAAACGCAATAATGTAGAATAAAATGCACCTTTCTTACCGTATAATAATAAGTCTCTATACTTAGCTTGTTGTCGACGCATATGAAGCGTATAAATCTTCATCATCGCAATGGCTAAGGAATGATCCTTAGCAATGGCAGGTTCTAATACATCGTAACGTATACAATAGACTGAGCAATCTTCTCTTGCAATGGCATTAAATACATACGATCTCGTATTCGTCTCATACAAAGGAATTTCCCCAAGCACATTATTCTTACCTACTAATCGTAATGCAAAAATATGTCCTGTGGATTCAAATTTCTTAATACTGAGGCGCCCTCTCTGAACGATATAAAAATGTTCTGCCTTATCGCCTTCGTGAAATAAAAATTCTCCTTTTTTCAGATGAATTACTTCACCTGGCAATGCTAGCAATTGATTGATTAACTCCTGTTCCATACTGTCACCATACATCTTTCAGTAACATCCCATACTTATGAAGTTGATATAAACTTAGCTATATCAATTTCTCAATTACATTTTAAATTTTGCGTATGTTACTATTATAACTTATTAATAATTATATAAGTTGTGCTTTTTATCACATTCACATTATATTATATCTTATATAATAAGTGTGTGATTTTAGGCACATATTATAATGAAAGTATGGCATAAGTCAATATTTTTTTATACTAATTTGTGTCTTCGATTTACTGTGATACAAAAAGTATCACAAGTTGTACGTTGAAAGGATTAAAGGAGTGTTCTCATGTCAGAGATGAAAATGCCTCAAGTGGGTGCGAGCCGCAAAGAAATTATTGCGAACTGGCAACCAGAAAATCCCGAATTTTGGGAAAAGTTTGGCAAAAAAATTGCTAAACAAAACTTGGTAGTTTCTACCATTGCATTAACGTTATCATTTTGCGTATGGTATTTATGGTCAACCATCGCAGCACAATTAAATGGAGCTGGATTCCATTTCACAACAGAACAGTTATTTACACTGGCTGCCTTCCCAGGTTTAGTAGGTGCTACATTCCGTTTTATTTATACTTACATGCCAGCTTTAATAGGTGGTAGAAACTGGACTTTCATTTCTACAATCATCTTATTAGTACCTGTAGTATGGTTAGGGTATGCTGTACAAGATACATCAACAACCTATGAAACATTTATGATTTTAACAGCTTTGATCGGCTTAGCCGGCGGTAACTTCTCCTCCTCCATGGCGAACATCGGTAACTTCTTCCCTAAAGCTGAAAAAGGGACCGCTCTTGGTATCAATGGTGGTATCGGTAACCTTGGTATTTCCGTTATCTATTTCTTAGCTCCATTCGCAATGGGTTCTGCTACATTAGGTAATATCTTCGGTGTCACACCTGCTATGATTAAAGGTAACGCTGTATACTTAGCCAATGCAGCTTTCATGTGGATTGTTCCATTGATTATTATCTTAGCTTGCATGACTCGTTACATGGATAACTTGCCAATGGCAAAACCAAATCCTAAAGCGCTGGCTCAAATTTTTAGCAACAAACACACATGGGCTATGACATTGTTATATACATGTGCCTTCGGTGCCTTCTCCGGATATGCAGCCGCACTTGGTCTTCTAGTAAATAAAGAATTCCCTGAAATTCCATTTGCTCACATCGCATTCGTAGGACCACTAGTATCTGCCAGCCTTCGTCCAGTAGGTGGTTGGCTAGCTGATAAAATTAACAGCGGTACAAAAATTACTTTCGTCGGATTGATTGGTTTATGTATCACTACTGTATTAATCGCGGTAGGCGTAGATATGCATAACTTCGACTTTTTCTTTGGCATGACTGTATTGATGTTCGTATCATGCGGTTTAGTAACAGGTTCTACATTCCGTATGATTCCTCACATTTTCACAGATGGATTACAATCTTCCTTAATTGCTGGTTTCGTAGGGGCAGTTGCTGCGTACGGTGCCTTCATTACACCAAAAATCTTTGGCTATGTGTACACAACATTTGGAAGTATCCACCCAGCATTTGCAGTATTACTTGCTTTCAATATCGTAACAGTATTCGTATGTTACTGGTTCTATGTTCGTAAAGCAGCTAACATGAATGTATAATTGAATCTTATAACAAAAAGAGCAGCCGAGGCTGCTCTTTTTCATTTAGATAGTAATTACAACCTATCGTTTGTAATAAATGACAATATGACGATACGGTTCTTGTCCTTCACTATCTGTTTTGATATTTTTTTCATTTTGCAATGCTAAGTGAATGATTTTTCGTTCAAAAGCATTCATTGGTTCTAAAGCAATTTTTTGACGTGTACGTCTCACTTTAGCACCTAAGCGATGTGCCAATTGAGTTAAAGTTTCTTCACGACGGGAACGATAATTTTCCACGTCCACAACAATTTGGCAACGATGGCGAACTTCTTTATTAGCCACGAGGTTTGTTAAGTATTGAATAGCATCTAATGTTTGACCATGTTTACCAATTAAAATACCTAAGTCTTCCCCATGTACTTGGAATGTGATTTTATCTTTAGTAGTTAGTTTTTCAATTTGTACAGATAAGCCCATCTTTCCAAACATACCTAATAAAAATTCTTTTCCTGTATCGGCAATGAAATCTTGTTCTGCTTTTGTGATACCATCTTCGACTACCACAGGAATATCAGTTTCCACTGTTTCCACAGTATTTACCGCTGTTTCTGTTACAGATTCCACAACTTGTACTACTTCTTCAGTAACAACAGTATTCTCAACTGCTCTTTCTTCAAAATATACGCGAACAAGAGCATCTTTTTTACCAAAACCTAAAAAACCTTTTGATGGCTCTTCTAACACTTTCACAGACGTAACAACACGACCTTGAGATTCAATTTGGGCTGTTGCTTGTGAAGTTGCCTCTTCAATCGTTTTTGCTGACACTTCAATGTAATCCATGCCTAGCCTCCTATTTGTTATTACGATAAATTAATGTTTGTTGTGCTAATTGGAATAAATTTGAAACTACCCAATAAATAACCAATCCACTAGCAAAGTTTAAACTGATATAACCAATAAACAATGGCATAAAAATACCCATAATTTTTGCTTGTTGATTATTGCCACCAGCAGATGTTTGTTTACTCATGATATAAGTAGACAAAGCAGATAATACTGGTAAAACATAAATTGGATCTGGATCACTCAAATTTGGTAACCATAAGAATTGTGCATATTGAGGATCATATGGATATCCTTGTAATGCATAGAAAATAGCAATCAAGAATGGCATTTGTACAAGAAGTGGTAAACAACCAGCTAATGGATTGATACCCAAATCTTTGTACATTTTCATAATTTCTTGCTGTGCTTTTTGTGGATTGTCCTTATATTTGTCTTGGATGGCTTTCATTTTTGGTTGTAAATCAGCCATACCTTTCATAGACTGCACTTGTTTTTGTGTTAACGGTGCTAATATAAGTTTAATAACAATGGTAAGCAAAATAATCGCGATACCATAGCTTGGGAAGCCCATCGATTTTGTTGCCAAAAACGAATATTCCACAAGGCTTCTCATAAAATCTACTAAATATTGAAAGATTTCCATGTCTACTCCTTTTTTTGTTCTCTGTAGTATACACCTTTGTGTACCCATATACGTTATGGTATGGTCTATATTTCATCCATACAGGTACTCAGGTATTTCCAAAACTGTGCTACGGCAAAGGATCATATCCACCCTTATGAAAGGGATGGCATTTCAAAATCCGTTTTATGCCTAAATAGCTACCTTTTAAAGGTCCATACCGTCGCAATGCTTGCAACATGTACATCGAACAGGTGGGATAAAAACGACAAGTACTTGGCTTTAAAGGAGATAGAGCATATCGATAGAACTGAACTAATCCAATTAACAAGTAATTTACAAGTTTACTAATACCCATTAGTTTCTATCCTTTAATAATTTACATTTTTTGAATAGACGCATCATTTCACGTTCTGCTTGTTCATACGTAGCATTGGCTAAATAACCTCGACCTACAACTACAATATGATGACCTTCGCGCAATTCATGTTGATGCAGACGATACACTTCTTTCATCAAACGTCGTGCTCTGTTGCGCTGTACTGCGCCACCTACTTTTTTACCTGTGACGAAACCAATTTTACTTTTTTGCTTTGCCACTGGCATATGATAGACCACACAAAGACGTCCCACTTCATAGCGACCGTGCTTATACACTAATTGATATTCATTGTTTTTCCGTATTCTTCTATCTTTTGTTAAACTATTCATAGTTATCCTTTAATACCGTACATACAGAAAAACTTGGCTGTACGGCCAAGTTCTCTAGCTGTATATTTGATTATGCAGATAAGCGTTTTCTGCCTTTAGCGCGTCGACGTTTTAATACTAGACGGCCACCGATGGTTTTCATACGTTCACGGAAACCATGAGTACGTTTTCTCCAAAGTGTATTTGGTTGGTAAGTACGTTTCATTACAACAACACCTCCTCATGATAGGTTTATTTTTTCGTATACCATAACATAGTAATTATATGTATAAACCCTAATTCTGTCAACATTAACCTTGCTTTTAATAGTATATATTCTATGGTAGTCAAACATTTGTGACACAACCTCCTAAAGATTTACTTAAGAAGTA
>CAUQIB010000028.1:0-14519 GCA_963518085.1 uncultured Veillonella sp. | reverse complement strand
GCTTTGACAAATTCATTTATGTTTATATTATGACAATATCATATGTCGTTCATAAATCTTTATAAAAAATTATAAAAAATGGTTGACGAGAAATATGAAATAGGGTATACTAACAAAGTAGTCAATTGGCCCCGTGGTGTAGCGGTTAACATGTCGCCCTGTCACGGCGAAGATCGTCGGTTCAAATCCGATCGGGGTCGCCACTACTTGCCTCGGTAGCTCAGTCGGTAGAGCAACGGACTGAAAATCCGTGTGTCGGCAGTTCGATTCTGCCCTGAGGCACCATTTGCGGAAATAGCTCAGTGGTAGAGCACCGCCTTGCCAAGGCGGGGGTCGCGAGTTCGAATCTCGTTTTCCGCTCCACTTTTTTGGCGGCATAGCCAAGCGGTAAGGCAGAGGTCTGCAAAACCTTTATTCCCCAGTTCGATTCTGGGTGCCGCCTCCACAAATTTCACCCATGCCGGGGTGGCGGAACAGGCAGACGCAACGGACTTAAAATCCGTCGGTTAGAGATAACCGTACCGGTTCGATTCCGGTCCTCGGCACCACTTAGACCAACTTCGGTTGGTCTATTTTTTTATGTCTAAATGGACTATAATGTAAGTATCATACAATGAGTGTACTTAGGGAGGGACTATGAATACAGTTACTGATGTTGATCGATTATATAATGCTATTGAAATTAACGAAAGAACATTTCAGTTTTTTCAAATCGATGTACAGTCTTATGGTATACAAGATGTCGATAAAGAAGGTGAGCAATCCTTCTGTGTTCTTCTTGAAATCATGAATGGCAAATTTAATTGTAATTTAGAGTTTATCGTAAACTGTTATGATGAGTTAGGAGCGATAATCTATAGTGAGACGAACCTCCTTCTTATAGACAGATATATTGGCTATGATACTTTTAAGTTTTATTGCAGTGACACTAATTTGATCGATAGGACGAATAAAATTCGTATATTTGTAAAAAAAGAATAATATAAAAGCGCCCTATACCGCTATGCATATGTATGTCATAGCATAAGGTATAGGGCACTTTTTTATATCTATAGGATTAATGATGTTGAGGAATCTCTTCTTCGTAGATAGCTTGTTCTTTCGCTGGACGATAATAGATGGCATAGAGTACCAATACGATGACTGGGATGATGGCAGATACGATGTAGATACCACTGTAGGATAGTAATCCATGCAAGATACCTAATGTATAAGGTCCCACTCCTAAACCAAGATCTAAACCGATGAAATAGGTGGAAAGGGCTACGCCGATTTTGGCAGGCTCTATAGCTTTCAAACAAACAGCTTGCCCATTAGACATAAAGGTACCGTAACCTAACCCAACGAAAGCTCCAGCAATAAGTAGTAAAGCGGCATTTGTACTATAAGCGATAAGTAAAAGCCCAATAGTTAAACATACATAACTAGGGTACATGACGGCATTTTCACCGTGCTCATCAAAGATGCGACCTGCGATAGGACGAGTTATAGTGATGACAAGAGCATAGACAACAAAGAAGAAGGCTCCTGCCGTGATGAGACCGATTTCATGGGTGAAGATAGAAAGGAATCCTAATACACTGGAATAGGCTAGACCCATTAGGAAACCAAGAAAGGCAATAAAAGAGACACGTGGTTCTATGAAGTTCTTCATAGACCAAGATTTCATAGATGCCATATCTGTAGAGGAGAGAATTAAATTGTGAACAGGGAAACGTAAACAAGCGATGGCAACGCCTATGGATAATAGGACGGCTAAATAGATAATCCAAGTGAATCCTACGACAGGTAATAAAATCATACCTATGAAAGGACCGATAGCAGCAGCTAAGCTAGTACTGAGACCATAATAGTTAATGCCCTCCCCATTTTTTGATTTGGGGATATAGGCTGTAACAACCGCATTGGCTGCGGTAGATACAGTGCCATAGGCAAATCCATTTAAGAAGCGTACTGTATCTAGGATTAGAATATCCTTGGCGATAAGATAGGCAAGAGTTGTGAGAAAATAAAAAATAGCTCCATAACGAAGCACTTCTTTGCGGCCAATAAGTTCTAAGCGTTGCCCCATGATGAGTCTGGCAAATAAAGTACCGATGATATAGATACCGGTGGCAAATCCCGCCTCAGCCACTGTGGAATGAAGTTCTTTAGTAGCATAACTGGCTGTGATAACTACAAAGCAATAATACACTAAAAAAACAATAAAATTAATGATGGTAATACTGATAAACCCAGAATTAAATAAGCTCTCTTCTTGGTGTTGTATAGTTTGGTCATTCATGGATAATTCCTCCTTTTAGAATATGTTTTATAGAATATACCTATTTCTTATCCTTGTAAAGGTTATATAAATATTTTCTATAGAGCTTAACTAAGTTAACAATATTGTTATAGATACCTGGAAAATAAAAGAATGTAAGAATAAGCATATGAACGTAGTGTATAAATCAATTTAGTGTACTATAAGTGCTAGAAAAAATAAGAAAAGATATAAAAATTTTTTAGAGTGTGACTATTCTTGAAGTTAGAAACAGCTTTGAGAGGAATGGTAATACGAGGGGATGCAATGTATCTTTAGTTCTATCATCAGGATAGATTTCTTAACACGATGGTATCTTGTGATTAAATTGTGTAGGTGTAACATAATGTATTGCTACTTTCAGAGAAACTGACTATAATAAAAAGACAAGCATTGAGAATAGATGTACAATGCTATAGTTTATAAGACATAGATGTGAATCATAAGAAAGGAGTCTCCCTTATGACAGTACAATTGGACACATTGGATCATCGTTTATTACGTTTATTAGATGAGGACGCCTCCATGTCGGCAGCAGAGTTAGCCATTATGTTAAATAGTGATGAAGCACATGTGGCAAATCGTATTCAAGCCTTTGAAGAGTCTGGTATTATTAAACGGTACCAAGCAGTCATTGATTGGGAACAAGTAGATCAAAATAAATCTACAGCATTGATTCAATTAGGTGTGACTCCTGCTCCAGATCAAGGCTTTGATAAAGTGGCAGAACGAATTATGGAATTTCCAGAAGTACGAGGTGTATACCTTATGTCTGGTGGCTATGATTTAACGGTGATTGTGGAAGGGGCTAGTATGCGTGATATTGCTTTATTCGTATCTCGCCGTCTATCTACACTAGATTCTGTGCTTTCTACGACAACAAACTTTATTTTAACCCGTTATAAAGATAATAATATTGTGTTCCACACGGGTGGAGTTCGTGAAGATCGGAGAAATGTATTCGATGATTAATTATGACAACTATTTAAATACTGAAATCAAAGCTGTGAAGCCATCGGGCATCCGTCGTTTTTTTGAAATTGCTAACGAATTAGATAATGTCATTTCTCTTAGTATTGGTGAACCAGACTTTGCTACACCATACCATATTCGTGAGGAAGGGATTAACACTTTAGAAAAAGGGAAAACTTGGTATTCTCCTAATCGTGGTTTTATGGAACTACGAGAAGAAATTTCCAAATGGTTAGAACGAAAGCATCATGTATCCTATGATCCTGCAACGGAAGTGATTGTCACTGTAGGTGGATCAGAAGCTATTGATTTAACATGTCGAACTTTGTTAAATCCAGGAGATGAAGTATTGATTCCTGTGCCAAGTTTTGTGTGCTACACACCATTAGCAGAGATGTGTAATGCAAAACCAGTGCAGATAGTAACGAAGGAAGAGGATGAGTTTCGTTTGACTCCAGAGGCGATTGAAGCAGCGGTAAATGAGAAAACGAAGCTATTAGTTTTACCATTTCCTAATAACCCAACAGGGGCGGTACTACGTCGTGAACATTTGGAAGCTATTGCAGAAGTCGTTATTAAACATGATTTGTTTGTACTCTCCGATGAGTTATATAGTGAGCTTACTTATGGTGATGAACCACATGTAACGATTGCATCTATTCCAGGTATGCAAGAGCGCACTATTTTAATCAATGGATTTTCTAAAGCCTATGCGATGACTGGTTGGCGTCTTGGGTTTGCTACAGGTCCAGCACCGATTATTGCGCAGATGACCAAGATGCATCAATACGGTATTATGAGTGCTCCATCAATGTCTCAATATGCAGCTATCGAAGCGTTAAAAAACGGGGATAAAGATATTCAATACATGCGTGAAGAATACGATATGCGCCGCCGTTTGTTGGTAAGTGCTTTTAATCGTATGGGACTGCACACATTCGAGCCGGAAGGAGCATTTTATGTATTTCCATCCATTACAAGTACAGGTATGACATCTGAAGAGTTTTGTGAAAAACTACTCTATGATCAACGCATTGCAGTGGTGCCTGGTAATGCCTTTGGTGACTGCGGAGAAGGGTTCGTTCGTGTAGCTTATTCTAACTCCTTGCAAAATATCAAAGAAGCGGTGAAACGCATCGAAATATTTTTGGGGAAAATAAAAAATAAAGAAATTGAGTAATAGAAAAGATAGACATGGTTTGCGGGTGCAAACTGTGTCTGTCTTTTCAGGTTCTATAATATATTTTGGGGGGGACAGCAAAATCATCCCCCGCCCCCCCGAGGTATTTTTTGTGCAAAATATATATGGGTAACGCTTGTAACGATGCATTGAGAGGATAAAAAAGGGGACTATCGATGATAGTCCCCAAATACATTATTGGTTATTATGTTTGAAAGCTAAGATTGCTTGGATTAATGTGTCTAATGACATCTCACCACGTTCTGCTACCATGGACAAGGTAGCTTTATGTTTCATCAATTTAGCCAGTGGAGAGTTTAGCATTTTATAGTTAGGATGGATATGAATCATATGATCTTTTAGACCAGGAATGGTGTCGAATAGAGGGAACAGTTTAGTGTCACCAGTTAATCCTAGGTCATTTTCATAGACGGTAGATTGTGTAGAAGCATTTTGCACTGTACCTTGTTCAGTTGTATTAGCTGTGCTAGTTGGGGAATCTTCTTTGCGGATATTTTTATAATCGATATGCTCCACTGCATGGTATGCAGAGTCAGAACCTTCCCAAATCAGTTCTTTACGGGAACCGCTTAAGCTACGAATATGTGTACAATCTTGAACCATTTCCAAGATACCTTTGAATTGGCCTTCTTCATTGCGTACAGCGATATATTCGATGTGGATGAAAAGGTCCGGTTTGTTAATCCACATTTCAGCGTAATCTTGTCTGCCAGCTTTAAAAGAATCGATAATTTCTTGTACTAATGGCAAGCTTTTCTTTGGATGACAGTTTTGTACCACACGACCGATGATATTAGAACTGCGAGGGAAGATGCGGTGCTTTGTATCATTGTAAAAGCGAACTAAATCGTTTTCATCTACAAAGGTAATATCTACTGGCAAGAATTTAAAAATTAATTTAATCTGCTCAATCGTCAAGGAGCCAACAGCTAAATCATGAGTTTGTTCAGGGTTACCGTTAATACCATACTTACCTACTAATTGTGCTAACTCTTGTAACAAAGCGGTAGGGTTACCAGTAACACCTAATTGGGTATTTTCATGATTTCCCACATCAGCATGATTATGTTGTGTTGTTACATGACCCACATTTACAGATGCCTCTCCAAGGTTCTTAGGTTCCGCATCAGGACGACCTTTATAGAATGGAGGTGGTGTAATGAAAGCAAAACCGATTTCATGATCGCCTTGGCTCATAGTGATAAAGTCGCTGTCTTGTAATAACTTCCAAGCTGTTGGAATCAATACTTCTTTTTCTTTGTTGTTAAGGTCACGAATAATATCGATGACATCCGCTTGTTTCGCTAAAAATTCGGACTCTTGCCCAGACTCTAGGAGTTGTTTACTTTCAGAGATGGCATCACGAACAGCATCGTCGAAAGTCCACATAATTTTTGTAGGGCGGTCGAAACCGTAACGCTCTAAGACTGGATATAATTGATTTTGTTTGCGAGCTAAATGGATGCGCCAAGTAGTGAGAGCATCGTATACGCCAAGCCAAGGATTGAGGATGAAGTGAGGTGCTTGTAACAAAGTTTCCATTTCTGTCAACTGTTGTTCCATAGCATTGATTTCATTTAGGTACACTGTCAATGGATGATGCTCAGGATATTCATTATTTGCACGGATTAAAATACCATCGAATAATTCTAATAAGTCATCCATACGATGGGTGATTTCTTCGTCAGTGTAAGAACCTTTTAATTGTTGTTCACCGTAGGCAAACTCATCAGGCGTACACGTGCCGATTTTTTCTTTTAATAAAGTGCGGGCTGTTGCTAAATCTAAGGTACCACTGAGAAAGCGATCTTTAATATCAATCATAACTTCCATTCTGTCGTTGCCTGTAAGACCAAGGGCTTGTTTCATTGTATCCATGTGTATATCCTTTCTGTGTAAATCAGAGAACTTTTATTGTTGTGTATATTATATCGTAAATAAAAATAATTTTCAGTTGCCGGGGATACAGAATTATAAAAGTGGAACCAATTAAAGGAGCGATATTTATGTAAAAGACATAGACTTTAAGGATGTTCTTAAAGTATATAAAAGTTTAGGAATATTGAAGTATTGTATAGAAAAGCTAAATAATTATGAAAATGTAGTAAAACAGCCTATGCGACGAATGCACAGGCTGTTTTTTATTTATTTCGTGTAATTGGAGGCTGTATAGATTCCAAGGGCTACCCAAATGAAAGAAAAGGAAATCATTTTATTGGTATCGAAGCTTTCACCGAAATAGAAGATGGCGATAAGTAAAGCAATGGTAGGGGATAGATATTGCAGGAATCCTAATAGATTGAGCGGCAACAATCGTGCACCATAGGTGAATAGAACGAGAGGCGCCGATGTGGTTAGACCAGAGATCACGAATAATGCACCTGTATAGGAATCGTTTTGAAACGCTGTCCAAGAGCTAGCGTCGATGTACGTTGTGTACGCTAGTGCTAGGGGAGCTACGAGCCAAGCTTCAAAGGCAATACTTGTAAAAGGATGAATCAATAGTTTTTTCTTTACCAGACCATAGAGACTAAAGGTTAAGGCAAGGGCTAGAGCTAGATCAGGGGTACTGCCCATTTGTAGAGAAATGAAGATGATGCCGATGGTAGCTAAGCCCACACTACACCACTGTGGGAAGGTTAGCTTTTCTTTGAAAACAAGTACCCCTAAGACTACATTAAGGAGCGGATTAATATAATATCCAAAGCTAGTATCCATCACACGATTGTTGGAGATGGCCCAAATGTATAATCCCCAGTTACTAGATATGAAGATAGAGGCAAGAATCAATAAACCTAATTGAGATATATTTTGTTTTAAATGTATACAGTCTTTCTTAAATTGTTGGTAATTAAGTCCAATAGCCACAAAGGACATAAAAAGAGCAGACCATATAATGCGGTGTGCCAGTACGCTATAGGCTGATATATGGTGGAGAAGTCCCCAGTAGATGGGTAAGAGCCCCCAAATAAGATAGCAACTTAAAGCGGTGATGAGACCTTTTTTATTAATTTGTTGCATAGATCCTCCATTTGAATCATTCTATTTATATAAATCTTAATATTAACTGTTTATGTACTATTTTACTACAGTTTAAACAGAATTTAGAAGTATATCATAAAATTCAGTTAAAAAATTATTCTATGTAAACAAGAATTGTATAGTGCTTTTGTGTATTCGTATAAGAAAGATATATAGGTTTTCCTAAGAAAAGACAAGTTTCTTTCAGATATAAACTACTAGCCTACCATCTAAAAAAGGTATATACTATGCCATAGTATACATTGTAAAGGAGGTATTAGAATGGAACAAGTTAGTCAAGAGGTAAAAAGTCGTTTTTTACGCTTGCAAATGAATTCTCTGATCGGTGTATGGATTGGATATGCAGCTTACTACTTAGTGCGCAGTAACTTTAATTTAGCGTTGCCTTATTTATCTGGTGAACTAGATTTAAGTAAAACGCAATTAGGTTTATTATCTAGCTGTTTGTTGATTACATACGGACTTAGCAAAGGATTCATGTCTGTGTTGGCAGATAAAGCAAATCCGAAGTATTTTATGGCTATCGGTTTGACTTTATGTGTAATCTTGAATGTATTGATGGGATTTACTACACATTATTCCTTATTCATCGGACTCGTTATTTTATTAGGTTTATTCCAAGGAATGGGCGTAGGACCATCAATTATTACAGTAGGGTATTGGTTCCCTAGATCACAACGTGGTCGTGCTAGTACAATTTGGAATATGTCCCACAACTTAGGTGGTGGCATTGTAGCACCTATCGTAGGTGTAGCGATTGGCTATTTAGGAACAGAGCATTGGCGTCTCGGTACATTTGCAGTACCAGCAATATTAGCCGCCATTTGCGTGCTATTAGTCTTGTATTTTGTTCGTAAACGTCCAACAGAAGAAGGGTTACCAACGGTAGAGGAAGTATTCCAAGAGGAAGCAGCAGGACAAAAATCTGCTAAAATGGCAGCGGGTAAACCGGAGAATATGAATGCATTCCAAGTGTTCTACAACTTTGTGTTTAAAAATCCAAACTCTTGGTATTTAGTGTTAATCGACGTATTCGTATACATGGTCCGCTTTGGTATGATTACTTGGATTCCTTTATACTTACTGAAAGTAAAAGGATTTACGAAAACAGAGATGAGTGTAGCCTATATGTTATTTGAATGGGCTGCTATTCCATCTACTATCTTGGCAGGCTATTTGGTAGATAAATACTTCAAAGGACGCATCATGCAATTACCAATCTATTGCTTAGTGGTCATCTTTGCTTGCGTCATTGGGTATATGAACTCTGACAGTATTTTATGGGCCACTGTATTTGCTTGTATCACTGGATGTTTGATTTATATTCCGCAATCTATGATTCCTGTACAAGCGATGGAAGTGATTCCAACCTTTGCTCTAGGATCTGCTGTAGGCTTGCGTGGTTTTATGAGCTACCTTGTGGGTAGTTCCTTAGGCACAACACTCTTTGGTTTTGTTGTAGATCATTGGGGCTGGGACATGGGCTTCTACACATTATTAGTGGGCGTAGTTCTTTGTATGTTCTCTTGTTACTTATCTAACAGAGGGGTACAAAAAATCTATGCGGCTGCTGAGAAAGCCTAGACAGATGAAATAATACTGATAAAAGAATAGGCACTAGTAGAATGTGCTAGTGAAAGTTACAAAGGAAAGCCTCAGTAGGGGGCTTTCCTTTGTTGTATTTATAGTAGTAGTGTAGATACTTGGAGTATGCACAATATGGACGTATATAGACTTATGTTATAAATGATACTAGCATGAAATAACATTCTATAACATACAGTAGTATAAGGATGGATAAAATTTGTCACAGACTCCATAAAAATGATAAAATAAATAAAAAGTTACATTCAAATCCATAAAAAATAAGAATGATTGCAAAAATATGTTATAGAATACATAAAATAATAAAATAGAGAATATAATATGTTATAGAATCCACAACATAATAAAAATCCATAACATAAAGGAGGGAACACATGAAGTTAATCGAGCGCAAACAGTATTTAGATTTTTTACGCAATCATCGGCACACGGATGCAATTATTGTTGTATCTGGTATCCGTCGGTGTGGTAAGTCAACGCTCTTTCAGTTGTATAAGGAAGAGTTGTTAGCCCAAGGTGTTCAGCCGGAGCAGATTGTAAGCATTAGTTTTGAAGATTTAGAGTATGAGCATTTGCAAGAGTATCGTAAGTTGTACCAATACATTTTAGAACGGCTTATACTGAATCAAGAGATGTATATATTTCTTGATGAAATACAACACGTACCTAACTTTGAAAAAGTGGTGGACAGTTTGTATATCAAAGATAAGGTGAAGGTATACATCACTGGATCTAATTCGTATTTTATGTCTTCTGAAATGGCTACTTTATTGTCGGGGCGTTATGTGCAGTTAGATATGTTACCTCTTTCATTCAAAGAATTTTGTGAGGCTCATGGAAACGATGAGCACCAATTATTAGAGGAATTGTATCAAAAATATATTCAATATAGTTCATTCCCGGGCACTTTAACGTTAGGGGATAATCTACCTATGATCTTAGATTATTTACAAGGCATATTTAACACCATTGTGTTGAAAGATATCATTACTCGGAGTAAAATTGGAGATCCTCAATTATTGGAAAGTGTAGCTAGATATTTGTTTGCCAATATTGGAAGTCTTATTAATCCTACAAAGATTAAGAATTCTCTTATCAGTGCAGGACGTAAAGTGGATGGTAGAACCATTGAACGCTATCTGAGTGGTCTAAAAGATGCTTTACTCATGTATCAAGTGAATCGTTATGATGTCCGCGGAAAAGAAGTATTACAAATAAACGCTAAGTATTATGCAGCGGATGTAGCGTTAAAACAATTCTTGTTATCCAATCGTGGCGAAGATACAGGTCATATCTTAGAAAACATCGTGTTTTTAGAACTGATCCGTCGAGGATACAAGGTGTATGTAGGTCATCTACAAAAAGGAGAAATCGACTTTATCGCACAAAAACATGGTACTATGGAATATTATCAAGTAAGCCAAAGTGTATTAGATCCTCATACGTTAGAACAAGAACTTAAACCGTTAGAACAAATACAAGATCATTATCCTAAGTTCCTATTAACCTTCGATGTGATTAATAAGAATGCAAGCTATAATGGGATTCAACAGAGAAATGTATTAGAATGGTTATTAGACACTCCATCGTAAGATGATAAGGGTAGCTAACCGTATAGGGTGATAGCAATGCATACAATTCTAGTGTGTAGCATAATCACTTGTTAGGAGATACATACTATAATTAGCAGTCGAAAAATCTCCCGCAATATGGTATGCTAATTTATATATACTATTACTATGTCAACAATAAAGGTGGATGCATATGAATGAATTAGTAGGTTTGATTTTAGCGGCTGGTAAAGGGACACGTATGAAATCTAAACTTCCAAAGGTATTGCACAAAGTAGCTGGTAAAGCTATGGTGGAACGGGTCTTAGAAGCGGCTCAATCTGTAGGGGCTAAGCGCAATGTGGTCATCGTGGGTTTTGGCGGAGACGATGTGAAATCCTACTTAGGTGATCGTGTGGAATACGTGACACAATTAGAACAAAAAGGTACAGGCCATGCAGTACAACAAGCAGAATCTGTACTCGGCAACCATGAAGGCCTGATTTTGTTGTTGTGCGGCGATACACCATTGGTAACGCAACAAACATTAGAGCAATTGTTGGCGCACCACAAAGAAACAGGGGCAGCAGCCACAGTGCTAACAGCCTACATGGATAACCCATATGGGTATGGTCGAATCATTCGCAATGAAACTAAATCTGTAGAACGCATTGTAGAAGAAAAAGATGGCAAACTGGATGAATTGAAAGTGCACGAAGTGAACACAGGCATGTACATTTTCGATTCCAAAGAATTATGGCCTTGTTTAGAGCAATTGTCAGATGACAATGCGCAAGGAGAGCTATACATTACAGATGTGGTGAGCATCCTTGTACAAGCAGGCAAAACGGTGAGCGCATACATGACCATGGACAGCGATGAATCTCTAGGGGTCAATAGCCGCTTGCAATTGGCACAAGCAGAATTGATTTTGCGGAATCGCACAAACTTAGCTTTGATGGAAGCCGGTGTTACCTTGGTGGATCCACATAGTACCTACATTGCTCCAGAAGTGGTGGTGGGACCAGATACAATCATCTATCCGAATACAACCCTAGAAGGTAATACGGTGGTGGGAACCAATAATATTTTGGGCCCTAATACATGTTTGTCCAATGTGACAATGGGCGATAATAACCATATCCATGATTCCTACGCCCATGATTGTGAAATTAAAAATGATACAGTCATCGGTCCATTCGTTCATTTGCGCCCAGATACAGTATTGTCAGACAAGGTGAAAATCGGCAATTTCGTAGAAGTGAAAAACAGCGTGGTTGGTACAGGTACAAAACTTCCACACTTGTCCTATATTGGCGATAGTGATGTAGGATCCAAGGTAAATATCGGTTGTGGTACGATTACTGTCAACTATGATGGTAAAAAGAAACATCGTACAACCATTGAAGATGGCGTATTTGTGGGTTGTAACTCCAACTTAGTAGCTCCTGTAACAATCGGTAGTGAAAGCTACGTGGCAGCAGGCTCTACGATTACGAAGGATGTGCCAAGCCGTGGATTGGCATTTGGACGGGCTCGCCAAGTGGTAAAAGAGAACTGGGTTACAGAGGATACTTTCAAAAAGTAAAAATGTACGGAAATTTCATAAAATTGTTTACACAAAATTGAGAAAATGAAGTACAATATATAGAGAGCCTTTGTGCATCAAATTGTAAGTCAATTGTTTTAGAGGAGTAATGACATGGCATTAGAAGATGGTAAACGACTCAAAGTTTTTACAGGTAATGCGAATCCAGCATTAGCCAAAGAAATTTGTGATTATTTGGACCTTCCATTAGGGGAAGCATTTGTAGGTCGCTTCAACAATGGAGAAGTGCAAGTCATGATTGATGAAAGTGTACGTGGTAAAGATGTATTTATCGTGCAACCAACTAGCTATCCTGTGAATGATAATGTAGTTGAGTTGTTCATCATGGCAGACGCGTTAAAACGTGCGTCCGCTCGCCATATTACAGCCGTTGTACCATATTATGGCTATGCTCGCCAAGACAGAAAAACTCGTGGCAGAGAACCAATTACAGCAAAATTAATGGCAGACTTATTACAAACTGCTGGCGTTACTCGCCTTGTAACGGTAGATCTTCACGCAGGTCAAATTCAAGGTTTCTTTGATGTACCGGTAGACCATTTAATGGGGGCTTCCCTTATTGCAAACTATATTAATGAAAAGAAAATGGAAGATGTCATCGTTGTATCTCCAGACCTTGGAGGGGTAACACGTGCTCGTGATTTAGCTGACCGTATTGGGGCACCGATTGCGATTATTGAGAAAAAACGCCCTCAACCAGGTGTTGCAAAAGTAATGAATCTAATTGGTGATGTAAAAGGTAAAAACTGTATCATTATTGATGATATCGTAGATACGGCTGGGTCTCTTGTAGAAGGGGCCAAAGCATTGCAAGAATTTGGTGCTAAATCTGTAACAGCTTGTGTCACTCATGCAGTGTTAACAGATCCAGCGTGTGAACGTATTGCAAACTCCAACATTAAAGAGTTAATTGTAACTAATACAATCGATATTCCTGAAGAACGTCGCTTACCAAATATTACAGTATTGTCCGTGGCTCCATTATTAGGAGAAGCGATTTTGCGTATTTTTCAAGAAGAGTCTGTAAGCTCTTTGTTCGATAAATAAGATGAAATTAATCGTTGGACTTGGAAATCCAGGCAGGGACTATGAGGGAACTCGTCATAATATCGGCTTTATGGTAGTAGATGCTATAGCCGAGGGGATAAGTCATACACCTTGGAGAGAAGATTATAAAGCAGAAATTTGCTCATGCATCATAGAGGGTGAAAAAGTGTTATTGGTGAAACCACAAACATTTATGAACCTTAGTGGTGAATCGGTGGGACCATTGATGCGATATTATAAGCTCACACCTGAAGATGTATATGTCATATATGATGACATGGATTTGCCTGTAGGTAAATTACGGATTCGACCAAATGGCAGTGCAGGTGGTCATAATGGCATTAAGTCAATGATTAGTCATTTAGGAACGGATGGATTTCCACATTTTCGCTTTGGCATTGGTAGGCCTTTGCCAGAATGGACAGTGGTAGACCATGTATTATCTCGGTTCCCTGAAGACCAACAGGACACAGTACAAAAGGGGATTAAGGCTATGGTAAAAGCAGTCCTTGGCTGTGTAGAAGTGGGGATTGATAAAGGAATGAATTTATACAATCCTAAAAAAGGTCGTCCTCGTTAAGAACAGAAAAAAAACCAAAATAGAGCACCTGTTCTATTTTGGTTTTTATTATGCATATATCGTGTATATCAGGGTAGTTTTGATCAACTATTGTATTACTTTTGATTTGTTGGCATAATTCAATCAAATAAATTCACTATATATGTCTTTTCATCTTGAAATTATGAAAATAAAAGTATATACTAAGTTTAGAGCAGTATAATTAGTATTTAATGTGAATCGTCTTTATTTTTACTTATTGTGAGGGAGGCATTATCATGAAAGGTAATAATTGGGGCGGCAAGCGGGCTGGTGCAGGTCGCAAAAAATCCTTATTTGAACGTAAAGGACGTACTTTCCGTTTGACTGATGCTGAATTCTTAGAAGTCAAACCATTAGTAGATGCAGTACGACGTCGTACTGAGGAAGCTATGTTAGCTACATTAGCAACTAAAAATAAAAAATAGTTGTACGTTCTTAATACTACTGAGTTTAATTAGCTAAGCGCTTTTGATTACAAGTTAGTATGGAAAATCGACTCCTTTTGGGGTCGATTTTTTTAATTCTATAGAACTACTGTCAAGCACAAATTAATTTGTCATAAAAAATAATTAAATATAGACGTAATTAAA
>CAUQIB010000027.1:0-14864 GCA_963518085.1 uncultured Veillonella sp. | reverse complement strand
CATGAGCTATTAAATTATTTGTATCAAAGTGTTCAATTTCTATTTGCAATTTAAGTTTCTGAAAAAGTTAAAAAATTTTTACAAAATACTTGCATTATATGTATTAGATGTGTTATTATATACGAGTAGTCAAGAGCACCACAAAAGAGTGAAAAAACCCTTGACAAAGTAAATATAAACATATATAATATTATATGTAAGTGTGCTGGCGTAGCTCAATCGGTAGAGCAGCTGACTTGTAATCAGCAGGTTGTGGGTTCAATTCCTATCGCCAGCTCCATTTTTTTGGAGGGATTCCCGAGCGGCCAAAGGGAGCAGACTGTAAATCTGCCGTCTTCGACTTCGAAGGTTCGAATCCTTCTCCCTCCACCATTTTCATCGCGGGGTGGAGCAGTTGGTAGCTCGTCGGGCTCATAACCCGAAGGTCGCAGGTTCAAGTCCTGTCCCCGCAACCATGTTAACTCGTTAGTGATTGAATGTGCTGGTGTAGCTCAGTCGGCAGAGCGTATCCTTGGTAAGGATAAGGTCACCGGTTCAATCCCGGTCACTAGCTCCATATACTTGGCGGCATAGCTCAGTTGGCTAGAGCAATCGGTTCATACCCGGTGTGTCCGCGGTTCAAATCCGTGTGCCGCCACCAATAACCTCACTTTAGGTGAGGATTTTTTTATGCCAGAAATACGGAGCAATAAAGATTGGGGATACTCATATAAGAGTATCCCCAATCTTTATATGTCTGTGAGTAGTATTTCGTTTATATTACGTTTCGCATACATAAGTCGGCGGACTTCCATTGTATCACCGATAACTACATAAAAAATAGAGAAATTTCGCACATTGATTCTGTAGTAAGGGTGTTCTCTTGTTTTTGATGATTGAAAAGGTGCAAAGGATAGAGGTGCGACTAACCTTTTTTCAATTGCAATTTCTATATCATCTAGCAGTTGATGGGCGGCCTCTGGATTTTGAAGAGTATTGGCGATATACGATGTAACTTCTATTAAATCTTTTTCAAAGATGGGAAGAAAAGTTAGTTTATAGGTTGCTTGGCTCATCGATACAGCTCCTTGCCGAATTAAATACTTCAGCTTTAGAAAGTCGTGTTGTTGAACTTCTAGCTAATGTATCTGCTTCATCAAGTTTCTCCTCTACATCCATGGTCAGTGTGGAATATTGCTCGATGCTCATCAGTACCATAGTACCATATCCATTTTTTGTGAGAAATACTGGTGAGTTTGAGTTGATCACAGTTTCTTCAATTTCAGGAAATTTATTCCGTAAGTCAGAGACTGGACGAATATGAATCATAGTAAACACCCCCTTGTTATCATAATTATATCTTTATTTTATCAGAATATTAGATAAAGATAAACCAGGGGATTAAGAATTATTTTCTTAACTTAGTTAGATATCCATTGAATTTCATAGATTGACTTTGTATAATGAAAGTACAGAAAGGTGGTGGCTCTATGGCTAAAGCGATAGATGTGGCGAAATTTTTTATTGAAATAGTTTCTAATGCTCCTAATGAGGATGCGATGACTAATTTACGGTTAAATAAACTGTTGTACTTTGCTCAAGCTGGGAGTATTTCATCATTAGGTTATACTCTTATTGAAGAAGATTTTGAAGCATGGGATTTAGGCCCGGTTGTTAGATCTGTTTATAAAACTTTTAAAGAATATGGAAGAAATGGGATTGTTAATCAATCGTTTGATAGACAAGCGTTGACCAAAGAAGAGCAATTATACTTGTTAGATGTTTTGCGTAAATATAGCACAATGTCTACGTCTTCTTTGGTGAATAAATCTCACGAAAAAGGGACACCTTGGTATGAGGTGTACTATTCTACTGGCGATAAAATTATTCCGAAACATCGAATTACAGAATACTACGAGCATATTGAAATTGTTGATAAATTCACATTACCATTTACAGAGAAAGACTTCATTGGCACAAGAGATGAATCTAACCATTTAGTGTTACCACAGGAGTATGACTATGCCGAAGTAAAATCGGTGAGTTAGATGCAGTGGATATCTCCGCGATTCAGCAATTGATAGAGCATTATAAATGAAAATATATCTCAGTAAGAGGGAAGGTACATATGACAACATGGTTTAATGATTTAAAAGAATTAATTTGGCATCCTAAGAGTAAGGGATTCGATCAAATTGCAGAGCATGGGACGGTAAAGAAGGGATTGTTGACCTATTTCTGTCTCGATATTATATTTTCCTTGATTGTGGCTAGTTTACTATCTCCATTGATAGGTTTTTTGGCGGATTCATACATCTTGGCAATAGCTGCTTTAGGGTCAGCTATCATTCTGGGGATGGCTGTGCTTATATTTGTATTACGTTCTGTGGGGTTGTTTATTAATAGTGCTATATTTTTCGGACTGTATAAGTTGACCCAAGGACGAGGTACGTGGTCAGATGTAGTTAGAGGATTCATTTATGGAAATATTATTGCTAATGTCTATGGCTCTATTGCAGGGCTTATTCTGTTAGTTAGTATAGCTGTATCAGCGGATTTGCTATTAACAGGTGGCGCTAGTTCTGCACTAGGTATTTTAGGAATTATTATAGCAGTAGGTCTTTGGATTTTTTATCAGAATATATCCTTAATGTCTCGAATTTTATTGGCAACAAAAGGTAAGGTATTTATCTTATATGTTATTACAGGGATTGTGCTTAGCGTATTAGAATATATGTTAAAATAACTAAACTGTATTTGTATTTATCTATCTAATCATATATAATAAAGGTAATTAGTTTTTTTGTATTGAAGGAGGCTATTTTAACAATGGCAAAAGCAAAATTTGAACGTAATAAACCACACGTTAACATTGGTACTATCGGTCACGTTGACCATGGTAAAACTACTTTAACAGCAGCAATCACTAAAGTTCTTGCTGAAAAAGGTCAAGCTGACTTCCAAGACTACAGCATGATCGACAAAGCTCCAGAAGAACGTGAACGCGGTATCACAATCAACACTGCACACGTAGAGTATGAAACAGATACTCGTCACTATGCACACGTTGACTGCCCAGGCCATGCTGACTATGTTAAAAACATGATCACTGGTGCTGCTCAAATGGACGGCGCTATCCTAGTTGTATCCGCAGCTGACGGCCCTATGCCACAAACTCGTGAGCACATCTTGCTAGCTCGCCAAGTTGGTGTACCAGCTATCGTTGTATTCATGAACAAAAAAGACATGGTTGACGATGAAGAATTATTAGAATTAGTAGAAATGGAAATCCGTGAATTGCTTTCCAGCTACGAATTCCCTGGCGATGACATCCCAGTTGTGGCAGGTTCTGCATTGAAAGCATTAGAAGGCGACGCTACTTACGTTGAAGCAATCAACGAATTGATGGCTAAAGTTGACGAATACATCCCAACTCCAGAACGTGATACAGACAAAACATTCTTGATGCCTGTCGAAGACGTGTTCACAATCACTGGTCGTGGTACAGTAGCAACTGGCCGTGTAGAACGTGGTCAAATCAACGTTGGTGACGTAGTAGAAATCGTTGGTCTTCAAGAAGAACCATCCAGCACTACAGTAACTGGTCTTGAAATGTTCCGTAAAATTTTGGAATCTGCAGTAGCAGGTGACAACGTAGGGGCACTTCTTCGCGGTATCGACCGTAAAGACATCGAACGTGGTCAAGTATTGGCTAAACCAGGTTCCATCAAACCTCACACTAAATTCAAAGCAGAAGTATACGTGTTGACAAAAGAAGAAGGTGGCCGTCATACTCCATTCTTCTCCAACTACCGTCCACAATTCTACTTCCGTACAACTGACGTAACTGGCGTTATCAACTTACCAGAAGGTACAGAAATGTGTATGCCTGGTGATAACATCACTATGAACATCGAGCTTATCACTCCAATCGCTATTGAAGAAGGTTTACGTTTCGCGATCCGCGAAGGTGGACATACAGTAGGCGCTGGTGTTGTTACAGCTATCGAAGCATAATTGAATCATAGATTCTAATTACGAAAAGCGACCGCAAGGTCGCTTTTTTGTGTTTTAATAGTTCTTATACAGATATATGGATATCAAAAGAGTGCAACTAGCCTAGCAATTCATGTATCTTTCTCATATTATATGTATTTACAGTTACGATAGTATATCTTATAAAAGAGTGTTTGTTGTTACGATGATAGAATAGATGCATAGAATCCTAGAATCATAAGTGAGTATAAGCGTTTAGGATGTAAAGTTTTATAAATTTTGTTGCCATAGGCACAGTATATGTGCTTGTTATATAGTATGATTAAAGTATATAAGTTGATAATGTTTATCATATATAATTTGAAAATATCATATATAATAATAGTAGTAGTCATATACATGTAAATTATATCTAGTCTATTAAGTATACAGATACAAGGAGGTTTTTATGAGTACAATCACAACAATGCCCGTTTCTATGGAAGGCTGGCAAGAGGAACAACAATCTTGGAATCAAACATCCAAGTTCTTCGTCAATATGCACAAACGTGAGGATCGTGTGGCACAAGTGGTGGATTTTGTAGCTCGATTACAAGAGTTAGGGATTCATCCTGCAGAGGGAGAAACCGCTCTTGATGTAGGCTGTGGTACTGGTGATTATGCCATGGGACTCGCTCGTAATGGGGTGAAAGTAACTGGTGTCGATCTTTCTACAGGTATGCTAGAAGGTGGTAAAGCCATTAGTGAAAGTGAAGGGCTTTCATTAGATTTATGGCTAGGACCATGGTCCGAAGAGGCACGGCAAGCCCTAGGTTGGGACAAACGATTTGACTTGGTATACAGTATTTTCTGCCCTATCATGTCGGATACGGCGAATCTTCACGCCTTGCACAAAGCTAGTCGCAAACATTGTTTATGCATCATGTTCGCCGATCGAAAAGATGAATACTTAGATGCCATCTATTCCGAGCGATATGGTGTAAGCGGAAGCCCATGGGAATCTATGCTACAAGATTGTTTGGGCACAGTTAATGAAATCGGTAAGAATGTAAACATTACGTACAAAACGGTGGAAGAAATAGAAACCTTGACAGTCGATGAAGCCGTGGACTATTTCTGTATACGAGTACAAAGAAAAGTGGGTGGTGATTTAGAGGTGATTAAACAAGAAATCTGGGAGTTCTTATCTGCTAAAGCGGTAGATGGGAAATTAGAAAACCACACAACGGATACTATTGCGTGGATTTCATGGCGTGTCTAATTTTCTGCACTTGTAAGATACAGAATTTACGGGGATACAATAGCATATGCATAATCTATAGGGATATACGTACTTTACCAGTATAAACATAGTGTTCAAGAATGCTAGCTTTATCGCTATAGATAGAATACATAATCATATAGTATCCATATAACAATAAAAGACTGTAAACACATGGGAATATAGCCCTGAGTTTACAGTCTTTTGTGTTGTCAGTTACGATGAACTGTAGTTATAAAAATGATAGTGGACATATGCCAATCTATTGTATGGTAATGTTCTTAAGAATCTTGAGATAGAGCTTCGCTACGTTCTACGAACTTACGCAAACTACCATATCCTTCTTCCTCCAGTTTTTCGAGAGGAATAAAACGCAAGGCAGCACCGTTGATACAATACCGGAGGCCACCCATAGATTGTGGTCCATCTTCAAAGACATGCCCTAAATGAGCATCACCAATGCGACTGCGTACCTCTATACGGTGATGTCCTAAACTATCGTCGTGATAGTAACGAATGACGTCACTGTTGATGGGCTGTGCAAAGCTAGGCCAACCGCAACCAGAGTTAAACTTTTGAGCAGAGATGAAGAGAGGCTCACCAGAGGTAATATCGACATAGATACCTGGACGGAACTCATCTGTATATTCATGAGAGAAAGGTCGCTCTGTAGCACTCTGTTGCGTCACAGAATAGGCTAAGTCGCTGAGTTCTTCTCGTAAAATAGAGTCAGATTTGCGTTCGTAATCGCTTTCATCAATCAAAGGTTCATGGGCTTTGGATACATTAATATGGCAATAGTCATTTGGATTTTTGTCTAAGTAGTCTTGGTGATAGGTTTCAGCTGGATAAAAAGATGCTAAGGGTAAGACTTCGATGGCAAAAGGATTTTTGTAGTGGCTGTTAGCGCGTTCCAAGGTAGATTCGATGATGGATTTATCGTCAGGGTTTTCATAATATATACCACTGCGATATTGCACCCCCACATCATTGCCTTGTTTGTTGATGCTGAAAGGATCGATGATACGCAAAAAATATTGTAATACTTTAGGTAGGGAAATTATGAATGTATCATAAGTGACTTTCACAGTTTCCACATGACCGCTACCACGGCATACGTCCTCATAACTTGGATTTGGCTGAGCACCATTGCTATAGCCTACTTCAGTATCTACAATGCCTGGAATGCGTTGAAAGTAGCTTTCAACACCCCAAAAACAACCGCCGCCTAAGTAAATAGTTTTATTCATAGTCGTACTCCTTCTTTATAATTAGATAGTTCATTTACAATCAGTATATACTACATGGTGTGTAAGTAACAGCGCTGAATTGTGTAAAGTGTCTGTGAGAGTAGCGCTGATGTATACAACAAGTGCATATAAGGTGAAAGCCACCTGACTCGTATGGGGCCGAGTAGGTGGCTTGTTTGTGATAACTATAAGTGTGTATGGGAAGTCACCGTTATCACATATGTAAGTAGTTTGAAAGGCTGGAACATATGAGGATTCATAGTTCCTGTCGAGTATCACATCGACAAACACAGTATAGCAAATCAGTAGGAATAAGTAAAATAAGAATAAAATGTTAAGTATTATAGGGGTTGCCTATATAGTAATTTTTAAATAGTTGGTTGACATCCTCTCTATTTCTGAATGTATCTAAGTGTAAGGACTTGGTACTAGGAAAGGAGAACAATATGGCAGCAAGTACAGTAATGAAAAAAGAATTACATTTAGTCTTTATGGACACATCTAAGGAAGAGGTAAGTATTGTAGTAGGATTCCCAAAAGAAGGGGTGACCAAATCTGAAATCGACACAGTAGGACAGCTTATGGTAGAAAAAGATGTACTTCGTGGTCGTAAAGATCAACGCTTAACTAGCTTTCAACATGGTACATTAGTGACTACAGAATCTACAGTGGTAGAATAAGGAGGAGTAAAGTATGACAACAACAATGGTGACTAAATTACAATTGCAATTTAAAAAGGGCGAAGGCGCGCACAATGTGAAAGTAGCCAACTTTGCCTATGTGAACGAAGCAGCATCCGACGAAGATATCAAAGCCGTAGGCGACGCATTAGGTAAGTTATATGCGTATCCATTGGTGGGTGTTGTTCGTAATAATGCAATTGCATTGGCGGCGTAATATGGACAAGGTTGAAAAAGCGGTAAAATTAATTAGAATTGCCTTCTGGGTATACAAGTGGTTAAAACGATAAGGTAGGATAGGGTCTTTAGACAGTAATGAACCACATACTACAGAGGTATATGTAAACCAATAGTATATTTGACTTAGTGCCAAGGATTACCGTAGCCATCTTGCTAACCACAGCAAGGTGGCTATTGTTATGTTTATGTATCAAGATATTTTGAAAGTAGAGTAGTTGTGAATTTTAAACTATATCATAGAATCGTAAAAACCTGAATCCCTTGAAAAGAGATTCAGGTTTTTGTGATAAGCCTTAATGTAGTTTAATATTTCGATCCTTCTAATTCTTGTTGTACCAAAGCGATAGCTTTTTTATATTTTTTGTGCATGCCCTGGCGACTCATACCATATATATTAGCCATATCGCTAATTGATTTACCTTGAAATAAAATTTGTTCTAGTAATTTTGCGTGGCTTGTATCAATACGTGAAAGGGCTTCTTTCAGCGCTACGATTTGCAGATGGGCTAGAGCCTCCTCTTCAGTATCATCTTCTGCGGGAATATAGATAATAGGGTTCGTGTCATCATCAGTGTCTTCATGGAGTAAAGATTCATGATTCCATTGTTGAATGCTACTGCGGAATAGGTTCATTTCCCTGTAATGGATGCGAGACTTTACAAACCCCGCAAAAGGTACGGTACCGCTTAAATCATAAGTTTGGATAGCTGTTAAGAATGTTTCCCATAGGGTAGCTTCTAGATCATTTTCTAGGCTGCGGAGCTGACGTACATGAGAGTATCGCGTGATGAGTGGTACATAACGATGACATAAAATGACAGTAGCAGATGCATGGCCTGCTTGGGCTAAGGCGACTAGCTCTTCATCGGTATAAGAATCTTCTCCGAAATCGGGGCATGCGTCTTGAAGACTTTTAGTAATATACGACGTTGCCATTGTAACCTCCTTGTAGAAAAGGGCTTATCACTGTAGTACTAGTTACTATAGTATCAGTTTTTTTGGCAACCACCTCCTTATTCTTACGAATGATAATGGAGTGATAGTTTTGTTACAAGCGCTTGTTCTCTTGATTAGAATTATAAATCAAGAAATGAGAAAAGTCATCAATAAAATGGTCAAAAGTGCTCATAAATATCGAATTAGCATATGGGATTTAAAAAATATAATGCATATGCTAGTTGTTTCTAATGGTATATAAGCGGAGAATAAAGCACGATATAATTAAAGGTTGCTCACTTGTTACGCTATGCAGCCTGTGGCGGTGTTAACTGAATAGGATAAAGGGATGACCGCAATACACTGTGACTATTGCTTGTCACGTTCAATTATATATATTTAGGCAAAGAGAAGAGCACGGCATCCCCCTCACAAACGGTATTTCATAATGGATCGTCACTTGTTACGCTATGCAGCCTGTGGCAGGGTTAATTGAATAAGATAAAGGGAAGCCCATGGCATACTCCTTCTCAAACGGTATTTCATCATGTTTGTTCAGGAGCACGCCATGGGCTTCTTGGGTTTGCTTGTTTTAGTCAGTAGGACCCGCCACAAAGGCTGCTACGTCTAACTGCGTTCCTCAGAGGGGAGAGTGTGGAATTGTGTTGGACTACTATATCCGTTTATATCCTTCAAATAGTTGGTAATTATTATCAACGTTGTGTGTGATTTGTGCTATAATACAATTAAAGAGTCATCAACGTGAGTTGGGCTCATCCCTTCCTAGTATGGGAGGAGGTGGTACTATGCAAAAGTTTAGAAAAATCGAAGTATTGATTTTAATTCTAAAATTAGTAGTACAGCTCATTGAGTTGTTTAAATAACCAATGAAAAAGCCTAACGTATAAGGTCTTACATACCTTAACACGTTAGGCTATTTCAGTTTCCTAATTTCTGAGATGAGCCTAACGCCGTTCACACGTTGATGGCTCTTCTTTTTATGTCTATATTATAGCATACTTTCAGAAAAAATACTACTTCTTAGTCTATGGAGCCTTGTATCGTCACTTGTTATACTATGCAGTCTGTGGCGGTGTTAATTAGGCAAAGGGAAGAGCACGACATATTCCTCCGCAAACTGATACAGTGGTTAGGTTTGCTCCGGAACATGTCGTGCTCTTCTTGGGTTTGTCTTGATTTAGTCAGTCAGGCCCGCCATAAAGACTGCTACGTCTAACTGCGTTCTTCAGGGGTGGGGCGTGGTACATCGTACTCTTCTGGGAGATATATCATTGTGACTCTAGTGAAGGTGATAAAGGATTCGTATGCGCTGGGGTATTTGCAAATTTATGGACTTGCTATTTTGTTATAGGTAATGACTATATATAATAATATGTATCCTGTATAAGGATAAATGTACGTATATTGTTGACATATGATGGACATCCTAGTATACTTAATTCATCGTTAATCGATAGGTTTTGTAGGAAAGAGAGGTGAATGGGTTGCCGATACGAGTAGTGAAAGGATTACCTGCTATAGGGAGACTTTCAGAAGAGAATATATTCGTTATGGATTCGGAACGGGCAGAGTCGCAAGATATTCGACCACTCCACATTGTGGTTGTGAACTTGATGCCACGGAAAGAGACGGCGGAAACTCAATTGCTTCGTGCTTTGAGCAATACACCGTTGCAAACGAAGGTCACTTTTCTTTATACCGCGTCCTATACGGCGAGTAATACAAGTCAAGAATACTTGGAAACCTTTTATAGGACTTTCGAAGAAATCAAAGATCAATACTTTGATGGCTTGATTATCACAGGTGCTCCGGTAGAGCAAATGCCTTTTGAGGAAGTGGATTATTGGGATGAACTTTCAGAGATTATGGAATGGAGTAAAACCCATGTGTGTTCCACGCTCTACATTTGTTGGGGAGCCCAAGCAGGGATTTATAAGCACTTTGGTATACACAAGGAAGATTTACCTACTAAGTTATTCGGTGTGTACGAACAAGAAGTGCAGAATACAAAGCCCATGCTGATGCGTGGTCTAGATGAACTCTTCTATATGCCTCATTCACGGCATACGACGGTGAGTGAAAGTGAAATTAACGCTCACCCTCAGCTAGAAGTGCTAGTCCGCGCGGATAAGACGGGTGTTGGTATTGCCAGGTCCTATGATAATAAGCATGTGTTTATTTTTGGGCATCCAGAATATGATCGAGATACCTTATACCAAGAGTATGATCGGGATAGAAAGCAAGGCTTGGAGATTGAGATTCCAGAAAATTATTTTCCTGGGGATGACCCAACTAAGACGCCGATAATACGATGGCGTTCGGCATCGACGATACTCTACACAAACTGGTTAAATTATTATGTGTACCAAGAAACACCGTATGAGGTCAGTGAATTGCAATCGAGACCGATTGAAGAAACATATATACAAGACTGGGTGATTTAATCCTAGTTATTAGATAGTAAAGATTTAAGAATAGTGAGGAAAGTAACATGAGCAATTACAAATTTGAAACATTACAATTACACGCAGGTCATACAGTGGACGCAACAGGTTCCCGTGCGGTGCCAATTTATCAAACAACTTCTTATGTATTTAAAGATGCAGAACAAGCAGCTGGTCGTTTTGCTTTAACTGATGCGGGCCCTATCTATACTCGTTTAGGTAACCCTACACAAGATGTATTGGAAAGTCGTGTAGCTGCTTTAGAAGGTGGTGCTGGTGCGATTGCTGTAGCATCCGGTTCTGCAGCGATTACATATGCTATTGAAAACGTAGCTTCTGCAGGGGATAACATCATTGCAGCATCTACATTATATGGTGGCACTTACAACTTATTCAGTGCTACATTGCCACGTTTTGGCATCACTACAAAATTTGTTAATCCAGATAATTTAGATGAGTTCAAAGCAGCGATTGATGATAAAACAAAAGCGATTTATGTAGAGTCTGTGGGTAACCCAGGGGCTAACCTTGTAGACTTAGAGGCGATTGCTGAAATCGCTCACGCTCACGGTATTATCGTGATTGTGGACAATACATTCGGTACTCCATACTTGTTCCGTCCGTTTGAACATGGTGCAGACGTAGTGGTTCATTCTGCTACTAAATACTTAGGCGGTCATGGCACAACGATCGCTGGTGTGATCGTGGAAAGTGGCAAGTTCGACTACAAAGCAAACGGTCGTTATCCTGGATTCGTAGAAGGGGACGTACATTACAATGGTTTAGTATACGGAGATCTTCCAATTCCTTTCACTGTGAAAGTGCGTGCTCAATTATTGCGTGACACTGGTGCATCCATTACTCCACTAGCAGCATGGTTGATTATCCAAGGCATTGAAACATTGTCCTTACGTGTAGAACGCCATGTAGAAAATACTCGTAAAGTAGTAGATTTCTTGGTAAATCATCCAAAAATTGCTTACGTAAATTACCCAGAATTACCAAACAGCCCATACAAAGCATTGGCTGATAAATACTTCCCGAATGGCGTTGGTGCTGTCTTCACATTCGGTGTTAAAGGTGGTAAAGAAGAAGGTATCAAATTTGTTGATGCTCTTGAAATCTTCTCTAACCTTGCTAACGTAGCGGATGCTAAATCCTTGGTGATTCACCCAGCAAGTACAACACATGCTCAATTGAGCCCTGAGGAACAATTGACAGCAGGTGTAAAACCAGAACAATTACGTGTATCCATCGGTATCGAAAATGTAGATGATATCATTGCTGACTTAGCACAAGCATTGGATAAACTATAAGATATAGAATTACATAATACTATATAAGGGAACTCACAATAGTGGGTTCTCTTTTTGTTGTGCAAATAGGGATAGACATTTTCTAAGAACGTTATCGTTACAAGATGGGTTATAGGATAATATAATCTAAGAGTATCATAAGATATATGACTAAATTAATAGGGGGAAATCTGATTAAAGACATCAATGTTCATATATGTTAGGATTTTATCATATATGATTTTATACTATATTCGGCGTTGATAGTCGCATCTAAGTATATTTTTATAGTGATTGTGGGAGCATTGTCGGAACTGGTGCTGATATGTATGAATGTTGGTTTGGGGATACACAAAATCATAGACAAACGGTGTGATGTAGTGCTTAGACACTTATAATAAGCCATTTTATGGTATACTAGATATATATTTGTATTAAACACGAAGTGATACGGCAAAAACTATTAGAGGTGTATATAGATATATGCTGACTTTAAAAGTATATAGAAATCAGCATAGGATATAAAGGGCTACGAAGAAAGGAAATCAACGAATGAAAAGCAAACTAGTTAAAAATACGTGGTGGAAATCTGTGGTATGTGGCATGGCGATGGTTACTTTCACAGGAGTTGTAGGTATGGCGTATGCTATAGAGGGAATACCGGTGAGGACTTCCACAAGGGAGTTAGGGAGTGTACAAACAGTAGATGCTCAAGGAATAGATGGGGAACGCTTCGTATTACAAAAGGAGAATGCTGCACCAGAGAAGAGAGGACTCTATATTAGCCACCGACCAGCTCATTTTCGGGTGAATATGTATGGTGCTGTGAAAGATATTCATTGGATTGATAAGGTTGTTCCTACAGATAGCGGACATATAGAGGGCTTTTTGTTAGATTTTGATGAACATACGACTATGATGATCACGAGACGAGATAACAAGCCAATACAAGGTGTTTCTCAGGAGCGATGGAATACGACTTGGTATGACCAACCCATTCAAGGGATGACGGATGAGGAGTATATGGCAATTTGGCGACGTGAAGATCCGCATTTATCTGAAAAATACACGCAGATCGAAGGTGGGCTGTTGTGGAGAGAAGAGATGACGGCCGCTCGTTGGGATCGGTCTGTGCAAATGACATCGGAAGGACCGAAAGTGCGTTTTACAGTGGATATGATTTTGAAAGAAGATCCTATGCATCGGTATGTGATTACTTTCGCCTATGATGATATTCAAAAGTATAGTATAGAATCATTGAAACACTTGGTAGATATTCTGCAGTATTTGCCGGATGAAAGTGACGCAAAGAATCAGGAAACAGATGCCTCTCATCCTAAGGAGCAGAGAGCCCCCTTACAAGTAGATGATGGATATTACTTACCATCTGGATTGATTCCAGCAACGTCTATGAAAACGAAGGAGGTATCTGATCTTGAAAACCTATACCATCAGGAGTTAAGCCAAGGTAAGACATCGGTGCGCAAAGCACAGGAATTAAGCATTACCGATGAAGGGGTTACATCTCAGTCTACGTGGGATGATACGAGCAAAACAAAGGTGACCATCCAGAGGTCAGGGAGGGTACTGCTAGAGAAGCAATAATGAAATATATGCCCTTGATTTATGAATTTTGCCTGTATATAATGTGAGTAGAGCAGTTCGGTCGTATACTTTTGGAAACGAGGTGTATAGATATGGGGACTCACTTACAATCAATGGAATCTATGCCGGAGTATGAAGAGTTTTGTATTTGTTTAGGCAGAAAGATTGCTTGGGTTAGACGTTGTCAGGGGCTTTCACAGAAAGAATTATCTAAATTATGTGGCATTAGTCCGAGCTATTTAGCAAAAATTGAAGGAGCTAAAGGGTCGTTGGGGACATCGGTGCAGGTGTTGTACTTAATTGCCAAGACCCTGCGGGTGGATGTAGCCACCTTGGTAGACCATGATGAAATCGATTACCAACGGGTACGGATGTACAAAATTAAGCAACGGGTTATGGGATACGAATCGAACCAGTTACATTAGGTATATTACAATCATTTGGATCACAGAAATACCTATTTGATAATATAATTGTTCTCAAAATGATTCTGAGAAGAAATAATTGAGAATATAAGGATACATAGTTATTCTTTGTATACATAATGAAATATAAATGATAAAATATATCAAATAGCTTCATAGATGGGTTCATTGATATAAAAAATGCAACATTACTTGTGAAAATCAGATACAAAAAATATACAGAAGTATTTGACAACTCTAAAAAAACGTGCAATAATGAGAATGTAAAAAGGTAAGTACCTTAGTTAAATGATAATCATAAAGTTAGCGAATTCTATTTTTTATGGAGGTGTCTCATGCGCGTTATTGGTGATGCATGCATTAAATGTGGTTCTTGTGCTTCTGTTTGTCCAGTAGGAGCAATTTCTGAAGGCGAAGTTAAATACGAAATCAATGAAACTTGCATTGATTGCGGTTCTTGCGAATCCGTTTGCCCAGTAGCAACAATCACAGCTGAATAAGAACGCAAACGTAGAAAGCCAGTAAACACTTATGTTTACTGGCTTTTTTATTTTTCAAAATTGGCAAAAATCACTACATTTTATCTGCGCTGCTCAACCGTTGCTCACCCTTTAGAAGGGCTTCGCCATGGGGTAATCGGTTAACCGCATCAATATATTGCTGTACGGTTTTATGTGGGCTCTTTGTCAAATGTGGGGGCTACTCATATAAAAAGCTCTTAGCACTAGCTAT
>CAUQIB010000026.1:0-18636 GCA_963518085.1 uncultured Veillonella sp. | reverse complement strand
TCCGAAGAAACATTATGAAATACCGTTTCTGAGGAGGTGTATTGCGGTCTGCCATTTACCTATTTTCGATATAAAGCCACAAGGCAGAATAGCATCACAAGTGACGATACATTATGAAACACCGTTTGTGAGAAGTGAGGAGTGTGCCGTACTCTTCCTATACATTATCTGCCAAGAGAACGCAATTATGCGTAGTAGCCTCATGGCGGGTCTTTACTGACCAAATATGCAAAACACAGAAACGAGTAACATGTTCCTGAACAAACATTATGAAATACCGTTTGTGAAGGAATGTGTTGCTCGTTTCCCTTTACTATATATACATGAGACCGCCACAGTCTACATAACATCACAAGTGAACGCTTTCGCCTAGTTCGTAGTTCCCCTTATTGGTAACCACTCGATCTTCTGGATATAACCCATCCAGTATGGTCACCACACCATCCACTTCCAATCCTGTTTCAATAGTTCGTATATCAATCGTATTATTTTCTGTCACTACATATACAAACTTACCATTTTCTCCATCATGAATGACTTCTTTAGGCAGCGTCAGAGCCGGTGCTTCCGCTTTCGTTTCAATTACCAATGTATAAAACTCACCAATCGTCACTTGTCCCGGTTGTACGTTGAAAGTAGCTTTCACAGTGATGCTCGGCCCCGATTCGGTTCCTACAAATGTAATTTGCCCCGGCACCTGCTGCCCATTGACATCTAAATAGACTTGCACGCCACCTGTGACATTAGGTTGTTTCAAAATCGCGCCAAAGCTTTGCGGTACACTTAACGTAGCCACCACCGGGGAATCTTCTTGTATTAATAATAACGGTTTTCCTTCAATGGCAATTTTCCTATCTTCATTATAGATAGCCGCCACCTTTCCTTCCATCGGTGAAAGTATTTGAGCCGCCGCCATTTGTGCTTGTATTTTTGCAATAGCCGCTTCTATTCCAGAAGTATCTACCCCTGAACCACCTGCATAGGACGGAACCGTTACCACTTGTGATTGAGCCCTGGCCGCAATCGTCTCAAACTCTCGATTCGTAATGATCCCCGCATCACGCATATATCGTGCCCGTTCCACATCCGCTGACGACACACTACCACCTACCGTGGTAGTAGATACACTCTGTTGTGGCGCTTGACTACGAGCTTCCTGCAATTGCCCTAATAAAGATTGCAACTGTTGTTGCAACGATGTGGTGTCAATCATGGCGAGCACTTGACCAGCTTTCACCATGTCACCTACTTTCACAGTGAAAGTAGACACCGGCCCCGATACCGTCGGTTCCACGCTAGCCTTATGCAATGCCGTAATATTTGCCTCATGACTGATGCGCACCGGCATTTGACGTTCTACGGGGTTCACCACCTGCACCGTTTTAGGCTGCATCCATGCGAACACACCGCCGGCAATGATTAGCACCATCACCACTGTTATATATATCCAATATTTACGTATCCAAGAATAGTTCATCATCCGCTCCTCTCATATAGAGAGTATTATACTACTCTTAAAGAGGAATATCTAGCATGCGAACGCCGTCACATATGTTTGCCTTGTAATACATCTATAAACCGTGCTATAATAAACACAACAAAAGAAGAGCCACCAACGTGTGATTGGCGTTAGGCTCATCTCAAGAACATCAAAATGGACGGCCTAACGTGTGTAAGTACTCTCAATACTTACGTTTTACGTTAGGCTTTCTCATTAATTACTTAAACAAATCAATGAGTTGTACTATTAACTTTAGAATTAAAATCAATCTATAGATTTTTCTAAATTTTTTCATAGTACCACCTCCCCCATAGTAGGAAGAGATGAGCCCAACTCACGTTGGTGACTCTTACAATTTATATTATACTGCAAAATTACTCACAACGTGAATTTTTTATTGCTACCTAAATCTTAAAAATCGCTATCATTGAAGCAATAAAAAAAGAGCTCCCAGCGGAACGCCGTCACGCGTAGGAGCCTTGTGGCGGCCTTTACTCACTAAATATACAAAACTCAGAAACGAGCAACATGTTCCTGAACAAACATTATGAAATACCGTTTGTGAAGGAATGTGTTGCTCGTTTCCCTTTGCCCTATTCAGATAATGACCGCCACAGGCTACATAGCGTTACAAGTAACGACCTACATAACGTTACAAGTGAGGTCGTAACGATGCACCTTCTCGCTAGCCAGTTGACTCGTCGTCTCATGGCATGTAAACAGGAATACCTGTGTATGCTCACTCAACTTTTCTATCACTTGCAAGGTCAGCTTTTGTCGTTCTAAGTCAAAGCGCACCAACACGTCATCCAACAGCAAGGGCATAGATTCTATCTTTTCCGCGAAGGATTCTGCTAGGCTTAATCGCAATGCCAAGTACACTTGATCACCTAGACCACTGCTCCATTTTCCTAAGGGAATTTCTCGACCTGTAGTGTCTTTTACATAGGCCCCCTTATGTGTGTCATCCATGTGCAATGTATAGATACCACCCGTCATGGCTTTCACATACTCAGACGCCCTCGCCAGCATCGCCGGTTGTCGATCCGTTTCGTATTCTTGTTGCGCCAGTTCCATACCATGGTTGATAAATACATAAGTCATCCACGCTTCCAAGGCTTCTCGAAGCTCCGCTTCTAGCTGTTCTTTTTTCAGCAATGCTTCTGACACTGCATGGGATGTACTCAAGTGGCGCATAGATTCTTGCAAGGTGCCCCGCTCTTCATACAATGCCTGTAGGGATGATTCAATATTCGCCAATTCCGTTTCACTGCGGGAGTACTCCAACTCCCATTTGCCTTTATCATTGCCTTGCAAACGGCGGTACCACACATCTCTATGAAACTCTTTAGGCGCCAACAATTCCAATTGCCGTTGGCTTTGGCGATAAATGGTCTCCCATTGTTTATGCTGATCTTGTTGCAACAAACGCTGACGATATTCTACGGCACTCTTCATGCCGCCCTTTTGAATCAGTTCTTCTTGGGCAAGGAATAATTCTTTTTCCTTCTTGCTCCATGTGGCATACTCTTCGCGATAATTTTTGCGTTGACTTTCCTTTTGCTCCCACCGCACACGATTTTGCTTGTGCAATTGTAACTGATTATACACCACTCGTAGCTCCACGATGGACGGCACCGTGTTCATCTGCAAGGACGCCCACAAGTTTCGGCATCGATTCACGATGGTTTCTAATTGTTCATGATGCAATCGCACTTGTTTTTGGTATCCTTCAAATTCGCGCAGTCGCTCATGATAAGCCTGGTATTCTTCCTTCATGCCATAGAACGCATCATCTCGATTCGTCTGTTTAGCCGCTTTTGGCAACCACGCCTCCCATGCATCCATGGCCGCACTACCTGCCGCCTCTAAGGTTCTACCTTCTGCCACCCACTGCGCTTTCATCACTTCGTAGGCTTTAAAATGGCTTACATCGTCTCCATATCCTTTAATCTCCTCTGCTACTGCCTGTATCTCTGAAAGTAACCTCTTATAGTCAGCTTCTGTAGCCGGCATGGACCGTCCTGCCTTAACTTCTAAGTCAGAAACATCCTGACTATGTGTAGCAACAACGTCTGGACTCGCTTTTCCAATCTTATATCCTTGATAACCAAGTCCGAGCGCCAACAATATCCCGAAGACTCCACCTATAGCCTGTACACCAATTGTCTCTGCATAGGTCATATGCCACGCTAACATAGCCACCCCTAGGACTCCCAGTACAGCGGCCCCTAGATAATAGGAACGACCAGATTTTACTGTCACAACGGAGTCCACAGGTTCTTGCGCTAAGTAGGCCTCTTTCAACGCTATTAGATTCCTATGCTTAGTTTCTAGGGCTGTGACCGTTTCCGTCACCTCACGAGCTCGATCATCTTGTGGAAATGGTTCTCGTCGTTGCCATGCCTCATAGGCCTCACGGGCACTGCGCAACTGCCCCGCCACTTGTTCCCCATCATACCAATTCACATCACTAGGGAAATCTTCCACATCACGCCAATACACATGGGACTTACGAATGAATGCCAACTGAGCTTTCACTTTTTCTAAGTATAAATCCCCTTCACGGCATTCTTTTTCTAATTGCGTCCATTTCGACACTTCTTGGTACAAACTTTCAATCTCTTGTTCATACATACCCAATCTATCTTCTGGGTCGAAATTATCCGGTACCAAGCCTTCTTCTTTGCCACGCCACACGCGCATATATTCCTGGCAACGGCGGATTTCTTCATCTAATTCTAAAAACTTCTCTCGCTCCAATGACTCTTCTACATGGAATTGGAGCATTTTTTGTTTTGCCTCTTCCCCTCGTTTATATGTATCCCACGCACGGAGAACTCTCTCTACATCTTGTAGATATTCCTTCCGCTCTTGTCGTTGTTCCTGCAAGGTAGCTTCTTTCTTTTCTAGCGTTTCCAAGGAGGCTTGCCACGTATAATACTCTTGCTCTCCTTGTTGTAACTTACGAATATCTCGTTCCACCTCTTGCAATCGGTCTAACAACGTATTGATGGTCCGCTTTCCTGTAGGTGATGCCACCAACAATTGGCTGGCCAGTTCATCTACATCTTTCACGAGAGTCCCCAAGGATTCGCCGCCTTCAGCACCAAAGAACCGTGTGCGCACATCCACCTCTTGGATAATGTCCACCCCTTGTAGGTCATCCAAGGTAATAGCAAAAATACGATCATAGGTCTTTTTATCTAACCCTTGCCACCACAATTCCGCAGGCTCCACCGTATACCGCTGTCCACCCACTTCGTAAAAGTCCAACGTTTTTCCTTTGCGACCGATGTGGTACGTCTTGCTGTCTCGTTCCACCACAATATGACCCTTTACAGGTTCTTCTTTCCGTTTCGTGCCTAGCAAAATGCCACGAAAGGCTTGTAACAGTGTTGTTTTTCCACTTCCATTCGGCCCGTACAGCACGTGCAACCCACTTTCATGGGGCTGAAAGGTCCACTGTTCATAGGGGCCATAGTGTTCTATATATATTTCTTTAATCTTCATACTCATTCCCCTGTAATAACCGGATTCCTTCCCGTCGTGCCTTCTCATAGGCAACCTGTACCATGTCCTCTGTCACTAACTGGCTATACATGCCCAAGCGTTTCCACTCTGGACGACCTTTCACAATGTTTAGTAACGAATCCACACCCGTATCCATCGCATCCAAGGCTTTCACATAATCGCTGACCATACCTGGTGCGATACCTTGCTTACTTCCACTGAAAGTATCGCATTCGATACCGATGATATACACGCCGTGTTTGCCACTTTCTTCCGCTTGGGCTTCCTCCATCCATGTGGCACGCACTGCACTGTCACTGTCCACGTCGGACAAAGGTCCTTCTCCGATAAGCCTAAGGGTCAATAAGATGGACATACCCGGTTTTCGGATCATTTCTTTTTTGTGGCGTAGCATTTCTAGCATCTCTACTATCGATTGCACTTGTCTTAAATCGATAGTGTCTTCTGCAAATCGGATGGCATTGGTCTCGTGAAAGTGTACCTCCACAGTGCCGCGGCTAGATACATCCACCACATAGCACCCTTTCGGGCCACTTTCACCACGGTGCAAGCCTTGGCTATTCCCTGCATAGACAATATGAGGCTGTTCGCTCAGAATTTGTCGCTTGTGAATGTGCCCAAAGGCCCAATACTGAATGGGAATACGACGCAACGCATCGAGGGAGCACGGTCCCGTTTGGTCATGCCCTTCATGACTTCCTACTGTTCCATGCACAAGAGCAATAGAAAAAGGATCACTACGCAAAGGATGGATCTCCGAGGCTAAGTCCTCATACTGAGTATCACTGGAAATACTGCGACCGTAGATGCCTGCCACCTCTTGACCGCGCACCATAAGCGAAAACCGATCCACTCGGTCCGCTGCACAAATATGGACAGTATCGGGCAATGACATATGCCGTTTCCAGCTTTCAGAAGGGTCATGATTACCTTGCACCACATAGACAGGAATGTGCTCCTTGGCCAGACTTTCACAGGCACGCACAAAGTGCATCTCCGCCTCAAGGGGATGGTCTGCCCCATCATAGACATCCCCCGTGATAAGCACCGCCGCTACACGCTGACGGATGGCTAGGTTCACAATATTCTGAAGGGATCCATAGGTGGCGCGCATCATGGCCTCATCCAAGGATTTCCCAAAAGATTTTAAATAGCGAAAGGGCGCCCCTAAATGGAGATCCCCACATTGTATGAATCGAAATGGTATGCCCATATTATAACCCTTTCCAAGCCTCAGCTAATATCTGTACCGCCCGTTCTAAATCACGGGTCGGTATACCACTGAAGGATAACATCACTTCTACAATACCGGTCTCATCTCTGTCTATGACCTTGATGTCGCAACCAGCCTTTAATGCTCGTGAACGAAACACATCGCCCTGATTGTGCACCTTACGAACCCCCGCATAGACACCGCCCTCTGGATCGATGACCTCATAGGTATCATCCAAATAGTGGCGCAACAAGCTCGTAAAATACTTACTTTTTTCTAAATAATGTTTACGAAGACGGCGAATTTGCTTATGCCACTCCCCTTCATCCATGTACATGGCCCATGCCAACTGCTCTAACACACCGGCACTTTGTCCATAGGCCTTGCGGTGTTTGTGAAAGTCCTCATAGAGAACCACCGGCAACACTAGGTAACTTAACCGAATAGATGGTGGTAACACCTTCGACGGCGTGCCCATATATATGACACAATCTTGCAAATCCATGCCCTGCAACGACAGTACAGGCTTTCCATAATAGCGAAGTTCACTATCATAATCGTCTTCTATAATGAAAGCCTTCCGACTCTGCGCCCACCGCAATAACTCTGTTCGCTCTTGGATCGTCATAATACGACCCATACTATCCCCGTGAGAAGGCATACAGTATACTACTTCCACATTGGCTGCTTCTAGTGTGGAAATCCATTGTGGCATTCCTGTATCCACTTCCACAACAGAAAATCCATAGTCTTTCCATAGGGCCTTAGCAAAGCTTGGACTTTGCCGATCTACAGCTACCTTGGATTTTCCTTGGCGTTGTAATAAGGATGCAATCATATGCAACGAATTGAGGGTCCCACTCGTCACAAGCACGCGCTCCGCTGTAGCTCGAACACCTCGCGCCTGTTGCAAATATTGATTCAAGGCCTCCCTCAGTTCAGGTTCTCCTTCTAACTGACCATACGTCATAAGCCGCTTCGTATCTCGTAAAGCGTAGCCAATAAAACGCTTCCACCGTTTGAAATCGAATCCCTCTGGATCCATAGCACCGGTAGCGAAGTTGTAGAGGATAGAATGGGGCTGTTTATTCGTCTCTTCATACAAAGTATGAGCTACTGTACAAACCATACTCCTATCATGATGCGATATTGGCTCTTCTGGCTCATGATTTGTATCACCGGTTACACTTTGAGGGACATCCTTTTGTTGTATTGACGAAAAAACACCTTGCTTAGATTCTACTCTGTCATCTATGATTCCACACGTTTGATTAGACGGAACAGCAGTATGAGGCACCTTGTCATAATATCCCCCTAAAGGCTGAGGAATCTCCAATACCTCATAAGGCGCCTTATTATGGGCTTGAATATACCCTTCCGTCGCTAACTGCAAATAGGCTTGCTCCACCGTAATCTTGCTGACACCTAACTGCGCCGCCATAGACCGTATAGAAGGAAGACGCTGCCCTGGACGAAACAATCCCTGCTCAATATGCACTTTTACAGCCTCATATACCTGCTCGTACATGGGAACCCCTGCATTCGCATCTAGGACAATCATCTAGACCCTCCAAAACAACAAACCTTACGCCCTTACATGTATATATCTTTTTTGTTCTCGATTCTTTAGTAGTTACATTCCTTACGCCACTACCTTCAAAATTCTGAACCACCGTTTCTAAGATATATTCTTACCTTATATTATAAAAGTAAACACAAAAAATGACTACACCAAAAGTATTTTTATCGTTATAAACTCGACTTAACTATCAACAGTATGCATATATTTAAATAACTGTTTATGGTATACTAATCTCGTTACAGGTGAAACCGATTCCGTAACAGGAGGAGGTGATAATGTGACTTTCTTTATAAAATCTCTTTTTAAGGCAATTTTGGTGAATATAATTGGCTACTGTATTCGCAAATGGATTGAATTGCTATTCCACTTGTAACAATCCTAGATTTTGTATTGATCTATAAATAATACAAAGTAAAACTCCCTAGGTGGCACCCTAGGGAGTTTTTGTGTGCTTTTCTTTATAAAATCTTTGTTTAGCTAAATTTATTTTACCATTTATCGCCTATAATTACAACGACCTTTCTCCATATATTCATGTAAAGTCTAGCGATATTTGCATTTAGCAATAAACAATGCTATACTTATCCTATAGAAAAGAAGAGCCACCAACGTGTTCAGGGCGTTAGGCTCATCTCAAAAAGCCAAAACAGAGATTGCCTAACGTGTTAAGGTGTGTGAGACCTTATCCGTTAGGCTTTTTCATTGTCTATTTGAATAGATCAATGAATTGAATTGCTAAACTAGCAATAGAAATAATTAAGCCAACCTCAGGATTTCTTTGATAAGAACTTATCCCCTTCTTTCAATCCTCTGAGAAACGCAGTTATACGTAGCAGCCTTGTGGCGCCTTTTACTACCTAAATTACACAAAAGCAAGAAGAGCACAGCGTGCCCTGAATATAATAAGTCTAGAGTCACGTTCATATATATCATAATCACATATTCCCTAAAAGAGCAGGGCATGTTCCTGAAGAAACATTATGAAATACCGTTTCTGAAGGAATGTGCCCTGCTCTTCTGTTTGCTTCATAAAATATTAACTGAACGTGACAAGCTATAAAGAGTACCGTGCTCTTCCCTTTATTTAGCTAAACACGCCACAGACTGCATAGTGTTACAAGAGACGACCTGCATAACAGAACAAGTAACGACGTGAATGTTAACGCTATCACTATTGACTCAAGTTAACAATAGATATATAATGTAGTCATTATGATGTAGTCATTAAAATCAAATGAAAATTACGAGGTGTAATTATGGAAACTGTATCAAAATCTATTTCATATGAAACAATCATAGCATACGCACAAAAAGTATTAGATGGTGGCGAGATCACTCGTGAAGAGGCAGAACAACTCATTCACACATCTGACGAAGACACCATGATACTATTGGCTATGGCTGATAAAATCCGTCAAAAATTCAATGACGATACAGTAGACCTATGTGCCATCGTGAACGCCCGTTCCGGTAAATGCCCAGAAAACTGTAAATTCTGTGCTCAATCCGCCCATCATGACACTGGTGTGACTGTGTATCCTTTCATGGAAGAGGATGAAATTGTGAACGCCGCTAAAAAAGCGAAAGAAGCTGGTGCTATCCGCTTCTCCATCGTAACAAGTGGTCGTAACACAAACAACCCTAAAGAGTTTGAGCAAATTTTGAGCGCTCTCACTCGCATTCGTAAAGAAACTGGATTAGAAATTTGCTGCTCCCTTGGTTTATTAACTTACGAACAAGCAGTACAATTGAAAGAAATTGGTGTGACACGCTATCACTCCAACATCGAAACGGCACCAAGCCATTTCCCAGATATTTGTACCACACATTCTTATGAAGATAAAATGTCCACTATCTCCAATGCCCAAAAAGCTGGCATTCGCGTTTGCTCCGGTGGTATCTTAGGCTTGAACGAAACCAAAGAGCAACGTGTTGAAATGGCATTCGAGCTAAAACGATTAGGAGTAGACTCCGTTCCATTGAATATTCTTAACCCTATCAAGAACACACCATTCGAAAACAACGAGCCAATTCCTCCATTGGAAATTCTTCGTACCTTCGCTGTGTTCCGCTTCGTATTACCGAATGCATTGATCCGTACCGCTGGTGGTCGTGAAGTCAACCTTCGTGACTTACAAGCTTACGCATTAAAAGGTGGCTTGAATGGCATCATGGTAGGTGGCTACCTAACAACAGCTGGTCGCTCTCCAATGGATGATCTACAAATGATCAAAGACCTAGAGCTAAGCCTTAACACTGTACAACAAGCATAATCATATACCTGTAACAACGAAACTTTTTCATTACCTATATGTCTCGATTAGAGAGCTGCAACCATATAGAACTTTCAAATGAGAAATAGGGGACCCGATTCCAACGAATCTGGGTCCCCTATTTTTATAATATCTTCAATACCGGCTCATACACATAGTACAGGAACAACCACGTTCCCAACCCTGCTACACCACCCACGAGGGCGCCATTAATACGAATCCAAGCGAGGTCTTCTTCCACTTTACTTTCAATAAAATGGATGAATCGTTCTGTACTCAAACTTTGCAGCACTTCACGGATGATGATGCCGATAAATCCATGGCTCTTGGAAGCAATGTGCAACATAATATGAGTCAATGCTTCTTCTAAACGTCCCACCATGCCCGGTTCTTCACAGTAATGATTCCACAACTCTTGAAAGCTAGATTCCAATGCAATGGCCATCGGTGATGACCCATCACTAGACACCATACCCTCACGGATTCGTGGGCACACATACGCTTCTAGCATCAGTTCCCAATCTTGCACATCAATCCACTGTTGAATGGCATCGTCCAATGTCTTTGTGATGCTCCGGTTCGACGCCATCTGCTGCAACGGTCCCACCCATTGATGCAACCACACCAGGCGCTCCGTACTGTTCGGCTGTTTCCAGCGCTCCAACATGTGATGTACTTCTTCGATGATGGCACGCGCCATTTCCTGAACATTCACAATATCCAGTCCCTCTGAAAGTCCAATGAGCATAGCAGACAGTATATCTTTCTTGCGTTTTTCAATTTCTTCCGCAATGACTGCTTCTAGCCATTGCTGTGCTTTCTGCGTATACAATGCTCTCTGCAAATAGTCAATCCCTCGGATGACCACACTTTCATAGCGATTGTGTTCACACACATGGAGCAGAGTCTGTTGCATAGGACCGATAAAGGATTGATTATGCAAAAATTTTCGTAACCGCTGTGCTCCCCATTGAGCCCACTCACGATCACTACGGCGTTCCCACAGCTCAGATAACACCGTGGCAATACCTTGGCGCACCGTATTCCGTCCTACATCACTGCGAATATATTGATCTACAAAAGGTACAAACTGCACTCGTTCAATAGCACTTTTACATTGATCATAAGTGAGAAGTTTCGTATTCACCATACGGATAATCCCCTCAATAAGACGATTCTTATTTCGTGGAATCAGTTCTGTATGAAAGGACACGCCCAACGGTTTCCGAAATAAAGCAGTCACAGCAAACCAGTCCGCTACGCTGCCGATGAGGGCAGATTGGACAAACCAATACAACCCATCATACCAAGGAACCGTGATATACCACTGACCCCACCATACCGCAGCAAACAAGATCGCCATGCTGATTAATAAGCGATTTGCATACTTTGTATAAGGCGTTCTTGGCACTTCTATAACACGAGGGCTCATAAGATTCCCCCTTTCAGCAAGGTCAATCCATAGAATAGACCGCCTAAAATAGCACCTACTAACGAGCCGTTGATACGTATCATCTGTAAATCGTAGCCTAATTTAGATTGTAATATGCGAGTAATCTCTTCTGGCGTAAATCGATTCATCTCCCGCACCACAACCTGTTCAATCCAAGGGCGCACGTAATGTAATACATGCAATAATTGAAAGAGAATAAATCGTTCTGCCTTACGGCCTTTTATGGCATTCGTTTCCAAGCGCTCAAAGAAATGGTACAGCTCTGCTTCGCCTTGCTCTACATAATGGGTCAAGTCCAAAGTATCTTCCAAGACATAGCCATCTTCTATAAATTCTCGGAACCAAGCATTCTTTTTATCTTCTAGTTTCTGTTGCCACTGTCCATTCTGCGTCAGTTCATCCACTGCCCACCGCGCTTTTTCATACATAGCATTTCCCAAGGGTGACTGCAAAGACTCTTGACTCATCAAATAGGCGCAACCTTTCACCTGTATCATGTGCGTAATATATTCCGGTGAAAGCGATTCCCCGCCCAATGCTAGGGCTAATTCTCGTAAAAAAGAATGGTCTGCATAGCGGTTCATCACAGATGACACCAAGCCTAATAAGTAAGGGCGAATGCCCTCTGCTGCCAGCAATCGTTGCAGCATACGATTGATATGCACCCACAGTACCTCAGCTCGTTCTGGTTCTAACAGTTGACGGCACAAACTAACCACAAAAGGCGTCACTCGCCAAGATTCTACACCATTCTTGATGTGACCCAACAATTGCTCTTGCAGTAAATTTTCTTTCACATGGGGCAATACATGGTCTTTCAATTCCTCAAAACACACATGAACATACCCTCTGCCAGTGGCATGATTCATAAATGACACCATCCGCTGTGGTACCCGTTCCTGTTTCAGCACCTCATACATATGAGACACACGAAGTAGTTCGTCCACCATCATGTGCCGCGCCATTTCCACGAACCGCTCCTTATTCCTAGGAATAAGCGCCGTCTTGAAAGGAATCCCCAAAGGTTTCGTAAATAGAGCCGTCACAGCATACCAGTCGGCTAAACCACCAATCATGGCAGCCCCTGAAATATGAGTGATGAGCCCCCAGAAGGGATCTTGATGAAAGGGATAGGTCACTAAGAATATCATTCCCATTAAGACCAATAGAGAAGTTGCTCCATGTCGTTGTAACCATGGTGTCATTTACTTCACTTCCTCTACCACCGTATCTCCCGGCTCTCTTGGAATCCAACACTGTTGCGTAGGATAGGCAGCTCTAAACTCCTCTGACGGTACCCATATAGGTCCGTTAGCATGCATGGGGATAAATAGTTTAGTATTCATCATGCTTAGTATATCTAAGGCACCCCACTCACGGGCTACTTCTAAACGAGCATCCACAGGGAACATCATAATATCTACGGACACGCCTAATAAAGGGGCGAACTCTTTCTCCTTGAGTGCCTTTGCCTCTGCAATATTTGCCAGTGTATCTCCTGACCAGTGCCACCAGTTTAAATCTCCCGCGTGAAAGATGCGATGCGATCCTGTATCTACCAAGAAGGAACCGCCTGCATCCGTGGAGCCAAACATGGTAACAGTTAAGCCATCTGCCTCTAACGTGTCGCCTACTTTCATAGAGTGCAAAGAAAATACTTGTTGTACCAACTCGTCTGTTACCTTTTCCTCCGACACAGTCTGAATATCAGTAGTGCAATCGTTGTTGATTCTTTCTAATACTAATTTAGCTATATCAGCATCTTCCTTAACAGCAGCCATATCCTCTATTTGCTTACGAACATCTCGCAATGCCGGCACATCTTCGTGATACCAAACACTATATATATATGGTAAATATTTGAAAATTGATTTCACATAATGATCATGATGGATATGGGATACAAAGAAATGTAACTCATAGCCTTCTTCCACTAATGTATCTACTACACCAGCTGGATCCTTCCAGTAATCAAATACATAGGCCCGTTTGCCCTCTTCAATGACAAAACCACTATGCTCTAAATAGGTAACTTTCATATTAACTCCTAATTGATAATTTTATTGATTACCTTTATTATAACACAAAAACCCTCCCAAGGTATGTACCTCAGGAGGGTTTTCTTATGAAAGTCTATGACCTTTCTTGGGGAATAGAATTACTTCTATGATTTGATACCCATGTGAGCCATAAGCATTTTAATTTGTGCTTTCATTTCTTCATTGTCTTGCATTACTTTCTCATAGTTTTCTTTCATGCGTGCATTGTCTGCTTTTACTTGAGCATTATCTGCTTTTACCTGTGCATTTTCAGCCTTAAGTGCAGATACTTCGTCTTGTAAAATGTAGACGGAAGAAATTGGACCACCTTTGTAGCGTTCAGGAATCATGCTATCTTCACCACCGAATCGGTATGTGACACCTGCATTCATCATGTTATTGCCACCGCCAACGCTGACACCTACGTTGAACATAGTATCTTCGTTCGCGTAATGGGCTACCCCTAAAGCAAGCGCTTTATTACCTTTGTAAGCACCAACACCTGCCATCACTTGTGATTTTTTAAGCGGATCGTAGCTTAATGGGTTCATCGCTGCTAATGCTGCTGCATGAGCGCCTGCTTCGTTCACTTGCGTTGTCACAGTATTAGTAACGGCTTGTAATTGACCTACTGTAGCAGCATCCGTTGCTTCTATACCTGGTGATACATTGGTAATTCTGTTGCCACCGTTGTTTAAACCATCTTTCGTTAAGCTTACTACTGGTTTGTCATGAGAACCAATGCGTATTCCATTGCTGTCTACAACAGATACTGTCTTCAATACTGGGTTCAACGCTTTTGTATCATCATCTTGTACAAAGATAACGTGACCATCATCTGTCGTTAACCGTTCTTCATAACGAGTACCTGTTGCTGTCACTTTTGTAACAATACCTGCCACAGGTTTATTTTCATTATCTACTTGTACTGTTCCATCATTTTTTAAGTTATTAATGATGTATGTAGTACCAGTACCATCTACCACTGTAGAGGAGTTAACGATTGGCTTACCATTACCATCTTTTTGGTAAATGATATTACCCTTTTGATCCTTTTTAGGGATAGGGTTACGATGCTCGTCTAATTTTAGTAAACCTGTCGCATCTTTTTCAAACTCAGGTACGTACCGATCATACGTAGCTTTACCATCAGCCATCTTAAGGTCTTTCGCTAATTTTACAGTCATTGTATCTGGTTTACCATCTTTAGCTAGAGCTAATTCAACCCCGATATTATTATCAGTCAATCGAGTCATCTCAGCACCACCTTGGATAGCCAATGTATCGCCTAAGCCAACTTTAGCTTTCAATGGATCATTACCATCTTTTGTATCCGCTGTGAATACACGGCCTTTGGTTACACGATCCTCAAGCGCTTTTACTTGTGTCTTATCTGCTTTGCCTTCTAGGTCAACTTTGTCCAATTTACCTTTTAGAGCCTCTTCTACCGCGTTTACACGTTCGTTAGTCGCATGTAATTGGCCACCGTTGATTGCATCTTTAGAGCCAGCTTTAATATCACCATCAGCAATATTACTCAACTTAGTTGTACCACCAGTTGTTGTACCATTTGGATTTACTAAACGAGCTTGTGGCGCTGTCACTGGTTGTGCATTGTTCAAGACATTACCATCTTTATCTACATTAGTAGCTGTATAGTATTGACCATCGTTAGCTTTTGCCAAACGGTTGCCGTTTTCATCTGTGTACACCACTGTACCAGCTTCGCCGTTACGAAGTGCGTTCACTTTAGATGTTAAGTCTTTACCGTTCAAGCCGTCTTTACCAGTTAAGCCGTCTTTGCCCATACCAGCATTGTCGCCTGTACCAGGTTTACCATCACGGCCATCGATACCGTTAGCACCATCAGCACCTACTGCCTTAGCAATCTCAGTAACTTTGTCTAATTTTGTTTTCGCATCATCAGACAAGCCAATGATGACTTTACCATTATCGCCGGCTACGATTTCGATACCAGCTTTTGCAGATTCTGCAGTCGCCGTTGTCCCATCACCTTGAACAAAGTCTAGACCTGTTGTTACTGCTACTGTTTTAGCTGTGCCGCCATTTGCTTTATAGCCTAAGTTAGACACGCCACCAACTTTACTATCTACATAAGCCTTATTTGCTGCATCTGTATCAGCACCTGGTTCACCAATATTTGTTAATTTGGATCCACCGAAGTCTACGTCACCTTTAGTGCCTGCTGCACCCGGTTTCACTGTAATAACAGCATTGTCACCATTTTTGATCACCAATGGATCGTTACCATTACCAGAGATACCTTTCATGTTAGTTAAGGTATCTGCTAAGCTTACAGTTAAACCATTCGTAGGGTCGGATGCTACTTGGATGTTCACACCTAATGTTGCAGTTGCTGCTGGTGTGAAGTTTGCCGCGCCTTTTACCGCTAATGTTTCACCTAATTTACGAGTCGCATTCGTTCCAGTATCTGCACTGAAAGTAAGTGGTTTGTCTGCTAATTCCTTCAGTGCTGTTACATCTGCTTTTTTGGCTAATTCAGTATGTAATTGGCCACCATTGATAGCATCTTTGGAGTTTTCGCCAATCGTGCCATCTGCGATGTTGCTTAACTTAGTTGTACCACCAATTGTTGTACCATCTGGGTTCACTAAACGAGCTTGTGGTGTTGCCACTTCTGTAGCACCGTCCAGTTTATTACCTGTAGCGTCTACTTTCTCAGCTGGATACCATTTGCCATCGTTAGCTTTTACAACACGTTTGCCATTTTCATCAGTGTACACCACTGTACCAGCTTCGCCGTTACGAAGAGCGTTAACTTTTGTAGTTAAGTCTTTACCGTTAAGACCATCTTCTTTTGTTAAGCCGTCTTTACCCATACCGGCATTATCGCCTGTACCAGGTTTGCCGTCACGGCCATCAGCACCGTTAGCACCTACTGTGTTAGACAAGTTTTCTACTTTTGCTAATGTATCTTTTGTAGCTTGAGACAATCCTACTGTGTAATTACGTGTATTCGTTGCTGTATCTACTGTATCTCCACCTGTCACAGACAAGCCATCTCCAGCTGCCACTGTTGTATCGATAGCATCTACTGTGTATGTTGTCACATGGTCTGTTGTAGAGTCTGAAACGCTTACATTTTTACCAGCAGCTACTTTCACAGCTTGTGTTGCTAGGTCTTTCACTTTGTTAAGGCCAGCATCATTTAGATTGTCTAGATTTTTATTCGCTGCAGTACCAACTTGTGCATCTACATAACCTTTATTCGCTGCGTCTTTATCATTAGTTGGAGCTGCTACATTAGAAATCACTTTATCACCAGCATTGATGCCATCTTTGCCGATAGTAACCGTAGTCACTACTGGTGATGTACCAGAAGCTGCATCAGCTGGCACTGCTTGTGTATTCGTAATCGTTAAGCTATCTCCAGTTAAAGCAAGTTTAGTTCCTACTCCGTCAGTAGTTGTCGCATTGGTAACAGAAGTAATACCTACTAAGTCTTTTGCCAAACCGATTTCCAGTTTGCCATCATTATTTTTCTTAGTGCGGATATTATTTGCTGCTGTTGTTGCCGTAGTAGGAAGTGTACCCTCACCAACGATATGTAAAGTTTCACCCAATTGTTTTTTGATGTCTTGCGCATCATTACCTTGGAATGTTAATCCTTTCGCAACAATCTCAGTGGCTGTGCTATTCAAGTCACTTACATTGACCGCTGCATGTTGTAATTGTGCGTCAGCCGCTGTTTTCTTCAAGCGATCCAAGAATGGAGCATCCGCAATTGGTTGGTTTTGAGCATCCTTAACAACAGTGTTCGCAATTGGAGAAGCTACGTTGTTGATGATAGTCGTACCACCTGTTGTAGATCCATCTGGGTTTACTAGACGAGCTTGTGGTTTTGTTACTTCAACAGCATCAGCTGCTTTTGTACCATCGGCATTCACTTTATCTGCAAGATACCATTTGCCATCATTAGCTTTTACTAAACGATTTCCTTGGTCATCTGTGTACACCACTGTACCAGCTTCGCCGTTACGAAGAGCATTGACTTTAGATGTTAAGTCTTTACCATTCAAGCCGTCTTGACCTGTTGGACCCTGTGCACCCATGCCAGCAGCAGTTGTTCCTGAAGCAATACCAGATTTGCCATCACGGCCATCAGTTGCTGTGTTACCAAGTTTCGCTGCATTATCGATGACTTTACGAGTTGCCTCATCTAAACCGATGTTAACAATACCGCCATCTTCTGTGGAAATAGCAATACCAGTTTTTGTAGTGGCTGTATTGGTTGTCGTTGCATCAGCACCAGTGGCACCGATTGTACCTGTACCAGATTTGAAATGTAAACCAGTATTAACGTTAACTGTTTTACCTGTTTCTGAATTTGCTTTATAACCTAGGTTAGCATTTCCAGCAGCAACATTATTTACATTTTGAATGGCCGTTTCTAAATAACCTTTATTAACAAGGTCATTCGCTTCTGTAGGTGTCGCGCTACTTGTGATTTTAGAGTTGCCAAAATCTACTTTACCAACTTGTGCTGCTTTCGTTACTGTGCCGTCAGGACTTGTTTCCTCTGCTGTTGTTGGTGTAATCGTAATAGATTGGTCGCCGTTTGTGATAACCAATGGATCCTTTCCATTACCAGAGATACCTTTCATTTTGGTTAACGTATCTGCTAAGCTCACAGTTAAACCATTCGTAGGATCGGATGCTACTTGGATGTTTACTCCTAGTGTTGCAGTTGCTGCTGGTGTGAAGTTTGTCGCACCTTTTACAGTTAACGTTTCACCTAATTTACGAGTCGCATTAGTTCCAGTATCCCCACTGAAAGTAAGCGTTTTTTCTGCCAACGTATTCAAGTCAGATGCATTGGCTTTGCCAGCTAATGTATTGTTGATGGTTGTAATATCTGATTTATCTGCTTTTTCAGCCAACTTGTTGAATAATTGACCACCGTTGATTGCATCGGTAGAACCAGCTGCAATGTTGCCATCTGCAATGTTGCTTAACTTAGTTGCTGTTGTGGTAGAACCAGTTGGGTTCACTAAACGAG
>CAUQIB010000025.1:0-22894 GCA_963518085.1 uncultured Veillonella sp. | reverse complement strand
ACCCTTCATCAGCATAAGTGAAGATTTTGATAATGAAATGATGCGATATATATCATAATTGCCTTAGTTAGATAAACATCTCTAGGCCAATGATAATCTAGGTTAAACTTGATAGAGAACGCATTACAATGTCGATATCTCTATTTTCTAGCTCTTGGATGATGTGTAAATACGTTTTTTGTGTTGTATTAATGCTGGCATGCCCTAATCTTCTAGCAACACTTGCGATGGAAACACCTGCAAATAAGAGTAGTGATGCATGTGTGTGTCGTAACCCGTGAATAGAAATGATAGGAAGGTCCAATTGTTTACAGTGCCGTGCGAGGATATCATTGACGGTTGAATTAAATACTCGTCCATGAACAAAAATCGGTTTATCAGCTGGTAATCCTTTAATTAATTCAGAGAATTGCATGATGGTATACCAATCTAATTGGACTTTTCTAACGGATGATGCATTTTTTGTTGGTTGAAAACCAGTACTTTCTTTGTAATCCCAAGTTTTATTAATGTGCAGGGTTTGGTGTGAAAAGTCAAAGTCTTCTGGTGTAATACCGAGTGCCTCTGAAAATCGAATCCCAGTTTTAGCAATTAATAAAATCAGCCAGTCCCAATTTAATGAATCTTGGAGATTGAGATTTGACAATAAAGTATGTAATTCAAATTGATTCAGATATTTAATTTTTTTAGGACGAGGTGTTTTACCTTTGATGATGGCTTTTCTTGTAGGATCACGATCGATGTACCCATCGTCAACAGCATCAAGAATAGCAGCTTTCAGTTGATGATGAAAGTCCATTGTTGTTTGGCGTTCATGAGATTGAGCAAATGCATTTAATAATTGTTGATAGGCCGTGCGTGTCATGTCACAGACGCGTAATGTGGGAATTAAAGTGCGCAACCAATATAATGTAATGCGATATTTTTTTAAAGTTACTTCTCGAATGGCTCCTTCTTTATATGTGATAATCCACTTTTCGTAATAATCACAAAACAGTTCTTCTTTATGGTGAGTAATCATACTAACTCCTTTTAGAAAAGTGGCCTAGAGATATATTTATTCTATACTAGGAAAGTAAATAGGTATAATTTGTTATAGTTATGATTAATTAAGGTATAAACGTGTGTTAATAAGGAGATAATTATGGCTCGCAGAGAAAAAAGTTACTCAGAAAGGTTGTTTCAAGAAAAATTTGTAAAGCGTATGGAACAATACAAATGGGAAGCGCCAGAGGAATTAAATGGTAATAAAAGAAGAGTGACAGTAGATGATTTAATCAATAATTGGAGACAAGAGTTGAATCGTCTTAATGCAGATAAGTTAGATGGCGTGCCTTTAACCGATAATGAGTTCAAGCAAGTGATGACGAGGGTTAATCAAATCTCTAATAGTTTTGAAGCCGCCAAATTACTTTCAGCGGAAGCAGGAAAAGGAAAAATAGATGGCATTATCCGTGATGTCAGTGATAGACCAGGAAATCATAAACTCACATTGACAATCTTTAAAAAAGAAGAGGTCAGTGGCGGTGATTCTAGTTATAAAATTGCGAGAGAAGTATGGGGGCATTCGAAAGACCATCGATTTGATATAGTTCTGCTTATCAATGGATTGCCATTAATCAATATTGAACAAAAACGAAGTGATCAATCTATGGAAGAAGCGTTCTATCAATTTCAACGTTACTATGCAAAAAATGAATTTGTAAATAATTTTATGGCATTTTCACAAATGATGATTGTCATGAGTGAAGTGAATACGCAGTACTTTGCCACTCCAAAGTCGGTGGATGCATTCAACCCTAGTTTTCTCTTTAATTGGTCATATGATGGGAAAACTGCATATGGTAAGTGCAATGAAAAGATGACTTCTTGGGAAGATATTGTAGATAATTTTTTGATGATTCCTATGGCTCACCAAATGGTGGGGGATTTTGTAATCATTGATAATGCCAAATTGGCAGAAGAACAACGACATATGTTGATGAGACCCTATCAAGTCTTTGCGTTACAAGCTATTAGGGGTGTTGCCATTGATAAAGCTAATGGAAAATATAAAGGTAATGGTGGCTATATATGGCATACCACTGGTTCTGGTAAAACAGTAACTGCATTTAAAACGGCACAATTTTTATCAACCCAATCTGGATATGATAAGGTCATATTTTTAGTGGATAGGAAAGAGCTAGATGCTCGGACGATAGATCGTTTTAAGGCATTTGCTATGTATGAAGGCGTTAATGTTGATGAAACACAGTATAGCGGTGATATAAAAAAATTTTTAGAGTCAAAATTAAGTAAAATTATCGTTACCACAATCTTTAAGCTACATAACTTAATAAAATTGTTGCAAGAGAATCAAGATAATTCCTTGAGGGATAAACATTTTGTATTTATTGTTGATGAAGCTCATCGAACAACTATGGGAGATATGATGGGCAGTATAATAAGCTATTTTAAGAAAAACAGTTTATTCTTTGGGTTTACTGGCACTCCTTTATTTGACGAAAATAAGGTGCAAGGAAAAATTGATGAGAATAATAAAAGGATAAGTACTACAGAGCACTTATTTGGACCTTGTCTTCATACATATACTATAGATGAGGCAATTTCCGACAAAAACGTGCTAGGCTTTCATGTGGAATATATTAATACAGGCGAGTTTACAAGTTATGATTCTTTGCGAGAAAAAATAGTGGGACATATGTTGAACAAAGAGGAAGATTCTAAGCCTACCAAAGTGAAACAATTAGTTACTAGTTGGGATGAAACAAGGGTTGAAATAGAGGCTAGAGACCGAAAGATATTGCTTTATCAAGATGAAGTACATATTCCTCGTGTGGTGTCTGATATTATACAGAATTGGGGAAAACAGTCGCAGGGGAAACTCTTTAATGCTATCTTAACAGTAGCAGAGAAAAAACGTGCTATTGCCTATTATTTAGAGTTTCAAAAGCAATTACAGGAAAAGAATGTTGAATTAAATGTAGCAGTTACCTTTAGTCCAGCTGGAGAGAATCAAAAGGAATTTTTAGAAGAGCAAGACTTCATCGGTAAAACCTATGAAGATTATGCAGCTTTTACGGGGATTAGTTTTAATGTGAATGATATGGGCTATGATGAATCAGCCTATTATGATGATCTTACGGAGCGAGGGACTCGAGGTGGTAGCGGTAGAAATCCTAAGAATATTGATTTAATTATTGTAGCAGAACGATTACTAACTGGGTATGATTCTAAATATTTAAATACACTGTATGTAGATAGAGAACTGGAATTACAGAAGTTAATTCAGGCCTACTCCAGAACGAATCGAATCTATGGGGAAGATAAAGAATTTGGTACTATAATTAATTTTAAGTTTCCTCGAATCTCGGAATATAATGTGAATGAGGCTTTAAAGTTATATGGTAGTGGTGGAGAGAGTAGTTCGGTAATTATGCCCTATTATGATGAGGCCGTGCGACAATTACATGCAGCTATGATAGCCTTGAAAGCAGTATTAAAAGACCCTACACGATGGGGAGCGTTCTGTCGTGATGATGAGATGAAAGAGACTTTTAAAGTAGCCTATAAGCATGCGAAAAAACAACTAAGATTTGTTCAGCAATATTATGCGTACGCATGGAATCCAGAAACCTTTGGAATGAGTGAAACGACTTGGAAACAGTATGTAGGCGCTTATAGAAACTTATTCCCTGGTGACCATGATGAGGATAAGGAAGTTCCTATCAGACCATTAGAAAGAGAAAGCACAATAGTAGGAGTACAAGATATTGATGCATCATATATATTAAGTCTTATCAAGCAAACAGCTAATGGGGAAATACCAGATATCATTGAGGAAAAAATAGAAGAATTTAGTAATTTGGGTCATTATGAAGAAGCACAGTTGTTGCGAGAGTTTATATATGCTGAATATGAAAAGTATAGTCAATTAAGCTCAGAAGAAAAGTTAGATGCCTTTTATGCATGGAAAGAGCAAAAGAGAGATACAGAGATACATGATTATGCAGTGAAATATGGTGTAAATTTTGCAGTTCTAAAAAAGGTGTATGATAAATATTCGTTAAAAGAACCTGAAGTTATTCCTAATAAGGAAGAATTGGATAACTCTATTAACTTCGAGAGTGCAATAGAACAGGTCTATGAGAACGCTTTCGTTCATAAACTTAAGTTTAGTCAAAATCTAGGCATGTGGCTTAGGGAGATGAAGCAACGATATAATTAATCTAGCAATAGTGCTTATACGTCAATGACCTCACCTAAATGCATACTTTCATCAAAATCTATGATATAATAAAAGCAATAGACAATTTTAGGAGGGAAACCATGACAGGAAATGAATTACGCCAAGCGTATTTGAATTTTTTTGAAAGTAAAGGACATTTAAAGCAAGAGAGTTATTCTCTTGTTCCAGATAACGACCCATCTTTGTTATTAATCGGTGCTGGTATGGCACCGTTGAAACCATTTTTTACAGGTAAATTAGTGCCACCTTGTACACGAATTACGACAAGCCAAAAGTCAATTCGTACCGGTGATATTGAAAACGTAGGACGTACAGCACGTCACCACACATTCTTTGAAATGTTAGGGAACTTCTCTTTTGGTGATTATTTCAAAAAAGAAGCTATCCATTGGGCATGGGAATTCTTAACAGAAGTTATCAAATTAGATAAAGAAAAATTATACGTTACTGTATATCCAGATGACCAAGAAGCGTATGACACTTGGCATAATGAAATCGGTTTACCAGACAATCATATCAGCCGTTTGGAAGATAACTTCTGGGAAATCGGCGAAGGTCCATGCGGTCCAGACAGTGAGATTTTCTTCGATCTAGGTCCAGAACGTGGTTGTGATGATCCAAACTGTGCACCAGGTTGTGATTGCGATCGTTTCCTTGAAATTTGGAATCTTGTGTTCACGCAATTTAATCGCACTGCAGAAGGTACATACGAACCATTGGCCAAGAAAAATATCGATACTGGCGCTGGTTTAGAACGTTTGGCATCTGTGTTGCAAAACAAAGAAAGCAACTTTGAAACAGATTTGATTTTCCCAATCATCGAAGCGACAGCGAAAAAAGCAGGCGTTACGTATCATACAGATGCGAATACAGATATTTCTTTGAAAGTCATTGCCGACCACATTCGTGCCATCGTAGCATTGATTGCAGATGGTGTATTACCATCTAATGAAGGCCGTGGATATGTACTTCGTCGTATTTTACGCCGTGCCGTTCGCCATGGTCGCCTATTAGGTATTCAAGGACCATTCTTGGTGCCATTAGTAGATATCGTAGTAGATATCTTGGGTGGAGCTATCACGAATATCGTGGAAAAACAAGACTTCGTAAAACGTGTGGTAGCGAATGAAGAAGAACGTTTTAACCAAACCTTGGCATCTGGTCTTGATATGTTGAGCCAATTGTTGCATACATTAAAAGCTGACGGTGCTACTACCGTACCAGGTCAAGATGTATTCAAGTTATATGACACCTACGGATTCCCTTGGGAATTGACAGAAGAAATTGCGCACGAAGCGGGTTTCATTATCGACCAAGCTGGTTTCGAAGCTGCCATGAATGAACAACGTACTCGTGCTCGTGAAGCTCGTGAAGATGTAGATGCAAAAGTAGCAACTCCAGACATTACGCATTTATCTAATGAACATATTTCTGATGATGAAAGTGCCACAGCATCCACTGTATTGTTAATCGGTGAAGGGGCGAAAGCTATCGACCGTGCGGAAGATGGACAGGATGTAACCATCATTGTAAAAACAACTCCATTCCATGCAGAAGGGGGCGGACAATTAGGGGATACTGGTTTCATCGTAGGCCCATTGGGGAAAGTAGAAGTCCATACAGCGAAAAAATTACCAGAAGGCACTACTTACCACGTAGGTACAGTGGTAGAAGGTAGCATTTCTGTGAATGATGAAGTCACATTCGAAGTAGATGTAGAACGCCGTCAACATATGGCTCGTAATCATACAGCAACGCATTTATTACATGCTGCTTTGCGCTCCGTATTGGGCACACATGTCAACCAAGCAGGTTCCTTGGTAACACCAGACTACTTGCGTTTTGACTTTACACACTTCTCTCCTGTGACTGCAGAAGAATTACAAACGATTACCAATATGGTGAATGAACAAATTCTTCGTGCCTCCACATTGGAAGTAGAAACTATGTCTATCGACGCAGCGAAAGCAAAAGGTGCTATGGCATTGTTCGGAGAAAAATATGGTTCCGAAGTACGTGTCGTATCTGTGCCAGAATTCTCCATTGAATTGTGTGGCGGTTCTCACGTAGAAAATACAGGATTTATCGGTCAATTCCGTATCACTTCTGAAGGTGGTATTGGCTCTGGCGTGCGCCGTATCGAAGCGGTAACAGGCAAAGCAGCTCTAGCTTTAGCACAACAAGAAGAACATACATTAAAATCTGTAGCATCTCTTGTGAAAGCAAAACCACAAGAAGTGGTAGGCAAAGTACAACAAGTACTTGACCATGCAAAAGCTGTGGAACGTGAGCTAGAACAAGTGAAAAAAGAATTGAACAGCGGTAACCTTGATGGTGTCTTAGCAGGTCAATTTACAGTAGGTGATGTAACAGCTGTGGTAGCGTCTGTTCCAGTATCCGACATGGGTGAATTGCGCGATATGGCAGATATGGTTCGCGATAAAATCGGTTCTGGCGTTGTTCTTTTGGGAACAGCTGGTGGCGATAAAGTGAACTTCGTCTGCATGGCTACGAAAGATGTAGTGGGCAAAGGTATCCATTGCGGTAACATCGTAAAAGCAGCAGCTCAAGCGGCTGGTGGTAACGGTGGTGGTCGTCCAGATATGGCACAAGCTGGTGGTAAAGATCCAGCAGCGATAGATCAAGCCTTAGCAGCAGGTAAAGAAGCTATCCAATCCATGGTTGGCTAAGCTTACGATAGATGAGACTTTCAGTAGAAAACTCATAATAAGGAGGGATTGTATGAATCTTTCAGATAAAACAATGGTGATTAAACCGGTACAAACTACGCCGTTAACACCAGAAGAAGTATTCCAACATGTGTTCCAAGCACTAGTGGAAAAAGGGTATAACCCGATTAGTCAAATCACAGGATATCTCATTTCGGGAGATCCAACGTATATTACAAGTTATAATAATGCTCGGAAAGATATTCGTAGCATCGAACGTGATGAACTTATTGAAGAACTTGTAAAAGAGTATGTGAAAGCGAAACAATTATAATGCGTATTATGGCACTCGATGTGGGAAGTCGGACGATTGGTGTCGCATGCAGTGATGCGCTGTATATTACAGCGCAGGGCATCGAAACCATTCGCCGCACATCTCACGAAAAAGACTTTCAGCGCATTGCGGAGTTAATCCATGAATACGAGGTAGACACCATTGTGGTAGGTATGCCGAAAAATATGAATGGCACCAAAGGGGAACGGGCTGAAAAAACGGAAGCCTTTGTGGAAAAGATGAAAGAAGTCATTTCTACGCCAGTTGTATTTTGGGATGAACGTTTATCTACAGTGATGGCGGAGAAATCCTTAATTGCTGCTGATGTAAGTCGTAAAAAACGGAAAGAAGTCATTGATAAGATGGCAGCAGTTGTCATTTTACAAGGCTATTTAGATAGTCGTTCATAAGGAGGTTACTATGATCGAACAAGGTTACGAAGGTGAAGTATCTGTGATCGTTATTGAAGACGAAAATGGAGAAGAAATGTACTATGAAGAAGAAATGCTCATTCAACATGATGGAAAAGCATTTGCCATTTTAGTATCTCTTCCTCCAGAAGAAGACACTGAACATGATGAACCAGAAGTGATTATTGCGCGCATTGATGAAGAAGAAGGAGAACAAGTTTACGTGGCTCCTACTGATGAAGAATTCGATGCGGTCATTAAATTGTACGAAGAAATGGACTAATCGCTAGTAAGGGGCTGTAACAGACTGTCGATGGGCAGTTCCGTTGCAGCTCTTTTTCGGTATAGTGGTAATCATGTTTGAAAACAATGAGTACAGTGGAGAACTAAGAGATATGGCAACAGAAGAAAAGAGTAAACAAATTCAGTATGAACTATATATTCCTGCACAATTTAACGAGGAGATTCGACGTTCATTAGAAACGCTGATGGAGGATATGTTAGAAGATATAGGGACTATGCATGAAGGGGAATCCGTGTATAAAGAAAATGGTGTAATTGACCATTGCGTACTTCGGTTTTCCATGGAAGAAGGGGATGAATTCGTAGAGGAAATACTCCTCTGTTTGAGAGAAGCAGGTATACCTTATGGTGCTAAGTTATATCAAAATGGAAATATCATTGCAGAATTAGGTAATTTACATCATATCCATGTTGTGTTGGATGCATCATTAGGAGATGCGAAACAGTTCAAACGATTGGATGCAAAAATTTCTAAGGCCTTGAAAGAAAATAACGTTGTCAGCGGTACCACACTACGTATTCCAGAGGGAGTGGCTATCTTTGCGTATTATGTAGCAGATAAGGACCTGGCAGTGAGTACCATAGAGAAGTATCTTGGTCGAAGTGTGCTAGGAACAGGAGCTACTATCGATGTGGTAGACTCTGGTCTTACGATTCATGAACGGTTTATGACAGATATATATAGCATCTATCGTGGGGTAGTACCTGATTTGTGGTCTGCCATTAAAAAAGAGTGGAAAGGTATCTCTTCGCAAGAGTGGATGCGCTTGTTGCAACGTTATCCAGATACACCAGAGGGCCTTAGCTTCTTGCTCAACATTGTGAATGGTACGTACCAACAGAAATACACAGCTATGAAGGTCACATTCCCCATGTTCCTCTATGAAGGCAAACGATTCTACTTGCTGTCAGCACGTCAAATGTTAGAATTTGATCTTCAAGGACGAGATGTGATGAACATGGATATATTGGGACCTGATACAAAACCATCACAAATACGGAGTGCTTCTAAACAAAGAAATCTATGTCTGTTTGCAACTACTGGTGAAGGGGAAGAAGCATCGCGGCTTTATCTTGACTATAACCCGACAAAATCTGGTCATGTAGGACAAGTGCTCTATTACGATGGGGACACGCATATGCTAGAGGTATTGGGACCATCTTTCAGTCACGCCTTGTTAGAGATTATGGATGAAATGTCTGACAATTTAGCGGATTCCATTCTAGAAAGCATTAAGGAACACATCATGAATTTGAATATAGAAGCATTGGATCTCGATAGCGAGGATAATCAGCTCTTGATGAGCACTATGGCTATCCTAGCTGAAAGTACCATAGAAGATGGCATGAGTCCTATAACTCATAGAAGTGGATGTATGGGCATGGTATTGTTAGAAAATGCTACTTTTGATATGGAGCAATTCAAAAAGGATTTGCTTGCTCAATGGGATATTGTTTCCCTTGCAAGTCCAGAGGGGATAACAGCAAGAGTATCCGTGGACACGAAAGATGTGGAACCTGTAGAAGAAGCAGATATGGAAGATACACACGTGTTAATCATTGATGACTACAAAGTGGTGATAGCACCCTTCGCCTCTGCTATGCCGGTAGAAGCATTAGAACTGGGGGCGCTGCGAAATTATCTGTTTAATAATGCCTTAGAAGTGATTATGAAACATACGAACCATGTAGCGATCGGTATCGTAGAAGGTACAGGGAATACATTGGAAGAAAGTATTTTGCTGTCGAAGTTACTTGCAGTGGCAACAGTGCAAACAGGAGCTACTGCTATCTATACGCATGGCGTCCTCTATGAAGCGGACAAGTACTACCAAGAAACAGAGAATCTACGAGATAATGTGTTGCCTATGATGAACCTCGTGTGGGTTGATATCGATTTTGAAGAAGATGGAACCGTATCCTTGTATACTAATGGTATGGAAGAGCTCGACCAACTTAATGTAGAATTCTTGCATTGTCCTTGGGAGCCAGAGCGTGCTTGGAAGTATATCCTTAGTGTGGCGAATTTTATATTGACATCCGGGAAAGAGATAAATGATGGTGATTCTATCGGTAGAACAGAGACAGAAGAACTGAGGGTTCACATCGATGAACCAGTCCATGCAGATGGATTGCAAAGCATACAAATTTTCTTTGATGAAAGTGAAGAAGCATAAATAATGAAAGGGGTTGTAGAAACGTAACAGCCCCTTTTCTGTATGAACGGTAGGGTGTGCTCAAGGGTTCCCTGTAACCCGGAGAAGAGAGTACTTTCACAGGTTTCACATATAGTATAGGTGAGTGTAGTTCCTAGATTGACCTATGCTATATAGAAAAATTGCTATATATACTCTTAAAATGGTATAATATAGTATTCATTGAAAAGGAGATTGCTGTGAAACAATATGTAAAATACATCTACGGATGTGTAGCGATTCTGTTAGTGACCGTATTTGGTGTGCTAGCAGGTATGTATTATATTCCTTGGACAGGTGGTTCTAAGGAAGATGTAGAAACGGTTGTCATTAGTGAGAACCAAACCGGTGCGGAGATTGGCGATGTACTCTATGAAAGAGGCCTTATCACGTCACCAACGGTGTTCCGTGGCGCCTTGCGCTTGACGGGGACTATGGACAAATTACAACATGGGTATTATCAAATTCCTCATCACTCTAGTTTAAGCGAGATTATTGGATTACTCCAACAAGGTAGATTGAAAACAGTTAAGCTAACGATTCCAGAGGGATTTACCATCGGTGAAATTGGCAAGCGTATCGAAGAACAAGGTATAGATACGCAGTATGCTTTCATGGAATATGGCAAGACATATACGCCTTACGAGTACATGGTGGGCACGAAACCGGTTACCTATCGGGTAGAAGGATTCCTATTCCCTAGCACCTATGAGATTCCTGTAGGCAGCAAGGCAGAAGATGTGATGAAGATTATGGCAGATGAAATGAATCGTCAATTAACGCCAAAAATGCGTCAAGATATTGAAGCCCAAGGAATGACTATTTTTGAGTTCATCACTTTGGCATCATTAGTAGAAAAAGAAGCTAAGTTTGACGAGGATAGACCCATCATTGCGGCTGTATTCCGTCAACGTTTAAAAACGGGTATGCCTTTGGAGTCTTGTGCTAGTATCCAATATATTCTAGGATATCCCAAACCACTGATTACGATTGAAGATACAAAATTAGAAAGTCCGTACAATACATATCTTCATAAAGGATTACCGCCCGGACCGATTGCCAACCCAGGCATCAAATCCATGGAAGCCGTTTTGTATGCGCCACCAACAGACTATTTATTCTTTGTAGCTGACAAAGAGGGGCATCATCATTTCACAAAAACCTATGAAGAACATTTGAAACTAGTGGATCAAATTTATGAAAATTAAAGAGATTTTAAATGAACAACGCATTTATGCGCTCTTGCATGATGTGCCAATTTTACGAGAATCGGAAGTAGAACTATTTGAAGACTTAATTGGCTTATATAAGCCAAAGCGTGTCTTAGAAGTGGGGACTGCTATCGGGTATTCTTCCTTGTTATTGGCGAAACATATGGACAAAGAAGGACAACTGATTACCATGGAATTAGACGATGTGCGCCATGGGATGGCCACTCATTTTATTTCGCAATCGGACTATAGGGACAAAATTACCTTATTAAAAGGTGATGCCACAGAATTATTAGAAACGGTGGAGGGACCTTTTGACTTAGTATTTTTGGATGGGCCCAAAGGTCAGTACTTAAATCAGTTGGAATTGATTGAACCGAAACTGGCCCCAAACGCCGTTGTACTAGCCGACAATGTGTTATTCCGTGGCTATGTGCGGGGAGATAAAGAACCACCACGTCGCTTTAAAACCATTGTGAAGCGGTTGCAAGAGTACTTGAACTATGTAGAACAAAAAGAACACTACAACACCACCATTTACCCTATGGGCGATGGCATGAGTGTCAGTGTATGGAAAGGATAAACTATGACAAAACGACATATGGAATTACTAGCCCCAGCTGGTAATATGGATAAATTAAAAATGGCTATCCGCTATGGAGCAGATGCCGTATATTGTGCTGGTCGTGCTTTTGGATTGCGTGCCGCTAGCTCTAACTTTGACAATGATCAGTTGAAAGAGGCTGTAGAATTTGTACATAGTCATGGTAAAAAAATCTATGTTACTTGTAATATTATTCCTCATAATGAGGACTTAACAGGATTAGAAGAATACTTACAATTTTTAGAAAGTATCAAAGTGGATGCCATTATCGTAGCAGACTTGGGAATTTTCTTGTTGGCAAAACGTGTGGCTCCTGGATTAGAATTGCATGTAAGCACACAAGCTAATACAACGAACTACTTGACTACCGAGTTCTGGAAAGAACAAGGGGCGGCTCGTGTGGTAGTGGCTCGTGAAGTAAGTATTGAAGACATCAAAACCATGCGCGAAAAAGCAGATATTGAAATTGAAGCCTTCGTTCATGGTGCTATGTGTATTTCTTACTCAGGCCGTTGCTTATTGAGTAACTACATGACTAACCGTGATGCGAACCGTGGTGCTTGCACACAAGCGTGCCGTTGGAAATATAATTTGGTGGAAGAAAATCGTCCTGGCGAATACTACCCAATCGAAGAAGATGAACATGGCACCTACATCTTTAACTCTAAGGATTTATGTTTGTTGAAATACATCCCTGAGCTGTATAAAGCGGGCGTAGATAGCTTGAAAATCGAAGGTCGTATGAAGTCTGTGCACTATGCGGCAACTGTATCTAAAGTGTATCGGGAAGCTATCGATAAGTTCTTAGAAGAAGGGGACGATTGGTATGTACGTGATGAATGGTATGCGGAATTAGAAAAAATCTCTCACCGCCCTTACACAGAAGCCTTTGCCATTGAAAAGCCAGGAGAAGAAGCGCAAAACTATGGAAAATCTTCCAATACGCAAACCCATGATTTCATTGGTCTTGTAGAAGGGTACAATGCAGAAGAAGGTTATGCGTACATGGAACAACGTAATAATTTCAAGGTAGGAGAAACAGTGGAATTCTGTCAACCGCATGGACCATTGGTAAAACACGTGATTACTCGTATTACCGATGAAGATGGAAACGACATCGATGTGGCAAAACATGCGCAAATGAAATTGCGCCTATACATCGACACACCATTGGAAGAATACTCTATGATGCGCCGTGAAACGAAACAAAAATAAGTTTGTACTACATAAGGGGAGGGCCAAGATGCAAGAGCAAGAGATTCTTTATGATCCGCAGTATGTGTACTTTCAGATTGAGCGACAGCATACGAATTATGTGAATCGCATTTTAGAAGGCTATGAATATGTAGGGGTCATGACGACGGTCAATGCAGAGGGGTTGTGCATGGTCCGCACCACTGAGTCAACTCGTGAGTTAGTAAAACAAATTTTGCGATCCTTACCTATTTCTGTGACTCTCTTGGAGTAAGCAAGTTCTGAAAGAGAGGCACCATATAAGTTGTACTAGTATTACGTATTGGTGAATGAAGTGGAGAACTAAGAGATATGGCAACAGAAGAAAAGAAACAACAAATCTCGTATGAACTATATATTCCAGCCCAATTTGACGATTCTTGTAGGGCTTCTTTGGAAGTATTGATAGAGCATAAATTAACAGATGTGGGTACCATCCATGAAGGAGAATCCGTGTATAAAGAAAATGGTGAAATTGACCATTGCATACTACGGTTTTCCATGGATGAAGGGGATGAACTAGTAGAGGAAATACTCATTTCTTTAGAAGAACTAGGCATACCATATGGTGCTAAGTTGTATCAAAATGGAACGGTTATTGCAGAATTAGGTAATTTACATCATATCCATGTCGTATTGGATGCATCGTTAGGGGATGCGAAACAGTTTAAACGATTGGACACAAAGATTTCTAGGGCCTTGGAAGAAAATAGTGTTGTCAGCAGTACAACGCTACATATTCCCGAGGGAGTGGCTACCTTTACCTATTATGTAGCAGATAAAGATCTTGCAACTAGCACTATTGAGAAGTATCTTCACAGAAGTTCGCTGGGAAAAGGAGCTACTATCGATGTGGTAGACTCCGGTCTTACGATTCATGAACGATATATGACGGATATATCTCGTGTGTATCGTGGATTAGTACCTGATGTATGGAATGTGATTCAAAGTGAGTGGAAAGGTATTTCTCCTCAGGAGTGGATGAACTTATTACGAAGATATCCACAGATGCCAGAAGGGCTTAGTTTCTTATTAAATGTAGTGAATGGTACCTATCAAAAGGAATTTACGTCATTGAAAGTTACATTCCCTATGTTTATGTATGATGATAAACAATTCTATTTATTATCGGCGCGTCAAATGTTAGAATTTGATCTTCACGGACGAGAAGTGATGAATATGGATATACTGGGGTCTGATGTAAAACCATCGCAAGTACGAGCGCCTTCTAAACAGAGAGATTTATGCCTCTTTGCAGCTACTGGCGAAGGGGAACAGGCGTCCCGTTTATACATTGACTATAATCCGACAAAATCTGGCACTGTAGGACAAATCATCTATTTTGACGGAGATACGAACGCATTGACCTTGTTGGGATCTTCTTTCAGTGAAACCTTGTTAGTACTTATGAGAGAACAATCCGATAGGGTAGGCGATTACTTAGTTGAAAGTATCATACAGAAAACGATGAGCCTAGATATAGATATGGCTGATGTACAAAGTGCAGAGAATCAACTATTGTTTGATGCAATGCGGAATTTGGCGGAAAAAATTCTAGAAGGTACTGGTGGCATTGGACCTATGGTTGGTAAACGTGGTTTTATGGGCATGGTGCTGTTGGATAATGCAGAATTTGATGTGAATCGCTTTAAAAAGGATTTACTTACTAAATGGGATATTGACTCCATTACAAGTCCTGAAGGAATGAAAGTTCGTGCAGCCATTGCCACAAAAGATGTAGATTCCGTGGAAGAAGAGGATATGGAAGAAGCACACTTTCTAGTGATTGATGACTATAAAGTAGTGGTAGCACCATTTTCTTTTGCCATGCCGATGGAAGCTGTTATGCAGGGGGCTACTCGAAATTACCTTTGGGAAGATGCATTAGATGCGGTGCTTCATCATACAAGCCATGTGGCGATTAGCATTGTAGAAGGTCCTGGAAAACCCTTGGAAGAAGGGATTTTACTAGCTAAGTTACTGGCAGTGGCGACGGAGCAAACCGGAGCTAGTGCAATATATACAAATGGAGTTTTGTACGAAGCTGGCAAGTACCATGAGGAAACGGAACAGTTACGGGATGATATGCTACCTATGGCAAATTTAATCTGGGTAGATATGGACTTTGAAGATGATGGTACTATTTCCTTGTCCACTAGTGGTATGGAACTGTTCAAGCAACTCAATATTGAGCTTTTACATTGTCCGTGGCATCCAGAGAAAGCTGAGACTTATATACTAAGCGTGGCAGACTATGTCTTGACATCAGATACAACGGTGCAAGATGGTGATTCCGTTGGTAGAAATGAGAAAGAACAAATGACAGTTCATATCGGTGAACCAGTTCATGCAGATGGATTGAGAAGTATACAGATTTTCTTTGATGAAAGTGAAGAAGATTAAATATGTGGTAAAAGTAAAGAACGAATAGATGATGAAAGGGGCGTGTAGAATACCGATAGCCCCTTTTGTTGTATAAACAGTTGTATAGCCTTGCGTATATACAAAAATGATGTGTATTGTTAGTAAGGGTAAAACTCTCACCATTCTACTTGTATTTTGTTAGAAAAAAGTTAAATAAATTATAAAAAACACTTGCATAGATGTGAGGGATATGATATTATATATTTGTTGTTACAATAAGTAACAAACGGTAGCGAAACAGTGTTTCCCAAGGACAGTTGAGTTGGTTCGTTACTATGGATGGAAGATATCGGGGCATAGCGCAGTTTGGTAGCGCACCTGGCTTGGGACCAGGGGGTCGCAGGTTCGAATCCTGCTGCTCCGACCATTTTCTTATGTGCGGGTGTAGCTCAATGGTAGAGCCCCAGCCTTCCAAGCTGGTTGCGAGGGTTCGATTCCCTTCACCCGCTCCACTTATACATGTTGTTGTATTTAATACGTTCCCATACAGAGACAATGTCTATGTGATGGGTTATTTTATTATTTGCAGTAAAATAACATCATATAACTACATATGGTTCAGTAGCTCAGTTGGATAGAGCAACGGCCTTCTAAGCCGTGGGTCGGGGGTTCGAATCCCTCCTGGATCACCAGAGTAAATAAGCGGATAGTTCAGATTGAGCTGTCCGCTTTTTTGTAAAATTTAGTAGTTTTTTTAGTAGTTATGGTGGTGAAGAATCATGAAACCTAAATTATCTGGATATACATGGAAAAAAGGAATTTTTCAATCTGTATGGAATGAAATTGCTAATCCGCTAGAAAATGAAAAAAGTTGGACATATGGACAACTCCCTGAATATATTTGGTTAGCTTTAATTCTTAATAAATTAGGGCGAATAGAGGGAATTAATCAGTCTGTTAGAATTTTGAAATACTGGAAAGACATAAATCCTAAAATTGAAGATTGTAGGTTTTCTACACTTCTTACTGAATCAGTAGAAAATCAGCAGAAATTATTCACTCATATTCGATTACTTGTTGGTGATAATATGCTTGAGCCATTAACACTCATTTTTGATATACATGAGTATCCAACGTTTAATGGTAATTTTTATAATAAGATGAGTTTTGAAAAACGCTTATCAAAAATAGAACAAATAATGCAAGAATGTATGGGGAGCCAAACTAATATGACTACTGATATAAAATATATTGTATTATATTTCCACTCAATATGTAATAAGATTAAGTTCATGAAGGGGCAGGGACATATAATTGATGATTTGAACGATTATGCGAGATTGCCTCATGAGGATGAAAAAATGCACACAATTCGACCTCTTGTTCGTTCGATATTTGGTGCTTTTCAATCTATGGATAAAAGTAATTTAGTATATTTGAATAAATTTTGGGAGGATTTAAGTTGTATGTCTACATGCAAGTTATTTTCAGTTAATCTTAGCGAAGTAGATGAGCAGAATTTGAATAAAGACCAGTGTGTTGAGGCATTTCAAGATATCTTTGATTACTTTATTTCAATCAAACAAGATGTTCTAATTTTAGATGAAAAAATGACAGTGCTTTTGGGGCTAGCTGTATTTGCATATAATCGATTTTATGAGGTATATAAACATGATTTAGATAATAGCATATCTGGAAGAAGTTCAGTTCGGGGACTATTTGAAATACTTATCATAATGAAGTATTTAATTCATGAGGCGAATAATCACGTTAATATCTGGAAGGATTACCAGTTATATGGTTTAGGAAAGTATAAACTAGTGTGTGAAGTAAATAAAGATAAAATCAATATGCCAGAAGGTGAAGGTACTCATATTCCTTTCAAGTATTTAAATATTCTAGTTGAAGAGTTTTTTAGGCCTGAGTTTTTAGATATAAACACAAACTATTTTGACGATAATAATATTAGGAAGAAGGCAGAAATCACAGGTTTAGCAGATCTTTATGCCACTTATTATGAATATCTTACATCTTATGAGCATGGCTTTTGGGGGAGTGTTAGAGAAAGCTCTTTTGTGAAATGTGATAATCCTGCACATCAATATCACTGTATACCTTCTATAGAACAACATGATAACTTAACATCTGTGTGGAATGATTGTGTAGTGTTAATGCATCATATTGTGAATGTTCTTAATGAAGAATATGGAATTCCTGATAAATTGTTAGTTGAGGTGAATAAATTTGATCCAAAATCAGTTAATGGATAGGCTTAATCAAATTCAGGATGAATATAAGATATTATTACTTAAAATTGAGGATTCTCTTACTAGGAATCCGGATTATGTAGAAAATATTTTAGATTCTGTTCTCATATTTTGGAAGAAATATGAAACTCTAGTAGATATTTTTTTAAATTATCAACTTGAAAGGTATAGTGTCTATCTTTATACTGCAGCAGATTATTTAGATATTGATGGTCTTGAACACTATCCTTTTTTAGCTCAAGGAAAGATTCATATAATGGATGACCCTTTAGCTAAAATATGCGATACGACTCTAAGATTATCTAGTCATGAGAAAATTAATACTCAAGCTATGATTGAGCAGGTTTCATTTCTTATCAGTGATAACATCAAATTATTAGAATTGGAAGAACGGCCCATTTGGTTATTACCTGTCAGGGAAAATAATAGAACAGAGGGATCTAGTGAAATTAATTCATTAGCAGAACAATTATTCTTGAATTTATTTACCGATATAGAATCAATTGAAGCATATAAGAAAACATGTAGTACAATTGTAGACATAAAGAACCATCTAAGACCTGAATTGCTAGATGGAATTCTATTGTTTAATGAGGATGTAAAGGAGGATACATTTGAAGCACGAATGGAAGAACTTATTAACCGTAGCATCAAAGTACCCTTCCTAAGACATTTTTGTGAAGCCAAAGATTATAAATCTGTATTTTTACTTTCAATAATAGGTTATTTGATACAGGCAATTGATATTTTTTTACTATCAGAAGAATATAAAATTATACCTTATATAAGATCAAAGACCGCATTTTATTACTACAGTTCGCTTTGCTGTCAACATTTGGAAAATGAAATCAGTGCAGATAAAATGCTTTTTAAAAATGCAATTTATTGTCATTTAATCTATCTGGCATTTGATAGATCGATTGTAGAAAAAATCTCTTTAAAACAATACTTAGATATTATAAGTACGCTAGACATAAATATTGATTTGATTGAGATGAAGGACTTGAAAGATATAAAAAAAGTAGTGGATAATAATTTAGCAACTTTATATTCAAAAATTAATGAAGAGGCTAATTAGTTTTTGAAAGGGAAGGGTTATATGCCTAAACTATCTAAAGCATTAACCGCCTCTTTCTGTATATCAGGTACTAAATGTGAATAAGTATCTAATGTTAGTATAATCGAGGAATGCCCTAACCGTTCTTGTACTATTTTAGGGTTTATTTTTTGAGAGTGTAGAATAGTTGCATGTGTATGGGGAAGGTAGTGAAAGGTAATATGATCTAAATGTAGTTGTTTTAATACAGGAATAAAATACCTAGATGGTTAATTGTATAATAAAAATTGAATAATAAAATATAAAGAAATCGATAGTGATTTCGTGGTATGATAATAGTATCAAAGAATATGAGAGTGATATAAATCTGATCGAACTTCATCAATTGGAATTAAAAATTGTGGATTGAGAATCGACTAAAACTCACAGCATGATAAAGAGAACTAATTTAGAAGATATTTTGGAAGAAATTAAGAAATGATAAGAAAAGGAATTAAAATGGAAGTTTTAACAGTAGATAAACTAATTAATGTTGCGAATGATTTTTCAAAGAAAATATCTAGTGAAAATCATATTAAATTACTTGGAGTTACAGATGGAAAGGCTGTAGGTACTTATGTTGAACATCGGTTTAAAGAATATCTTTTAGAATATTTTACATTTAAAGAGGGTAACAGTGCAAAAGGAATCGATTTACCTAGTGTAAATACTGATATAAAAGTAACTTCTATCAAACAGCCTCAGTCCAGCTGTCCTTTTAAATCAGCTCGTCAAAAAATATTTGGTTTGGGATATAATCTATTGGTATTTGTTTATGATAAAGATGATATAGGTTCAGAATGCCATTTAAATATCATTAATATTACATTTATTGATGAGAAACGAACAGCAGACTATACATTGACTAGACAGATTCGTAATCTATTATCTATAGGAGCAATAAAAGATGACATTATAGCTCTTCTTGAAGATAGAAGTGTTCCTGGGGATGAATTAGTTTATAATGACTTGGCTAAAGAAATAATAGAAAATCCTCCTATACAAGGATATCTAACAATAAGTAATGCTTTGCAGTGGAGATTACAATATGGAAGAGTGATAAATCTAGACAATAAGATTGATGGGGTAATTAATTTAGATAATAAGATTAACGGAGTAATTAATTTTGGCGGGTAGAAGAGAGCTTGGAGATTATCAAACTCCACAAGAATTTACAGATAAGATATGCAATTTTTTACTAAAAGATAGACAAATCAGACCTAGAGTTGTAGTTGAACCAACTTGCGGAAAAGGCAACTTTTTGAAGAGTAGTCTGCAATTTAATGCAGAACAATACTATGGGATTGAATTGCAGAAAGAATACTATGAGTTTTGTAAACAGCGATTTCGTCAAGAAAATATTAAGATAATTAACGAGAATATATTTGATTTTTCTTTGAAAAACAAAACTGGAACAACTGATGTCTTATTAGTTGGTAATCCTCCTTGGGTAACTAATAGTACACTGTCTCACTTAAATTCTAAAAATTTACCTAATAAATCGAACTTTAAATCTTTTAAAGGTTTTGATGCGCTTACAGGTACTAGTAATTTTGATATATGTGAGTATATAATTTTACAATTGATAGATGAGTATCAGAATACAAATACTACTTTGGGAATGCTATGTAAAACAAGTGTTGCCAGAAATATATTTGAGGAGCTACATAGAAGAAAGATAGCGTTTGAATACTTCGAGATAATTAAATTTGATTCTAAAAAAATTTTTGATATCAATGCTAGTGCTTGTTTATTATTAATGAAATTATCGACTGAAGAATATCTTCCACTATTTAGTGATTTGTATGAATTTCAAGATAAAGGCTTACACAAAAAAGGAAAAATTGGTTTTAGAGGAGGAAAATTTTATAGTAATCTAGAATTGAATTTTGATTTTGATGGCAATTCCCAATTTGAATGGAGGCAGGGAGTGAAGCATGATAATTCAAAAATTATGGAATTGAATGTTGTTGATGGAGAACTTTATAATGGGTTAAAAGAAAAAGTTGATATTGAAAATGATTTAATTTTCCCTCTGATAAAAAGTAGTATGGTTAAAAAACCAATTATCATGAACTCAGAAAAAAGAGTTATTGTAACACAAAAATTTGTTAGAGAAAATACTGAACATATAAAGTTAAATTTGCCAAAAACTTGGAAATATTTAAATAAACATTTAGCATCATTTGAAAAAAGGAAAAGTTCAATCTATAAGAATTCACCTCGATTCTCTATGTTTGGTATAGGTGACTATTCATATTCGCGTTACAAGGTTGGAATAAGCGGTTTTTATAAAAAACCATTGTTTAGTTTATTGCATACATACAATTTAAAACCGATTATGATGGATGATACAGGGTATTTTATATCATTTGATGATTTTGATTTAGCATATGTAGCGATGCTCTGTCTCAATTCTATCCCTGTGCAAAGTTTTATAGAAAGTATTGCTTTTTTAGATGCAAAACGCCCTTATACAAAAAAAGTACTTCAACGGATTGATTTTAAAAAGGTGGTAGAATTTTTGACCATTGATGAGTTAGTGAATACTGAAGTAGCATTGGGAATGGATTCTTATATCACTAATGAACTTTATATGCAATTTAAAGATTATGTTTTAGGAAAATGTAAGAGTATAATACATTTGTGACAAAAAAATCAAAAAATAAGAAGGCTCTCTGTTATAATGAAAGTTGCTAAACCGAATCATTATTTCAAAGGAGAGACCTTCTTATGTCATCTATTATAACTGAAGAATTACGCTTTCGTAAACTAGTTTGTGAATATGCTATAAAACACAAAAATAATGCTGAAGCAGCTAGACGGTATCATACAAGCAGACAACAAGTACAGCGCTGGGTAAAACGCTATGATGGAACGATTGAATCTTTGCGGTTAAAGAGCCGTAGACCTCACTCACATCCAAATCAACATACAGCGGAAGAATTATCCCTAATTAAGCGTGTATATTCGAAGTTTAAGCATGAAGGGTTGGCACAAGTATATACAGAAGCTAAGAAACGAGGATATACTCGTTCCTATGGATCGATGTGCTGTCAAATACGCAAGCATATACCTAAGAAAAAGGAATCTAAACAATATTATAAAAGCAATTGGAAGCCTGATGTGGTTACATATCCAGGTGAAAAAGTTCAAATTGATATTAAATATGTACCTAATGAATGCTTGCTATTTAACACCAATGGGATTAAATACTACCAAATTACGGCTATAGATGAATACTCTAGGAAACGGATATTATCCATTGTAGACGAGAAGAGCGTGACTAATACGAGTAGATTCTTAGTAGATTTAGAGGCTCGTATGGGATTTAAAATACGTACGATACAGACAGATAATGGGCGAGAGTTTACTAATTACGGTTTTAAAGAACGAGAGTGTTTATTTGATCGAGTGTTACGTAAATTAGGTATAAAACATAAGCTAATTCGCCCATTTTCTCCATGGCAAAATGGAAAGGTAGAGCGGAGCCATAAGGTTGATGGAGAAAGATTCTATACAAGAAGGTTTAGGAGTCTTAACGCTTTCTTAAAGGCACATCAACGATATGCAAGTAGATATAATAACATAGCACAAAAAGTATTGGGATTTAAATCACCCAATGAATATATAGCGGAGTACTTCTTAAATAAATCTTTAGGAGGTTGTGTCACAAATGTTTGACTACTATAGAATTTAAAGATTATGTTTTAGGAAAACAACTTACATTATTTTAGGAATGGGAATATAATAAAAGGGACTGTAGCAATATGTACTTTTTACATATTGCTACAGTCCCTTTTATATGTAATAATACCAAGATTCTTGAAATTGTAATCTTTCAGATATCTTGGTAGTTTTATGTTTTAGGGACACTTAAATGAGTTTATATCTCTGGCTTTGGTATAAATGCTATCATAAGAATGTACAGAAATGACGATATAAGGATGTACAAATTT
>CAUQIB010000024.1:0-25756 GCA_963518085.1 uncultured Veillonella sp. | reverse complement strand
AGTAATTGTACATTTTATATCGTCAAAATTGTACATTCTTATATTGACATTTACACTTTGGCTTATTAAAAATATAAAAATAGAGAAAAGTTGATGATTTTTGATCAGATTTCCCTTATTTTATTTACGGGCTATTTTGTTATATCCCCTTATGTAGTAGGAAATCTAAGGCTAAATTCACCACATTTCTATACTCCTAAGTTGCCTTCGTATCCCTCTGGGAAGAGCACTAACAAAGGATTTTATATTTTTGAATTCTTTTTATAGTATAGAAGCTTAATATCTCATCTATTCCTATTATCGGAGGGGATTGTTGTTTTGACTAAGTTGTAAAAATAATTCTTTGATGACTTCTCTTGCTAGTTTAGCAATTCAACTCATTGATCTATTGAAATAGACAATGAAACAGCCTAACGTTACCAATAAGTGTTCGCAGCACTTATATACGTTAGGCTTATCATTTTTTGACATTTGAGATGAGCCTAACGTCACAGACACGTTGATGGCTCTTCTTGTTTATGTCTACATTGTAGCATATTTTTAGAAAAAAATACTACTTGTTTTACTATGTAGCCTGTGGAGGCGCTTAGAGGAATGAGGGATACATGCTACTATAAAATGTACAGAAATAACAATATAAGAATATTAAGCTTTCTCTTTATCTTTCCAAAATAGTAAGGCTCCCATGGCATTGACTATGTAGAATATGTATTTGCCAACGTTGGCAAAATTGCCTTGGGTGAAGGCTTTCAATAACTGTACGATGTTATAGATCATCCAGAACGGCCATTGTGTGTCTAATTTTAGAGCGTTAAAAAGATTCGCAATGAGTGAGAAGGCAAAGACGATGGTGGTTAGGATAGATAAAAAGTTCATATGACCGCCAAAGCCTATGTAATTGGCAACGCTGGAAATAGTAAAAGCAATGATGGTGATAATGCTAGCAACTAGTCGTTTTTGCGAAGAATTCATTGTATTAGGAATACCTTCGTGGGATGCGTTCCATTTTTTGATAGCAAAGGTATAGATAATGAAAGTAACAGGATAGGTAATAATAGCTGCTTTATTTCCTAAAATAAAATCGATGGCACCGGATAGAATTGTGTTCACAATGCCGAGATAATTTCCCCATTTATTGAGCTGTCCTGTAAATCGTGTAGACAACATAGAAATGCCAACGTTGATAACAGAAATAAGACCAAAGGGGACGAGAGCAGTCCAAGGCCCCCAATCTACAAATTTTTCAAGACGTGAGTTCAGGTAACCAGCAGAAATGGCAATCCCCACAACAAGTACGACACCGAGTACATCAAACCACTTGGAAGTAGCAAATTGTTTTAAATACTGTTTCATAAAGGTATCCTTTCTATGCTCGTATATAACAAATTATGATTTCTACCATATGTTTAATCATAACACACTTAGAAGGAATATCTCAAATTATGGTGATAACTGAATAGGATACAGAGAAGCCCATGGCATACTCCTTCTCAAACGGTATTGCATAATGCTTGTTCAGGAGCACGCCATGGGCTTCTTGGATTTGGATGATTTAGCTAGTAAGGACTGCCACAAAGACTGCTACGCATAACTACATTCCTCAATATCATCTCTTCCTATTACGGGAGGAGGTGGTGGTATGACCAAGTTTGAAAAGTTCTATTTGATCATTTTAACTTTGGAATTACTTATTCATTTTATTGATTTACTTAAATAATAAAATGGCCTAACGTAAAGGAGGTCTCGAACACCTCACACGTTAGGCACATTTCACTTTATAGAGTTCTGAGATGAGCCTAACGCCTTGGACACGCTGATGGCTCTTCTTTTTTATGCCTATATTATAGCATACGTATAGAAAAAATACTACTTGTTTCGCTATGAATCGACGCAAGGTTTCTATGATAATTGTACATATGGCACCTCCATAATCTTTACTTATCTTGTAAAGAAAATGACGAAGAAGTAAAGATTTTATTTTAAAAAGTACAGATACAACACCAATAAGTAAAGATATACAACTAACAAGTAAAGGTGATTGAAAGATTGTATTACACATCTGTTCGTGACTCTAGCTACATACAAAGCCCCGTTCCTCATGGTATAATACGATGTGATACAAGGAGGATCTATGACGATACGAGATAGGATTATTGCCTACTGGAAAGGGCGCAGTGCTGAGTTTGGAGCACTGCGTAAAAAGGAATTAACTTCAGAGCTAGCGCCACGCTGGTTGCGAGAGGTTACACCGTATATTAAGGACAGCCATCAACGGATTTTAGATTTGGGTACGGGCACAGGATTTTTTGCTTTTTTGTTAGCACAGCAAGGATATTCTGTGACTGGCATTGATCTCACGGAAGACATGATTGCAGTGGCGAAGGAGCAAGCCATGGAGTTGCAAGATTCCCTGCGGGGGTCTGTGGACTTTCACCGTATGGATGCCATGCAGTTAGACTTTCCAGAGGAATCTTTCGATGTGATTTTGGCTCGGAATTTGACTTGGACCTTACCGGATGTGGAATCAGCCTATAAGGAATGGTATCGTGTGCTTGCCCCGAAAGGCGTACTTATCAATATTGATGGCGATTATGGTGTAGAACTGAAAGTTCCTGTAGTGGCGAACCATCATATTCATACAGGTGTTTCCAACACAACGATGCAGGAATGCATTGCTATAACAGAGGAACTTACTATCAGTCGTATGGACCGGCCTCATTGGGATGTACACATGATGCGCAAGGCAGGATTTTCCAGAGTGTATTTAGATATGGCGGTGAGCAGCCGTATTTATGAAGAAGAAAATGAATTATATAATCCAGTGCCACTCTTTTCCATTGTGGCAAGGAAATAAGGAGTTAGTATGCAAACATTTGAAACTTTTAATGTAACAGAACAGAATAAATTTGGTATGGCATCTGCCTTAGCGATGACAGATTTTACAAAATGCTTTGAACCAGTGCTATTTCTATTTGGTCAATCTGGTGTGGGCAAAACGCATCTATTGAAAGCTATGGAGCAAGAGGCTGTTAAACAAAATGCAGCCATCCGAGTACGGTATGTGACAGGAACACAATTCATGAAAGAATATAACGATAGTGTGACCTATGGTGAAGTAGCTGATTATATGGAAGAATACTGTAAATTACATCTACTCTTAGTGGATGATGTGCAGGATATTGTATATAGTGATGATGAAGGTGCGAAGAAAATGTTTATGCGCCTCGTGACTGGGATGAAAGCAAAACAACGTCGCATGGCAGTTGCGTTTGATGATACCTTTGACTCTGAAGATCGTTCTAATGAGTTACAAAATGGATTGACCGACGGGGTTGTGGCTTTCATTGAATAAGATAGAAAGCAGTTATTACACCGTATAAATAAGTCGTATAACCAATGGAAAAAGGCCGTTTTCAATCTATAGAAATCAGATGTAATATCTGTTATACTTGGTAGGAAGAGGTTTCTATGAGCGAGTGCTCAAGAGAGGAGAAAGTATAATGGCTATTTCAGAAGAAGTACGACAACGCTTTGCAGGAGAATTTGAAAAATTTCAAAAAGGAATTGAGGGTTTCTTTGCGAAAGAGATTGCTCCTAAAGATTTCAAAGGCATTGGTGGAGGATTCGGCAGTTATGCAGAACGAGGCTTTGAAAGTGCGATGTTGCGGTTACGGTTTTTTGGATCCCGTATTCTTCCATACCAAATGAAATTCTTAGTGAATGCAGTTAAAAAATATGATTTACAATATGTTCATTTCACAACAGGTCAATGTATTCAATTTCATAAATTGCAAGGTGAGCAAATTTTAGAATTGTACAAAGAATGTTTTGAACATGATATCTATAACCGTGGTACTGGTGGAGATAACTTACGTAATGTAACAGCTAGCCCATTGCATGGTGTACATCCAGCTGAACCATTTGCTGTGACTCCGTATTTACAAGCGGTCAGTGAATATGCTGTATCTTTGATTGGTACACTAGCCTTGCCACGTAAGTATAAAATCGGTTTTTCTGTAGTCGATAATGAAGGTCATGCGAACTACAAAGACTTAGGATTTTTGGCAAAAGAAAATGGCAAGTTTGATGTTTACGCCGGCGGCGGTATCGGTGGCGGTTCTGCCTTTGGCTTCTTAGTGGATGAAGATATTAATCCTAACAAGGTACTACACCACGTAGAAGGTATGTTACATCTATACCATGAATTGGGAGATTTTAAATCCCGTGGTAAAGCTCGTTCTCGCTTTATTGCGCAACGCTTAGGAGAAGAGGAATTCCGTAAAGTATACCATGAATATTTGGAAAAATCTAAAGCGGCTCATGACTTAACATTATCTGTAGAACCATATACAGTGAACAAGGTTGGTACGACAACGCCGACTACGCCTTTGGCAAAACCACAAAAACAAGAAGGCTTGTATTACATTCAATACAAACCATTGGTAGGCACACCGCCGATGGATGTATTTGTGAAATTGTTTGATTACGTAGGCGGCTTAGAAGATACAGAAATCCGTATTTGTGGAGATGAATCTGTATATATCGTAAACTTAACCGGTGAAGAAGCAGATGCAGTGGCAGCCATTATCGGTGATACACATGCGAAAAATAGTTTTGAGCATACGGTATCCTGTGTAGGTGCTACGATTTGTCAAATTGGTTTCCAAGATTCTTCTGGACTTGTGAAAGTAATCAAAGAAGCAGTTGAAGGCGCTGGTTTATCTACAGATCGCTTGCCACAATTACATGTATCTGGTTGTCCATCTTCCTGTGGTACTCACCAAGTAGGTAAACTAGGTTTCCATGGATTTACAAAAGTGGTAGATAAAAAACCTCAACCAGCTTTCAAAGTGTTCGTAAATGGTAATGGCGAAGTAGAAGGACAACGTATGTCTGAAGAGTTAGGTGTGATTACTGTGGAGGATATCCCTAAATTCTTTATCGATCTAGTGAAAACACTTGAAGCGGCTGGTCAAGATTATGATACTTGGAATGCGACACATCCAGAGGGATTACAATCTGTATTGGCAAAATATTTATAATGTATATAAAAACGTTCTTACTTAGGTAAGGGCGTTTTTTGTTTTCGTCTCGTAAGTATCGGTTGATATAAGAGCTGTATTGTATTGAAGAATTAGGATAGATACGGTATAATGAAAGAGATATCTCAAGATTGAGAATGCAAACTTCATATAGTATAGTCATGTAAGTTTTGTTCATAGAATTGTATATAGGAGAGTCCAATGAAAAAAAGTACATTAGCTTTAGTAGGAGCTATGGCATTCGCTACAACATTTGCAGTAGCACCACAAGCACATGCTGAAATCAACGAATATTCTAATTTAAATGATAAGACAGTAGTGGTGCGCCAACCTGGTCAATCCATGGTATTGTCCATGCGTGAAGTAGCAGGCATCTTTGTGGGCCGTTATGTAAAAGCCGCGGTTAGCTCGATTACGTTAGATCCATCTAAAGGTAATTATCAGTATGAGGTAGTAGGTTATACACCAAAACAAAAAATTACTATCGATGTAGATGTTATCACGGGGAAAGTGGTGCGTGAATTCCGTTCCAGCAAAGCAAAAGATGTAGCATCTAAAGTATTCAATCCATTGAAAGTGATTTCTCCCAAAGAGGCGGAAGTAGCAGCTCGTGGTTTGGTAGGAGAAGGCTCTTTCACTAAAGGCTGGGAAATCAAAGCAGAAAACAATGAAGTGGTGTATATAGTTCGTACGCAAGATACTGATGAAAAAGAATACAGTGTCAAAGTAGATGCTGTGACAGGGAAAGCTCTTGAGAAAGGGGCTCCGATTGATTGGGCTAAAATCAAAGCCGACCGTTTGCGGAATGATGGAGTAGGTAAACCATTTACATTGCAACAAGAACCAGAAGATGATGCGGTAGATCCTACGAAAACATTATAATAGGTGAAGCATGAGGTATCATAATATTTTGTTTACTATTGAAAATAGTGTGGCTACTATCACCTTTAATCGTCCGGAAGTGCAGAATGGCTTTAATGTGCCTATGTGCAAAGAAATTCTAGATGCTATTCGTGTAGTACAGGAAACAGAGGAAGCTCGTGTATTAGTGTTTAAAGCAGAAGGCAAGGTCTTTTCTGTAGGTGGTGATCTAACAGAAATGAAACGTGCTGTAGAAGAAAACGATACAGAGTCCTTGTTTGAGATTACTCACTTGGTGATGGAAATTTCTTTAGCGATGAAGCATTTACCAAAACCTGTTGTGATGTGCACCGATGGTGCTGTGGCAGGGGCGGCTTTCAATATGGTGTTGGCTGCGGATATGTGCATAGCTTCTACGAATAGTCGCTTTATTCAGGCTTTTGTGAATGTAGGTTTAGCACCAGATGCTGGTGGTATGTATTTATTGAGTCGTGCTGTAGGTATCAACCGTGCTATGCAACTAGCTATGACGGGGGAAGCGGTGACTGCCGAAAAGGGCAAGGAATATGGTTTTGTCTATAAAGTGTGCGAACCAGAAATCTTGGAGCGTACTACCAACCGCTTAGTACAACGTTTGGCGAAAGGGCCTGTTCATTCGTATCGGGCTATGAAACAAATGATGTGGGCAAGTTTCTTTACAAATTTTGAAGAATATGCAGAATTAGAAGTGAAGATTCAAAATTCCTTGGGGGCTACAGAAGACTTCCGTGAAGGTGTACGTGCTTTTGCAGAAGGAAGACGACCAAAATTTAAATAGTACATCTGAGGATGTGAATATAAAGAGCTATTACGACTAAGTAAGGTCATAATAGCTCTTTTAGCATGGCAGAAATATATATGTCCATAAGACCTATGATTCTGATTATATACCGTGCAGGATTCATGCTTACACATGGTGCAATAAAAAAAGGACCCTTCTAGAGAAGAGCCCTTGTATAGTTGTGATTAACGGTCTCCGTTAAAAATGGAGTTTTTAACGATAACGTAGTCAACTTTTTTGATAGCTTGTAATGTAGTACCACCAGCATAGGAAATAGAAGATTGTAAATCTTGTTCCATTTCAGTCAATGTATCGAAGATACTGCCTTTAGATTGGATTGTGATTTTTTTACCTTCTACATTTTTGCGTTCACCTTTTTGATGCTCAGAAGCGCTGCCGAAGTATTCTTTGTAAGCTACACCATCAATTGTCACTTCTTTTCCTGGAGATTCGATATGACCAGCAAATAAAGAGCCAATCATCACAAGGGAAGCACCGAAGCGAATAGATTTTGCAATGTCACCGTGGTCGCGGATACCGCCGTCAGCGATGATAGGTTTTGTAGCTGCTTTTGCACACCAGCGAACAGCGGACAATTGCCAACCACCAGTACCAAAACCAGTTTTTAGTTTAGTAATACAAACTTTACCAGGTCCGATACCCACTTTGGTAGCATCTGCACCAGCATTTTCTAGTTCCCGAACTGCTTCAGGAGTGCCTACATTACCAGCGATAACAAAACTTTCAGGAAGTTCGCGTTTAATATGTTGAATCATATCGATTACGCTGTTGGAATGTCCATGAGCGATGTCGATAGTAATATATTCTGGGCATAGGTTCGCTTTTTTTAATTCATCTACGAATGCAAATTCTTCTGGTTTAACACCGATAGAAATAGATGCAAATAAACCTGCCTCATGCATGTCTTTTACAAAGTCCAAACGTTTTTCTGGTTGGAAACGGTGCATAATATAGAAGTAGTTTTTAGCAGCTAATTCTTTGGCTAACTTTTCATCAATGATAGTTTGCATGTTAGCTGGCACAATTGGTAAACGGAATGTACGATTCCCTAGTTTGACCGTTGTGTCACATTCGCTACGGCTAGATACGATACACTTGTTTGGTATCAATTGCACGTCTTCATAATCGAAAATGTTTGTAGTATTGATCATTATTTGTTGCCCCCTAAATAGACATAATTAGGATTACACGATATAATCCTTATCTATTATACATAAGACCTCTTATCTTGGCAATAATAGGAGGAAGATACATATTCATTTTTATCATGCTAATTTGTACTAGGAGAATATTCGGGTTTGTGAAAAAACATATAGATAAAAATAGATTAAAAGTGATACAATAAAAAGGAATATAGTTAGGAAACTTGATAATATATTTCAATATATCATAGTGTACGAAGGAGATAGATATGAGTTATACAAGTTCAACAAAAACAAAAATGCTAGTAGAAGGCGGTTTAGTTATCGCTATGGCACAAATTTTAAGTATGTATGTCATTTACCAAATGCCACAAGGTGGTGCGGTAAAAGCAGCTAACTTGGTACCATTGTTAATTTATGCGTATCGTTGGGGCGGTCGTGCAGGTATTTTAACAGGTATTGCGTATGGGATTGTTCATTTCCTATTGGGATTTAAATTCTCTATTCATTATATGAGTATTGTATTGGACTATATCTTAGCCTATGGTGCCATCGGTATTGCGGGGTTCTTCGGCGGGTCTGGTACTGTGAAAGCCTTCTTTGGTGCTATTTATGCAATCTTAACACGTTTTGCCATGTCTGCTATCAGTGGTGTAGTGGTATTTGGATCTTATGCGCCAGAGGGAACAAGTCCTTGGATTTACTCCTTAACGTATAATGCAACGTATATGTTGCCAGATATGGTGATTAATCTTGTTGTATTGGGACTATTATATGTGCCAGTAATGCGTGGATTAGGTCGTGTGACATCAAGCCATAAATAAGAAAATATCTAGGACAGGAGATATCTATGATTTCTGAATTAGGAATTATTGTATTAGCGGGTGGACTTAGCACCCGTATGGGAACAGATAAAACAAGATTGCCTTGGGGGAGTACCACTCTGTTAGGGGAAATGCTACGCAAGGTGGTCCTTACAGAGTGTGAAGAAATTTTAGTTTCCATTAATCGAGAGCTAGAAGAATCTGAGGTACATATTATTGAAGAAGCTAGATCCTTTGGCCGAGATATTCAATTAGTACCAGATACAATCGCTATGAAAGGTCCTCTGAGTGGATTGCAGTCCGCTCTTTCAGTAGGGTCTAGAGAAGCCTATATTGTAGTATCCGCTGATATGCCATGGTTTTCCTTTCACTGGTTGCCATCTTGGGAAGTACATATCGATGCTTTTCTGCAAGGCGAGTTATTAGCTATGGTACCTTATGTAGGATTACAAGAGTATGAGCCTTTGGCGGCCATTTATAAACGATCGGTGTTAGATACGATTCAGGAAGCCTTAGAAGGTGAAGATGTATCTATGCATGGCATACTGGATAAGATTCCTTATATGGAAATGGATATGATTGAAGACGCCGAGCTATATAGTAATGTAAATACTCGTTTATCTTATAAATTGGCGAAAGCAAAAGCTGTCAATCGAGAACGGTCTGTGCCAATTGTGACCATCAGTGCCAGCCAATCCAAATCGGGTAAAACAACGGTGGCTACAGCTCTGATTAATCTTCTTTCACAGCGGGGTATCGTGGTGGGAATGGTTAAAAGTGATGGGCATGGATTCAGCATGGATCAGGAGGGCACCGATACATGGAAGGCTAGCCAAGCTGGTGCAAAAGCGGTAGCAATAGCTGGACCTAATGGATATGCTATGGTGGTACATGGTGAAGGCATGCAACGACAACAGCAACTGATTCGCTTGGCTAATGAAATGCCTGTGGACTTAGTGCTTTTAGAAAGTCGAAGCCATGGAGTGGCACCTATTATTGAGGTATTCCGTGATAATCACAATGAAACACGGTTACCACAATTAGAAGACATTGTAGCAGTAGTTACAGATATACAAGAAACATTAGATGGAAATACAATCTGCGAGCAGTTTAGTTTCAGTGAAGAAGATATGGAGCGCTTAGCTGATTGGATAGTAAAGGAGTTGTTATAATGCAAGTAGTAACCGTAGAAGAAGGTTTGCAACTAGTGGAAGCTCCTTTTACAGATGGTGAGTATAGGGTAGAGATAGAATCTATACCTATTGGTCATGCCTATGGAAGGGTGCTGGGAGAAACTGCGTTGGCGCAGATGAACTATCCGCCGTTTAGGCGTTCGGCTATGGATGGTATTGCTATTTGGTATGCGGAAGATAGAAGGACATATCGTATTTTAGGAACCATTGGTGCAGGGGAAGTCTTTCAGGGTCAACTAGCTCCTGGTGAAGGCATTCACATCATGACGGGTGCTATGGTACCAGATTCAGCTGATACAGTAGTAGTAAAAGAGGCACTAACTTGGGTTACTGAAACAGAAGTAACGGTACCTAGCCGTATTGAAGTAGGGCAACATATCATCCTCGAAGGGGAAGATATACAAGCTGGTCAGGAATTATTGCCACTAGGTACTGTATTAGAAGCGGAACAAGTGGGAACCTTAGCGGGGCAGGGATATAGTGAAGTTTTTGTGTATCGCAAGCCGAGAGTCATTGTCTTAACTACGGGTCGTGAAGTGCAAGAACCATCCGAGTCATTGCAAGCAGGACATATTTATAATTCCAATCGGTATTTGTTAGAAGGTACCTTATATGCCCTAGGTGTTGACGTAGTGGGGGTAGCTCATTTGTCAGATGCGCCTGGTACGGTGGATGATAACATTGCTACTGTACAACATATGTTAGATACGTTGGAACCGGTGGATATGATCATTAGCACTGGTGGTGTATCGGTAGGGGATTATGATACGATGCCTGATCTGTATGAGCGATTAGGGGCAGATACGTTATACCGACGATTACATATGCGTCCAGGGGCGGCATCCTTCGGAGGTATCATTAGGGACAACGGTCATACTACATGGTGCATGGGTTTATCGGGGAATCCTACAGCAGCAATGAATCAGTTCTATTTATTGGTCTTGCCTGTGCTAGAACGGTTGTCTGGACGAACAGTAATGACTAACTGGATAGAATGTCATCTAGGTGAAGTGGTAGATAGAAAGCATCCTCTTGACCGCTATTATCAAGGACAGATTAGCTATGAAGGAGGTTCTTGTTGGGCATATCCTAATTTGGGCATGACCTCGGGAGGTCTAAAAGCTTTAAGTGTAGCCAATGGCTTGATTAAAATCCCTGGTAATAGTGAACGCTTAGAGATAGGATCATTGGTGAAAGTATTACCTTTCAGTCGATAAAAAGAATAAAGAAACAAAAAAATGAGTAAATACCCTTTTTAACTACAAAAATTCTTGTATAAATAGAAAATATTTGTTATAATAATTCTATAGAATTTTATGAGTGAGGTCTACAAAGAGACACATCGTATACGTACCCTGTGCCTCTTTTTGTATGGTCTTCGAAGGGTAGTATTTATGAAAAAGGAGATTCTATGGCAGTATTAAAAAGACTTGGATTATCTGGGTGGATTGTCATCGGCTTATTAGCGGGCGTGCTAGTAGGTTCTGTAGCCCCAGATTTTGCAAAACAATTGAAACCATTGGGCGATGTATTTATTCGTATGATTAAAATGATTGTAGTCCCATTGATTTTTAGTTCCCTTGTAATGGGTATTGCCGGTACAGGTGATTTTAAAAAATTAGGTCGCTTAGGTGGTAAAGCTATCTTATGGTTTGAAGTTGCCACTACTATTGCCTTATTTGTTGGTTTATTTGTGGTAAATGTGTTCGAACCTGGTGTGGGTGTAAACTTGACGGCTACTGGCAATGCAGTAGATCTTGCGAATAAAGCCGCCGCAAAAGGGGCTGTGGATCACGTACAAATGTTGGTGAATATCATCCCTACAAATATCGTAGATGCTATGGCACGTGGTGATATGTTGCAAATCATCTTCTTTAGTTGTATGTTTGCCATTGCAGCTGCTACGATTGGTAAAGAAGGAAAACAAATCGTTGAATTGTCCAAAGATTTAGCGCACATCATGTTCAAAGTAACACATTACGTGATGTATGTGTCCCCAATCGGCATCTTCGGTGCGATTGCGTACACTGTTGGTAACTTTGGTTTAGGTATGTTAATCCCATTGATGAAGCTTGTATTCACATTGTATGGTGGTTTGGCATTTTTCTTAATACTTATCATTTTACTTGGTTCTTTCTTTACAAAAGTAAACTTGTTCAAACTTGCTAAAGTGTTGAAAGAACCAATCGTGTTGGCATTCTCTACAGCAGCATCTGAAGCAGCCTTACCAATTGCAATGGAAAAATTGAAAAAGGTAGGAATTCCTAACCAAGTGGTAAGTTTTGTATTACCTTTGGGATATACATTTAACTTGGATGGATCCACATTATACTCATCCTTAGCAGTTGTATTTATTTCTCAAGTATATGGTATACCATTCCCATTAGAACAACAATTGTTGATGGTATTAACATTGATGTTGTCTACGAAAGGGATCGCCGCAGTACCAGGAGCGTCCTTGATTGTTATCGCCGGAACAGCAGCGGCTTTTGGCTTGCCAGTAGAAGGCTTAGCATTAATTTTGGGCGTAGACCGTATCCTAGATATGGCACGTACTGTATGTAACTTGTCTGGTAACTGTTTAGCAGCAGCAATTGTAGGTCGTTGGGAAAATGAGGTATCTGCTGAGCGACTTACAGAGTTAATCGATAACCCATTGACTGACGAAGAAGTAGATGCGATGGAACAAGCAAGCTTTGAACATGTTGGTAAACAGCAGGCATAATTAGTTTTGTGGATAGCATTGAAATTGAATACAAGGGGCTGTAACGAAATAGCTTAATATAAAACAGAGGAAAGTTGATCAAAAAGTATCAACTTTCCTCTGTTTTTAGGTAAGATAGACAAGAAAAAATACCATGACCATCTCTAAGATGCTCATGGCATTTGTAGATAGAGTTCTTTAGGCCAACTGTAGGGAAGAGTAGAGGAGAAGACCTAAAGATGTGAATGAAGGATGTGTATCTGTGCGCGACATACCGTAGAGGTAGCATGGTAGAGGTAGATAGTTATGTCGCATACATATATTATGAGGCCCTATAAAGGAGTTGAGGAGTTTATAATATACGTACATCACTTCACAAGAAAGAGAGTATCATAGTTTTGTTACTCTTTATGTGTAGTATAAACTAGAAACGTCAAAAGAATGTCAAAATAAAAAACTTTTTTTGAAACTTTTTTGGAAAATGACTAGTACACATATTTGTATACACTAATTGTACTATTGTATCTCTATAAAGGATTTGTTATAATACGTTTTATAGAATTTTAGGATAGGTTCTGAAAGAGACATTCTGTACTTGTACACCATCGCCTCTTTTTATATGACCTGAACAAGTGTTGGTATGTAAAAAGGAGATTCTATACTATGTTAAAGAAAATTGGATTATCAGGGTGGATTGGCATTGGCCTATTAGCGGGTGTCTTAGTGGGGGCAGTAGCACCAGACTTTGCGAAACAGTTGAAGCCTTTGGGTGATGTGTTTATTCGCATGATCAAGATGATTGTTGTACCTTTAATTTTTAGCTCCCTAGTGATGGGCATTGCTGGGACAGGGGATTTTAAAAAACTAGGTCGTCTTGGGGGCAAAGCAATTCTATGGTTTGAATTAGCTACAACCTTGGCTCTATTTATTGCTTTGTTTGCAGTTAATGTAGTAGAACCCGGAGTTGGCGTTAACTTGACAGCTAGTGGAGGAGCTACGGAACTCGTTAATAAAGCAGCTTCTAAAGGGCAAATGGATCATATACAGATGTTGGTGAACATCATCCCTACGAATATTATAGATGCGATGGCTCGTGGAGATATGTTGCAAATTATCTTCTTTAGCTGTATGTTTGCCATTGCTGCAGCTAGCCTTGGTAAAGAAGGCAAACAAATTGTAGACTTATCAAAAAGTGTGGCTCATATTATGTTTAGAGTGACTCATTATGTTATGTATATTTCCCCTATCGGTATTTTTGGGGCCATTGCATACACAGTGGGGGCTTTTGGACTTGAAATGCTGATTCCATTGTTGAAATTGGTATTTACTTTATATGCAGGATTAATCGTGTTCCTTACTCTTGTTCTAGGTATCGCATCGGCATTAACAAAAGTAAACTTATTTAAATTATTCTTTGCACTGAAAGAGCCTACCATTCTAGCATTTACAACGGCCGCCTCTGAAGCAGCTTTACCAATTGCTATGGAAAAGCTGAAAAAAATGGGGATTCCTAATCATATTGTAAGTTTCGTACTTCCATTAGGATATACATTTAATCTAGATGGCTCTACATTGTACTCTGCCTTAGCAGTTGTATTTATTGCTCAGGTGTATGGCGTGCCATTCCCGATTGATCAACAAATTTTAATGATGATTACCTTGATGTTATCCACTAAAGGAATTGCAGGCGTACCGGGAGGTTCCTTGATTGTGGTGGCAGCTACTAGCGCAGCCTTTGGATTGCCGGTGGAAGGGTTAGCTTTAATTTTAGGAATAGACCGAGTGTTAGATATGGGACGTACTGTATGTAACTTGTTGGGAAACTGTATTGCAGCGGCTATCGTAGGCCGTTGGGAACGTGAAGTATCAGCAGAAGATTTGAATCTTTACATTGCTCATCCATTAACAGATGAAGAAGTAGCAGCCCTAGAACAAAAACATTTGGAAACTATGGCAGATACACATGCATAATAGAATGTAAATCAGCACCATATATACCTTTCAGGGATATATGGTGCTTTTTGTAACTTGTTATAGAAAAGGAAAGTACTTTCAGTGTAATTATTAATAGACGAAATATGTAAAATCGTTGTATGATGTTCATAATGGACTATTTCTTTACTATAGTACTAGTGAAAAGTATTGGAGTTTTGAAAGGCAAAGAATTATTACAAGGTCATGACGGTCATGCAAGTGTATGATGACACATAAGGAGGAAGACTCATGTTAAGTGATATTGAAATTGCCCAACAGGCACAAATGGAACCAATTGTGGAAATTGCGAAACAATGCAATTTAGCAGAAGATGAATTGGAATTATACGGAAAATATAAAGCAAAAGTGTCCTTTGATGCGATGGAACGCTTACAAAATAGACCCAATGGTAAGTTGGTACTAGTCACAGCCATCACACCTACGCCAGCAGGGGAAGGCAAGTCTACCACCACGATTGGATTGACACAAGCTTTACAACAAATTGGTGTCAATAGTATTGCCGTGTTGCGTGAACCATCCTTGGGCCCTGTGTTTGGTGTTAAAGGTGGTGCTGCCGGTGGTGGTTATGCGCAGGTAGTGCCCATGGAAGATATTAATCTTCATTTTACGGGAGATATGCATGCCATTACGGCGGCTAATAACCTATTATCTGCAATGATTGATAATCATATTTTCCAAGGTAATGCACTACAAATTGATGTACGTCGTATTAGTTGGAAACGTGTATTAGATATGAATGATCGTGCTTTGCGCAATGTGGTCATTGGCATGGGTGGTCCTATGAGTGGTGTACCACGGGAAGACCATTTTATGATTACCGTAGCCTCTGAAATTATGGCTATTCTATGCTTGGCTCGTGACTTAGAAGATTTAAAAGCACGATTTGGTCGTATTGTCATTGGTACAAACCTATCTGGAGAGCCTGTATTTGTCCATCAATTGGGCTGTGAAGGGGCGATGGCACTCCTTATGAAAGATGCTATCAAACCGAACTTAGTACAAACGTTAGAACATACACCAGTATTGATTCATGGCGGTCCATTTGCGAATATTGCGCATGGATGTAACTCGATCATTGCCACTAAGCTAGGATTAAAATTAGGCGATGTAGTCATTACAGAAGCGGGGTTTGGCGCCGACTTAGGGGCAGAGAAATTCTTGCATATTAAATGTCATTATGGAGACATCTTCCCTGATGCAGTGGTCATCGTAGCGACTATTCGTGCTTTAAAAATGCATGGAGGGGTGCCAAAATCAGAGTTGACCAAAGAAAATGTAAAAGCTCTAGAACGGGGATTTGTGAACTTAGGAAAACAAATTGCCAATATGAGAGCCTTTGGCTTGCCAGTACTAGTGAGCATTAATAAATTTGCTACAGATACACCAGCGGAAATCGATGCGTTATTACAATTGTGCGATCACTATGGTGTGGATGTAAGCCTCAATGAATGCTGGGAAAAAGGTGGCGCCGGAGGTATTGATATGGCGAAACAAGTGATGGGTATGTTGGAAGGAACAGATATACAGCCAACTGCTTTATACGATGTGAAAGATAGTATCCCTAATAAATTGACGGCGATTGTGAAAGAAATTTATGGTGGCAATGGAGTCGAATTTACTAGTGCAGCGAAAAAGCAAATTGCGCAATTGGAAGAGTGGGGACTGGCCGATTTACCAGTATGTGTGGCAAAAACACAATACTCCTTAAGTGATAATCCAGAGCTATTAGGCGCACCTACAGATTTTACCATCACTGTACAAGATGTACGGATTGCCAATGGAGCTGGGTTCATTGTGTGTCAAACAAGTAATATTATGGTTATGCCTGGGTTGCCAAAACAACCGGCCGCACTTGGTATGGATGTCACTGCAGAAGGAACTATTAAAGGATTATTTTAGGAGGAATGATGGAATTACATAATGTATCTGTATTAAACTTTATTCGCGACCTTGGTTCTAGTGCACCCGCTCCAGGTGGTGGTAGCGTGGCAGCTATGAATGGTGCCATGGCGGCTGCTTTAATTGAAATGGTGGCGAATTTAACGATTGGGAATGCAAAGTATGAAGCGGTCCATGAAGAAATGAAAAGCATTCAAGAAGCTATGTGCCAAGTGAAAGAAGAATTTGTGTACTATATCAATCAAGATAGTGCTGCTTTTATGGAGTTAATGGGAGCTTTCAAACTGCCGAAAGAAACAGAAGAAGAAAAAACGTTCCGTAAAGCAGAAATACAACGGACTACGAAACAAGCGGCCTTGGTGCCTTATGAAATTGGTAAATTAGCATATACCTTATTGCCATTGGCGGAAACAGTCATTGTAAAAGGAAATGCTAATGCCATTACGGATGGAATGATTGCTGTCATTAATGCAAAAGCTGCTATAAAGAGTGCTTTTTTAAATGTGAAAATCAATTTAGGGTCTATACAAGATGCGGAGTTTGTAAAACAATTGGCAGATAGCATGGAAGAGATAGAATCTGTGTTAGATACAGAGGAACAACGATTGTTAGGTCTTGCTAAATTATAAGACGCATCATAATGGAATGAAGGAAATCATATGGGGATAGAAATTCATTTATTAGGGACACCACGCATACAAGTAGATGGGCAAGATGTCTTTTTTACCTATGGCAAAGTACAAGCCCTCATTTATTACATGGTGGTGAAAGGAGTGGCCCTCCGAGATGAAATCAGTGGTTTACTATGGCCAGAAAAATCAGAGGTCAATGCCAGAAAAAACTTAAGAAATGCCATTTACGAGGCAAAAAAGCTGTTGGGGACAGATGTATTTGTATCACCGAGAAATGCTGTACTACAATGGAATCCTACATCACATATCTATGTGGATGTCCATCAATTTCAAAGGAATCCTAAACAATATATAGATATTTACAAAGGGGAATTTTTACAAGGGTTTTATGTAAAAGATGCAGAGGCCTATGAGGATTGGTATTTAGGAGAACGAAGTCGATTAAAATCCATGTATATGGAGGCGGTTTATGACTTAGTAGACACAGGAATTGAGGAAAAAAATATCGCCTGTATTGAGCGATATATTCCGGTACTATTGTCCTATGATCCCTATAACGAAGAACGGTTTAGTGCAATTTTAGAGCTGATTATGAGCCAAGGTTTTACGACCATGGGGAAGCAATTATACCATCAACTACAATGTATGTATGCAGATGATTTAGGTGAAAGTGTACCTAATTCGCTTCGGGAAGCAATGCATTTATCGAATGTGCAAAAGCAAGAGGCAGTGTCTTTTGTGGAACATACGATGTTGAAAGGCCGTGATGCGGAAGTAGGTGAGATACAGAAGTATTTGCACTATTTTGAAGATACTCCCTTAGCTTTGCGTATTACAGGAGATACAGGAAGCGGTAAGACAAGTCTCGTAGAATATATACGAGATAAAGTAGAACCCTATCGATGTGTCTTAGAAAGCCAATGTTATGAAGAGGAACAAGGCTTGCTATTGCATGCGTGGATTCCTATTGTGGGAAAGATACTAGAGGAAATTGAATTACAAGGCCTGGAAAATATCGAATTACGGCGTATTTATGAAATCTTTCCACAGTTAGACCGTCGTATGGCTCGAGATTTAGGATTTTTAGAAGTGACGGAAGCATTGCCTTTTGATGTGGTGTACCAAGCAGTATCAAATTTGCTAGAGCAGGTGTCGGAAGAAATTCCTTTTACATTGATCTTTGAGGATGTGCAATGGATGGACTCCTTAAGCTTTTCTTTGTTGAGTTTGTTGCTGTTACATCATAGTTCTGAACGTCTCATGATGATTGTCACTGATGTAGATGAAGTGAAAGGTATGCATCAACGAACATTGCAAAGTTTAGAACAGCAGAAAGCATTGCAAAGAATTTCTTTGTTACCTTTGCCAGACGAACGGATGCGAGAGTTTATCTTGGACCGAGAACCTACGTTGCAGGATACAGCCATAGTGGATCAATTAGTGGAAGTCAGTCGAGGCAATCTGTTGGTGCTCATAGAAAGTATGCAACTATGGAAAGAATATGGCTCCATTTATGGGTTGACCAAAGATATGGAACTGCTCTATAGCAAGAAATGCGATACTTTATCGGAACAAGAACGAAAATTGGTGGATTTTATCAGTTTATTCTACAATGAAGCACCATTGGGCATGATTGAATACTATATGGGCTTGGATAAATTACGACTTTTACAAACCTTGGAGGAATTGGAAAGAAAAGGGTTTATCGATTATCGTACCCAACATGGTGAAGTGCAATACAGTTTGCGTCAATACAAGTGCAAAGAGTATTTACGGGACCAAATGGCAGTGGACCGGCGTCAAATTTTACATGCTTATTTGGGGGAAGCCTGGGAAAAACGATTGACTCACTCCAAGGAAGACATGATTCGCTATAAGCAATTGGAATTTCACTTCCGTGAAGCGGGACAATACCAAAAAGCTTTAATGTATAAATTGAAGTCTTTTATGCATTATTTAAACTTTAATAAAGATGCCTCTCCAGAACTTGGCGTAGGAGAATTATCCTCTGTCTATGCAGGGTACTTTATGGGAGAAGTAACGGGAAAAGCCTTACAGGAAATAGAAGACGAGTTAGACTATGTGTACACATTGTATGGAGATGTGCCAGACGTACGTGCTTTAGAACTACCTTATCTATATGGGGCAGGTAAATACTACATGAGTATAGGTGATAAAGAACGAGGCTTACGATACTTTCAAGAATTATTAGAAGAAAGTACGGAGCAAGAAGCATCGAATTATAAGTTGAAAGCCTATAAAGAGATGATTTATTATCACTTGCAAATGCGCCATGTTCTTGAAATTCATCAATATACGTCTAAGGCGTTGGCTCTAGCAGAACAGTATCATTTCAAAAAAGAAATAGGGGTTATCCTGCGATTGAAAGCATTGGCATTCATTATGGAAGGTGCAGTAGAGCAAGCTGCTCCGCTCTTAACAGAATCCATACGATTATTCTCGGTCACTCAAACTGTGGCGCGTAGATACGCTATCAATATCGCAGCTGCTTATAACTACTTAGGAGATATTGAAAAAAGTCGGTCTCGTCTAGAGTCAGCATTAGAGATGTATCAAAAAGCACTGGACTACTGCGACAAAACAGAGTTATATAGTTCATGGATTGTATTTGCTACCAATGCGGGTATGACTGCCTTTGCATTGCAACAGTATGAAGTAGCGGCTATGTATTTTCAAAAGTCCTATGAATTATGTTTGCAATATACCATAAGTCGACGTAGACCGACCATTGAGGCATACCTTGGGTTGCTAGCACGAATTAAAGGAGATATACATACAGCTGTGTCCTATTTGGAATCTGCCCAATCTCATGGCGTAGTAGAGCAACATGGACAAGAAGTTGGGCGCGTGCATTGGGCGATTTGTTTCTTCAAAACTGAGTATCCTAGTGCAGAGGTGGATCAAGCATTTTCCGAAAGTGTGGACACCTATGGTACAATAGCATTGCAACAATTAGATGGCTATGGAGATGTATGGGAACGAACGTACCTAACACAGTTGCTCCAAGCCGAGTAAGTACAAAAGAAGGAGATCCTACATGGATATAGTGTTAAACCCCATAGTGTTATCAGTCATCGCTATGTCGATTCTGTGTTTGCTACGATTTAACGTGTTGTTATCAGTTATCGTAGCTTCTCTGGTAGCAGGATTGGCAGGGGGCATGACAGTAACCACTACGATTGAGTCTTTAATCGGTGGCATGGGTGGCAATTCGGAAACTGCATTCAGTTATATTTTATTGGGCGCCTTAGCCATTGTTATTGGGCGATCTGGGCTAGCCACGGTAGTCACTAAAAAGATTACCAATATTGTAGGTACGAAAAAAGTGGCATTTACCTTGCTCATCGCTTTTGTATCCTGCTTTTCGCAAAATTTAATTCCTGTGCACATTGCCTTTATTCCTATTTTGATTCCCCCATTGTTAGTAGTTATGAATCGTATGAAGTTAGACCGTAGAGCGGTGGCATGCGCCTTAACATTTGGTCTAAAAGCACCTTATGTATCCTTGCCAGTTGGCTTTGGCTTACTGTTTATGACCATTATCAAAGATCAAATGGTGGCTAATGGTGTGAATGTATCTATTTCAGATATAGCTTCTGTTATGTGGATTGGCGGTATATCGATGGTGGTAGGATTATTGCTTGCCATTGTGTACTATAGCCGAAACCGTGAGTATGAAGATATTGCGGTGGTGCAAGAAGAATCTACAGAGCATACAACTCGTATGACGCCGGATTGTTGGAAAGGATTAGCCGGAGCAGCGGTGGCTTTTGTGGCACAGCTGTATTTTAAATCTTTGCCGATTGGAGCGTTGGCAGGGCTAGCTGTATTTTTTGCTACAGGACTTATCAAATGGTCCAAAATGGATGAAGATGTGGATGGTGGTATTCGCATGATGGGGACCATAGCCTTTGTCATGTTAATAGCAGCAGGCTATGCGAATGTATTGCGAGAAACAAACTCCGTAGAACATTTAGTAGCAGCCACAGTATCTATTATTGATTCTAAATTAGTTGGAGCTATCGTGATGCTTATCGTTGGATTGCTCATTACTATGGGAATCGGTACATCTTTTGGTACGATTCCTGTCATTGCATCCATATATATTCCTATGGGATTGCATTTAGGATTTTCCGTGCCGGCTATCATTTTGTTAATCGGTATTGCAGCCGCACTAGGTGATGCGGGGTCACCTGCATCAGATTCTACATTAGGACCTACATCAGGACTCAATGCAGATGGACAACATAATCATATATGGGATACTTGTGTGCCAACATTTATATTCTATGACATTACTTTGTTAATCGGTGGTGTTGTAGGGGCGCTGGTGTTATAATGGAAAAGGACTGTCGCAACATGTAGGAATACATGTTACAGCAGTCCTTTATAGTAAAGAATTAGTGTAAGAATGATTATGTTTCTGTTACACATTGAGTGGCGTAAAGAATTGGGCGATGTACAAAATAATTAGTTAAATAAAGCTATAAAGAAACAGCCCAGTACAATGAGAACAATAATGAACAGAATTAAGGAAAAAACAAATATACCAATAGATTGGAATAACATAAATAGGGTATCTATTAAAGCGATGAGATTAGATAGGAAGAATTTAAACATTGGGAATACTCCGTGGACTACGTACATTTTTCAATTAATCAAGTTTGCAAAAAATAAAGTGATGTCAAACTGATGTCAAAAAGATGTCAACTTGAAAAAAATGTGATAATCAATTTTGATGTTACATAACAAAAAAACCGCACGGCTGTGCGGTTCTAAGTGTGGTGGAACACCAGGGGTTCGAACCCTGGACCCTCTGATTAAGAGTCAGATGCTCTGCCAGCTGAGCTAGTGTTCCATAAGATAAGTTAAAGTATGGTTTTATTATAGACCTATCATTCAAATTTGTAAACGGAAAATTTATAATTTACATAGGTAGCTACTTGCTATTTGCGATGTTCTATGTAATAATAGAGGAGTCAGGAATTGCCTGGCTTTTTTAGATTGCATTTGACATAGACTTCCACTTGTGGTAGTCTATATTAGTATGTTTATGAAGTAATAGCCGTCTAGGCACTTTAAAGAGAGGTGTAAACTGATGCGTAACGCAGTAACTATGGCTTGTACTGAATGCAAGCAACGTAACTATCAGACAAACAAAAACAAAAAAAATAACCCAGATCGTATTGAAATGAACAAATTCTGTAAATTCTGTGGTAAACACACGTTACACCGTGAAACAAAATAATTATTAAATTATTTGTTGACGTGAGGATGTGATATCATGGCAGGAACTAATTCAAAAGCTCAAGCACAACAAAATAATAACGGTAAATTCGTTCGTGAAGTGCGATCAGAGCTCAAGAAAGTAGTCTGGCCTACGAAAAAAGAACTTGTGAACTATACGATTGCAGTATTTGTAGCGGTAATTATTATTTCTGCTATTATCGGTATCGTTGACACAGTGTTTGCAGAACTTTTTAAATTGTTAAAGAGCGCTGTAAGGTAGGAGGCCTTTTTGATGGGAACAGATAAAAAGTGGTATGTCTTACATACTTACTCAGGCTACGAAAACAAAGTAAAAACCACCTTGGAGTTGAAAGTCCAAGCTATGGGAATGGAAGATGTAATTTCACGCATCTTAATTCCTATGGAGGATGAAATCGATGAAAAGAATGGTGTAAAAAAAGTAGTAAAACGCAAAGTCTTTCCAGGCTATGTGCTGGTAGAAATGGAAGTAAATGACGAATCTTGGTATGTGGTGCGTAATACACCAGGAGTTACAGGATTTGTTGGTTCTGTAACAAAACCAGTGCCACTATCTGATTCTGAAGTAGCTTATATCTTGAAGTCTCAAGGTTTGGATCAAGAACCAGTACAAACTCTTGATGTTGAAGTAGGAGAAACTGTCCGAATTACATCCGGTGCCTTTGAAGATAGAACAGGCGTTATTACTGAAATCAACCACGATCATGCAAAACTGCGCTTGAATGTAGAGATGTTTAATCGTGAAACCCCAGTAGAGGTAGAATATTCTCAAGTTGAGAAGATTCTTTAATATACTATATAACTCTAACCTTTTTAGGCGACCGGGAGGTTGCCAGTGGGAGGGGCAATTTCGCTCCGTTACCACCACATTTTGACGCAAGGAGGTGTAATCACCATGGCTAAAAAAGTTAGTAAAGTTGTGAAATTACAGTGCGAGGCTGGTAAAGCGAGTCCAGCGCCACCGATTGGTCCAGCTTTGGGTCAAGCAGGTGTTAACATCATGGGCTTCGTTAAAGAATTTAACGAAAGAACAGCTCAACAAGCTGGTCTTATCATCCCAGTTGTTATTACTGTATACGAAGATAGAAGCTTCACTTTCATCACAAAAACTCCACCAGCTGCAGTTTTGTTGAAAAAAGCAGCAGGCATCCCAAAAGGATCTGGAGTACCTAACCGTGATAAAGTAGCTAAAGTTGGTCGCGATAAAGTTCGTGAAATCGCTGAACTTAAAATGCCTGACCTAAATGCTAACACTGTTGAGCAAGCTATGCGTATGGTAGAAGGTACTGCACGCAGCATGGGCATTGAAATCGTTGATTAATTAGCGTACGGTATGTGACTCACATATCGGTGGGAGGGACATCCCGTTACACCACATAAGGAGGAATAAAAATGGCAAAAGTAGGTAAGAAATATGCTGAAGCAGTAAAACTTATCGAAGCAGATAAATTCTACGAACCAGTAGAAGGTATTGAATTAGTTAAGAAAACTGCCACTGCAAAATTCGACGAAACAATCGAAATCGCTTTCAATTTGAACGTCGATCCTAAATACGCTGATCAACAAGTTCGTGGTGCCGTTGTATTACCACATGGTACAGGTAAAACTCAACGCGTACTCGTATTTGCGAAAGGCGACAAAATTAAAGAAGCTGAGGATGCTGGCGCAGATATCGTTGGCTCCGAAGAATTAGTAGCAAAAGTACAAGGTGGTTTCAGCGACTTCGACGTTGTTGTAGCTACACCTGACATGATGGGCCAAGTTGGTCGTTTAGGTAAAATTTTAGGTCCTAAAGGCTTAATGCCAAACCCTAAAGTTGGTACTGTAACACCTGATGTAGCTCGTGCTGTTAGCGAAATTAAAGCAGGTAAAATCGAATACCGTACAGACAAAGCGGGTATCATTGCTTGTCCTATCGGTAAAGCATCTTTCGACGATGCGAAATTACTTGACAATTTCCGTACAATCGTTGATACTATTGTTAAAGCTAAACCTGCAGCAGCTAAAGGTCAATACATTAAAACTGTGACACTTAGCTCCACTATGGGTCCTGGCGTTCCTATGAACGTGTTTAAATTAACAAGCACTAACAAGGAACAATAATTATATATGTTCTCTTAGCTGTAGACGGCTGGCATCATTTGATTTAATGAGGAAACTCGCCCGCTGAGGCTGAATCCAATCTATTATGGAATGGTTCTCGACCTCAACGTCTTCGTTGAGGTCGTTTTTACGCTAAGATAGTACATAGAAAATCACCAAAAATCTACAAGGAGGTATTCTAATGGCTGTCACTCAACAAAAACAAGCAGTTGTAGCTCAAATGAAAGAAACTCTTTCTCAAGCGAAAGGTGCTGTATTAGTTGGTTATAGCGGTTTGACTGTTGCTCAAGTAACAGATCTTCGTCGTAAATTCTTGGCTGAAGGTGTAGAATACAAAGTAATCAAAAATACTTTGACTCGCATCGCTGCTAACGAATTAGGCTACGAAGCTTTCTCTGAGCATTTAGAAGGTCCTACTGCATTAGCAACTTCTAGCACAGACGCTGTAGCTCCAGCTCGTATTCTTGAAAACTTCATTAAAGACACAAAAACTGAAGCTTTAACTGTAAAAGCTGGTATTGTGGAAGGTGAAGTTCTTGACGCTGCAAAAGTACAAGAAATTGCAAACTTGCCGAACCGCGAAGGTATGCTTTCCATGCTTCTTTCCGTGCTTCAAGCTCCAGTTCGCAATGTAGCGTACGCAGTAAAAGCTGTTGCGGAAGCAAAAGACGAAACTGTTGCATAATAGCAACACAATTAACTAAGAAAACATATATCAAAAATGGAGGATATCAATCATGGCATTGAACATCGAAAACATCGTTGCTGAATTAGAAACTGCAACTATTTTAGAACTTAATGATCTTGTAAAAGCAATCGAAGACAAATTCGGCGTAACTGCTGCTGCTCCTGTAGCTGTAGCTGCTGCTGGTGCTGCTGCTGGCGGTGCTGACGCTAAATCCGAATTCGACGTAATTCTTAAAGACGCTGGTGCTTCCAAAATCAACGTAATCAAAGTTGTACGTGAAGCTACTGGTTTAGGCTTAAAAGAAGCTAAAGCTATCGTTGACGGCGCTCCTGCTCCTGTAAAAGAAGGCGTAGCTGCTGCTGACGCTGAAGCTTTAAAAGCTAAATTAGAAGAAGCTGGCGCAACAATCGAATTGAAATAATTGATTCGCTAGTCAAGAACCCCTTGAACATTCGTGTTCGAGGGGTTTTTGTGTATTCTCTAATATATAGGCTCTTTGTCAAATGTGGGGGCTACTCATATAAAAAGCTCTTAGCACTAGCT
>CAUQIB010000023.1:0-25905 GCA_963518085.1 uncultured Veillonella sp. | reverse complement strand
TGCTTTGACAAATTCATTTATGTTTATATTATGACAATATCATATGTCGTTCATACTGCGTTCCTCACGGAGGAAAAAAGGGCTTGACGGAATATATTTAGTAGTTTATAATAACTAGGTATTCACTTGGAGAGGTGTCCGAGCGGCTTAAGGAGCATGATTGGAAATCATGTGTGCGGTGATACCGTACCGAGGGTTCAAATCCCTCTCTCTCCGCCAATGTTTAAAAGCGTTTATGCATTGCATAAGCGCTTTTTTTGCTATTTTTATTGTGTTTGCTAGTAAGGTAGTATATAATAGTAGCAGTAATATTATATTCCCTAATGTGGGGTCAAGTCCAAATGGGTTAGGGGGCAAACGTCCTTTTTGCTTTCTTATTTTCTGTTTTTGAAGAACTCAGTCTATATCTGTGAAATACCATATGATTAAGACATCTTAAAGATTTTTTTGCCCCTTACCCTGCCCCTCATAGGGAGTAACAAAGCAATTCTTGTATTTTGTGGCAAGATGGTATATAATTATGGTGAAAATATTTAGTTCCCTTTATTATGGGGTCAAAGAAAAAAGGACGGCGGCCACCGTCCTTTTTTCTTTCTACTTTTTATTCTTAAGTAACTCAATCAACATGTATGAAATAACATGAATCAAGATACCTTGAAGAACAGGGGCGAGAAAGTTGCCAATGTTCATAATATCTAGTTCCCCCATTACAGAGTCACCCCCTTTCTTAAATAAAAAGGGACAAATAAAGTATACCATATTTTATATTTGAATATATGCTAATATTTGCTGTTATTGTGTGTTTATAATAGTCTAAGGATAGGATTTTTCTTATATCTATTGTATTCCCTCTCAGGTATGGTATATAATTGTGGTATAAAGTGTAAAACTCTTCATCATGAGGGTAAACAAAAAAGGACGGGTGCGACCGTCCTTTTTGCTTTATAAAATATCTAGTATCTTACCGAAAAGAATGGTACAATAATTCCGTATGAGGAGGCGTTATATGGATTTTTTATGGTTATTATTTGACGTCATCGGAACGATTGCTTTTGCCATATCGGGAGCTCTTTTGGGGATTCAACGGCGTATGGATATTTTTGGTATATTGATTTTAGCGTTGGTCACTGCTATTGGCGGTGGGATTGTACGGGATGTGATGGTAGGACGTATACCGCCCACATCTTTGCAAACAGGATTATATATTTCGATCACGTTAATTACGGTGGGTATCATATTCATCATGTATCGTTATGGTTGGAATCGTTATATTGAAGGAAAAGGGGCAACAAAAGTATATCTGACAGCAGATGCCTTGGGGTTGGCTTCTTTCACGGTGACTGGTGCAACAATTGGAATTACTGTAGATCCAGGTAATTTGGTGCTCACAGTTGTGCTCGGCGTGATTACTGCTGTAGGTGGTGGTATTATCCGGGATGTTCTGGCGCATCGTACGCCTAGTGTTCTGAAAGAAGAAGTGTATGCCTTGCCTGCTCTATTAGGCAGTATTATATACTATGTGGTATGTGCTATGGGACACCAAATTATGGCGTCTTATGCAACATTCCTTATTGTTTTTATCATTCGTATGGTGGCGCTTGAATACCATTGGAATTTGCCACGCATCGATAGGATACATCGATAATCATATTATTTGATAGTATACATGCAGTTTAGATTTTCAGTAGTATTGAAAGTTTATAAGATACAGATTAACTAAGAAGACAATTAGCGATTATGCTATGCAATAGGAGAGATATTGAATATGAGTAAACAATTATGGCGCCATAAGTTTGCTGTGATGGCTACAGCTATTGCCACGGCTATACTGAGTCATGCAAGTACGGCAGAGGCTACGACGGTGTTGTATGTACCACAAGATGATCGTCCTGTGAGTTTGGCCTATACGGTGGCCACGGCGCAAGATGCAGGGTATACGGTGTTAACACCGCCACAATACTATATTTCTGGGCGAAACTTTCAAGGAAATGCGGAGGCTATGTGGAAATGGGTGGATGAGAATGCTAGCAAAGCAGATGTGCTCGTCTTAAGTACAGATTCCTTAATTTATGGCGGTCTTGTAGATTCTAGAAAGCATAATCTAGAATTGCATACTTTGGAATATCGAGTGCGCCATATCGAGGACTTGCACCAAAAGTATCCTAATGTACCAATCTATGCCTTTGGTACGGTGATGCGCTCTCCACGTGCTAGTGGAGGCGGTGTGGAGCCTGCCTATTATGATCAATATGGACCTACTATTTTCCGTATTGCAGCGTTACAAGATAAATTAGACAGTCAAAAATTGACTCCAGATGAACAAAAAGAATTGTTTATGTTGCAAGCTACAGTGCCGGTGGAATTTTTACAAGATTGGTTCCATCGTCGTCAAAAAAATATGGAAATCAATCGTCGATTGATTGATATTACAAAAAAAGGCGTTTTCAAATATTTCGCCTTGGGTCATGATGATACTAGTAGCTTATCCCAATCAGCTATGGAAGGTCGTTATTTACAAAAATATAGTAAAGGACTTTCCCCTACGCAATATGGAAGTTTCCCAGGAGCCGACCAGTTAGGTCTATTATTGATTGCGCGTGACCATGTGGACCGCAATCACTTAACGCCTACGTTTGAGGTCATCTACCCATTGGGTGGCGGTGGTGAAACAGTGCCACACTATGAGGATCAAAAGGTAGAAAAAACAATTGCCGAACATGTGGTAGCTGTAGGTGGTACGATGAAAGCCAAAGGGAAACCATCAGTGTTACTAGCAGTAAATACCCCACTAGGTATGGTGACTGGTGAGTCAGAAGCCTTTGAAAACTTCCCAATGATTTCTAGAAGTACTAATGAATTTTTAGATCATATTCAAGCGTCTATGGATCAAGGAGTGCCTGTTAGTATTGCTGATATTGCTTACTCCAATGGTTCAGATAATACATTGGTGTATGGATTGTATCAACGAGATTTACTGTATAAAGTAAGTGCTTATAATGGCTGGAATACGGCAAGTAATACTATTGGTTATGCCATAGCACAAGGTATTTTAGGTGTGCACATGGATGCTCAGAGTCATCGCAATATGTTAACACAACAGTACTTGGATAACTGGGCGTATCAAGCGAATATTCGTAAAGATGTGTATCGTATGCAAGATTCTATTCGCATAGATAATGTAAAATATACAGGTACATTAAATGAAGCTTTAGAAAGCTATTTAGGTGAGCGAGTACAAGACTTTGCAGCTACGTACTTAAAATTAGACCCTCGTACTGTATCGGCTCGATTCCCGTGGGGACGCTTGTTTGAAACAGATATTACCGTATATCGTGAACCTGTAGCTCCCTTACAAAAAGAGTTGCGCTTACAACGTGAAGCGGCAGAACGAGCACGGCTAGAAGCGGAAGCTAAAGCAAAGGCGGAAGCCGAGGCAAAAGCGGCCAAAGAAAAAGCAGAAGCTGCAAAAGTGAAACAAGCTCAATAATGTTACGTAATACAAGAAAAGGGGAGGTGTAGACCCTCTTTTTTGGAGGAATTATGAGAAAACCAGCCATACCGGCCATCACTTATATGCGGGGACTTTGTATGTTAGGAGTTATCGGTATCCATGTAGGGTCCTATGCGCTGGCAAACCCTGCGATTAACATACATCTATTAGGGCTATTAGAAATTGTATCACGCTTTACAGTGCCAGCCTTTTTCTTCTTATCCGCCTTTGGATTGTTCTATCATACATCAGTGGAGGATGAATTTTCTTATTCCAATTTTTTGCGCCGGCGTATACAAGTAGTGCTCTATCCCTATATTGTATGGACAATTTTATATACAGCCTATAGTGCGGTGTTAGCCCATAGCGCTTGGGGATTGATGCCACATGTGTTAGGGCTGACTCTACTCTTTGGAAATGGCATGTATCATCTGTATTTCTTGGTGATCCTTCTCTGGTTTTATGCTTTAATGCCACTTTGGCGATGGGCTCTACGGTTTATACTGAAAGTGCCTATTCTTAGTATGACGGTATTATTTTTTGTGCAAATGGCAGTGAATTATTGGTCATCGTATATGGCAGGTTCTGTGCAATTTTCACAAGAATGGTTGCAGTATATCTTTAGTATGCGACTCAATTATTTTGTAGGATTTTATATATGGATTTTTCTATTAGGTGGACTCCTTGCAGAACGATTTGATGCGATGCTAGAATGGATTGATGCCCATGGTTTTGGTATCACTGTTGGATTTATCTTGTCCTTAGTGGCTATGTTAGGCTCCTATTACTACGTGATGGCGGAGTGGGGATATACTCGATTAGAGACTATCTACACAGTGCATCAGCTGAGTCCACAAGGGTTGGTGTATACAGGGATGGGTTGTCTCTTCTTTGTGTGGGCGTTCACTGTGTCATCCATGAGTGACATAGTGGAAACCTTTTGGACAGAACTGGGGAATACATCCTATGGTATTTATTTGGTGCATCCATTTATGTTAATACTCATCGACAAAATATTGCAAATCTCTGGATTAGGGTATACAACTATGTCTGTAGTATTTATGTATGTGAGTGCTGTTATCTTGTCATTTGGAGTGACGAAGGGATTAGAGAGGTTGCCTAAACAAGTGCGGGCTTATGTATTAGGCAAATAAGTCGTATCTTGTTTTGCTATGCAGCCTCTGGTTTTTTAACTGAATAGAGTGAAAGGGAAGAGCACGGCATACCTCTCACAAACGGTATTTCATAATGTTTGTTCGAGGCACGCCGTGCTCTTCTTGTGTTTGCGTGGTTTAGCTAATAAAGGACGCCACAAGTCTACTACTCGTAACTGCGATCCTCAGGGGATGGGAAGAGCACGGTATACCCCTCACAAACGGTATTTCATAATGTTTGTTCGGAGCACGCCGTGCTCTTCTTGTGTTTGTGTGATTTAGCTAATAAAGGAGGCCACAAGGTTACTACTCGTAACTGCGATCCTCAGGGGGGGCAAACTTGCGCTCTGCTTAGTTTGCTGTTGAGTAGGGGATGTGTGTTTACATAAGATTTGCTGTAAAAGATGTAGAATTTTATACTTGTCTGTACTATAATGAAGATAATACTTGATTCGTATGTATACTGTGAGGTGTTACTATGAAAGAATTAACATATTTTAATGGCGAGATGGTAGAGTCTGGTGCCAAGGTGGTTAGTCTTGATGATAGAGGATATTGTTTTGGTGACGGTGTATACGAGGTAGTACGTGTCTATAATGGTCGTGCGTTTGCCTTTTCGTATCACCAAGATCGTTTGTATCGTTCGATGCGTGAAATGGATATTCCAGTGCGCATGCCTCCTGATGAATTGCAAGAATTGCACGAGATTATGATTGAGCAAAGTGAAATTACAGATGGCTACATTTATTTGCAAATTACTCGTGGTGTATCTCCTCGTCATCATGCGTTTGAACGTTCTACACTAGAACCGCAGATGTATATGTTTATAAAGCCTATAACGAAGGATTTAAGCGTATTACAGGAAGGCGTCAAAGCTATTACGTTACCGGACGAACGTTGGGCTCGTGTGGATATTAAAACGCTGAACTTAATTCCTAATATTTTGGCACAAACAAAAGCTGAGAAAAAAGGGGCCTATACTGCTATTTTGGTGCGTAATGGTATCGTTACAGAAGGGGCTACTTCTAATGTATTCGTTATGAAAGATGGTGTATGTTACACGCATCCAGCTGATCATCATATCCTAAAAGGTATTACTCGGCAGTTAGTGGTGACTCGTGTTGCACCAACGGCAGGGATTACGATTATTGAACGTGAATTTGATGAAGCGTTCCTAAAAGATGCAGACGAAATCTTCTTTACTGATACTATTGGCGGTATTATTCCGATTACAACCTTAAACCGTGAGCCTGTAGGCGATGGTAAACCAGGCAAAGCGGCAAAGGTATTAGCTGAACAATTAGAACATTTAATGGAAGAAGGGTTAGCATAATGTCAGTCAAAACGATAACAGGCAGTGCCTTACTGTTAGCAATTGCCTTGCTAAGCCAAGGCTTTCTTCGCATGATTATTCCTATGCACGGGTTAGTGCAATTTTTAGTGGGATCCATCGTAGGGGCCTGTACGGCGATAGCTACTTGGCGTTATGGTTTGTGGAGTGGATTCGTAGTAGCCTGTGTGACGCCAATTATGGCATTTATGCAGGGTATGTTGACCATTCCTCTGTTTGTACCGGTGGTGGCTATTGGTAGTATGTGCTACGCAATCACTGTGAAAGTATTAGGTACAAAGCGTGTGTGGATGACTGCTATCATAGGGGCTATCGTGAAAAGTGTAGTTCTTTATGGACTATTCTTGGCGCTGTTCCAATTGATGCCAGGCATTCCTGAAGCCATGCAAAAAGGGATTTTATTCAGCATGGGGTGGCCACAATTAATCACAGGCACTTGTGGTGTGTTCCTAGCGGCTTTCATTACAAAACGTGGTGGTATTAAGCTGGAAAAACAAGAATAGCGAGTATATGGATGTTGTGCAATCGTACTTACTTTACAGTAGTGATATACTGAATGACAATGTAATCTTCTATGGACTTATAATATATAGTAAGACTTTTTTGGTATATATTTTAGTCTAAGAGAACATGATGTGTTTTACGTTACGATGATACTTGTTATAAAGGGTAAGTGCATCTAGATGTAGAGTTATAGATTTAAGTTATAATGAACGATAGGCAAGCAGTATAGTGGGAATTATTGACAGTCTGTCTACTCACATTGTACAATTTATGCATACCCAAGAGCTCTTAGGTAACTGAGAGCTCTTATTTTATTTAGTTTGAAAAGGAGAGGATTTCATGATAGAACTTAAAAGGATTCAAAAAATCTATGAAGGTGCTGTCCGAGTGGAAGCCTTGAAAGAAATTAATGTAACTATAAAAGAAGGCGAAATTTTTGGTGTTATCGGTCAATCTGGTGCCGGTAAATCTACCTTGATTCGCTGTATCAATATGTTGGAACGCCCTACATCTGGTTCTGTCATCGTGGACGGTGTAGATTTAACAAAGTTAAATACAGCTGAACTTCGTGAAGAACGCAAACATATTGGTATGATTTTCCAACATTTTAATTTGCTTTCATCTCGCACCGTCTATGAAAATGTGGCATTCCCATTGGAATTGCAAGGGTTGTCTAAAGAAGAAATTAGAGAACGTATTTTGCCAATTTTGGACATCGTGAAATTGTCGGATCGTTTAGATAATTATCCGTCTCAATTGTCCGGTGGTCAGAAACAACGTGTTGGTATTGCTCGTGCCTTAGCAAGTAATCCCAAAGTATTATTATGTGATGAAGCTACATCAGCTCTTGACCCACAAACAACAAAATCTATTTTAGCATTGTTGAAAGATATCAACCGTCGATTGAATTTAACGATTGTGTTAATCACTCATGAAATGAATGTCATTAAGGAGATTTGTGATCGTGTAGCCGTTATTGAAGGTGGTACGATCATTGAAGAAGGTCCTGTGGTGGATGTCTTCACGGATCCAAAAGAGGCAACCACGAAAGAATTCGTATCTGCTATTATTAGTCATGACTTGCCAGAAGATGCGTTGGCTCATTTGACGTTGAACGAGACATGGGTAGAAGGGGCGAATCCGATCGTACGATTGACTTTCAAAGGTAATGTAACGGATGAACCTGTGGTGGCAAGTATTATTCGTAAATTTGATACGGATGTTAGTATCTTGTTTGGTGGTGTAGATTACATTCAAGATATGAGCTTTGGTCATTTAATCGTTGAATTAAAAGGGGAGCGTGCTAAATCAGAAGCAGCTATTGACTACTTACATAATTTACCAATTGGAAGCGAGGTGATCGGTTATGTCACAGCAAATCATTAATTTATTGCTACAAGGTTTCTTAGAAACTGTACAAATGACGGTGATTTCCACTGTAGTAGCCGTTTTATTAGGGGTTCCTTTGGGCGTGATTTTAGTCATTACTAGTCGCGGACATATCATGCAAAATGAAGCGGTGAATAAAGTGCTAGGTGCTATCGTAAATGCTACTCGTTCTATTCCTTTTATCATTTTGATGGTAGCCATTATTCCCTTTACTCGATTGGTAGCGGGAACATCTATTGGTACCACAGCAGCTTGTGTACCATTAACATTGGCAGCCATTCCATTCTTAGCTCGTTTAGTAGAAACAGCAATCAAAGAAGTGAACGGTGGTGTGATTGAGGCGGCCCAATCTATGGGAGCTACGCCATTACAAATCATTTGGAAAGTGTTGTTGCCAGAAGCATTACCAACATTAATCGATAATATTACAGTGTTAATCGTTAATTTAATTAGCTATTCTGCTATGGCAGGTGCTATCGGTGGTGGTGGTCTAGGGGATATTGCCATCCGCTATGGATACCAACGTTTCCAAGGGGACGTGATGTTAGCAACCATTGTTATATTAATTGTATTGGTACAAGTCATCCAAAGTGCAGGTGACTACCTATCCCGTAAAGTGAATAAAAAATAAAGGAGATACTCATGAAACGTATTTTAGTAGGCTTATTAGCCATAGCATCCTTGGTGCTATTGTTAGCAGGATGCGGTAAAGAGGAAGCAAAACCAGCAGTAGATGCACCTATTAAAGTGGGTGTGACAGCAGGTCCACATGCAAAAGTTATGGAATTTGTGAAGCAAGAGGCGGCTAAGCAAGGTTTAAATATTGAAGTTGTTGAATTTAGCGATTATATTCAACCAAACATTGCCTTAGATCAAAAGGAATTGAACGTAAACTCTTACCAACATCAACCATTCTTGGATAATATGGTAAAAGATAAAGGATTAAAACTTCAATCTATTGGTAAAACCATCTTGTTGCCAATGGGGATTTACTCCAACAAATATAAAGATTTAAAAGATGTACCTAATGGTGCAACGGTGGCGATTCCAAATGACCCAACAAACGGTGGTCGTGCGTTGTTGTTATTACAACAAGCTGGTTTAATTACATTAAAAGATGGCGGTACTGTTAAGTCTTCCGTAGCAGACATTACAGGAAATCCTAAAAACTTAGAAATTCGTGAATTAGAAGCTGCACAAATTGCTCGTTCCTTGAATGATGTAGACGTAGCAGCAGTGAATACGAACTATGCAATCCCTGCAGGTTTGAACCCACAAAAAGATGCAGTTGTAGTGGAAAGTACTGATTCTCCATATGCTAATGTAATAGCAGTCCGTGCAGAAGATGTAAATAATGAAACATATAAAAAATTATTGTCTATTTACCAATCTGAACCAGTGCGCAAATTCATTCAAGAAGAATTTAAAGGTTCCATTATCCCAGCATTCTAAGTGAATGGAATCAAAAAAATCTTACAACAGAGGGTAGTTGTTGAATTATCATCAACTGTCCTCTGTTTTTTTGCATCAGAATAATGAATTAATGATATATAGATGATATTTCCTATGGTATAATGGTAATGAAGTAAAGTACATTCCCAATAAAATTATGAAGGAGTAGAAGATTGAATCAAAAGCTTAAGAATCCAATACATGACCAATTATTTAAGGCCATATTGTCATTGGAAACACTAGAAGAATGTTATGAATTTTTTGAAGATATCTGCACCATAGGAGAATTAAAGTCGATTTCCCAACGGTTAGAAGTAGCCAAGTTATTAAAAGCTGGTACGGGATATGATCAAATTGTGGAATTAACAGGGGCCAGTACGGCTACTATCAGCCGAGTTAAACGATGCTTAAACTATGGGGCTGATGGATATAATAAAATATTACCTCGTATTGAAGACCCCGAGTGTTGATAAAAGAGTAAGTGCATGTATATAAGAGAGGAGGGCTCGACCTATGGAAGGTGAATTACTTATTGGTATTATATTATTTTTTGCAGGAGCCCTAGCAGGATTTGTAGATTCTATTGTTGGTGGGGGTGGTTTAATTTCCTTACCTGCGTTGCTATTAACCAATATGCCTGTTGCTATGTGTATTGGGACGAATAAATTATCTAGCGTGTTTGGCTCAGGTACCGCAATGATTAACTTTGCTAGAAATAAATTAGTCAATTGGGATGGGATTAAATGGATTCTTCCCTTTACTTTGCTTGTGTCTATGGTGGGGGCGTATATAGCGGTCTATGTACCATCTACATTTTTGAAGCCAGCTATTATTGCGCTATTGTTAGTTGTATTCATTGTGGTACTTACAAAGAAAGATTGGGGTGCTATTTCCCAAGTAGAGCCTAAGCGTGGCTGGAAATTAGTTGCCTATATGGCCGTAGCTATCTTAATTGGTTTATACGATGGATTTTTTGGGCCTGGAACAGGAGTATTTTTGATTTTTTACTTTCTTTTCATGGGCTATGACTTTTTGGGCGCCTCTGGTAATGCAAAAGTACTCAATACAGTCAGTAACTTTGGGTCTTTGATGATGTTTATCTATATGGATCAAGTTCATTATGGATATGGACTGGCAGTGGCAGCGGGTCAAATCATTGGCGCTACTACAGGGTCTAAGCTAGCGATGGTAAAAGGAACTGGGTTGGTACGCTTTGTATTTATTGTTATGTCTCTGACTATGCTGATAAAATTAACCTACGATTATTTACTTTCACAGGGCATTATATAATAGGAGTAACTATGCAAAAGTTTAGCGATAACCAGGTGGCATTGATTAGTGGTGGCACATCAGGTATAGGCTTTGCCACAGCAGAATTGTTGCTAAAGCAAGGCTGGTGCGTAGTCATCAATGGTCGCAATGAATGGGATGGACAAGAGGCTGTGGTGAAATTACGCCGTATTTCCTCGAAAGTGCGATTTGTACAAGGCGATGTGAGCAAGGTCATGAATTGCCGCCGTATTGTAGAAGATACGGTGCGTCTATTTGGCAATTTAAATGCTTTGGTAACGGCAGCAGGCTATTATGAAGAGCGATTGCTAGAAGATGTGGATGAGCAAAATTTTGATGAAATGTTTGGAACGAATGTGAAAGGTACTGTCTTTTTATGTCAAGCAGCAGCGCCGTATTTGAAACAAGTTCATGGTAGCATTGTGACAATCTCAAGTGATGCGGGTTTACAAGGTAATGTGGCATGTACCGTGTACGGAGCATCCAAAGGGGCAGTAGTGAGCTTTACGAAATCACTGTCCTTAGAAATGGCTCCTCATCGAGTTCGCGTTAATTGTGTATGCCCCGGTGATGTAGATACATCGTTAGTGGCGAAACAATTAGCCAATGAACCATCTGGTGATATTGTGAAAGCCAAGGAAGAAATGGCACTTCACTATCCATTAGGGCGTATCGCTCAGCCGCGAGAAGTAGGGGAAGTTATCGCTTTTTTAATCAGCGAGAAGGCATCATTTGTGACCGGAGCAGCATGGACTGTAGATGGTGGATTAACAAGTTGGTAATTCATGGCAAAATTTGATACAATAAGGGTAATAAGTACATTGTCACTTAAATGTTTTGTGGTAAGTATAGGAGACAAATATGGAACGTTTGGAATATAATAATGCAACACTTGCTCAAGCAACGAATGTACAAGAAGAAGTAGAAATGATTTGCCGTTGGGCAGCGGCACGTGCAGCTGGCATCGCGGCGTTACCAAAATTTAATTATGCAGGTTTGTTGGCTAATGATGTGTATATGGTATCTCGTATTGCTCAAGCCTATGGAGTATGCCCAGCCAAAGAAGGTATTACAGGATTTTTAGTAGGCCTTGGTGGTAGTGCTGTGGCAGCTCTGGTATGTACTATTGTACCAACTATGATTCTTCGTATTCCTGTAGCAGCAACGATTACTTATGGCGTAGGTAAGATGGCTGCCAAGTGGATTGAAGATGGTATGCCAACTTGTCCTAACTTTGAAGAATATCGCCAACGCTTAGTAGATATTTACAAATATAATAAAGAAACTGTTACTACATTGGCGAATACTCCACTTCGTGATAAACCATTAGGCAATGAGAATGTTGATTTCTTAGAAGGTGTACATGTATCTGGTCATGACTATTTAGCAAGTGCCAGAAATTTTGCAGGTTCTTTTGTAGGATCTGATGTGCTAGCTAATATTGGTGCTGTAAAAGATTTGGCAGTAGGAGCTGTTTCTATTTTAGCGGCTACAGTACAGGATGCATTAGAAAAAAATGGTAACGGAGAATTACTAGATAATGCGCGTCATGCTGCAAAAGGTGTAGGGTCGTTGCTTAAAATATTAGCGACAGAAGCGTTGTCCTTAACAGGTACCGTAGCAGGTACATCTGCGTCTAAAGCGAGTGTATATACGAAAGCAGCCTATGAAAAAGCTGATACTGTGCGCCAAACATTAAATGATTCTTTACAAACAAAAGTAGAACCAGTAGTGGAAAAAGCAACCGCTGTCATACAAGATGTAAAAGAGGCGGTTGAGCCAACATTACAACAAGTAGAAGAAAAAGCTACGGAATTGACAGCAAAAGCGATTGACCAAGCACAAGAAGCAGTGCAAGACATTCGTGAAAAAGCAGGAGTTGTCAAAGAGACAGCTGTAGAATTAGCGGAACAAACAAAAGAAAAAGCCATCGATTTAGCAGAACAAGCAAAAGATAAGTTCAAACAATAATCAGAGAGGTCATCACTATGAATATCTTACAAATCCTTAAGTATGGAAAAACATTTACATCTGATGCCTTTATGTCCACTGTAAATCGTATGGGCCGTAATATTATGTTTGCACGAAAAGCAGTTATGTTATATTATTGTTTACGTGATGAAGACACACCAAAATTTGTGAAAGCTGTGATAGCAGGGGCGTTGGGATATTTGATTTTACCTATTGATTTTATTCCAGATAGCGTACCAGGTCTTGGTTGGGTAGATGATGTAGCCATTTTAGGCATAGCTATGAAAGTAGCCAATCGTTATATCAAAGCTTCTCATAAAGAACAAGCACAAAAATTTGTGCCTATCGGATCAATTGAGTAATGAATAAAAGGGGCTCTTTGGAGCCTCTTATTGCATAGGAAAGGTAGTATACGATGATTTCTACATCATTGCGCGTCCGATTTTATGAAACGGACATGATGGAGATTGCCCATCATACGAATCATTTACGATGGTTTGAAATGGGGAGAATTGAATATTTCCGCCGTTGTGGCATTAGTCTATGGGACATGATGCAAGAGGGCATCGTCTTTCCTATCACAAAAGTGAGTTGTGAATATAAGGAAGTAGCACGTTTTGACGATGTATTACGGGTGGAATTAACAGTAGCCTCTTTGTCGCGGGCGCAATGTACTTTCACATATCGGATTATTCGTGAAAGTGATGAGGCACTGATTTGTATAGGGGAAACACAAAATGTATTTACCGCAAAAGAAACGGGCAAAATTATTCGATTGCCAGACGTGTTTTTTAAACCTATGAAAGCCGTAGCAGAGGAGGAGTAGGGAATGACGCCCATACAGAAAGAATTACCTATTGGAGTATTCGACTCTGGTATCGGTGGATTGTCTGTGTTATCTGTGCTCAAACAGGAATTTCCAGAAGAAGATTTTATTTACGTCGGAGATAGCGCAAACAATCCAGTGGGAAATAGGTCCATTGAGGACATTGAAAGCATAGCTATAGCCATTGCAGAATTTTTAGTGACACAGCCAGTGAAGTTGATTGTAATCGCTTGCAATACATTTTCAGTAGTAGCTTTAGATAAATTAGCGAAACAATTCACAGTGCCTATTGTGGGGATGTCACAAGGAATTCATGATGCACTACGCATCAAAGTGAAGCATAAACGAAAAGGCCCCTTAGGGATTATGGCTACCGTAGCGACTATTAATAGTCATAAACATATGGATGCGGTGCATACTTTGAAACCTCATGTGAAAGTGGTAGAACAAGGCTGTAAAGATCTGGCAGCCTGTATTGAGGAAGGCCATTTAGATGACGATTTACTTCGTAGCTGTGCCAAAGAGTATGTACAACCATTAGTAGAAGCAAATGTAGAAGTAGCGATTTTGGGATGCACCCATTATCCTTTAGTAGAACCTGTATTGCGAGAGTTGACGGATGATCGAATTTGCTTTGTAGACCCAGCGTGGGAGACATCCGACGCAGTAGGAGCTATTTTATACGGAGAAGACTTAGAACAGACAAGTGGGCGAATAGGAACGATACAAGTTTGTGTAACTAGTCATGCAGAAAGAGTAACCCCTATTGTACAGGATATTTTTAAGGATACTAGTTTAGAAGCTAAGCTCATTACTCTATAGGAGGAATTATGTATATTTACACATTAATAGATACCCTAGTGTGGATTGCCTGTATCATTGCTATTATTTACATCGCCTATCGCATCTTTGCATGGCGCCAAGGCAATGAAAATATTGTCATCATGGTGAAACGCCGTACGCCATTTGTAGTGGAAGATATTAGTTTTGACCAAGTGGTATTATCTACGGATATTCCATTTGTGAACAGAGGAAAACAATACGGTACTATCATGGATATGTTCCCTCGTCATTTATTGCCACAAGAGCAATTTGATAATGTACAAATTCAATCATGGTTGACTGATGCGAAAGCAGAACGTCATGATGGGTATTGGGAAGCGTTAGTGTATAAACAAAGACAAGGTGGTACCATTCGTTTGCGAATTGTCATGACTGCTAATAGTGGCAATATTCGTAAAGACTTGGTTGGATTCCCAGATATGCCGATCGATATCTACCATCAAGTGGTAGGCCGTGAAGCATACCGTATTTCAAAAACTAGAATTATTCTAACTGCGGAAGAGTTAGAAGTAGCGATGCGTAAATAGGAGGTATATCATGGCAGAATTAGAACTTTTACCAATCCCTACGCGCATTTTAACGAATAAAGATGATATCGTAGAGGCTATTGTAGAATTTGCAGGACCTTATATTGGCCCAGAAGACATTGTGTGTGTAGCAGAATCTGTTGTGGCTATTACCCAAGGGGAGTTCACACGCCCAGAAGATTTGAAAGTATCTTGGCAAGCCAAATTTTTAAATCGCTTTATCCATCCCGATGGATCTATGGCATCTGTGTATGGTATGCAAGCAGCTATGGATAAAGAAGGGGAATGGAAAATGATGTTTGCCTTCCTCTGTGGTGCTGTGGCAAAAGTATTTAAAAAGCCAGGTGTGTTCTATCAAATGGCACGTACGGCGTCCTTAACAGATGATGTAACAGGCACTATGCCTCCATTTGATAAATGCATTGTATATGGACCAAAACAACCGCATGCAGTAGCTGATGCTATTATGAAAGCTACAGGAGCCTATGGGGCTTGTGTAGCAGATGTAAATGATTTAAAACGAGCTGCTATCTTAGGTCATAGCCGTGGATTAAAGCCACAACAAATTGCGCAAATTTTGATTGACAATCCATTTGGCAATGATAGCCAGATGACACCGATTGTTGTAATTAAAAATTATGCCTCTGTGTCTAAACGAAAAGGATAAAATATATTGAAATTAGAGTAATATTACATGTTGTTCATAGAAGACAAATATTGTTGATACTTAGACTTGCAAATTGTGTCGTATCAGCGTATACTGAAAGAGAACTTTGGGGAGCCTAATGGCTGAGAGTAAACGAAAGTTTTGACCCATAACCTGATTTGGATAATGCCAACGTAGGATAAGTTTGATTCGTCATACCGAGGACATCCAACAGGATGTCCTTTTTTTGTATCTTTTATAGATGATATAGTATATGGATGCAGATTGAAGGTACATCTAGTGTATGTCCAAGAGGAACAGAATAGTGAGACGATAGAGTGCTACAGCATGAAGGGGCATACCACCGCGGGTATGGTTTTTCGTGCTGTTTTTTATACTAGTATGTGACGAAAGAGCCATGATAAATAATTGGCATCATGCTAGTTTGAAATAAGTATATTGCAACAGCTATAGTTAGGAGGATACTATGAAAGTCAATGGAAGTACGTATAATTATGAAGGACAAACAGTGCAAGAAATACTGGAAGACTTAGCGTTTCGCATGGATCGTATTGTGGTGGAATATAATGGAAAGATCCTTTCCAAAGCGGACTGGGAATCCACTCGTGTAAGCGCAGCAGACACAATGGAAGTAGTAACCTTTGTAGGAGGTGGCTAGATGATATCCTTACAAGATAAGAAAGTCCTTCTCATCGGTATCGGGGGAGTAGGTTCTCATGTGGCAGTGGCGTTGTGCCGTGCCGGAATTGGACAATTAGAAATCGTAGACTTTGATGTTGTGGATGAAAGCAATCTAGGTCGTCAATACTATGACGTGAATGATGTGGGAGTCTTAAAAGTCGAGGCTATGAAAGGCCATCTCAATCGTATGAATCCAAACTGTAAGGTCATCGTTCATAATGAATGTCTTACGCCAGAGCGATTATCTGAACTAATTGATGGCTATGATATGGTTGTAGAAGCAGTGGATAGAGCGGTCACAAAAGCATGGATGACAGAAGTCATCTTAACACATCCTACAGAACCTTTGTTAGTAGGTTGCTCAGGTATGGCGGGATGGGGCGATAGTAATGGGATACGCCGTGAGCGGAGGCATCATCGTTGGTATCTATGTGGTGACGGTGTGAGTGATATTGATTCTATCGGGAAAATTACAGCTGCTCGTGTTATGGTATGTGCCGGCCATATGGCAAATGCGGTCATTCAACTATTACATGGGGAAGATATTGATTAAGGAGGAACCTATGACACTTTCAGTAAAAGATATGGAAACACAAGATACATGGACCTTAGGGGGACATACATTACAGTCTCGCTTTATCTTGGGGTCTGGCAAATTTTCTATCGACTTAATCGAAGCTGTCCTAGAAGAAGCAGGAGCTGAAATGATTACCCTAGCCCTACGTCGTGCAGTGGGTGGGGAAGTAGAAAATATCCTAGATGCCATTCCAAAAGATACCATCTTAATCCCTAACACAAGTGGTGCTCGTGATGCGGAAGAAGCAGTACGTATTGCTAGATTATCCCGAGCTACAGGTTGCGGAGATTTTTTAAAAGTAGAGATTATGAAAGATTCTAAATATTTATTACCTCACAATGGAGAGACTATTAAAGCAACGGAGATATTAGCTAAAGAAGGGTTTATCGTCTTGCCGTATATGTATCCAGATTTAGAAGTAGCTCGTGATTTAGTTAATGCTGGTGCCGCAGCGGTAATGCCTTTAGCAGCTCCTATTGGGTCCAACCGTGGATTACAGACAAAGGAATTTATCAAAATTTTAGTCAATGAAATTGACTTACCTATCATCGTGGATGCGGGAATCGGAGCTCCATCCCAAGCAGCAGAAGCGATGGAAATGGGCGTTGCTGCGATTATGGCTAATACTGCCGTAGCCTCTGCGGGCCATATTCGAGGTATGGCAAAGGCCTTTGGCTTAGCTATTCAAGCAGGACGATTGGCATACTTGTCAAAATTGGGGCCAACCCTTGAAACAGGTGGTACCGCTTCCTCTCCATTGACTGGATTTTTACGGTAATAGGAACGATATGTCTTATATATCGATACATAGTTGATAGAGTGCAACATGTATCGATACAAGGTGCTACGAATGCATATAGGTATAATAATACTGAGTAGAAACCCTTATAGTTAGCTTAGTAAGTATAATGTTAGGAAAGGAATAGTTATGTCTAGTACCACCAGATATCATATAGACGATCCATGTTGGAAGTATCGCCCCCATATGGATCAAATTGAAAGTCCTATTTTAGAAACAGTGTTGCAAGAACGTGAACAATATACATACGACCACTATACAGCAGATGACGTGCGCTGTGTGTTGCAGGAAGATACCATTGATGTAGAAGGACTGAAAATTTTATTATCTCCTGCAGCAGAACCTTTTTTAGAGGACTTGGCGGAGAAAGCGAAAGCCGTAAGAACAAGATATTTTGGCAATTCTGTATACTTATTTACACCTTTATACATTTCAAATTATTGTGATAACCTATGCGTGTATTGTGGCTTCAACTGTAAAAATCAGATTCATCGTGCCAAATTAGACGAAGAGGGCATTGAGGAAGAGTTAAAAAACATTGCCAAAACAGGATTACAAGATATTCTAATTCTTACAGGAGAAAGTGAACGGCATAGCCCGATTTCGTACATTGGTCGTGCCTGTGAATTAGCAAAAAAATATTTCAAAGTAGTAGGCGTAGAAATTTATCCTGCCAATGTAGACGATTATGCGTACTTACGAGAATGCGGTTGCGATTATGTAACGGTATTCCAAGAAACGTATAATTGGGAAAACTATAAAACATTGCATTTGTTAGGCAATAAGAGTATCTTTCCATACCGATTGGAAACGCAGGAACGGGCTTTACGTGGAGGTATGCGGGGAGTAGGCTTAGCTGCCTTATTGGGACTGGATGACTTCCGAAAAGATGCTTTTGCCACAGCTTTGCATGCACATTTGTTACAACGTGCCTATCCGTATGGAGAAATTAGTATTTCATGCCCACGTTTGCGCCCTATTGTTAATGATGAGACCATCAATGCAGGGGATGTAGGAGAAGCACAATTATTACAAGTTATCTTGGCGTATAGACTTTTCTTACCTTATGCCAATATTACTATTTCTACTCGTGAAACAGCACGATTCCGTAATGGAGTTTTACCATTAGCAGCCACTAAAATGTCCGCAGGTGTTAGTACGGGGATTGGGGAGCATTCCTCAGAAGAAAAACAACAAGAAGAAGGGGATGCACAATTTGAAATCGTCGATAGTAGAACCGTAGCAGAAGCGATGGAAGACGTAAAAGCCTTAGGTATGCAAGTAGTGATGAGTGATTATATCGATGTGCTCTATGAAGAAAAATAGCCAATCGATAGATACCTTAGTGTTGATTACGAATCGACAGCTGTTGGAAGATGACATGAACGTGGAAACATATGGAGCAGCACTGTCTAGGGGAGTAGAAAGTATTCAGGCCTCGAAGAAAGAACATTGGATGAGAAATCACCACAATCTGTACACATTATGCCGTGACACAGACCTACCATTTGAAGAGTATCTCCAACTCTGCGATGTTATAGGCAGTACCGTAGTATACCATGGAAAAGTCATTACTAACCGAGTGCAATTAGAGATTATCTTAAACAGACAACCACGAATCCATATGCCCACCAATCTAATACGCCATTGGCAATGCGAACAAGAAGAGCTGTGGAACACATTCCAAAGCTGTTGGAATACCGTCACAGTATGGAGTACCGTCCACAACGAAGATGATATTAGTTTGTTAAAAACGCTATCAATTCCAAATTTAGAGTGCGTCTTAATTAGCCCTATCTTTCCTACACCATGCAAAGAAGGACACCCTGGGGTTGGTGTTAAGCGGGGGAAGGAACTGCTTGAGGCTGTTCAAAGCATATATCCCCATGCTAAGGTGATTGCATTAGGAGGTATACATAGGAGTAACTATATTGAATGCTTGAATAATGCTTTCACTGGCGTAGCTATTATGTCTGATTTCATGAAGCAAATGCATAGCAATATATAAGTTTAAGAACGCCATACACTTCGGAGCAAATCTCAGTGGAACGTAAATTTGTGGAGAAGTGTATGGCGTTTGCTCCTTACGTTCTAGGCACGAAAGCGGAGAAAGAACGCCATATACAGCGAAGTTTGCAAAAGCGTCCTCAATCCTGTAAAATAGATAGGTAAAGATCATAAGGAGGAGCTATGTTACTGTCAATTGTTGTTCCCGTATTCAATGAAGAAGAAAATATTCGAAAATTTTATACTACAGTCAAAGACGTGTTACAAACACTTGACTATGACCATGAAATTATTTTCGTCGATGATGGGTCCAGTGATGATAGTGCAGGCATGCTACGATATATTGGTAATCAAGATCCAAAAGTAAAAGTGTTATTGTTGGCAAGAAACTTCGGTCATCAATTAGCTTTGACGTGTGGACTAGATTACGCACAAGGGGATGCGGTAATTACGATGGATGGAGATATGCAACATCCACCAGAGTTGATTCCAGAACTAGTTAAACATTGGGAAGCAGGTGCAGATGTAGTCCGTACCATTCGTGATTCCACAGAAGATGCTAGTTGGGCAAAAGCTTTTACATCGAAATACTATTACAAAGTGCTTAACAAATTAGCCAATGTTCCTATCGTGGAAGGCGGTTCCGATTTCCGGTTGATGAATCGTAAATCTTTGGAAACGTTAAAATCTTTCCGTGAACATGGCAGATTTTTACGGGGTATCGTGGGTGACTTAGGGTTTGTGCAGCATGAATTTCACTTCGTAGCACCCCCACGCTTTGCAGGAACTTCTAAATTTAGCGTGAAGAAAATGATGCGCTTTGCCTTAGATGGGATTACAGCATTTTCTAGGGTGCCTTTGCGCTTAGCTTTATATATCGGTTTGCTATGCGGACTGCTCAGCCTGATTATGATCGGACATATATTGTTTGTTCACTTCTTCTCCGACAATGTTATTAGTGGTTGGTCTACCTTAGGGGTAGCTATCTTCTTCTTAGGTGGCGTACAACTGGTAGGCATTGGTATCATTGGAGAATACGTGGGACGAATTTTTGAAGAGGTTAAACAGCGACCGTTATATTGGGTGAAAGACACCATAAACTGTCATATAAAAGACAAATAATCGTATATAAGAGAGGAGTCCTATGACGAGTAAAAAGAAACGATGTCTTGCTATTGCTCTATTTTTAGGCTTTCTTGGCACTAGTGTACAAGGGGCTTATCAATATGGTGATGCAGGCAATGAAATTCTTAGTATTCAAAAGAAACTCATCGCTGCTGGTTATAAAGCTAGAGAAACTAGCGAATATGATGCAAACACAAAGTGGGCTGTCAGATTGTTTCAAAAAGATAATGGATTAACAGTGGATGGTATATTAGGGGCAGAGACCTATAAAAAATTGATGGGTAAACCTTTACCAATGGTGACAAAAACAGTGTCTAAGAAGAAAGCAATTTCTGAAAAAGATGCTGTAGTATTAGCTCGCGCAAATTCAAGTAGACAGGAAGAATCTCCAGCTATCACATCTACGTTGAAACATAAATTAAGTAAAACGTCTGCTCCAGGCGGATTGACTTTCAAAAAGAAAGGTAAATCATACAAGGGCCTAGACATTGGACATCAACCGGTGTCTGGCAATGTAAAAGAGGTTCTGACATATGCTAATACCTTCACTGGCGTACCTTATAAATTTGGAGGTACTACACCGGCAGGCTTTGACTGCTCTGGATACATTCGCTATGTATTTCAAAAAATAGGCTTTGATATGCCACGTCAAGCTGACGAACAGTATACAGTAGGTAAAAAGGTAGAAAAAAGTAACCTACAGCCAGGTGATTTAGTATTCTTTGAAACGTATGAACCGGGTATTTCTCATTCTGGTATTTATATCGGAGATGGACAATTCATCAGTGCCACATCTAGTAGTGGAGTAGCTGTAGCCGATATTAATGACAGCTATTGGGGACCACGTTACAGAGGGGCAAAACGCGTACTATAATACAAAAGCTGTAATGATGATGTCATTACAGCTTTTGCCATATATACGATAAGTTGAAGCATGAAGGAGTTGACTATAATGCATGCAGGCATTCATATACAAGATGTACAATTTTCCTATGGAACGCAGCCGGTTATTCATAATATGACTATTACCATTCCCAAAGGTGAATTCGTATTAGTAGTAGGACCGAATGGATCTGGTAAAACCACATGGCTTCGTATGGTGGCAGGATTATTGGAACCCACCTCTGGGCATTTATGCTTAGATGGGATTAGTCCAAAAGAGGCACAAATGAAGGGGCTTATTCACCTAGTGCCACAGATTTATAACAAGAACGCTGCGCAATTTCCAGCGACCGTTGAAGAGGTAGTGGGACTTGCTTTATTTCATGTGCCAAAACAAGAGCGTAAAGGTCGTATCCTAGAAGCCTTGGAATTAGTAGGCATGCAAGATTTCTTGAAACGCCGTATCGGTGAGCTCAGTGGAGGTCAACAACAACGTGTTATGTTAGCCCAAGCCTTAGCACGCAAACCTAACTATATCTTACTGGATGAGCCTACAAGTGGTATCGATTACGAAACCAGTAAAAAAATTTATGAAGTGTTGCGCTCTCTAAAGCAAGAAAATATTACCGTCATTATGGTTACTCATGATGTGACGGAAGCCATGGAAGTGGCAGATACAATTTTATGTGTGGATGGACATGCTTGTTACTATGGACCTTGTAAAGGATTTATGGAAAGTCATCAGGGCTCTCGTTTGGCATGGCATATAGGAGGTTAAGATGGATATTTTATCCTATACATTTATGCAACGTGCCTTTTTAGCAGGCCTCATTGTGGCGCTCATGTGTCCCTTAATCGGCATGTTTATTGTTATCAAACGACAGTCTATGCTAGGTGATGGTTTAGGTCATATTGCCTTTGCTGGTGTGACAGGGGCATCCCTATTGAAAGTATACCCTCCATTAGGCGCTGTAGTATTAACTGTACTGTCTGCGATGGGTATAGAACTAGTACGCCGCTATCAAAAACAATATGCCGATATGATTATGGCATTATTCTTTTACGGAGGCCTATCCTTAGCCATTGTCTTCTCTACGATGGTAAAAATGCCTAGTACGGGTCTTTTGAACTTCTTATTCGGCAGTATTTTGACGGTCACTATGACCGATATCTATGGCATTGGTGTTGTGGCAATAGTTGTGGGAATCATCATGAAATTCGTGTATCACTCTTTGATGCTCACATCCTTTGACGAGGAAATCGCTCGTACCGTAGGCATCAATGTGAATCGTGTGAATATGATCTTCGCCATCTTAACAGCTCTTGTAGTTGTGATGGGGATGACCGTAGTAGGAATTTTATTAATTAGTGCGCTTATGATTGTGCCTGTTGCCTCTGCTCATTTATGGAAACGAGGCTTTAAAGAAACTTGGGGTATCGCCACCGTTTATTCAGTGTTATCCGTTGTTGGTGGATTATGTAGCGCCTTTTGGCTAGACTTTGCACCAGGGGGGACCATTGTGCTGACAGCCATAGGGTTGTATGTGGTGACATTCTTAGTGAATCTGGTGAAAGGTAGATAGCTGATTGTTTATAAATTTAGAATAGAAAGCATTGTATAAGCAGCCTTATTGGCTGCTTTTGTGCTATACTGAATATATACAGAAATGTTTCCTAAGGAGTATAAATATGAAAACATCGGAAGAGATAAAACGTATATTATGGGAAGGTGCTAATGAATTACGTGGTTCAATGGATGCAAGTAAATATAAGGACTATATGTTGGGGTTAATGTTCTATAAATTTTTAAGTGATAGAACATTAGATTATTTTAGAAGATTTGCAGAACTAGGTGAGGTACCACAAGAAAAGGTAGTAGAAGAATACACAGCTTGCTTTGAAAATGATGAATATAAAGATCTGTTTATAGAAAATATCAAAACTACCTTAGGCTATGTCATTCAACCAAATTGTTTGTACCAAACTTGGTTACAAAAAATTGAAGATAATACCTTTGAAGTAGATGATGTAAGTACTAGTTTAAGTGAATTTGAACGATTAATTGTAGGCACAAAAGATGTAAATGATTTCAAAGGACTATTTTCATCATCAATTATTGACGTCAGCAATACAGCATTAGGCGAGGATTTAAATAAGCGAAGTAAAAATATTAAGAGTTTAATCTCTTTATTTTCTGATTTAGATATGATTAGCCTACAAAATGGTGATGTATTAGGGGATACCTATGAATACTTAATCGGTATGTTTGCCTCAGATGCAGGAAAAAAAGCAGGTGAGTTCTATACGCCAAGACAAGTTAGTGAGGTTATGGCACAAATTGTGGCAAAGTCTACAGAGTTTCACAAATCTCATCCATCTATTTATGACCCTACAGTAGGTTCAGCTTCCTTATTGTTGACGGTACGTAAACATTTGGATGGTGATGTGCAAGATGATTTGCACTATTATGGACAGGAATTTAATACGGAGACATACAATTTAACACGCATGAATTTGTTATTACATGGCATTCGTCCAGAAAAAATGACAATCAAAAACGGTAACACCTTAGCACAAGATTGGCCAGAAGATCCTGAAAGACCTAATGAGGGAGTTCAGTTCGATATTGTGGTTATGAATCCACCCTATTCTGATAAAAAATGGAACTCTAGAGAAGATATCCCTTTGAAAGTAAATGATCCTAGATTTGCTGATTTTGGCGTATTACCACCTAGCTCAAAAGGTGACTTTGCTTATTTAATGCATGGATTATACCATTTAGGACAAAAAGGTACGATGGCCATTGTTTTGCCACATGGGGTATTATTCAGAGGTGGTGCAGAAGCTGAAATCCGTAAACGATTAGTAGATAAAAATCAAATTGATGCAATTATCGGGCTACCGTCAAACTTATTTACCAATACGGGGATACCGGTATGTATTATTATCTTGAAGAAAAACCGTACATTAGGGGAACCAATACAAATTATTGATGCATCTAAAAACTTTGTGAAAGTAGGAAAGAATAATGTTTTGCAAGAAAAAGATATTGCAAAAATTGTTGATGCCTACATGTATAAAACTGAGATAGCAGGATATAGTCATGTAACTACTATAGATGAAATTAAAGAGAATGAATATAATCTCAATATTCCAAGATATGTAGAGGATGTGAATAAGGATATCCCACAAGATGTGGAAGCTCATGTATATGGAGGGATTCCACATAAAAATCTTGAAGGATTAACATTGCTAAATCAATTAGCTAAAGACACATTGGAAAGCTCCTATAAAGAAATTAGATCTGGTTATATTGATTTTACAAAATCTACAGAAGAGATAAGTCGAGACATTTTTGCAAATAATAATGTGCAAGCATTATTTGATAATTTGCATGTTAGTTTACAAGAGTACATTGAACATTGGTGGAAGCAATTATTACATAGTAACAGCGATAAAAATTTAGTGCATGTGAAAGAAACCATGCTGTATGATATGAAAGAATTACTAAAACGCGTTGGTGTTGTAGATCCCTATGAAGGGTATCAGATCATTGCTGAACTATGGAAGACAACATTGACACATGATTTAGAATGTATCCTCGAAAAAGGATTCTATGAAGGTGCGAAGTTAACTAAGCCAAACATGGTGAAAAAGACGAAGAACAAAAAAATATATATGGTTCAAGAAGGCTGGATAGGAGAAGTGATTCCTAATGAGTTAGTATCTAAAACATTGTTTAGCGCTGAAAGAGAGCATTTAAATTCTATTAAATCGCAGTTGGATATGAACATAGATGCATTAAATGAAGCCATAGATAAAGCACTAGAGGAAGGAACGCTTGAGTATGACGTTCTATATGAATGTCTTGAAAAAGAGACGTCAGGAGAAGCAAAACGGAAATTTGTAAAGAAAAATATAACAAAAGAGCTAAAAAACTATGAAAAAAATAGTGAAGAATATGTATTGTTAAAAGAAATAGAGGCAATATTAGAACAAAAATCATCTATAGATAAAACATATAAAGAAGCTGAAGTAGAATTAAATAATTTAGTATCTAATAAATTTAGTCAGTTAACAAATGCAGAAATTGAGCATCTTGTATATTGCAAATGGTTCGATGGTATAGAAGAGGCATTTACTAAGATATTAAAAAGTTCGATTCAATCTGAAATTGATGTGATTGCTATGTTACGGGAACGTTATGAAGACACATTACAGGATATGGATGAAGAAATTGCTCGTTTAGAAGAAAGTTTAGAAACTTTATTACAAGATCTGGTGGTGATAGAATGAGTGATGAAAAAAAACTACCAAAACGTCGTTTCAAACAGTTTTTAAATACGCCATCTTGGGAACAGCGTAAGTTG
>CAUQIB010000022.1:0-26324 GCA_963518085.1 uncultured Veillonella sp. | reverse complement strand
CTTGTGTCTCAAGCACTGAATGTATTATATGCTATTTCCTAATAATTTGCAACCCTTCTTTACATAATTTTTTTATGCATTCACTATAGAATCTTTTGCCTAAATAATACAATCATGCGGACTTACCTCAGGACGCTTTTACTAACAAACTTACATAAGAATAATTAGAGTATAGCATACTTCGAATAACCATCTACAAACTTTTACCACAGGAACGCAGTCATGCGTAGTAATCTTGTGGCGTTTCTTACTATATAAATTACACATACATAAGAAGAGCATTGCGTGCTCCGAACATACACTCACGCCTTTCCCTGAGGAACGCAATTACGCGTAGAACGACTTGTGGCATTATTACGCTTATTACACAAATATAAAAGACCGCAATATACCTCCGAAGAAACATTATGAAATACCGTTTCTGAGGAGGTGTATTGCGGTCTGCCATCCACCTATTTTCGATATAAAGCCACAAGGCAGAATAGAATCGCAAGTGACGATTTAAGAGCGTACGTTTCTCGCATCTTTTTTATTTCTTGATTTCCAAATTGCCCACAAGGACGTCGCCACGCAAATGGAGGAGTATGCACCACTTACGAATCCAACAATCATACATAGAGCAAAATTCTTTGTCGTATCTCCTCCGAAAAAGTATAGAGAACAACAAGCAAATAAAACCGTAGACAATGTGTACACAGACCGATGGATACTTTGATGAATACTTGCATTCGCAAGGTCTGCAAATGTATCTGTACGCTTATGGGTGTGTGTATTTTCACGAATACGGTCAAAGATTACGACAGATTCGTTCATAGAGTAACCGATAACCGTCAAAATCGCTGCCAAGAAAGAGGAATCAATTTCCAAATGGAAGAAGGAGAATATCCCCAATACCATGATTAAGTCATGGAATATCGCTGACAAGCAAGATAATGCTACACGGTACTCAAATCGATATGTAATATATAACGCTAATGCCACGAAAGCAATAAGCAAATTAGTCAACGCATGTTCTGTGACCTCTGATCCAATAACAGCACCTACCGACTCAATACGCTTCACTGTACCTTCTGCTAAGTTTTTATTCAACGCCGCTACCACCGCTTGACTTTCACTAGCTTCAAGGTTACGAGTACGAATCATTACTGTTTTACCCTCTGTATCTGTAGCGTCTGCTCCCGACAACTGAATAACAGAATTCTCTAACTCAAAGGCTTTCAAATTTTCCCGTACCGCCGACACTTGCACTGGTTTGGTAAATTCCACTTCTACAATGGTACCACCTGTAAAATCGATACCAAAGTTAAATCCATATATAAACATGGAAATAATACTAAGAATAACCGCAATGGAGGAGATACTAAACCACCAACGATGACGTTTTATTACATCAAATGTCATTTTTTCTTATCTCCTTTCTTAAATGCTTCTATCGTAATGGATGGGGATACATTAGAACCATACCAGAATGGCCGGTTTGTAATTCGCGCTGCTATAAGCATATGCATTAAGGTACGACTCATAGATACCGCTGTAAACATGGATACGATAACACCTAATGCCAGGTTAATAGCAAACCCTTTTACAGGACCGCTGCCAAGAACAATAAGGATAACTGCTGTAATCATAACGGATGTATTCGCATCAAAGATGGTATCAAAGGCACGACGGAATCCCGATTCCATAGACATGCGCAATGTCTTACCATCTACCACCTCTTCTTTAAATCGTTCAAAAATAAGAATATTGGCATCTACGGCTACCCCCATACTGAGGATAATCCCCGCTACCCCCGGTAATGTCATCGTGGCATTCAGGGCATGCGGTCCTAGGATAGCTACCAAAATTAATACAAAGACTAACAAAGCGATAGTTGCTACAAATCCAGACAATCTGTACAACACAAGCATAAATGCAATGATTAAAGCGATCCCAACACCAAAGGCTACTACAGATTTATCTTTGGAGTCTTGACCCAAGGTAGGACCAACTGTACGTACTTCCATAACTTCTACTTTAACAGGTAGTGCACCAGAACGCAGCAAAATAGCTAAGCTTTTGGCTTCTTCCAAATCACGGCTACCAGTAATTCTGGCACTACCGCCAGTAATTGGTTCGTTTACCACTGGATTTGTTAATTGCTCACCATCCAAATAAATGCCGATATGACGACCAATATTGGCTGTTGTTAAAGCGCCGAATTTTTTCGCCCCTTCATCTGTTAATTGAATGTTAACGGATGCTTGTTTACCTTCTAATTGTTCTTTAGCATCTTTTAAGTCATTACCGTCTAGATGCACTTTTCCATTTTCATCACGGAACTCAAGAACCGCTGTTTTACCGACTGTTTCGATGGCCTTTTGTGGATCCTTTTCACCTGGTAATTCGATAATGATACGTTTTTTACCTTCTCGTTGAATAATAGGTTCTGTTAAGCCCATTTCATTAATACGGCGACCTAAAATTTGAATAACCCTTTCCACCGCATCATCGGTTACTACATTAGGGCCAGAATCTTGTGCCTCTAATACAATATGGGTACCACCTTGTAAGTCCAACCCTTGTTTAATGGAGTTGGCCAGCGGTCCAATGAGCCAAATAAATAGGCCTAAAATCACTGCTACTACGCCGAAAAAGCGCAAAGCTGCTTTTGTGTTCAATGGATTCCCTCCTATTCTTTATAACAATGGATACTCTCTGATGGGGTCACAATTGTGTACATCCACTCATCATGTGGTGCCATGGGTAACATTTCTTCTGAAAGTTGGTTATCCCAGGCTATACCGATTCGTTTCTCTACAGCAACTTGTTGTAAATATCGGTCATAATATCCAGCTCCCATTCCCATGCGGCCACCTACTCTATCAAAGGCTAGACCAGGAATGAGAATACAATCCAATTGCTTAGGTTCTACAATGTCATAGGGTTCATTAGGAATACGGATTCCCAATGTCCCTTTTGTTAGGTCCTCTAAGCTCGTTACGCGAACTCCTACCATATCTGTCTTGTTCACACACACAGGCACATATACAGATTTATCCCGGCGCAACGCTTCTGTAATAAACGCATCTATATTGGCTTCTCTTGGCATAGCCAAATACGCCATAATATGTTCCGCATCAGATACTATAGGTATTGACCAAAGACGATTCGCTAATTGTTGAGACCAAATAGAAGCCTCTTGAACTTGTACATTGCGACGGTGTTCTAAAAACTTCTTACGCAATGCCGTTTTATCCATTACTTTTGTTCCTTTCCAAGAACTTGAGCAATTGCTGTACGAGCAAATTTCATTTCTACTTTTTCAGATACTTGCAGTACTGCTGTATCTTCTGTTAAGGAAACAATTTCACCGTAAATACCACCAACAGTCAATACTTTTTGACCTTTTTTCAAGCTGTTCAATAAGACTTGGCGTTGTTTTTGTTGTTTCTTTTGCGGACGATATAGCAAGAAGTAAAAAATCACGACCATAATCAATAATGGTAAAATCGCTTGCCCTGTTTGTCCTTGAAAAAATTCTAAGAAATCCATACATCCTCCTATTTAGTAAAATATTGCCAGAACTCTTCGCGGAATGCTACAAAACGATCTTCTAAGATGGCTTTACGCATTTGACGCATGAATTCTAGTAAGAAATATAAATTATGATACGACACCAATCGGAAAGCTAAAATTTCTTCGGCCTTGTATAGATGTCGAATATAAGCTCTTGAATAGTTTTGGCATGCATAACAGCCACAACCTTCTTCAATAGGACCCCAGTCACGCATGAAAGAAGCATTACGTAAATTCAACCGACCTTTCCATGTCATAGCCATACCATTTCGTGCCACACGTGTTGGATATACGCAGTCAAACATATCGACACCGCGAGCTACCCCTTCCACTAAACAGTCCGCTGTACCAACACCCATCAAATAGCGAGCTTTATTAGTAGGCAATAATGGTGTTGTATATTCTAGTACTTCGTACATTAAATCATGCGGTTCCCCCACAGAAAGGCCACCAATACTATACCCTTCAAAGTCCATAGCCACTAATTCTTTAGCACTTCTTTCACGGAGGTCTTTATACATACCGCCTTGTACAATGCCGAACATACCTTGGTTCTTGGAACGACGTGCCTCTTGACAACGTTCCGCCCAACGAGTGGTCCGTGCTGTAGATGCATCCGCATAGAGATGATCTGCCGGATAGGGAATGCATTCATCGAAGGCCATCATAATGTCAGATCCTAATTGTTCCTGTACTTTTGTAGCTACTTCGGGGGATAGGAATTTTTTCGACCCATCTAAATGGGAACGAAAATTTACTCCTTCTTCTGTAATCTTGCGCAATTTTCCTAAACTGAACACTTGAAACCCACCGCTGTCGGTCAGGATGGCTTGGTCCCAATTCATAAACTTGTGCAATCCCCCCGCTTCTTCCACTAGGTCAGCACCTGGGCGCAAAAACAAATGATAGGTGTTGCTCAAGATGACTTGAGAGCCCATCGCTTTCAACTCCTCTGGAGCCAATGTTTTCACCGTTGCCTGTGTGCCTACGGGCATGAACATCGGTGTTTCATAGGTTCCATGAGGAGTATGCAATAACCCTGCCCGCGCACCTGTGTGAGGGCATTGTTTTTGCAATTCATATTTAATTGCCATATATACACTCCTTTATTACTTTTGTATTATAACACAATTTTCAATTTATCGAATGAACATTGCGTCACCGAAACTGAAAAATCTATACTTTTCACGGACTGCCTCTTCATAGGCTTTCAAACAATGCTCTCTACCAGCTAAGGCACTAATGAGCATGAGCAAGGTGGACTGTGGTAGATGAAAGTTAGTGATTAATGCATCTACCAGCTTGTACTGATACCCAGGGTAAATAAAGATTTGAGTCCAATCGGATCCACTCCTTACATGACCTACCTTGGTCGCCGCTGATTCTAAGGTGCGCACTGATGTAGTTCCTACGGCAATCACTCTTCGTCCTTCCCCTTTGGCACGATTCACTAGTTCTGCAGTTTCTTCCGACACGTGGTAAAACTCTTTATGCATATCATGGTCTTCAATAGATTCTACCGACACTGGGCGGAATGTACCTAGCCCTACGTGCAATGTAACAAATCCAATTTGTACCCCTTTGCGCTGAATTTCATCTAATAACTCTTGAGTAAAATGCAACCCTGCTGTAGGGGCCGCTGCCGACCCTTTTTCTTTTGCATATACTGTCTGATATCTATCTTTATCTTCTAGCTTTTCATGAATATACGGAGGTAATGGCATTTCCCCAATATCATTGATAATCTCATCAAAGTTGCCATTTGGCTTAAATTGAATCAATCGACCACCAAAATCTGTATGGTCTATGACCTCCGCTTCTAAATTAGGACCAAATACTAACTCCTGCCCTTTTAAGCACTTCTTGCCCGGTTTGACAAGACACTCCCACAGGTGTTCTCCTTTAGGGGTTAACAGTAGCACTTCTACCTTGCCACCAGTTCCTTTTCTCTCTCCATACAAACGAGCAGGGATGACCTTTGTATTATTAAAAATTAACACATCCCCTTCACATAATTCATCTAGTATGGAGTGAAAGGATGCTTTATGGCATATTGCTCCGCTCACCTTATCTAAGGTCATCAATCGTGATGTGTCCCGTGGTTCTACAGGATGTTGCGCAATGAGTTCCTCAGGCAAGTCATAATTAAAATCAGATACTTTCATACTATTCCTCTTATTAATTGTACAGTTTCGTAAGTGCCGTACCTTGGTAATAATGTTGTAAAATCACTTTATAATAATCAGGCTGGCTCGCCTCTTTTCGACTCGCCATTTCTGCCGCTCCCCACTGTGAAAGTCCCAATCCATGTCCCCAGCCATATCCATGAATTGTCACAGTCTGATTGGCTTTACTAAAGATATGGTTAACTTTTACGGAAGACCCCTGAATTCGACTCGGCGGGGTTTGTCCTACATAAAAATCAAATAAGGTGGACTTCAATCCAAATATCCCTTGTACCTGTTCTCCTGTGAGGGATACAGAACCCTTTTCACCGATAAATTTCATCGTTTTTACACGCCCTGATACCCCACGATCTTGTACTTTCATAGGTCGATCTGCTAATGGAGATAATTCAATTTTTTGTAAGTATCCTACAGATTTACTGGCTCCAGCTAATTTCTGTTCTATACTTTGACGGCTAGTGATGACATTCCACACCGTGGTCCCTTCATGATTAGAATAATCTACTACACCCTTTAGATATGGTACATCATTGTCCCATAGGTTTACACTATCTTCTGTATAGCCACCTCCATCAGAGTGAAAGAGAGCATTAATAGGTTGTCCCTGGTAGGTAATCACCATGCCATGGGTACGTTTTACCGCTGCATTCGTGCTAGCAAATTCACTACTTTTACCACCATATACTTGGTCAGCTGTTGTAGTTCCAATATCATAGATGCTATTTTGTTTGCTCTTCATAGAATATAAAGCATATGTCCTAGCTGCTACGGCTTGTGCTTCAAGCGCTGGCGCTGGCCAACTAGGCACCACTTCTTCTGGGACTACCCCTTGTACATATTGTTCTAACCCCAATACATTGATCACACTCATAGTTCCTGATGTATTACCATGCACAGTGATGGCACCTCGATACGTTTCCCCTAATGTTTGCAATTCAGATCCATATCTGCCCTGTGTATTTTGAATGGTAATAGACCTATCAATACTATGTCCATTCACATTTACCATTCCGCTCCCCGTTGAGATCGTCATAGGTTGGTTTTCTTTTACCATTTGCACTTGATGTCCAGCACTATCTAAAACAACCATAGGCATGCCACTTGTTATAGTAAATGATTGAGAGCGATGACCCAACAATACTCGTATCACTGGTTCTCCACTAGAACTCGATTCTCGTGTCGTATTGGCTCCTGCTTTTGTAGCTCCTGTTTTATCTTTGTGATTGGATTCCGATGCGGCCTGTTTTTCAGTATTCGATGCTTTCACCGTAGGCTTCTGAATCACTCGTTTTAATACAGGTGGAGCTTTTCTTTCATTCGGTTTCACAAAGGTTGATTTCACCAATGTACGTTTCGGCACTTCCTTTTGTGACGTTGCCATTCCTACAAATGGTGTACTCCCTAGTAAAGCTGTTATAACCGCTATCGCCACATAGCGATATCCTACTTTTATCATGCCTCCACCTTTCTAGGGATTCCCAAGTGATCATAGGCAGCAGGAGTGACGATACGCCCACGATTTGTACGCGCCAACAAACCAAGTTGCATCAAATATGGTTCATACACATCTTCAACACTTTCACGTTCCTCACTCACAGAGGCTGCAATTGTATCCACCCCTACAGGGCCACCATCAAATTTTTCAATGATAGTGCTTAAAATGCGTCGGTCTATACGGTCTAACCCTAACTTATCAATATCTAACCTCTGTAAAGCTTGATCTGCAATTTCTTTAGTAATTACACCATCACCCAATACTTGTGCCACATCTCGAACACGTTTCAACAAACGATTGGCGATACGAGGGGTTCCTCTAGAACGACGAGCAATTTCACCGGCTCCTTCTGGATCCATATGAATATCTAAAATATCAGCAGAACGGCTTACAATAAATTCTAACTCATTTTGCTTATAATATTCCAAACGGCTGATTACACCAAAGCGATCGCGCAAAGGCGCCGCCAAAGATCCCGCTCGTGTAGTAGCGCCAATCAGTGTAAATTTAGGCAATTCAATGCGCACAGATCTAGCACTTGGACCTTTACCAATAATGATATCTAAAGCATAATCTTCCATAGCAGAATATAGCACTTCTTCTACAGACCGAGATAATCGATGGATTTCATCAATAAACAGCACATCTCCCGCTTGCAAATTACTCAATAAAGCCGCCAAATCACCAGCTCGTTCTATGGCTGGTCCAGAGGTAACACGGAAGTTTACCCCTAATTCATTGGCAACAATACCGGCTAGCGTAGTTTTACCCAATCCTGGAGGTCCATATAATAACACATGGTCTAATGTATCGCCCCGTAGCTTGGCGGCTTCAATGAAAATGTGAAGGTTTTCTTTTGCCTGCATCTGCCCAATATATTCTTTTAAATAGCGAGGACGAAGACTAAATTGCCAATTGTCTTCCTCCCGTTCTTGCATGGTTACAATTCGATTTTCTTGATCCATTCTTATCGCCCTTTACCCAATGCCGCTAATACTTGTTTTAATAAGACCGGTACTTCCTGTGTGCCATCGTAGAGATCTTGGATCACTGGCTGCACTTCTTGTGCACTGTATCCTAATGCCATAAGCGCCTCCAGCACTTCCTCACTAGCACCTACTGGCACTTGTTCTACTGGTGAAATTCTTCCTGTCGGTGTGAAAGTTCCAGCAATGCCAAGACTTTCAATTTTATCTTTTAATTCTAACACTAATCGCTCTGCTGATTTTTTACCTATGCCAGGCAATTTTTGAAGACCTTTTGTATCGCCACTAATGATAAGTCCCACAAAATGTTCCGGACTAATAGCCGATAAAATTCCAAGGCCCAATTTAGGTCCCACTCCGGATACGGAAATAAGCAATAAAAATAGCTCATAATCTTCCATCGTCAAAAAGCCATACAGCTGAATGGCATCTTCACGAACATTTGTATAAGTATATAAACAAGTTTCTTCACCTACTTGTAATTGACTCTGCACTGAACTAGGTACGTACACTCGATACCCCACATCATGAACATTGACGTACACTGCATCCAGTAATCGATGGGTAACAATTCCTTTTATATATGCAATCATAAATTCCTCACAACTGTAAAATTTGTTTTAGTGTATCCGTATGAGAACTATGGGCTGTACAGATGGCAATCGCCAAGGCATCCGCCGCATCATCAGGCTTAATTTTTTCACGAATTCCCAATAAGTTCATCGTCATATACGTAACCTGCTCTTTAGTAGCTTTCCCATAGCCTACCACGGATTGTTTTACCTGTAATGGTGTATATTCGTAAATTGGTAAGTCTTGTTGACTTGCCGCCAGTAGTGTAACACCTCTCGCTTGCGCTACGCCGATACCCGTCGTTACATTGCGGGCAAAGTATAATTTTTCTATACCAAATTTTTGAGGGCGAAATTCTTCTAAAATATCGCTTAGCTCATTAAATATAATTTCTAACCGGCTTGCTTCTGGCGTTTTCGCCTCTGTAGTGATCACTCCGTAGGTAACTGGTTTTAGAGAACTCCCTATAACATCGATGATACCATATCCACAAATCGCATAGCCCGGATCTATTCCAATAATTCGCACGCTATAACCTCTGATTTCTTTTCATTATTCTAATCATTTAATTATAGCAAATTTATAGAACATCTGCACCTATAGTATACCTTTTTCCAACAAACTCACATAGATACCATCACCAATGATAATATGATCGAGCACTGGGATTCCCATCACTTCCCCAGCTCTAGCAAAAATTTTCGTCACTCGTATATCATCACTACTCTCCGTAGGATCTCCTGATGGATGGTTATGCATCAAAATAATAGCCGCTGCATTGGCGTCGATAGCTTGCCGGAATACGGCTCGTTGTTCCGCCGTACTACTAGTCAGTCCCCCTTTAGAAATCAAAACTGGTTTAATCAATTTATTTTTCACCGTCAGTAATAACACATAAAAATGTTCTTCTGTTTTATGGCGGAGTCGTTCCATCATATAGTTAGCCGCTGCCTCTGGAGTACTAAAATCTTCCCAATCTCGTTTGACTTTCATTTGCCCTAGACGTCTGCCCAGTTCAATAGCTGCACAGATAGTCACTGCCTTATCTTGTCCAATGCCATTAATTTCTTGTAAAGCATCTATGGTAACATTGTTCAATCCTCCTACCAATCCTTCCATACGCTTTACCACATCATGAGCCACTTCCAAAACAGTAGCCCCCTTTCGCCCTGTTCGTAATAAAATGGCTAATAACTCTTCTAACTCTAGCGCTTCCGCTCCTAAGGCAATAAATTTTTCTCGTGGCATTTGATACGATTGTAAGTCCAACATAACTCCTCCAACATTTGAAAGTACATCCTCTACTCCTATAAACGACAACACGTCACACTCCGAAGAGTGTGACGTATCACTATGTACCATAGTAGGTACCCATATATCTTTCTTTAATTAATGTATTCGCTATATACTGAAAAAAACCTTTTATTTTCTTCAAACTTTGTTTTATATCTTTTAGCAATTCAGGTCTAACTGACACAGCACATCCTAGTATACACTTCTTATGTAACCTATACATCCCTTACTCTTTTGATTCTTCTGTCTCCACTTGACCTTGCCCATATACATTGGATGCATAGGTCGCAAAATCTTCTCCATGTTTGAAAGCGTCTTCTCTTAAGTACGCATGAAAGACGACTTGGTCTTCTTTTACCTGTACCAAGTTCGGTATATGTTGTGCCAAGGCATCAAATAATTCTTGTTCTGCTTTCAATAATACACGCCCATGTTTTAATTTTTTCCCTTCTACCACTGAATAGGCTAATGCCCATACTGGGCGATCATCAGTAGAGGATAGCTTACGATATTTATAGCGAAACTTTAATGCTGGCATAATAGACTGCTTAAATTCATACACTCCGTTAATCATAGCATAGGGTATGACCATTCGTTTCTTTCCTAGTAAACCTACCTCATCAATAATGAGGACAGAATCTGTTAAGGTAAATGTGTAGGTTCCCACTGCCTGCGACACAAGAACAAATAAAATAATTGCTTCTATCAATATTTCTGCTGAGGCTACACTACCTAACTCCATATAGCGCCACAAACTATATGCTAACGCTAAGACTGCTATCGCGATAAACACACTGACTAAAGCAATTCCAGCTTTGGAATGCTTTGATTGTTCTTGATACTGTATAGACATCCTTTCACCCTTTCCTAATTATCATCACTTCTATTGCTAGGATAGCAATGGATGAAAGCATTTGTCAACAACAAAAAGAGCCCCCTCATAGAGGAGACTCTTTCACAGATAATCAGAGATTACCAGTTTTTCATCACTAATGGACTAGTAATACGTTTTGTATCACGAGCGATCATGATTTCTTCGTTTGTAGGAATTGCAAAGATTTTAACTTTAGAACCTTCTGCACTAATTTCAGCTTCTTTACCACGAACATTATTGCGTTCAGGGTCAATACGAGTACCTAAGTATTCTAAACCGTTGCAGATTGCGTCACGGTTACCAATACCATTTTCACCGATACCAGCTGTGAATACGATAGCATCAACGCCACCCATAACAGCTACGTATGCACCGATAGTAGCGCGTACTTTGTAATGGAACATATCCAATGCTAATTGAGCACGTTTATTGCCTTCTTCAGCAGCTTCTTCGATAACACGGAAGTCATTAGATACACCAGAAATACCGAATACACCAGATTTTTTATTCATGATAGCATCGATTTCATGGTATGTCATATCCCATTTTTCCATCAAGTAAGGTACGATAGCTGGGTCGATATCACCACAACGAGTACCCATGATCAAACCGGACAATGGAGTGAAGCCCATGGAAGTATCGATAGAACGGCCACCTTTGATAGCAGTAACGGAAGAACCATTACCTAAGTGACAGGATACGATACGAAGATCAGACATGTGTTTACCCATCAATTCTGCTACACGTTGTGCCACATATTTATGGGAAGTACCATGGAAACCATAACGGCGAACACCTAAATCAGTGTATGCTTCGTATGGAAGACCATATAAGAATGCCTCAGCTGGCATTGTTTGATGGAATGCTGTATCAAATACACCAACTTGTGGTACATTTGGCATAATTTTTTGGCATGCTTCGATACCTTGGATGTTTGGAGGATTGTGAAGTGGAGCGATTTTTGCGCATTCTTCCAATGCTTCCATCACTGCTGGAGTGATTAATACAGAATCAGCGAATTTTTCAGCGCCATGTACTACACGGTGACCTACAGCGTCGATTTCATCCATGGAACCAATTACGCCGTGTTCTGGATCAACTAAAATATCCAATAAGACTTGTAACGCCACTTTGTGGTCAGCCACTGGTTCAATGCGTTCTAATTTGTCAGCATCTGGGCGACGATGAGTGAAAATAGCATCATCGGAACCGATTTTTTCAAATTGACCTTTCGCCAATACAACTTCATGCTCCATATCAATTAATTGATACTTTAAGGAGGAGCTACCGCAGTTTACAACTAAAACGTTCATGTCTTATCCCTCTTTCTTAGTAACTTGAATGTGCCCATTCACACGTTGATTGATGTCTTCTCCTTGTGGAGAACTATCACTGTATGAATAGCGTATATTCCACAGTACACCTTTATTAATGAAAGTATACTGAGTAAACCTAATTTTTTGTCCATTAGCACCTGCTAGCATTGTAGATTTCACAGCCTGTACGCCGTCCACCTGTACTTGCTCTTGGTCCCATGGTATATTGGTACCCGTTTGGCCTAATTCTTTCACCAAAGCTTGTTGCCCTAATTTTGCGCCCTCTTCTAGCGTTGGCAATGGCGCTCCTGTAGAAGCCTGTGTAGCACTTACATAGACACCATAATTTTTATCCAGTCCTGCATAGATGGTCAAAGGTTGTCCCTTTTCATTGGCTGTAATTCTATCCAACTGACCAAAGTCAAACGGAGAATCTACAATCACTTCAGATTGACCTACATTGATGACTTTCTGACCAAAACTATAGGTATCGATGGCTTGTTGACTACCGCAGCCACCCAAGAACAACACCGCCCCTAAACCAAGGGCTATGATATATTGTTTCATATAGTCACCTCTAATAGACACAATTTCTACAGTCAATTATACCATTAGTTTCACGTTTTTTTCTACCCCTTTTTACGAGCTCTTTCATACCTACCAAGTCTATTGTGTATAACTATTCCGTATAGTACGCTTCATCATACTCATCTCTACTAAAGGAATTTCATCCTTTTTTTCTTTCAAGCTGTTCTCCTATGGTATCATTTATGAAAATTGTATCTCATGATATACTAATATACATAATAGGAGGTACTAGGCCATGAACACCATCGGAATTATTGCAGAATATAATCCCTTCCACAAAGGGCATGCCCATCAATTACAAGAGCTTCGTCGTGAATATCCAGAGGCAACTTTGCTCGTTGTGATGAGTGGTGACTTTGTACAACGGGGAACACCTGCCATATTTTCTAAATTTTACCGTGCCCAATGGGCTGTCATGGGCGGTGCTGATATTGTATTCGAGTTACCTTCTATGTTTGCCGTTAGCTCTGCAGAATATTTCGCAGCTGGTGGGGTTCGGTTATTACATGCCTTGGGATGTGACGGTATCTCCTTTGGGACTAGCCATACACAAGTAGAAGAACTTGTATCCGCCGCCAAAACTCTAGATTATCCTAGTACACAAGAATCGTTGCGCTTCTTTTTGGAGCAAGGGTACTCCTATGGTACAGCCTTACGTAAAGCCGTGCAAAGGTTTCATTCAGTAAGTAACCCAATGAATACCGATGACATTTCAGGCAAAAACACATCTGATACCATGCTTGCATCAACAGAACAAGAGGCATCAGAAAATAATGTACTAGAAAAGGCAAACCATATACGCATATTGGACACTGACCCTAATACTATCTTAGGCATTGAATACATACGCGCTTTATATCGTTATCACATCGAGTTAGCTATCATTCCTGTGGAACGCACTAGCTCCCATCACAATCCAACCTTAGATAATTCCTTACCATCTGGCACAGCCTTGCGAAGTGCTATTTATGCATCATTAGAAGGCAATGCATCTGTCTCATTAGGTAAATTAGGAGACAATGCCTTCTCTTTAAAAGACGACACTTTCAAGTGGCATCACTACTTACCCTCTATGGTAGCCCCTCTTGCTAGGGACATCGTGCAAGCTAATTATTACGCTAGTTTAAATCGCTATTACGACATGATACACCTTACTAGTCGTACATTAAGAAAAGAAGATTTGCAAGCACTACAAGATATGAGTGACGGCTTAGAAGATGCATGGCTCACTGCAAGCGCCCTCTCCTCTTGGGAGCAAGCCCGCGAAAGTTTAAAATCAAAACGTTACACCTATGCCCGTCTCGATCGCATCGCTACCTACAGCCTTTTATGTCGCACTAAAGAGATATTCCAAGAGTGCCACCAACAAGGACCTACCTATGCCCGTCTCCTAGCTTTCAACAATCGAGGTCGTCAATACTTAAGAGAAAAACGCGCCTCCATTCCTATCGTCCAAAAATGGGCACCTTTCTGTCAGCAAGCAACTGGCATTACCAAGATACTATGCGAGCAAGATCAACTAGCAAGTCGCCTATGGCGACTCACCGTAGACAATCCACGCTATCGTGACAGTCATCATGATTACACCACTAGTCCTGTGTATGTGCAAAATTTAATATAACCCAACCATAGTCTTGTTATATGTATCCTTGCTGGTATTGTAAATTGTTCCGCATATTTTTATAAATAAAAAATATGCCTTTGGAGGATCGCTTTACTGTCCCCCAAAGTATAGTATAGAATCAAATTATATTATAGAACCACAAAAGTCCCCTGTACTGAATGCATCATTACACTCAGTACAAGGGACTTTTCTATTACAACCATTCTGGAGGATCTACGATTATTTTACCGCCTTCAATATCAATGGTTAATACCACAGTTTTTAGAGCCGGCAACAATAGATCGGGTTCACCTTCTTTGGCTACGACGTATACATCATTTGCGCCAGGTTGTAACACTTCTTTTACAATACCTAAATCATTACCTTCCGTATCTTCCACAGCAAGGCCTTCGATTTCAAAGATATAATATCTATCTTCTGGCAATTCCACCAAATCTTGTCTTGGCACTTTAATTTCTTGTTTACCTAAACGTTCCACAGCAGTGCGATCAGGCAACTCTTCGAAAGTAGCCAAAATAAACTGTTTATGAAATTTAGCAGATGTAATATGGTATGGTTGACCATTGATGTAGCACACATCCATTTTCATAAACCGTTCTGGAAAGTCTGTTCTCGGTAATATACGAACATCGCCCCGCACACCGTGCGGAGCGACAATCACACCGATAGTAATCAGTTCTTGCATATCCATTATTTACGGAATGCTATTACTTTGCCATCTTCTAGCAAAATTTCAGACCCTAGAAGAGCCTCTAAATTATCACCGATTTTCACAGTAATTGTTTGCTCCATTTGGCCTTGGGCAATTTCAGAACCAATTTCAAGCTTTTCTGCTTCTTTCAAATGCTCTGCTACTTGAGCCTTAAAAGCTACGCGTTGTTGCTTATCTTCCTCGATTTGTTGACGCAATTGGATTAAACCTTGTGCATCAATTTTTGCTTGTTCACTTAACAAACGTTTTGCTTGAAACTCGATTTGTTGTAAATCTTGGTCCGCCATATCCATTTGTTGTTGTAAATCAGCAATGATTTTGTTTTTTAAAGTGTCCGTAACCTTAGACTTAATTGCCACGGGTACGCGTAATGTCATTTCTTCCATGTTACCACCCTTTTAGACAATATCAACGGATATCTTCTTGTTCTCTTTAATAGCCGCTGCTTTAGCCACAGCGCGAATCGCTTTCGCAATCTTACCTTGTTTTCCGATTACTTTACCCATATCATCAGGAGCGACACGGATTTCATAGACTTCCACTTGATCGCGAACTTCCATAGTAACAGAAACGGCTTCAGGTTGCTTAACTAATGATTGAACAATTAATGTAATTAATTCTTGCATCACAGTACGCCTCTCTATTAATTATTTTTTAGCGTCAGCAAATTTTTGCATAACACCATGTTTTTTGAACAAGGAGCGAACAGTATCAGTAGGTTGTGCACCTTTACCCAACCACTCTAATGCTTTCTCTTCGTCAATATTAACGATTGCTGGGTTTTTAGTAGCATCGTATTGACCTACTGTATCAACTGGACGGCCTTCGCGTGGAGCGCGGGAGTCAGCAACAACGATACGATAGAAAGGAGCTTTTTTAGCACCTAAACGAGTTAAACGGATTTTTAACATTCTTCTTTCACCTCCTTAAATAGAATATTATCCCATGAACGGTAATTTAGGGAACATACCCTTCTTACCTTTGCTCATAGACTGCATTTGCTTCATAAACTTACGAGCCTCTTCAAATTGTTTAATTAACTGATTCACTCGCTGCACTGTAGTGCCGGAACCTGCCGCAATACGTTTACGACGAGAACCGTTCAATATATTAGGATCTGTACGTTCCGCCATCGTCATAGATTTGATAATAGCCTCTATTTGACGTACTTCTTTATTATCTAAGTCAAAGCCCGCTAACTGGTCTTTCAATTTACCCATACCAGGCAACATACCCAATAGGTTTTGCAAAGGCCCCAATTTGCGAATTTGATTCATTTGTGCCAAGAAATCATCTAAGGTGAAGCTATTTCTGGCCATCTTTTCAGCCATTTTTCTTGCTTCTTCTTCATCGATGGAACTTTGCACATTTTCAATCAATGTTTTGAAATCACCCAAATCTAGAATACGAGATGCCATGCGATCAGGATGGAACACTTCTAGTCCGTCCATCTTTTCGCTAGTCCCTGTAAATTTAATAGGTGTTCCTGTTACTGCCTTAATAGAAAGCGCTGCACCACCACGGGCATCGCCATCCATTTTCGTTAAAATGACGCCATCTAGACCTAAGTAATTATTAAATGCTTCTGCTGTACCCACCGCATCTTGACCAATCATGGCATCTACCACTAGCAAGATTTCATGAGGTTTTACTTCAGTCTTGATATTAGCGAGTTCTTCCATCAAGGTTTCATCAATAGCCAAACGGCCTGCTGTATCGATGATGACAATGTCTTTGAATAGGCGTTTTGCTTCTTCAATACCAGCTTTAGCAATTTCTACCGGATTAGCACCTGGTGTTTCATTCGCAAACACGGGAATATCGATTTGAGCACCCACTACTTGCAATTGCTTAATCGCTGCTGGACGATACACATCGGCTGCTACTAACATCGGATTCTTACCTTGTTTACGAAGGTGTACAGACAGCTTACCAGCCGTAGTCGTTTTACCTGCCCCTTGCAAGCCTACCAACATAATGATGGTCGGCGCTTTCGGAGAAATCATAATACGACTTTCAGTACCACCTAGTAACTCGGTCAATTCGTCATTCACAATTTTAATAACCGTTTGCGCAGGGTTCAAGGAACCAAACACTTCCTCACCCAAGGCTTTATCCTTGATACGGGCAATGAAATCTTTCGCTACTCCAAAGTTTACGTCTGCTTCTAGCAAAGCAAATCGAACTTGTCGTAACGCTAGGTTAACATCTTCTTCAGAAATTTTACCTTTTCCCTTCAAGGATGCAAAGGCTTCTTGCAATTTTTGCGTTAAATTTTCAAAAGCCATACTAGCCCTCCAATTGTGTTAATAATGACTGAATCAATTCAGATGTAATGGCAATAGATACTAATTCATCTTTGATCTGTTTCACTATCTTTCTCCGTAGTAAATATTGTTCAATAAGGTGTAGCTTTTGTTCATATCCTTCCATACTAGCTTTTGCACGTTCAATATTGTCGTGTACTGCTTGCCTTGAGATACTCAACTCTTCCGCAATTTCACCTAATGACATATCATCTTCATGATGCAATGCATAACACTCTCGTTGTCGATCCGTCAGTAAGGCTCCATAAAAATCTAACAACAAACTAATTGTCATTCGTTCTTCCATGGTTCCTCCTTCTGAACATTCTAAAAGCATCATCTGTCAAGCAAAAAATATTTACACCTTATATTACCAATATTTGTAAGACTTGTCAATACCTGTAAAGTATATTAACTTTACACGTAGTTTTCATTACATCCCTTCTACAGGTATGGTAATCTTAGATAAATACGTACTACGGTCGGTTTCTGTCCAATAATTTCGCACTGGTTCTATGTAGACGGCCCCTGCAATTTGCAATCCTTCATAGGACAGGTAACTGCTAACCTTGTCATATATCCACTGCGCCTGCTCTTCATAGAGTCCTGTATAGAACATTTCTAAATACATCCCTCTAGGCCGTGTGACAATCTCCATATCCCCTTCATAATCAAATCCTACATCGGTGCAATAATGGCTGTACTTAATGATATGTCCCTGTTCATAATCTGCGCCGTCTATAGCCATACCGATTTGGATGGCTTTGAAAGACATATCTTGTAATAGCTGTGCTTGATGTCCTAATAAGGTAAATAATTTTTTCTTTCCTTGTTCTAATACATCATAAGGTGTCAACGCATAAAAAGACTCTTCTTTCATACCGAAGAACAAGCGATTTTGAGGAACTTTTAAGTATCGCTCCAAATTAAACAGCGTTCTCTCTAAGTTCATCTTATTCGTATATAAATCGTTAATCTCTCGATCAAATCCATACCGTGCATCTTCTAGCAAGGTTTTCAGCATATGTGATCCTCGATGTTCCACATAGTCTTGGATGTCTTTCAAGGATAAATTCAGTTTTTTCAGTGTCAAAATGATTTCTAATCGATAGCACTCTTCTAATGTGTAATAACGGTATCCATTATCTTCAATCTTAGCAGGTGGAAATAATCCTAATTTTTCATAATATAGGATTGTTTGTTTCGATATGCCATAGATTTTCGACACATCCCCAATAGTCATGTAAATATCTCGCATAAATACCACCCTCTCTACTGTATTTCTGACAAAGATTTAGGATTTCTAACAGCTTTAATACATATAACACTTTTAATACATGTATTACATTTAATACTGTTACAACATTTGTACTATGTATAATAATCTTATCGTTTTATTTCATATAATATATAATTTTTTTGCCAAAACTAAACTATTGGTATATAGTTTTATCCATACCTATACTATAGCATAACTACGGGCTTTTTACATATTAACTTTCATTCATGTATTTTTGTATATTATTAAATTAATTATCACAAAAAGCCCTATTTTTAAACTTTCAGATTAGAAAGATCCTATGATATCAATGGTTATCGATAAATATGAAAAATTATAAAAACAATTCTTTTTATTTGTTGACTCCACCACAACCATATACTTTATTATACTACTAGAGAACAGGTACTACATGTACAGGAGTTTTCATTAAGCAAGTTAATAAGTATAAACTATATTGTATAAGGAGGCTATACCCATGGCATGTGGACACAAAGGTCGTGAATTTTACGCAAATGATCCTGAGAAGTTAGCCCGCTACGATATGGCAATGCGTCATATTGAAGCAGCTCGTGAAGAAGGTCAATCTTCCGAGGAAATCCATGCTATGTTCAACCGCATTATGAGCGGCAACACAGCTGGTAAATGTAAGCACAAAAAAGGTTGATTCAAATACGTACGCCCATACTATTAGAATATATCCCAACCTTTGAGTGAAATAGATAGGACGATGTCCGAAACAAAACCCCAACTCTTCTTCCCTTGAGTTGGGGTTCTATTTTTATGTCACTACTTTCATAAACACGATTATATATAAAAAGGACTATAGCAAACTGTCGCACTTACACAGTTGCTATAGTCTTTTTTCATACTATCTTTTGCACATCATATATACTCATGCACTGCTCAAGCACTACCATCTATCATAGATATACTTTACTAGCTTACAACCGTGCTCCTTTTAATCGCAACGCATTGCTCACCACCGTAACAGAGCTAAATGCCATGGCGGTGCCCGCAATGATAGGGCTTAAATAGCCCATGGCTGCCAATGGAATACCAATACAGTTAAAGATCAATGCCCAGAATAAATTTTGTTTAATATTTGTCATTGTTTTACGACTAATAGATACGGCTTGTACCAATGTGCGCAGATCATTTCGCACTAATACGATATCCGCCGCCTCAATGGCTACGTCCGTACCATGACCGATACCAAATCCAATATCTGCTAGCGCTAAGGCTGGCGCATCATTAATACCATCTCCCACCATACCAACGGATTTTCCTTGACTTTGTAATGTGGCGATGGTATTTGCTTTATCTTGGGGCAATACTTCCGCTACTACGTGAGTAATTCCTGCTTGGGCAGCTATATAATTCGCTGTGCGCGCATTGTCTCCTGTGACCATCCACACATCGATGCCTTGCTCTTGTAAAGCCTTTACAACCTCAGGGGTTTCTGGACGCAATGTATCTGCTACAGCCCAAATACCGTGTACTGTGCCCTCTACTAACAAGATGGATACAGAATTACCTTCTTCTTCCAAGCTGTGAATCTCTGCTTGCCATGGCGTGATATCAACCCCTAGTTCTTGCATCCAGCGAGTATGACCGACTTTGACAAGTTTACCAGCTATGCATCCTTCTAAGCCTTTGCCTGGAATATCTTGGAAATCTTTTACACTCATCTGTGGCACCCCTTTGCTAGCGCCATATGCAGCAATAGCTTGTGCAATAGGGTGCGTAGAACCTTTTTCAAGGTTTACTGTGAATGCCAAGTTATACATTTCATCCCCTGCTGTATATATCACTTTCGTAACAGATAGTTTTCCTTCTGTTAAAGTTCCTGTTTTATCCATGATGATGGCATTGATATGACCAGCTTTTTCTAAAAACTCGGCACTCTTAATAAGCACTCCATGCTCGGCTCCTAAGCCTGAACCTACCATGATGGATGTGGGTGTCGCCAATCCCAAGGCGCACGGGCAGGCAATTACAAGCACAGCTGTGCCATATAATAAAGCTTCTCCTACCGTAGATCCTAATGCAAAATACCAAATAATCATGGTAAGAATGGCAATACCGATGACTACCGGCACAAAATAGGATGCTACCACATCCGCGATACGCTGAATGCTCGCTTTAGATGCTTGCGCTTGTTCCACTACTTTGATGATTTGGGATAACATAGTTTCCCCCCCAATAGCAGTGGCTTTCATAATAAACGTGCCCGACACGTTAACTGTGGCGCCTATGACTTGACTAGACTGACCTTTTTCTACAGGTACGCTTTCACCTGTCAACATGGACTCATCCACTGTGGAATGACCTTCTAAAATAATTCCATCGACTGGCACTTTTTCGCCGGCCCGCACTTGGATCTTGTCACCTACGACAATCTCCTTCGTAGGAATGTCCATCCACTCCCCATTGCGTTCCACATGGGCCACGCTAGCTTGTAATGCTACTAATTTCTGAATGGCCTCAGACGTACGGCCCTTAGCGATATCCTCTAATAATTTACCTAACAAAATAAATGTAATAAGCCACGCAGAGGTTTCAAAATAGAGATCATTATTCCCTACCGCCATTTGGTAAATACTAAATCCATATGCTACAGAAGTCCCCAATGCTACTAGTACATCCATAGTGAGTGTACCACTCCGAACTGCCGCAAAAGCACCCGTGTAAAAAATCCAACCTGTACCAAATTGAGCAATCGTAGCTAACACCAATTCAATCTCATGAGACAACATAGGCCAATGCCATAGATAGTGTCCCACCATGGATACCATCATAGGGATAGACATGAGCGCTGCCACGCCTAGTCGTATATATTGTTTTTTATGGGATGGCGGTTCTACCATCACGCCTTCATCCGCAGCCACACGCGCACCAAAGCCTATTTTTTCGATGGCTGCGATGACTTCTGTAGCACCTATTGTGCTACCTTCTGTATACGTTACGGTTCCTTTATTGGTGAGCAAATTGACTTTCACATCTTCTACCCCATCTAATTTGCTAACTGCTTTTTCTACACGCCCTACGCAAGCAGCACAGTGCATACCTGTAATAGAAAATTCTTCTTTATCCATTGTTCCTCCTCATAATATATATCTTCATCTGAAAGGTATCTAAATTCTTTGATATGAATATATTAACATATATCCTAGCTTTTTCATAGTATATACCTTATATGGATTTGATAGCTATAGGTTGTCTAACCAGACATGTTTATACACAACATTTTATATTGCCTTTGTTATACAACCCGATTATACAGACCTAACACTCTATATTTTATATAGCAACAGTGTTTCACTAACTTATGTTATACTATAGGTATTCAATGATTGTAAACTCATTTTATTATTCTTATACAGGAGTTCCCATGTCAGACATTCCACAATCTTATATCACCATAGCCAATGAATTTAGAACTGAATATATTATAGAAAAGTCACGTTTCATTTCCACTATCGCTCCTGTTAGCACTGAAGCTGAGGCACAAGCTTTTATCCAACGTATATCCAAAGAATTTTGGGATGCCACTCACAACTGTACAGCATATGCCATCGGCTCCCGCCAAGAACAACAGCGGTCCTCTGACAACGGAGAACCATCAGGGACGGCGGGAAAACCGATGTTAGAAGTGTTAAAAAAGACAGGGATCACCAATGTAGCAATTGTAGTGACTCGCTATTTCGGAGGTATTAAGCTGGGAGCCGGGGGACTCATCCGCGCCTACTCTCACAGTGCAGCCAAAGCTGTCCAAGAAGGACCTAGGTTACTCATTGCACCTCGCCAAATTGTAACCATCTCCATTGACTATTCTAACTTTGGTGCCATCGAGAGACAATTACAGACATTAGACCTTCACTACACAGCTTCCTTTACAGACCTTGTATCCATTGAAATCTACGTAGAACCAGAATCTGTGACTTCCTTAGAAACTGATTTGACTAATCTAACTGGTGGTAACTTAACTTGGCAATTGCAAGAAGTTCGCATGGTAGAATTGCCGTACACTACTGATGTAGCTGAAGGCTGATGCCTAAATATACTATATACATAATTGGTAATAGAGTAGTAGACCTCCTGCGGTACGTCTTCCCATACCACATAAATCAGTTATGTAGTAGACTAATAAAGTTTCTGATCCAACTCTGATAAACAAATGATATGAGATTCCCCAAAATGGCAACAAAAAACCACGGTGTCTTCCTTCACCGTGGTTTTTTGTGCTTCTTGTTGGAGTCCTCTATATAAAGGGAAAGTACGCTAAATTAATTGTTGCAGCATTCAGCTACAAATACTTCTACAACTTCTTCATCTTGCAATTCAGAAGTCCAAGGATGTGGCCAGCCTTTAATGCTATTATCTTTGCATTGGCTTGCTTCACATGCTTCTAAACGATGTTCTTTTAAATTTTCTATCCATGCTGATACTAAACTCATATAAGTTACTTCCTTCCTTGTATACACACCTTAGAGTGTGTGTTCTTATTGCATGACTGTAGTATACAAGAGTCTGCTTATTTTGTGAAATGACAGATAGTTATTATCTCATAAACTATTTTTTATAATACTTTTTATAGTCTTTTTATTAAATAGAATTTAATAATAACTAACAAGCATATACACTATAACTTTTTGACGTTTATTTGACGTTTTTTGACTTTTGAGAAAACGAAAGAGCACACATGCTACCATATGTGCTCTTGTCTGTGGCGGAGGATTAGGGATTCGAACCCTAGCGCCGGTAACCCGACCTAACGATTTAGCAAACCGTCCTCTTCAGCCTCTTGAGTAATCCTCCATGATACCTTTGTAGGATACCATAAATAGATTCTATTTGTCAATTACTTTTTATAATTCATAGCCAACTTCTACCACTTCTACTTCCCCAGAATTGGGATGTATCATTAGCCCATGAACTGCTACGTCTTTGGGAATTAATGGATTCATACGAAGCATACTCACTGTTTCTTGTACATTATCTACTGGATGCGAAAACCCATCTGCCCAATGCTCTAATTCATGACGTACCATTTGTATCGCCTCTGGAGAAACACCTCTAGATAACATAGCTGTAGTTAAACTTTCAGAAGTCGTTTTTGCCATGCCACATTCGTAGTGACCGATGACAAAAATTTCAGATACCCCTAACTCGTAAATACACACAAGCAAACTACGTACCACGCTGTCGAACATACCTGAAATGGAGTTGCCCGCCGATTTAATCACTTTTGCATGCCCTCGTTCAATGCCGAGGGCTTGTTCCATAAAGTTTACCAATCGCGTATCCATACAAGTTAATATTGCAATTTCACGAGTTGGCACCTTGCTCACTGTTGGACGTTCATCTCCATGTTCTTGGCTGGTACTATCCAAAAATTCTCGGTTATGTCGTAATATTTCATTTAATAAATTCATCATTCACCTCACATAAAATTATCGAATCCGTTTTTTGTAATGTTGTGAATTACCTTGTTGCTTCCAGCCTACCCGATCACCAATAGACATAACACGACGAGTTAAACACTCTTTACATTGGTCTGCATTATCATCGACGCAAGGCTTATTATCATACAACAAATATTTCGCGCGGTGCTCTGGCACGGTAATGATCGGCATCAAGATATTAGCTCCCGCCGCCAAACCTTTTTCACGCCCTAATTTATCTAAGGCTTGTAGCGCTGTAGTAGCCGCAATATTGACATCTTTCAAGAATAAACGTGTTAAAGCTATCATTTTTAAGCCTAACTGCACTCGTTCTAATTTGCCCTCTTGCGAATCAATACCTAGTTCTAACGCACGCTGTCCTAATGGTGTATCATGATGTACCACATACGGTCCCATACCAATCATATCGATATCCATATTGCGGTAGAATAGAATATCATTCACTAAATCATCTAATGTTTGCCCCGGTAATCCAATCATAACACCTGTACCTACTTGGAAGCCTACTTTACGCAAGGATTTTAGGCAGTTCACACGGGTCTCAAAGGAGTGCAGCGCATCCTTAGGATGAATCATCTCAAATAAGTCTTTATTCGTCGTTTCAATGCGAAGAAGATAGCGGTCCGCACCTGCTTCACGCATACGTTTGTACGCTTCTTCCGATTGCTCACCTACACACATGGTGATACCTAGCTCATGATTACTTAACTTTTTAATATCTCGGATAAGTTCCACCACATATTCTACAAAGGCATCATCTGTACGTTCTCCAGATTGCAAGGTCAAAGAGCCATATTCGTGGTCATAGGCCCATTTTGCCATTTTCAATACATCATCACGAGACATATCGAATCGTTCTGTTTTGTTGTTTTCATGGCGTATGCCACAATATAAGCAGTTTTTAATACAACGATTGGAAAACTCAATGAGTCCACGGTAATACACCACTTTATCTACGTAGGCAGCTTTTACCTCATAGGCCTTTTTATATATTTTTTGTAATTCACCTTCATCAGTAATGGTCATGAGAAATCGCAATTCCTCTTCTGTTAACCATTCATCTCCGACAAGATCTTTCTGTAAAATACTATCTACTGTCATAGTTCCTCTATTAGAATACATATTATACTTATAATTCCTTGCGATAGGCAATGGTAATTGACCCATCTATTATTTCCGGCAATGGATCTAATACAAACCCTTTTAATTCCTTCGGCAACTGTGAAAGTTCCGTAATTTGGTGTTTACAGACATAATGCGCCAAAGATCCACGCATTTGTTTTGACGATGTACTCAGCTGTTTCCATACACCATTTCTATACTCTAAAAATTCTATAGTTACCATCTTAGGATGGTTAATCCATTTGGAATATTCCTTAGATGCCAAATTTAGTATCCAATCTTCTTCAACTACAGCGGCATCTACCAAGGGTTGCCACCAAGTATAGAGATTCGTTTTTTCCTCTTTTAGGACAGGATCGATTAAATCTAGTCGATATCCTTTGATCCCACTATTAGGTGCTACCAAGCCATACAAAGCGGATCCTATCCATATATGGGTGTTCGCAAACGCTTTCCCCGCTGATGATAAACCTTCGTAGTTAAAGTTTCTAAACGATAGCCCGTCATAGCTAAGCGCCGCCATACCTTCTACTTCCTTGTCATAGTTTTGATAAAAAGCATATACTTCATCTAAAACTATATCTTTTATTTTCAAAGCCTTTCCTAGTGCTTCTTTTGATATGCCTTGCATGTGTTCCACAATTTGTTCCGTCATATGTGGTGCAAACTGAGGTGCACTTGATGTGCCTTTTATATCTTTTGTTTTACTAGGGGATATAATTAATTTCATTCTGTCCTCTATTCTAACGTTTAATATATTGACTTATCTCATACCTTATGGTCATGATGTTAACCCTTTACAATCTTTATATTATTTATAGTATTTTTATAGACCTATCTAGTATACCATACATCGAATAGTTTTGATATAGATTCTATCATATATATTGGCTCTATAATAAATGTTGGGGCTACTCATATAAGAGTAGTCGCCAACATTCTTT
>CAUQIB010000021.1:0-26506 GCA_963518085.1 uncultured Veillonella sp. | reverse complement strand
TTTAATTACGCCTATATTTAATTATTTTTTATGACAAATTAATTTGTGCTTGACACTATAAACCTGCATAGTATGTCGTAATCGCAATCCAAGATGTATGAATCCAACTTGACACATCAATTGTTGTATGTAGCGCAACGGCTAAAAACATAGCTCCTGTAATGACAGTTACAGCTGTACTGCTCATCATGGCATCGATTCGTTCTAACATAAGAACACATCCTCTCTAATCTCTAACGCTATATGGCTGAAAGTCATCACTACACCCAGTCTTTGTAGTAGATGCTCTCAGTTAAAAATCTAAACTATCTTTCATAACAACTAAGATATGAAACACTTTGTCACTTATGATATACTTATAGTATAGTGGAATTAAAAGATTTGACAAGAATCACTTTTTCTATTTTGTTATTTACGAAACATATATAGAAAAGTATCCTATATTGAACAAGTATCTCATTTTGTTTGATTCATAGTAGTAAGGAGGATATATGGATAAACGACAAGTGAAAACTAGAAAAGCTATTTTCGACGCCTTTGTAAGGCTCTTAGAACATAAAAATTATAATGCTATCATCGTACAAGATATTATCGATGAAGCCCTCATTGGCCGTAGTACATTTTACGCACACTTTGAAACAAAAGAGGATCTACTCGAGGCCCTATGCCAAGAATTATTCTCTCATATTATTGACACCGCATCGGACTTCTCTCATGCTCATGGCTTATATAAAAATAGCCACATCAAGGAAGCCATCTTCCTTCATATCTTGCAACATTTAGAGGACAATGACAACAATATTTTAGGTCTTCTTTCCTGTGAAAGTAACGAACTCTTCCTTCGTCATTTCAAAAACAGTTTGAAAGAACTTATCCAAAGTCATTTCTTAAACAATCAAACTTGTCCTCACAATAATATCCCTCATGATTTTATCTCGAATCACATTGCGGGATCTTTTGTGGAAATGGTACTATGGTGGTTAGAAAACGATCGACAATACTCCATCGAAGATATGTCACGATACTTTTACCATATTACAGAGCCATTGATTTTAGAACATCAACATTAATACCATAAACAAACGCAACAAGGCGCTACCTTAAGCAAATTCGCTCATCGGTAGCGCCTTTTTATAGTAATATCAACTGTATATGTTTTTAATTATCATTAAGATATTCTTTATGGCATATTGTTGTGCCGACTAGAATGTAAAACATCCATCTACTATTGATTACGCTATTTTGTAAAACAGCAATTTTCATTAGAAACATATTAGACCGCTAAGGAAAACCGTTTCTTTGCCAACGGCAGGAACAGTACTAAAATGATGGATTCTAATAGGTACGTGAGCACATAGGTCATCCACACGCCGTCATTACCGAATGGAGGGATCAGTAATTCTTGCATGCCTACAAAGAAGACCACTGCAATGAACATCATATTCCGGATTGATGCGGTCTGACCAATGCCATTGTACATACCATATAATAATAATCCTACTGCCGCACAGATAGGATAGAGCAATAGATAATGGGAATATTCCAAGGCCATCGTGTAAATCTCTGGTACTGAGGTCATAACCATAATAACATCATTACGGAATAATCCCAGCACGATTTCTACAATGACCACAAATACCGCTAAGCATTGCAGGGAAATCTTCAACGTATCTTTCCAAAGCACCAAGTCACGTTTTCCAAATGCTTTTCCAGTAAATACGCTGACTCCGTTCGCCTGTCCATCTGTGAAGTATGCCATGATGAAGATCATCTCCAAAATCACCGCATTCGTCGCTAATACATCACTGCCCATAGCACTGCCTGCTTTGGCAAACAAATTGTTGATGGTCAACAAACAAAATGTACGAAGCATAAGGTCTGTGTTGACTTTCATAATGGATAGGAAGGGTTTCACTCGTTTTAAGGTATTCCATATATGGGACGTCAGGTCTAACCGTTCACGAACTAAGTACATAGCACCTAGGCCTACTAAGAACGCATAGATTTGGGAAATCAAAGATGCCCAAGCCACCCCTTTTACTCCAAAGTCAAAGCCAAATACGAAAAGGAAGGACAAAGCAATATTCAGCACGTTCATGGAGATTTGCATAATCATAGTGGCGCGAATCATCATCTGTCCCATAAGCCAACCTAACGTAACATAATTGACCAATACGAAAGGAGCTCCCCAGATTAAAATATCTGTATAATCTGCCATCAAAGCGATCACCTCTGGGTCGGGATGCATAAAACTTGCATAGTAATCAAATATCCAAGGGTATCCCACGATAAAAGCGACACTGATGAGTAAGGCAATGATGAGGGGCCGAAAAAAACTTAAGGATGTACTTTCCTTCGATTGTTCTCCCAAAGCCTGTGCAGAAAAGACTGTTGTGGCCACCCGCAAAAATCCAAAGAGCCAATACATATTATTAAATAAGATAACTCCTAATGCTACTGCAGCGATGTACATAGCATTATCCATATGCCCCATAATAGCCGTATTCACGGCCCCTAATAAAGGTTGTGTCACAGTAGAAATCATAAATGGAACTGTCACTTTTAAATACTCTTTGTAGGTCAATCGTTCTTCCATCTTACCCTCACAAAAAAAGAGGAACACCTAGGTGTTCCTCTTGAAACAATTTCATACACCATTTGATACATTTATTATATCAAAATATGTTCATATAACACAAATATATCTTATTCATATAGTTTATGTTATATTACAAAACAATCTATTCATCTAATGAAAAATAATGTTATCCATAGATTAGCGCTCTAAATTATATACCGCACTTAATAATTGTTTTGTATACGGATGCTGCGCCTCTGCTAAGGCATCTCCATTCAGACGTTCTACCACTTCCCCTTTATACATAACAACAACTTTGTGGCAGAATAAATGGACTAATGCCAAATCATGGCAAATAAATAGGTAGGTAATGCCTTTTTCTTTTTGTAACCGTACCAATAGCTCGATGATTGTATCTTGTACAGATACATCTAGAGCACTCGTAGCTTCATCACAAACGATAATTTCTGGTTCTAATGCTAAGGCTCTAGCAATAGCCACACGTTGCCGTTGCCCGCCACTCATATTATTCGGATATCGGTCTGCAAAATCTTCTGGTAAATCTACCATTTTTAACAATTCTCTAGCTTTCGCATCTACATCTGCTTTGCTAATGAGATCAAAGTTACGCAATGGTTCACAAATGATGTCACGCACTTTCATCTTCGGATTGAAAGCGGCTGTTGGATCTTGGAATACCATTTGAATATGACGATAATTTTGGCGTTTTTCTTCACCTGTCAACTTCGTAATATCTTTACCTCTGAAAAGAACAGAGCCAGATGTAGGAGCATGCATATTCATAATAGTCTTCACCAAAGTAGACTTACCGCACCCAGACTCACCTACAATGGCTAAGGTTTCTCCCCGTTCTACATCGATAGAGATTCCATTACAAGCACGCAAAGTAGAACCGTCAGCTAAAGGGAATTCTTTCACAATATCTTGAATTTGCATAATAATATCAGACATAGCGTTTCCCTCCGATTTCTGGCACTGCATTGAGTAATTGTTTCGTATACTCCGCTTGTGGATTACGAATCACTTCCTCAGCTGTTCCATATTCCACGACAGCCCCTTGCTTCATAACCACAATTTTATCAGACATATGAGCCGCCACACCGATATTATGAGTTACAATAATCATCGATGTTTTATTCTCACGATTAATACGTAATAATTCTTCCACAATTTGTGCTTGCGTCGTTACATCTAGGGCCGATGTCGGTTCATCACCTAGCAATAGTTTAGGAGAGAATGTAATTGCCATGGCAATACCTACCCGTTGACGCATACCGCCACTGAGTTCAAAGGGATAAGACTTCATAATTGCTTCAGGATGTGGCAAATTGGTGAGCGCCAACATTTCGATAGCTTTTGCCTCTGCCTCTTGTTTAGACATAGTGCTATGTAATTGAATGAACTCTACAAATTGCTTCCCGATTGTTTGAATTGGATTCATCATATTGCCACTATCTTGGAAAATCATAGCAATATGATTGCCTCGCAAATCCAACCAATCCTTTGTGGAAAACCCTAATAAGTCTTGTCCATCAAAGGTGATGCTTCCTTCAGACACACGACCTGTATTTGGCAATACACCTAACAGTGCACGGATGACCGTAGTCTTACCACTGCCGGACTCCCCTACAATGGAAACAATCTCCCCTTCTGCTAGGTCTAGGTTAACCCCTGCAATCGTAGGATTCGGGTTATTTCCATAGGTAACTGCTAAATTTTTAATACTAAGTAACATATATATCCCTTCTGTATATTTCTTAACAATGCTACTGAAAGCGACTGCTACATACAACAAGGGGAGGCAAACCTGCCTCCCAATTGTTGCGGACATCTGCAAAGGATTATTTTGCTGGTTTAATATCTTTAGTCAACCAGTAGTAGTCTGTTGGATACATCACTACATTTGTTAACCATTTATTATTGACGATATTTGTTTTAGGGTAACCTAAGAACAATGCCGCACCATCATTCAATAAGATTTGTTGTGCTTCGATAATTAAGCTTTGACGTTTAGATTTGTCGAACTCAACTGCTAATTGATCCATGATTGCATCGAATTTAGGATTGCTGTAACCAGAACCATTTTGAGGGTTTTCACCATTCAAGTTAGTTTTCCAGTACCATTTCAAGAAGATTTCTGGGTCACCAGTATTCGCTGTTACAATGTTGGAGATCAATAAGTCATAATCGCCATCGATACCCATTTTATCGATTAAGTTATAGTCCACAGACTCGATATTCACTTTGATACCGATTTTTTTCATATCAGATTGAACAGCTTCTGCATAGATTGGAAGTTCTTGACGGCTGTTGTATACTACGAAGCGCACTTCTAAGTTTTTACCGTCTTTATCTACGTAACCGTCTCCATCAGTATCTTTCCAACCAGCTTCTGCCAACAATTGTTTGGAACGATCAGGATTGTATGCATTAGGGTCTTTCAAACCATCGAAACCATAATCCAAGCTTGGTGGAATTGGCGCTTTACCAGGAATGAAAGTACCTTTTAACAATACTTCGTTGTAGGATTTACGATCCGTACCACTGATGAAGGCAGCACGAACTTTTTCGTCACCTAATACGCCTTTTTGGTTAATACGAGCTAATACAGTACGCAAGGAAGCAATTTCATCTACTTTGAATTTGCTGTCATTACGCATAGTTTCAAGGTCACCAGCGCCGATATTAACTGCGAAGTCTACGTCACCATTTTGTAATGCCAACGCACGAGTTGTAGGATCATCGATAGATGGAATTTCTACAGTTTTGAATGGAACTTCCCCATCCCAGTAATTTTCGTTAGCTTCTACAACTGCTTTTTCTTTAGTGAAAGATTTCACTTTGTACGGACCAGTACCGATAGGACCTTCTTTAGCGAAGTCACGGCCAGCTTTCTCAGCAGACACATCTACGATGATGAATAATGGGTCAGCCAAGAAACCAGGTACATTTGGATACGGTTTATCTGTGGTGATGATCAAATTTTGACCGTCTGCTTTGATATCAGTGTATTTGAAGAATGTAGCAGCACGTTTATTTTTCTCGAAAGCACGTTCAATAGATGTTTTTACCGCTTCCGCAGTTACTTTATTACCATTGGAGAATTTCGCTTTGTCGCTAATTTTGAAAGTCCAAGTCAATTTATCTGCAGATACAGACCAACTTTCCGCCAACCAAGGTTGTGTGTTCATTTTTTCGTCGAATTTAGCTAATGTTTCGCCAATACCATAACGCATAACTACCCAACCGAAATAGTTTTGTGTTGGCTCCAATGTATCTGCGAAGTTTGTAACACCAAATTTTACTACACTTTTGTCAGCTGGTGCCGCATTGTCGCTACCACAACCTGCAATCACACCAAGAGCCGCTACTGCCATAACGCCAAATGTAGCATTACGAAGCCATTTTTTCCAACTTTGTTTCATATTAAGTTCCTTTCTACAAAACTGACTACTAACACATTAATGTGAATCTGTACTACGTGGATCTAAGATATCCCGTAGCGAATCGCCCCATAAATTGAAGATGGTAACCACAATGAAAATGGCCATCCCTGGATATAACATCAATTCCGGTGACGATAAAATATATTGACGGTTCTCATTCAGCATTAAGCCCCATTCTGGCGTCGGAGGCTGCGCCCCAAAGCCCAAGAATGAAAGTCCGGCAATCTCCATCATCATAGTCCCGATATCCATAGCCCCTGTAATGATAGTCAAAGGCAATACATTCGGTAAAATATGGCGCCATAAAATGGTCAATTGTTTTGTACCATTCAATCTAGCCGCTGCAATAAAGTCGTTATGGCGAAGTTTGATTACCGCAGACCGAATCAGTCGTGCGTATTTCGCCCAGCTCACCACTACGAGAGCCAAAATCGCATTGATGGCACTACCACCCATAATGCCAGCAATGGCAATAGCCAGTACCACACCTGGGAAAGACAACATAATATCTGTAAAGCGCATCAACACTAATTCTACTTTACCTCCAAAGAATCCAGACAAAATTCCCACTACAGTACCAACAACAGCTGTTAAAATAACAAGGATGATAGCCATGAACAAGGAAGTTTGTGTACCGTAAATAATACGAGAGAATGTATCACGTCCCAATTTATCAGTACCCATCAAATGCTCTGCAGAAGGTTTCAAAAAGGATTTCGACATATCTGCATGAAACGCATCATGCGGTGTAATATAAGGAGCAAATATGGCAATTCCTACTACGATAGCCACTAAGAGGGAGTAGAAAGAAAAGCGCTTGTGTTGCAAAATAAATTCTTTCATCTTATCCCCTCACTTTCAATCGTGGATCTAATATAGAGTAAGACAGGTCTACCAAGAAGTTGATGGCTGTGTAGATAAGAGCCACCCACAATACGAAGCCCTCAATGAGTGGATAGTCACGCATTGCAATGGCATAAACTGCCATTTTACCCATGCCAGGCCAAGAGAATACGATTTCAATCACCGCAGCCCCTGCCAAAAGCCAACCAATACCCATACCCATGATGGTTATCAATGGTAATAAGGCATTCGGTAATACATGTTTCCAAAGAATTTGCGATTCACTCATGCCACGAGCACGAGCCCCCATCACATAGTCTTGATGCAACTCCTCAATAATCACAGTCCGTACTTGACGTGTGAATTTAGCTGCCATTACAAAAGATAATGTAATCGCTGGCAAAATTAAAGCTTTAAAGTTAATCGCAGACGTAGCAATCGGTACCCAATGTAATTTCAATCCGAAGATGTACAGTAAAAGCATACCTAACCAGAAGCTTGGCATCGACACATTCACAAAAGAAAAGAATCGAATAATAAAGTCTGGTAGTTTATTCGCTTTCACCGCCGAATAAATCCCCATTGGTATGGAAATGAGCACATTCAGTACAAAGGCGGACACGGCCAATAGTGCGGTCGCACCCAAGCCTTCCGACAATTTTTCTGTAACTGCTTTTTTCCCTGAATAAGAAGTTCCTAAATCACCTTGTACGGCACCTGCTACCCAGCGTACATACTGTTCCATGAATGGACGATCTAAGCCCATTTCTTTTCGTGTAGCATCAATCATTTCCTGTGACACAATGGTGTCCCCTGCCTCCAACACCATTAAGGCTGGATCCCCAGGAGCAATGTAGGTCAAGCAAAATGTCAGAAATGTAACCCCTATTAAGGTGACTAGCAATTGTGACACCTTACTTAGTATAGTTTTCAATCATCCACATCCTTCCCTTAAAATTAGTGAGCATGCATTCATATTTTCAATAAATACCCAAAAGGAAAAACCACCCTTTGGGTGGATCTACATTAAGTTAGCAAGGGCTATAGTTTAGACAATCTTGCTCCATCTTGCCTATAACCCTATACAACTTTTAGCAATATCTTCCCCAAAATATTCTTCCCTTATTTAAGGCATTCATAGTCAATATCTACGCCCAACTATATTATAGATATTACATAAATATGTTAATTTCTTCTATCAAAATTGTCAAATGACTAATGTGAATATTGCAAGACATGTAATGCATGCTTGTTTGAAAATGTACATTTATAGGTATTTATCTGTGATTTATATCATTTTAAATCATTATTTTTACATAAATTGAAAAATATCTGTATAGCAATTTTATTCACTTTGTATAATATTTATAATTTTTAAAGATGGATATAAAAAACTTTCATAAGTAACCTGAATCGTGACACAACAAAACACCTAAGAGGTTAGCCCCTTAGGTGTGTTATATTGTATTATGCAATTAAAAGAAATCATTTTTCCAAAGCCAATAGCCTGCTAGCGCCGCAAAACTAATGCCAATGGCGATGACATATTCAAAGCCATACTGTGTATCTGCAAATGGCACCGGTACATTGATACCCCACAAGCTAAAGATTGCCGTTGGCACAGCTAGCATAATTGTCATGGCTGCCAACAGTTTCATAACTAAGTTTAAGTTATTAGAAATAATGGATGTAAAAGCGTTCATCATATTCATCAAAATATTAGAATACATTTCAACCATTTCTACAGCCTGCTTGTTCTCGATGATGACATCTTCTAATAGATCTTCATCTTCTTCATAGATTTTCAATAAATAGCGCACATCATCATGACGACGGATGCGCAAAATACGTTCCATCACCGTTCCATTACCACGCAATGCAGAAGTAAAATACGTCATAGATTTTTGCAATTCCAACAATTGGAACAAATCTTTATTTCTCGTCGTATGGCGCAATGTTTTTTCAATATCATCCGTACGGCGGTCAATTTGTTGCAAATACCGTAAATATAACACAGCGGTACGATACATAATTTGGAATAGAAATCTTGTCTTTTTAAAAGTATAGAAGGTTGGCATTTGATTGCTCAAGAATGGATAGAGCACCTCAGCTTCTTCTAAACAAATCGTAATAAAGAAATCTTCTGTTACGAAAATACCTAATGGTACCGCATCATATACGTCAGATCCACGTAATACTGGAATATTAATAACGACAAAGATGTACTCATCTTCAATTTCCACGTGGGACCGTTCTTCTGTATCTAAGGCCGCTTTCAATACATCCGTTGGAATCTGTGTCATCATATTGACGATAGCCAACTCATCGGGGTCTGGGTTCACCAAATTTATCCATGAACCTTTTGTCGCATCTTGTACAGTGGAATCTGTAAATAGTTCCCCCTCTACGTGTTTGTGTACCGTTAACATGTGACACCTCCTTAACGTCTTAATAACCCTACCCTTTATCTTAATCAATGGAGACCAATTCGTCAATTTTTTTATAGTGTATTCTGAAAGTTTCGTATAAGCAATCAACTATTTTTGAGATGCCAACATATATCCTATCTACAACAAAAAGGACTTAGCAAAACCGCCAAGTCCTCTGTTATCCTATTGTATAGTCTTATACTGGTCAATAATACATTCAAACTACTTTCACAGCCCTACCTATCTCATAGTAGTATCAATAGTCAGGTATGCATCACTACAAGCAAGTTTGTCACTATTTACTGTAAAAAATACGGATGGAGTTCATAATACAAAGAATGGATACGCCTGTATCTGCAAAGATAGCTACCCACATATTGGCAAAACCAAATACACCGGCCACCATAACAATAATTTTTACAGCAATCGCAAAGAAAATATTTTGCCATGCAATGGACAAAGTACGATCTGCGATGCTTAAGGAACGCCATACAGACTCTAGGTTAGAGTTCATGTATACTACGTCTGCCGCTTCAATGGCAGAGTCTGCACCGCTACCCATAGCACCACCTACATCGGCACCAGTTAACACAGGCGCATCATTGATACCATCACCTACGAACATGACAGAACCATGGTCGTTCCGAAGAGATTGCACCACTTCTAATTTATCTTGTGGTAATAACTCGGCGCGCACACCTTGGATACCTACTTCTTGAGCAATATGATTAGCGCTTGCTGCCACATCGCCTGTGAGCATCACTGTGTGATATCCTTTCCCATTCATATGACGGATGGCCTCTTTAGAATCCTCTTTCACAGCATCGGCAATGACGATACGACCTACATATTGACCATCAATAGCCACGAACACTTCGCTTCCATATACATCTGTCACTGCTGGCATTGTCACATTTTCTCTTGCCAATAAACGACCATTACCAACCAATACGGTACGGCCATTCACTGTGCCTACCATTCCGTGACCAGAAATTTCTTTCACATCATTTGTAGAGTAGAGTTCTACTTTTCTGCGTTGTACTTCTTCTACAATAGACAATGCAATTGGATGAGTTGAAACAGCTTCTAGAGCCGCTGCATATTGCAATACTTCATTTTCTGTATAGTTACCAGCTACTTCTACAGTTTGTACGTTGAAAGTACCCGTTGTAATAGTACCAGTTTTATCGAAGGCAATCGCTTTCACACGGGTCATAGCCTCAATTGCTTTACCACCCTTGAACAAGATACCTTGTTTAGAACCAGCTCCAATACCAGAGAAGAATGCCAATGGCACAGACAATACAAGAGCACATGGGCAAGATACTACTAAGAATGTTAACGCTGTATAAATCCAATATTGCCATTCTCCTGTGAATAAAGGTGGTACCACGGCAACGATAGTTGCCAATGCCACTACGATTGGCGTATATACACGAGAAAAACGAGTAATAAAACGATCAATCTTTGGTTTCGATGCTGCTGCATTTTCCACAGCATCTAGAATACGCATAACCATGGAATCTTTTAATTCATGCGTTACTTCTAAGACAATGCGACCATCTACATTGATGCAACCAGACATCACTTCAGTGCCTACCGTAGCACTCACAGGAACTGGTTCACCAGTTACCGCTGCTGTGTCGATACGTGTAGTCCCTTCTACAACACGACCATCCAATGGAATACGATCACCAGGACGAATTTCGATATGAGATCCGACTTGTACATCTTCTGGGTTCACCACCTGCACACTGCCATCACAAGCGATTAAACGCACTTCTTCTGGACGAAGATCCACTGCATCCATAACCGCATTACGACTGCGTTCTGTAGCACGTTCCTCAAAATAAATGCCCACTTGGAAGAACAACATAACCCCAACTGCCTCTGCATATTCACCAATGATTAACGCACCAATAGTAGCAATGGACATCAAGAAATTTTCATCGAACAGTTTACCTTTCATACCATTCTTAATTGCTGCCCATACAATGCGCCATCCTAGTATAACAAAAGTCACCACCATCAATGGAATCATATATTGCTCAGACACCCAATTGGTAAACTCTGCTACTACCATCACGATAGCGCCTATAATAATCCCCACTAAACTAGAATTATGCTCATGGTCATCCTCTGCTTGTTGTGCTTTTTTAGATGCACGCACAAATGGTACCACTACTACACCATCTTCCGTAGCATCACATACCGCTTGGATTTGTTCTTGCAAAGCATCCATATCTTCTACAGTAGATGTAATACGTAATTGCTGCGTACCAAGTGTAAATGTTGCTGCTGACACAGATTCTAGTTGATTTAATTTTGCTTCAATCACGCTAGCACAATTGGCACAATTCAAATTTTGTAGTTTAAAAATGCGTTCCATCGTATCTCCTTGTTGATATATTATCTAAATTAATACTTGAGTATTTATTCATGTGTTTATTATATCTACATTTTTCTATTTTGTCAATATATGATTATATATTTATTTATATATTTTTTTACTGTTATCCACATCTCATTTCGAGAATAAAAAAGCACCCTATTAGTTAGAGTGCTAAAAATCGCTGTATGCGGATTCGAACCGCATCTTTATAGCAATATGTTATCGTCGTGCCAGTAGACCAACAGCGTTTTTTATTTGTTCCATTATCCCACAAATTTAATAGAAGAGGGGGGGAGAAGATATCACAATGCCTCCTGAAACATAGTTGGGCGTACATGCTAGCAGGAGGACTTATATTATTTACTGTAAAAAATACGGACAGAGTTAAAGATGCAAAGAATAGATACCCCTGTATCTGCAAAAACTGCCACCCACATATTTGCAAAGCCAAATACACCAGCCACCATAACGATAATTTTTACAGCAATAGCGAAGAAAATATTTTGCCATGCAATGGACAAGGTACGCTCTGCAATACTTAAGGAACGCCATACGGAATCTAGGTTGGAGTTCATGTATACTACGTCTGCCGCTTCGATGGCAGAGTCTGCACCACTACCCATAGCACCACCTACATCGGCACCTGTCAATACAGGCGCATCGTTGATACCATCACCTACGAACATGACAGAACCATGTTCGTTCCGAAGAGATTGAACTACTTCTAATTTATCTTGTGGTAATAACTCAGCGCGTACACCTTGGATACCTACTTCTTGAGCAATGTGATTAGCACTTGCTGCCACATCACCTGTGAGCATCACGGTATGATATCCTTTTCCATTCATACGACGGATGGCCTCTTTAGAATCCTCTTTCACAGCATCAGCAATGACGATACGACCTACATATTGACCATCAATAGCTACGAATACCTCACTACCATATACATGTTCAATTGTTGGTACCGTTACATGTTCTGTTTCTAATAAACGACCATTACCAACCAATACGGTACGGCTATTCACTGTACCTACCATGCCATGGCCGGAGATTTCTTTTACATCCTTGGCTGCAGTAAACTCTACTCCTCTACGCTGTACTTCTTCTACAATGGACATCGCAATAGGGTGTGTAGATACTGTTTCTAAAGCCGCTGCATATTGCAACACTTCATTTTCTGTATAGTTACCAGCTACTTCTACAGTTTGTACGTTGAAAGTACCAGTTGTGATAGTACCCGTTTTATCGAAGGCAATCGCTTTCACACGGCTCATAGCCTCGATCGATTTGCCACCTTTGAACAAAATCCCTTGTTTAGAACCAGCGCCGATACCGGAGAAGAATGCCAATGGCACAGATAATACCAAGGCGCATGGACAAGATACTACTAGGAAAGTTAACGCTGTATAAATCCAATATTGCCATTCTCCTGTAAATAAAGGAGGTACTACAGCAACGATAATAGCCAAGGCTACTACGATTGGTGTATATACACGAGAAAAACGAGTAATAAAACGGTCAATCTTTGGTTTTGATGCCGCTGCATGTTCCACAGCATCGAGAATACGCATAACCATGGAATCTTTTAATTCATGCGTTACTTCTAAGACAATGCGACCATCTACATTGATGCAACCAGACATCACTTCAGTGCCTACCGTAGCACTCACAGGAACTGGTTCACCAGTTACCGCTGCTGTGTCGATACGTGTAGTCCCTTCTACAACACGACCATCCAATGGAATACGATCACCAGGACGAATTTCGATATGAGATCCGACTTGTACATCTTCTGGGTTCACCACCTGCACACTGCCATCACAAGCGATTAAACGCACTTCTTCTGGACGAAGATCCACTGCATCCATAACCGCATTACGACTGCGTTCTGTAGCACGTTCCTCAAAATAAATACCCATTTGGAAGAACAACATAACCCAAACAGCCTCTACATATTCACCGATGATTAACGCACCAATAGTAGCAACAGACATCAAGAAGTTTTCATCGAATAATTTACCTTTCATGAAATTTTTAATTGCTGCCCATACAATGCGCCAACCTAGTACAACAAAGGTTACAATTAATAATGGAGTCATGTATTGCTCTGGCACCCAATTTGTAAACTCTGCTACCACTATCACGATAGCGCCTATAATAATCCCCACTAAACTAGAATTATGCTCATGGTCATCCTCTACTTGTTGTGCTTTTTTAGGTGCACGCACAAATGGTACCACTACTACGCCATCTTCCGTAGCATCGCACACCGCTTGGATTTGATCGCGTAACACATCTGTATCTTCTATACTAGAGGTAATGCGCAATTGCTGGGTGCCAAGCGTGAAAGTTGCTGCTGACACAGATTCTAGTTGATTTAATTTTGCTTCAATCACGCTAGCGCAGTTGGCACAATTCAAATTTTGTAGTTTAAAAATGCGTTCCATCGTATCTCCTTATGAATTATAATATGTAATTTTTATACTATTTTCATCTTATATCGATGATAAAAAGCACCCTATTACTTTAGAGTGCCAAAAAGCGCTGTATACGGATTCGAACCGCATCTTTATAACAATATGTTATCGTCGTGCCAGTAGACCAACAGCGATTTTTTATATATTACATTATCCCACAAATTTGATAGACTTGCAACTAAATCGTTTTTATAACCAAAAGATAGTTTTCGGTAATTATTGGGTAACTTTCGTCCTTTAGATTTAATATTCAGTTAAACCCAAATTCTTTGAATTTACCTTATGATTGTTACAAATGTTATTCTATTCCGCCTTGACTTTGCCCTGCTAATGAGATGTAATATAAGTAAGAGAAAGAGCAGTACATGACACTAAGGAGGCCTAGCATGATTCCTATCGATTCTGCTTTACATGGTGATGTGATTATCTACCAATCAGGACAAGAAAATATTTCTACCAATGTTCTATTTAAAGACGAAACATTTTGGATGACACAAAAAGATATGGCGACGTTGTTTTGCGTTGATATATCCACCATTAATTACCATTTAAAAGAAACATTTGATTCTGAAGAATTATCAGAAAAGTCAACTATTGGAAAATTTCCAATAGTTCGCTTAGAGGGTACCAGAAAAGTAACTCGTACCATCACTTTCTACAACCTAGACGCCATCATAGCTGTTGGCTACCGTGTAAACTCAAAAGAGGCTACACAATTCCGCATTTGGGCTACAAAGGTATTACGTGAGTATATTGTGAAAGGTTTTGCCCTCAACGATGATATGTTAAAAAATGGTACTCCATTCGGTCAAAACTATTTTAAAGAACTTTTACGTAGAGTTCAATCCATTCGAGCAAGCGAACGTCAAATCTATCAACAAATCACAGATATATTCGCAGAATGCTCCATTGACTACGATGTACAAGATCCTTTCACTCGTCAATTTTATGCTATGGTACAAAACAAATTCCATTATGCCATCACTGGCAAAACTGCAGCGGAAATTATTTATGATACCGCTGATAGAGATAAACCACACATGGGATTGCAAACTTGGAAAAGCTCCCCTCATGGGCGTATTCATAAATCTGATGTAACTATCGCAAAAAATTATTTAACAGCCGACGAAATACGCAAACTAGAACGAACTGTTTCTGCCTTCTTTGATTACATCGAAGGCATCATCGAACGGAAACATACTTTCACTATGAAAGCCTTCGCTGAAAGCGTAGATAAATTCCTATCTTTCAACGAATACGAAGTGCTTACGAACAAAGGACACATTTCAAAACTACAAGCTGACAAAAAAGCTGTTACCGAGTATAAAGAATTTAATCGTACGCAAAAAATAGTTTCTGATTTTGACAGAATCATACACAAGCAAAACGAGTAACAGAGTGAACAAAATAAAAAACCCCGCAAACACATGTGTTTACGGGGTTTGTTATTAGCTTAAATTATTTAGCACGGTATGTACATCAGAAGGAATATCTTGTGACAGTAGATTAGACAAGTCTTCTTTTCGCATGGTCTCGACTTCATAGCCAAGGTGATTTGATAACCAATCCTTAAGTTGCAACGTACTATTGGGATTATCTAGCCCTGTTAGTCGTGCTGATGATCCGGTGGCCTTTTCTACTATTTCATCGTTACATTGAAGGGACGCATCAACAAGGTCCATATCTACCTTGACACCGCTCCAGTTAATGTCTTGATCCAGTAGCCAATATTCATGTTCAATATCCGGCGGTTTCAATGAAAGCAGTCGTTTACGAATGGCCTTTTCTACAACGACATCCTGTCTGTTGTATTCAATAAATTCGGCCCATTTGTCTGGCGCATCCTCCGGCATATTCCGTGTCTTAGGATTTGTCTTAGTAGGCTTACGAGGAACGGAGAAGAATTGAATTAGGCGTTTACCTCGTGAATCCTTGGCTTTTCCTAATTTCAAAGCCTTGGACACATTATCGAGCCTTGCAGGTAGACTGCAGTATAACGCTAACACAGAGGTACATTCCCAATTCGTGTAATCTGCATCAGGGAAGTACTTTTTTAGGCATAGCATTTCAAATGCTGCATTGAACGCCGTCTTTGTAATTTCCTTATTATACAAAGCGTCCACCACCCTTTCGGGCAGTGGATTCTTTGTCATATCAATTACTTCAACGGTTCGTTATCAAAGCTATAGGCAAAGAGCAGTATTTCAAATGTTGTATCGTCAACATATCGCTGCGCCCCATATTTAATAGGGCAGGCGCAATAGGTTTCCACATCAATACTGAGCTCCATAATTGCCTCCTTAGATTAAATCGTCGTCATCGTCTAGGTCGCCTAAATCATCATCGCCAAAGTCATTAGCAGATACATGTACACCACCTAAGCGTTCACCATCTTTGACTTTACGGATACCATTTAGACCAAAGCCTACGCCTTTCTTACCGTTGAAGTTGTAGGCAAAAACAAAAAGTGCAACTTGTGCATATACACCAGAGTAGATTTCTTCTTCGATGTCGAAGTCATCCATTTTGATTTTGTCACGAGTAAATACGATAGGTTGCTTATCGCTGTTAGCGTTAATGAAGTATTTGCCAGCATATGTTTCAGGTTGGTCAACTACTGCTTCATCGGTATCGCCATTACGTAAGTTCAATTTGAGGTATGCTGCTTAGCCTTCCACCTTAGCGACTGCTTTTGTATCCGCTTTGAGTTCTTCAATCGCACGTTCAAAGGCTTTGATTGTCTTCTTATCTGTTTTATCGATAATGATTTGGGAACTATATTTTACTTTGCCGTCGTCGTTTTTACGAGGGGAAGCGATATTTGCATAAGAAAGTCTTACTACACCAGTTGTTAATTTAGCCATGTTACTGTCTCCTTATTTCTTAAATGGGTCATGTTCATAATCAAACCCTATTACTGTATTAAACAATTCATCTAATTCAGCTTCAATTGCAATGCAATCGTCATCGAACCAAATCCACGTATCATCTAGTACATATGGAACCTCACCATCATAAGGTGGTGGATATTTTTCTATATATCGCTTCTCGATAGCTGTTCTTTTTGCATCGAGCGTCCGATATCTTGCCCACAGGCTAGTAGCGTATGCGATAGTAATTTGGTAAAGCTCGTCGAGGTAGTGTCCTCGTTCGTGGAGCTCTTTTGCGATAGCCCGTACAGAGGTCATTTTTCAATCTCTGCCATTAGCTTCGCTACTAACGCTTCTAGCTTAGAGATACGGCTTTGCGCATCTCTTACTTCTGCTACGTAGTCTGCGCCTTTTCCTGTTTTAAAAGAAACGCTTATATTGTATTGATTCTCGGCGCCAATAGTAGCACCTACTCCAATCATCAATCGTTCGTTTGGACGGATAAACGCTCCAAGGGCTACTGCATTGCTATTACGGTAGTGGCCGTAAGAGATTGCGTAGCTTACCTTGTCATTTTTGTTGAAATCCAAAGGATGAAGCCCAGCAAGTGCCGCGGAACTTGCGCCTAACTTATTAACACGTTGTTCAGTTGCATTAATTTTGTTATTTAATTCGTTTCTAATAGCAGTTGTATTTCTATCGATTTTGTCCTTTAAGTCTGCAATATCTTTAGTATTAGTGCTAATGTCGATATCAAAGCTATTAATACGGCTATTGATAGTTCCAATGCTATTAGTATTTCGATTAATTTGTCGATCATGTTCGCTTACTTTACCCCCTAACGCATTAATTTCATCGTACGCAGCATACAACTGGGAGCCGTTGACAGCATCTAAGCTGTCAGCTTCTATCCTGCCCGCACTCACGTTTTGGAGCTGACGGTTATACTGAGCCACGCCGCCTGCACCTGTGCGAGCTTTAGCACCAAAGGATACCACTGCACCAGGTTGCTCGCCTGCGAAGATATGACGTGTACCGTTAAGGTCTACACCGTCAACACCTACCGCATCATCGGTCACCGCATTGGTGCCGATAGCAAGGGAATTTGCACGATCTGCTATAGTATTATTACCAAAGGCAACAGCATCGGTTGCTAAGGATTTAGCGTGTGTGCCAAATACGAGAGCGCCTTGGCCGTTGCTTTCAGAATTAGAACCAAATACCAATTGTTCCTTATCTGCACCAATCGTATTGTTGTACCCTACTACAGCGGACTGTCCACCGGATACCGTGCCATTGTTAGCACCAACTGCGACGGAGTTTTCACCTGTCACATTGTTGGAACGGCCAAAGGCTACACTGGATTCACCGGATACGAACGCGCCATTACCGATAGCCACGCTATCATAGGACGCAGTTCGCGCCTGGTTGTCAATGGCGATGGTGTACTCGACTAAGCTCTCGGCATGACTACCGAATGCAAAACTATTGCGACCTGCTGCAGTGGCATTGTTGCCACCCGCGAACCCTTTTTTACCAGTTACAGTATTATTAGTACCAAACGCCAACGCATTATTTGCGTCGATGTTGTTTTGAAAGCCCCATACTGCTGAGCTAGTAGAATTCGTAGATATGGTATTGTCCGTACCACCCACATTGTTGTTACTAGTTGCGCCGGCTACATTGATAGCCAGCGCGGAAATCACGAGTACCGCTGTTACTGTTTTATTCATCGTGTTTATACCTCATCATCAAATTCATTCATCATTGTTTCAACTGTATTAATCGCTGGGCGTTTATCGCTGTCCGGAACAAGTGTAGGCTTGCCTTCGGGCTTGTCGATATACGCTTCTAAGTATTCTGCGACGCCCTTTTTACCGAGTACCTTTTGCAGATTCGTGATACCTTCGAGTTCACGTGGTTTAAAAATGTCTTCTTCCTTGTAGCCATTATCAAGTAATGTTTTAGCCGCTGCATCTGGATTCATGATAGTACGTCTTGATGTACCTTCTACTAATTTGTATCCAGGCCATTGCTTTTCACCTGATAAGGCTTTCTCGTAGGCAAAGTCGTAAACACCTTTAATCCATTTTGTGATTAAGTCTTTCATCGCCAAGATGTCAGATACTTCGCTGTCCGTGAGTAATTGATTGAGCTTGCCACCATCTTTATAGAAAGCCGTAAGGCAAGTATCAGCCAATGCCCGGCAGGTGTGCCGTGCTTTACAAAAGTTACAGTAATCGCAAGGCGTACATTCGCCCTCACCACGAAAGGCACGTTGTGCGATTGGTTTGATTTCTTCGCCCCAATCAAGCAGTTCCTCAAGGGCCATTTCATCGGTAGATATCCTGTCCAGTCTTGGCTGAACGATGGTCATACGGACCGATTTAACGTCATACAGGAACTCGTTTATGTCGTAAGCACCCAACGCGTAGAGCCTCATTTGTGTGTTTTCAACAGCACTCACTGGCACGCCCTTACCATACTTCAGGTCAATCACTTCTAGGATGTCGTCGGCTACGATTACCATATCGCCCGTACCAAAGCCATCAGGTACCCCCCCTAGAGAAGTCGAGCCGTGCTTCAATCATGGCTTCCGCATCAGACGAACGGGCACGAGCCTCGTTCACCTTTTCTTCGCAGATGTCAACATATCGGTTAACGGCTTCTATCATTTCAGTAGAGTAGTCATCAAGCTTAGGCACCTTTTTGCCCTCCAGCTTATGGCGCAGAATTGATTCTGCCAGGTCGTGTGCTACCGTACCTTCCGCAGCATAGGGCGATTGTTTATCAGGGAACATCGCTTCTAGTCTTGCCGATGGTGTACATATTAGCCACCTAGCACTACTTGATGCACCTAGTAGGGCGTGTTTCTTAGCCACGGCTATTCATCCATTCCATGATTTGGATGCGTTGCGCATCCGTAGCAGATGTTACCTTTTCAGCGCCGATGCTATCTAAGAAGGCTTTGAATTCGCCTTTTGCTTTCGTTTTATCAGCGGCTTTTGCCATTACATCTTTCACTGCTTCACGACTTGCTTCAAGGCTTGGGGCTTCCACTTTCTTAGCTGGTGCTTCCACTTTAGGTGTTTCTACTTTAGCCGGTTCTTCCACTTTAGGAGCTTCCTTCTTAGCAGGTTCGGCTTTAACATCATTAGTTGTCCAGTTCGCTGGTTCTACGTCTTTAACAGGAGCGCCTACGATGGATTGGTAAAGGTCTTTCACTTCTTGTTCTAATTCTACGGCTTTATCTACAGTAATTTTTAACTCGATTATTGTTTTATTTCCTTTCGGTTTAACGATGTGATATACTCTAAATGGATGTTTTTCTATGTACCCTTTACGCATTGCCGTGCGTGAGGGCATTTTTTTGTGCCCAACTGCTTGCACTCATCAGGAATGCAGTACTCTTTATTTGGGCACATCGTACAATCTTGCAATGTAACCACCTCCTTATACACATTTAAGAATCATACGAATCTCTTGACCTACTAGAAGTCTATCCTTGAACGTGTCTTGTGTTCGAAAATCCTCCATGTAGACCTCAAGCATTTCGCGATATATTTGCGCCTTAAACGTTTCGGGTGTATCAACTATCTCCCTATACGGTTTAAGGATCTTAACTGGTGAACCAAAGGTGTAATCGATGAAGCCACGCATCTTCAATTTTGCTTTGATGTTACGAACCTTATCGTTTGACCACCCGAGTAACTGCGTTACTTCTTCATTCGTTTGTACGCCACTTTCGTTGTAGGCGTTATACAAAACTTCTTGTTCTGTCATTTCTGTTTCCTCTGTTTTACGGGTTGATGTATTTCTTTACATTTTTTACATATGGCGCAGGGCGCGCCTGTTGTAAAACTCCAATACTGGTAGGGACTTTTTAGCCTCTTATTGCATCTTGTGCAGCGCTGAGTTCTCATATGAACCGCCCTTAAAATCTATAATACGTAGAGCGCTGTACCTGACGGATACGCATTAATTTACGGCGCAATCGTCTGACCTCAATTCTGTATTCAGATACCATCCAAGCCATGACCCCACTTAACACTTGAAACAGCGCTTGTGCAAAGCCAATGCGGTCGAGTTCTAAACTGCCTACCGTACCAATTATCATCAGTAGGCCGATTCCTTTAAGCAGCCCGTTCATACGATGTGCGCCTCCTTAAATGCTTCATTAATCTTCTCTTCCGGCCAGCCTAGCGTGTTGGCCAAGTAGAACCGGAACCCTTCTCTATCAATTGAAAAGGTGCGGCCCTTTTTGCCTTCCGTTTGCCAGCACTGCGCAAAAGGGAACTTATCTCTTGCGATACATTCACGTATCGCAGTCATGGTTCTTCCCAATACCGTGGCCATCTGGCACACGGCTATTGTTTTAGTGATCATCAGTAACTCCTTCCTACCAGTGATAAGCGGTGATTGCTGACACTATGATGATAAAAATGCTAATAGCTGCAGAAAGGCTAAGCGTTAGCATCCAAAGACAAATGCTTATGACGGTTTGTATGTCACGTTTTTGCATTGTATCACCTCCTAGTTGTGCCGACGTGCATATACAACTACGATGGCATTTACGATGTATCGTGCATCTGAAAGCATATCTCACGATATGCTTGAAATTTTAGAAATGCCTAATGCCATACTAATCGTTTTCTTGCATTGGATTTCAAAATTAGAAGAAATCAGCATAGTTCGATTCCGATTGTATCCTTTGGCGCAAGGTATACCATATCTTTCAGCCACATCGTGGATATACGCTGTTAATATTTCGTGTGCACTAGATTGGGCAATTGTTTCAAGATAAACTACACGGTCTTCCAATTGCTTAATTCGTATTTCACTATTCATCTGTTTTACCTCATTTTTGTTTTAGTTATTTTCTATCAAATTTAGGATTGTAGTAGTCAGTTTCCCAGAAATCGTTGGACTCGTCTCGACTAACTCCGAGTGCATCGCAAATAGCGACAATCGTTGCCATTTGTACCGATTTACCTTCAAGGGCACGATTTAACGTATCTCTTGAAATCTCCGCCGTCCGAATTAGGTCAGCTTTTGACATATTAAGTTCTTGCATGCGTTCGCGAATCGCTTCGCCGTACATTCTTGTTGTGAATTCTTTTTGCTTCATCATTTTTTCCTTTCTTTATACAAACGTTTATCTTTATTCTTCTAAATGTTATTATTTGTAGAATTTAATTCTACATTTTGGCAAAAAAATGAGATATCTATCATCGCTAGACAATCTTAGTTCATCGCACAGTACAGATATCTCGATGACTTTGAATTCATTAACACCGTCTGACTTAAGTTTAAGCCCCTGAGGAGTAATTCCTAATTTTTTTCGCCAACACTTTCTTTTTTATACCAGATTGATTTAATCGGGTATTAAATAGTTCTGCATTAAAAGACACATTTATTCGCCTCCTTTCTGTTTCCATACCTTCTACAAGCAATAATATATTGTTTCTGTTATTATGTCAACTATTTTTACACAAATATTTAATTTTTGTTGAATTTAACGCACTATATATATTATACTAATTATAGGAGGACATAATCATGAATAAATCCATTCACGACAGAATAAGAGAGCGCAGAATTGAGCTAGGTCTATCACAAGATCAATTAGCTGCAAAGATGGGATATAAATCAAGATCATCGATAAATAAAATAGAGTCAGGCCAAGCAGACATAGCTCGTAATAAATTAGAGCAATTAGCAGAGGCACTACTAACTACTCCCGCATATTTAATGGGGTGGGAAGAGCCAAAATCTAAGCAGAGCCCAGACTTTCAACCTGTATCCACCGAACCCGCGCCTACAAATACAGCTGTAGATAATATAGGCATAATGAAATCTAATTCTCCTCTACAATTTGTAGTTGCAGATAATTCATTTTTTCCTACAATTTCCATGAATGATACTGTTTCTGTTGATACGCTAAGACAGGCTAATCCAAATAAGTCTATTCTAGCAGTTCAAGCGACTGGTGCTAGCGGCGAGATTTTAGGGCCGTATGTAGTTTTAAGATTTTTCTTCTATACACCTACGGGAATTGTAATATACTCCCCTAGCCCGCAATTTCAACAGGTATTTTATAGCTACCAATATCTTAAGGACGCGCATCCAATTATTGGGGTTGTAACTGCCATAATGTTTAACCAAGAAAACATTTAAAAGAACTAAAAAAGTCAGGGAAGTTATTAGTGAAATAACATTTTACACAGGGAGGTTAGTATTATGGGATTTTTCAGCAGTGAAAAGAAAGTTATTGAAAGTCCGACAAAAGACTTTATGGGTGAGCACCTATATCATTTAGATGGAATTGGGGTTAATTTATTTGTTTATGATAAATGTGTTGTTATTGATCGCACCAAAGGCGGTCTATTAAACTTAGGGAATCGCACTTACAAAATAATACCAATTAAGAACATTTTAGCTATTCAAGTTAAATCTACCGGTGTTACTACTGGCTTTTTAGAATTTGCTACTTATGGCCATGAGAACACATCTATGAAGGGCTTTGACCGTACAAATGACGAAAACAATATCAACTTTGCTAGCGAGCAAGCGGTTAAAGTGGCGAGAGACATCGTTGAGTTTATAGTTCCTAAAATTTGTTAAATACTCTGTTTCTGTAGGCATAAAGAGCCTATATTAAAAAGGAGGGTTATTATGTTTGATACATATAAAATTATTGCGATTGAAAATGAAAGTACAGTATTAATTGACTATGGACTAAATGATGGCTCAAAAGAGGGCGATGTCTTACGCATAATTGAACCTGGTGAGGATTTGATTATAGACGATGTAAATTATGGATCATACGACGGTATAAAAGCAGTCATTGAAGTTACGGCCCCATATTCCCAATTTTCTGTGTGCCAACGTATTGTTAGAAGTACCACCAATTTATTCAGCCCCGTATCAGCCCTTCAAAAAACAATTGCACGTACTATTCCATTAAATGTTAACAAAGATGACATATCTAAAAATCTTTCCGCCCCTAAAATAACACCTATAAAAATAGGGGATACTGTTTTACTCACAAGAGAATAAGTGTTGAAAAATCAATTTATCTGAGGTATACTGATGGTAGTGAACTGTCCCTTTTCACATTGCGTGACTGTTGGACACTGAATCCCTTGCTACCCATTGGTTGCTCTCGCTATCAACGGATAACAAGGGATTCTTTTATTATATAGGAGGTTGAATTTTGACAACCTATGACAAGCCTTTTAAAACTTACGAAGAACAAATTGAATTATTACGTACTAGGAATCTAAACATAAGCGATCCAGAATTTGCAATACATGCTTTAGATACAATATCTTATTATGATTTAATTAATCGTTACCAAAGATATTTTATGCCAAACGGAGATTCTTTTATTGACGGCACTACTATAGAACAGTTGTATAGTCTTTCAATGTTTGATAGGTCTATTCAAGCATTCATACTGAAATATAGCATGTTCATTGAAAATATATTTAAAACAAAATTAGCATATACACTTTCTAAAGATTTTGGTGTAGATATATCCGTATATTTAGCAAAGTCAAAATATAAAGAGTCTTATCAAAATCCCAATAATGTATTGACGTTTGATGCAGTTCAACTCGAATATTTAAAAACAATAGACGACCCCAAAATCGCAAGCAACCCTACTTTATATTATCGAGAACACCACAACCACATCCCGCCGTGGATACTATTAAAGAACCTAACTTTTAGTAATTCCATTAATCTTTTTAAGTTGTTAAAGAACGCCCAACGCGACGATGTTGTAAACGCATTGTTGCCTAACGAACCTGACAGGATAATTCTACTTAGCGACAAAACTAATTTTATTATTTGTGCATTAGAATCCATCAGGGTGTTTCGGAATGCAGCGGCACATAATCTTGATTTTACTGCGCTTAGAATGGATGAGAAACGAAAGATTCCTCCCACCATTTTGGCAAAATGTTTGCAAGGAGGCATATTAATAAAAAAAGTCAAGAAGAAGATTACAAGTAGTGAGCGGTCGCATCTAAGAGGAATATATGGTGTAATGCTAGCCATGATGGTCTTTCTAAAAATTGATTACCTTAAGAGCCAATTTATTGTTGACTTTTTGACTGTATTTAATGGTATCGATGCTGCAGATGAATCTACAAAACCTTTCCTGTTTGATTGTTATGCAAATATTGCGGATATGCCTGTAGATACTCAAGCTAGATTAGAAAATTACTTTGAAAAAATTTAAGCTAGATATAAAAAGTGCCCCTACTCTGCGTCAACAGAATAAGGGGCACTCAATAGCCTTAGAGAGCTACTAAACATAATATCATTATACCATAAAACCTCTGAGGCTTATTTATTATATCTAATATTTAGCTAAGGAGGTTATTTTTATATGGCCATGAAACGAGCCAACGGTTCAGGAACCGTATATAAAATGAAACATAAACAGTTACGCAAGCCATATAGGACGGTCGTAACTTATGGATATGATGCTAACGGTAAGGCTATCTGTAAATCTGTAGGCACATTTGCCACGCAAAAGGAAGCCTATACCGCCCTCGCCCTCTACTCCACAAATCCACCGCAAGCGGAAGAACGCAAAATTACGTTTGGCCAATGTTTTGAGTGGCGGATTGAAGAAGCAGAACGCCAGGGGCTGTCAGCTGGTCGCATGAAGATCATTCACACAATACAAAAGATGGTTAGCCATCTTAACAATATCGAGATGAAGAATATGCGTGCGGCACACTTTCAACCTATATTCGATAATTCGACACATACTAAATCATATCAAAAGCTAATTAAGGCTATTATAGTATCAGTAGGTACCCTAGCCGTTAAACAAGAAATTATACCCAGAAACTACTTCTCCGATATCATCATCAACAAGAACTCTACGCCTATCAAGAAGGCTAACATATTTTCAAATTCGGCCCTCTACGCCCTTTGGCAACACTCCGACGATATAATTGTTAAGCTAACTCTGATATACGCCTACACGGGCCGCAGATTGAACGAATTGCAGACGATGAAGCTTGATAATATCCATTTAAAAGAACGATACATGATTGGTGGTTCTAAAACGGAAGCCGGTAGGGACCGTTGCATACCCATCGCGGAATGTATCTACCCTTTCATCAAGGAACTATATCAGCAAGCCCAATTTAAGCGTGTAGAGTGCCTTTTGGATAAGGTGATACACAAGGATACCTTTAGACGAGAAATGCAGCGTATGTGCCACAATCTTAACTTAGGCGAACATAAACCACATGATACCTGTCATACTTTCATCTCCTTGGCCAGTAATGTCGGAATCGATGAAATTATCATCAAACGGATCGTTGGCCACTCAAGTAAGGATAATATCATCCAGGAAGTGTATACACATAAAGGCTCTATAATAAATGTTGGGGCTACTCATATAAGAGTAGTCGCCAACAT
>CAUQIB010000020.1:0-28153 GCA_963518085.1 uncultured Veillonella sp. | reverse complement strand
ACAAAGGTTGACCTTCTTTTGCTATTTTATTTTCCCACAAACATTTTACACTAACCTTGTGACGCTATGTAGCCTTGTGGCATTCGTATAGCTAACTTGTGCAAAGGGAAGAGCACGGCATACCCCTCACAAACGGTATTTCATAATGTTTGTTCGGGGCACACCGTGCTCTTCTTGTGTTTGTTTGATTTTGTCAGTAAAGGAACGCCACAAAGGCTACTACTCGTAACGGCGTTCCTCAGGGGAAGGATATAGATTTTATGATTGACTTTATCTTTTTTAATGCGTATACTGTTGTTAGAGATAGTAGTATCTCTAACATTTTGTTGTTACTTAATAAGCAACTAAAATAAGATTAAGTTCAAATGGTTGTCGCTACTCGATATGCGACTCAATAAGTGTTCGAGCTCAAATATTTAGACTCCATTCAAAAGAATGGGGTCTATTTTTTAGGGAGGAGTTTATGAATGCAGGTCACTTTTATTATATAAAAGATCAATACTTTATAGATTTTCTAGATCCACACTTAATGAAAAATAAAGAAACTATAGATGGTCAGCCACATGATAGACCATGCTTTTATGCTTTTTTAGATACAGCAACACAGTTATATTGGATGATACCTTTTTCATCGCAAGTAGATAAATTTCAAAAAATATATAATACGAAGATTGATAAATATGGGAAATGTGACACTATTTTATTTGGGGAAGTTCTTGGGTATGAGAAGGCTTTTCTAATTCAGAATATGTGTCCAGTTAGTATCTTATATATTAAAAATGAATACGTAGATGGAATTTACAAAAAACCGGTTAGAGTTGACGGTCGATTTGAAAGAGAATTACAAAAGAAAGCTCGTAAAGTTTTAGCTTTACAAAGAAAAGGGATACGATTAATTTTCCCGAATGTATTGGAAATTGAACGACTTTTGTTATTAAATAAGTAACTTATAGCATAGGTTATAGATGTAATACAATCGTCACTTATTAATTTATGCAGCCTGTGGCGTTTGCAACTTAATAAGATAAAGGAAAGACCGCAACATACTCCTTCTCAAACTGATCCTACGGTAGGTTTGTTCAGGAGCATGTTGCGGTCTTTTTCGTTTGTGTGAGTTAGGTAGTAAGGAGCGCCACAAAGGCTACTACTCGTAACGGCGTTCCTCAGGGGAAGGGGAGAGCACGGCACATTCTTTCACAAACGGTATTTCATAATGTTTGTTCAGGAGCACGCCATGGGCTTCTTGTGTTTATGTGATTTAGGTAGAAAGGGAACGCCACAAAGGCTACTACTCGTAATGGCGTTCCTCAGAGGAAGGGAAGAGCACGACACATTTCTTCAGAAACGGTATTTCATAATGTCTCCTCAGGAACATACCGTGCTCTTTTAATGGTGAATGCGATTATATACAAAACATTTCAATTATAAACATTTTGAATAAAGGTATGGTGTGCCTGATTAGTGATGTAATTATAAATATCTGTTAATCCCTAATTGTATGTAGGAATAAAAATGCGAAATGATGCCCAAAGTCTTGTATTTTAAATAAAAATCATGACGATTTGAATTAATATGCATTGGGTGAATTATATATGAAGTTGATTATAGATATGGTATTTATTGCTATAGTAGATATTAACTGTGATATATAAAAAGATTTCAAATTAATGGTTGATATTGTATACAAATTCATATATAATAATATCGAAATAAATTGAACTAGGTTTACACAATAAAATTTCATTAGTTGATTAGGGACTGATGAATGTGGTGTTTAGGGTTCGTATATAAATATTGCTTTCCATGAAAGAACCTTTGGGAAACTGGAGGTTTATTTTTAGTATGTTATGGTTTGACATAGGAATTATCTTTCCTGTGTTTCATAATGCATGTTATATGACTATGCTATGTAAGCCGATTTGAAAAAATTATGCTGTCAACATACTAAATAAGTGTAATATATAGAAATAAAGCATGATAAAGATGTAATTAAGGATTAAGATGTTGAGTTCGTACAAGTAGTACAAAGAAGGAGAAGTATATATGGGATTAAATCATGTATATAAGGTTATTTGGAGTAAGACAAAACACTGCTATGTGGTTGTGTCTGAAATTGCAAAACGGGTAGGTCGTAACAAGGTAAAAGCAGCGGTTGTACAAACGGGTACAGTGGCTGCTGTTTTGGCTGTGACTGCGTTGACAGGTCCTGGTGCACAAGCGGCACTGAATGACCCAGGTACAGGGAATGGTGCTGTTGCGTGGGGTACAGATTCTAAAACAACGGCTGGTGATTCCGTAGCAATCGGTAAAGGACCAACAGCAAGTGGTAGTTATGCAGTAGCCATCGGTGCTTCTGCTAATGCGGGAAGAATTAATGCGGTAGCGATGGGTAATCAAGCGACTGCCACAGGTGATAATTCAACGGCATTAGGCAGACTTGCAAAGGCTACGGGTAATGATACTGTAGCAGTAGGTAATGGTGCAGAAGCAACATCTAATGAAACAGTGGCGATTGGTCTTACCTCTAAAGCAACGGCGGACAGAACAGTTGCATTAGGTAAAAATACAAAGGCAAGTGCTAATGAGGCTGTTGCTATTGGTGCAGGAGCACAAGCAACGGCAACTCGTTCTATTGCCTTTGGTAAAGATGCAAAAGTTAACAGTGGTGACGATACGATTGCCATTGGCACGGAAGCACAAGTGACTAGCAATAACTCCGTTGCGCTTGGTAGAAAAGCCAATGCATCAGGAAATACATCTATGGCGTTGGGTGTCGAAGCAAATGCAACTAGAGATACAGCTGTAGCATTGGGTTATCAAGCTCAGGCAAATGCTAATAACTCTCTGGCGATTGGTCCTAGCGCTAGGGCAAATTCCAATGAAACAGTGGCACTTGGTTTAAATTCCAATGCAGGCGGTGATCGTGGTATTGCAATAGGTAAAACTGCCACAACAGGTGCCAATGATACGATTGCTATTGGTACGGGAGCTAATGCACCAAAAAATAACTCTATTGCCATTGGTAATGGAGCAAAAATTGTAGATGGAGATAGTACGATTGCAATGGGCACTAGTACTCAAGTAGTAGGTGATGGTTCTATTACGATTGGTAAAAATGCAAAAAGCACAGCAAATGCGGAAGGTACAATCGTTATTGGTAGAGACGCATTTAGTGAAGGCTCTGGTAATGGGGGTCGTCCTAATACGGTTATAGGTCGTGGTGCGTATACAGCATTTGGTCAAAATGCTGACTACCGTTTGAACGCTTCTACCGCAATTGGTTTCCAAGCTGGTGCTGGTGTGATTAGAGAATCAAATGACAATCGAAAACTAGTGAACAATAATACAAATGCAGATAATAATGCAGAGGTTCTTGTTAAAGCAGGCTACGCGTTAGATAGGAGTGCTCCTGCAGATACTAAAGCGGCAGTGCAATCAGGTGCCGTTCATAATGGTTTAGTGTTTTATCGTCAAAATCATATCAATGAAGGTACTGCGATTGGTGTAGAATCTCGTGCAGTAGGTGACCAATCTATCGCAATTGGTGGACAAGTAGTGGCCGGTGATGGTGTAGTTGCCTTGGGCGGTAACGATACAGATGCATTGCGTGATAATAAATACCAAGTGGTAACAGACAATGCGGTACGTAACACAAATGTAAGTACAGTGGATGACTATAACTTGGCCTATACTGAAAGTGAAAGAACCGTAGCTGGACAGTACGAAAAACTAGTAGGTCGCGGTATGCCAACTGCTTATAAATCCACCTATGGTCAATCTGGTTCTGTAGTCATCGGTATGGAAGCCCACTCTACTACAGCATTGGGTACAGCCATTGGTACAAACTCTGTAGTGCGTATGGGTGCTTTCGGTGCCACAGCTATCGGTGCAGGCTCCACAGTACAACCAAATGCAGAAGCTGCGGTAGCTATTGGTATGGGTTCTGTAGCGAATGGTGCGTATGCCTTGGCAGCAGGTACTGCTTCTTGGGCAGAACTGGGCGATATTGCGATGGGTTATAAAGCGAAAGCAAGTGGTCAACAAGGTGCTATTGCAATTGGTCAAGCGACAAATGCGCAAGGCGACTCTTCTGTTATGATCGGCGGTGCTAATATTTCTAATGCTGCGGGTCAAGCGACTCGTTATGAAGCAGAACGAAAAAATCCAGATGGCTCTCGTGTGACCTATACAAAAGATGTAACAGAACGTATTAATGGACAAAATGTAACACGTAAATACACCTATGTATCTACAGAGACAAAGAATGGTACAGTAGCGGATGCCTATGCTGAATTAACTGGCAAAACAATGAATACAGCATCTTTAGATTATAATGATCCTAACAATAGAAACGGACATGCCTCTACATCTATAGGTGTACATTCTTTAGCGGCGGGCAATTTAGCATCTGCTTATGGTGCAAGTTCTCGTGCGTCTGCTATTGGTTCCCTAGCGTTAGGTACTGGGGCCATTGCAGATAAACAAAATGCAGTAGCCATTGGTACAGGTTCTACTACAGATTTGACAGGTACTCGTCAGCTAGATGCAAGTTATGATAAAGATGGCAAATGGGTAGCCAGTGATTCTCCAGATGCGGTGTATACTTTCAAATGGGCTGGTGGTTTAAATACCGCTGAAGGTGACGTAGTATCCTTCGGTTCCTCCGGAGCAGAACGTCAATTGAAAAATGTAGCGGCTGGTCGAATTGCAGAAGATTCTACAGATGCTATCAATGGTTCCCAGGTGAATGCAGTTATTGAAAAATTCATTGCAGAAGGCGTAAAATACTTCTCTGTAAATTCTGCTGTAGAACCGAATAGACATAATAAAGGCGCTACAGGTACAGATGCGATTGCCATCGGACCAAATGCATCCGCTACAAATACGAATGCACTAGCAACTGGTACTAACGCAACAGCTACTGGTGATAGTGCGACTGCATATGGTACAGGCACAAAAGCATCTGAAACAGGTGCGGTTGCAATTGGTTCGACAATTGTAAAAGAAGGTACTACAAAAGCAAGTACAGAAGCGACAGGTGCTAATGCCACAGCATTAGGTGCTGGCGCGCAAGCAACGGCTATGGATAGTACAGCCGTAGGTACTTTATCTGAGGCAAAAGCAGCAGAAGCCATTGCGGTCGGTGCGAAAGCTAAATCGGAAAGTGCAGCGTCTGTAGCGATCGGTCAAAATGCAAATGCAAGTACTGCTGCTACACAAGGGGTTGCAGTAGGTCAAAACGCAAGCGTAACAGTAGCAGGCGGTGTAGCTGTTGGTGCTGGTTCTGTGGCATCCGTTGCTAGCGGTGTTTCTGGTATCGGCGTAGATGGTGAAGCAGAAGGTACGGCTCGTGTTAATACGTATGCAAAATTACATGACAATGCGGACAATGCTTTAACATCTGGTCAAGGTGCTGTTTCTGTAGGTGGTACATTAAATAACACTCCTTTCACTCGTCAAATCACAGGAGTGGCAGCAGGTACAAATGATACAGATGCTGTAAACGTAGCACAATTAAAATCTGTGAACTTGGCATTCAAAGGTAACACAGGTACAGGCGATGTTCGCTTACATGATCAACGTTTAACAGTAGAGAGCGACAACACCAACCTATTAACTGTCACAGCAAGTGATAAAAAATTAACAATCACGCCTAAAACGACATCCTTAACAATAGATTCTACAGCAGGTAGCACTACATTAGGTAAAGTAACTGTACCAGATGCAACTAATAATGCATTGGTAACAGCGACTGATGTAGCGAATGCTATCAATGCGGCTCACTGGAATGTAGCAACTGATTTTGTAGCCACCGCTACTGGAGCAAAACATGAAGGTGATTCTACAGCGGCAGTGCATGCTGGTGAAACCGTGAAATTTATTGCAGGTGAACATGTAACTATTCATCAAGATGGACGTAATATTACCGTGTCCATGAAGGATGCTGTAACTAATATCATGGTAAAAGACCAAATTGCAGCTTCTTTTGAAAATGGAAATAATACTGCATTTACAGTAAACCCTGATACTGGTAAATTCCGTTATGATGTGAGCTCAACACCTACATACACATCAATCACAACGGGTAAATCAACGTTGAAAGATGGTGTTGTCACTAACTTAGATAGTCATTTACCAAACTCTGAAGGACCAACCGTACAAAAACCAACAATCACGGAAGAAGTTGGCAAACAAGCAGCTACAGTGAGTGATGTTATGAATGCGGGCTGGCATTTACAAAATAATGGTACTGCTAAAGACTTTGTAAAACCATATGATGTGGTGACTTTCAATGACGGTGCTAGCACAACGGCAATAGTTACTACATCTGCTGATAAATTGACAAGTACTGTTACATACAACGTGACTGGATTGCCAATTTCATATACAACAGAAGCGGGTGCTCCTGTGTCGAAAGTAGGAGACAAGTACTACACAGTTGATGAAACTGGTACACCAGTAGGACCAACTGGCAATAAAGCAGTTGGTAAAAATGCATCCGGTGATTACATTGATGATGCTGGTAATGTGATTGCTTCTATTAATCCGAATACGACTCCATTAAAATCTAATTTGGTAAATCCAAATGTAAGTAATACAACAGCACCTAATACATCAACTACAACACCTACACAATTGGGTAATGTAGCTAATGGTGGTGTAACACATAATTTACGTGATGCTAATGGTACAGAATTAGCGTTGGCAAACGATGGTAATTACTATGATGCAACAAAAGTAAATCCAGATGGATCTCCTATGACAGGGGTCACTACAGCGGATGCAAAAACTCCTGTGATATTAGCAAACGACGGTAAATGGTATCCAAAAGATAAAGTATCAGACCGTGGAGAATTGAAAGATCCAACAGCAACACCAGTGGTACCTGGTATTACAGCAGCAGCACCAACAGCAGGTTTGGTTAATTTCGATAAATCCAATCCGAACAATGCTGCTACGATCGGTGATCTACGTAATATGGGCTGGGTAGTATCTGCTCCTACCAATGGATACTTAGATCAAGTTCGTAATGCGAACCAAGTGGATTTCGTTGGTAAAAACGGTGTAGTTGTCACTGGGGAAACTAAAAATGGTATCCGTACCATTACTGTGGAAACGGCAGAAGAAGCGGTTGTATTCAAAGGCCCAGATGGAACATCTTTGATTAAAACAGAAAAAGGTTACGTTCCAGAAAACAGTGTAAAAATTGATGGTAACTACTATCCACCGAACACAACAAAAGATCCTATAACAGGTAATATCGTGAATAATGGGGCTCCAGCAACACCGGTAACACCTGTACCAAAAGAAGATGTTGTTACTTCTATGAACAGTAACACACCAAAAACATTGAATAATGTGAAAAATACATTGCCAAATGTAAATGATGAGACAAAAACAATTACAACTCCTGATGGTCAAGAACAACCAAATGCGGGTGATGTATCCAATGTCAATAGGGCTCCATTAACAGCAGCTCAAGCAGCTGAATTGTCCAATCCAAAAACAGCGGATGGACAACCAAATCCTAACTACAAAGGAAGTAATGCAGCCACAGTGTCCGATGTATTAAATGCAGGATGGAACTTACAAACGAATGGCACTGCCTTGGACTTTGTAAAACCATATGATACTGTGAACTTTGCAGACGGCGGTAATACGACTGTTGTAAGCTCCACAGATGGAACAACGAGCAAAATCCAAGTCAATGTAACAGGATTGCCTGTATCTAATACGGTAACAGATGCGAACGGTAAACAAGTACCTGTCACAAAAGTAGGTAATACATACTTCCCTGTGAAAGCAGATGGCACTCCAGATATTCAACGAGATCAAGAGGGTAATCCAACCAATGGATATACGATTGCTGATAATGGTAACATCTATCCATCAAATCAACTAGATTTTGTTGAGCAACCAGATGGCACTAAAACAGTCACTCCACGTGGAGGTGTTAGTACTACCACTGTTAATACGAATTTGTCAAATCCGAATGTGCCTCAGGGAAATCCTACAGAGGGAGTCAATACGCCGACTCCATTGGGTAATGTAAGCAATGGTGCTACTACGATTAACCCAATCTCTACGACAGGGGTACCATTGAAAAAAGCTAATGATGGCAAATGGTACGATGCAACAAAAGTAGATGACCAAGGTAATCCAACAGTAGATGCAGGCAACTTTGAAGGCACTCCAGCGGTGTTAGGAAATGATGGTAAATGGTATGAAGCAGGTAAGGTGGACGAAAAAGGTACTCCTAAAGAAAATGCACAACCAATTCCGAATCCATTAACCAATAAAACTGCCAATGGTGGTTTGGTTAACTTTGCTAACTCCAATCCTCACAATGCGGCTACCGTAGGTGATCTACAAAACATGGGCTGGATTGTAGGGGCGCCTACGAATGATTATGCAGATCAAGTGCGCAATGCAAACCAAGTTAACTTTGTAGGTAAAAATTTAGCGATTGTTACTGGTAAAACTGATGATAAGGGCATTCGTACAATCACTGTAGATGTGCAAGCACAAAGAGTGGTGGAAGAGGCACATACACCAGTTGTATATACAGATAAAGATGGTAATAAGTTAACAAAACTTGATAATGGCAAATTCTATGATGCTAAGACTGTTAAAGCTTTAGGTACTAATAATATTACTGAAATTGATGGCAAATTGTACCCAGCTGATGCAGTTACTATTGATGGTAAACTATACCCTAACGGAACTGTAAAAAATCCAGATAATTCCTTTACAAATCCTAAAGGTTTAGGAGTAGAAGAGCTAAAAGGTATAGATCCAGTTACGATTACAAAAGCATCTATGAATACAACAGATGATAGCACTACAAATCCGTTCCCATTGGCGAATGTAGGTTCTAACTTGAAACAAGTAGTGGATCCAAAAGAAAACGTTCCAGGTCAGGTGAACGATAAAGATGGTGAAACAAAAGTTGGTGATAAAACTAATACGGCACCATATACAGCAAAAGACGCTGCTAACTTGGTTCAAAAGTATGAGTTAAATGATGATGGCACTGTAAAAACAGAAACAGTACCAGTAATTGATCCTGAAACAGGTAAACAAAAACTTGATGAAGCAGGTAATCCAGTTACAGAAGAGAAAAAAGTACTTAACCCTAATTATATTGGTAACAATGCAGCCACTGTATCCGATGTGTTGAATGCAGGCTGGAACTTACAAAATAACGGTGAAGCTCGTGATTTTGTTAAACCATATGATACTGTAAACTTTGTAAATGGTGCTAACACAACAGCTGTGGTAACAACATCTGAAGATGGTTCCACAAGCAAGGTGACTTTCAACGTAACAGGATTGCCTGTGACATACACTGACGGAGATGGAAAACCTGTATCCAAAGTAGGCGACAAGTTCTACAAAGTGAACGATAAAGGTCAACCAATCAGCGATGCTGGCAAACCAGCGGTGAAAACAAATGATGATGGAAAATTAGTGGATGAAGATAATAATGTTATCGAACCAATCAATCCAGCAACGACACCGTTGAAAACTGCGTTGACAAACCCAGCACCGGCGAATGGTAAAACTGCTACAACTAGCCCTACGGCATTGAACAATGTGACAAGTAACTTGTCTAACTATACAGAACCAGTAAAAAATGGATTGCGTAATTTGGATAATAAAGATGTGTCTAATAACACGGCAGCCACTGTAGGCGACCTACGTAATATGGGCTGGATTGTATCCTCCGATAAGAAAACTGGTGACTTAGGTAAGGCGTACACTGATACGGTGAAAAATGCAAACGAAGTGAAATTCGTAGGCACTGGTATGGCGGTTGTGTCTGGTAAAACGGATGATAATGGTGTACGTACTATCACAGTAAATGTAGATAGTCAAACATCCACAAATAATGCAGTTACTCCAGTGGTGTATACAAAAGCAGATGGTACACAAGTATATCCAATTAAAGGTGAAAATGGCGCAGTCACATTCCATACAACTCCAGATGGAAAAGGTACTACAGATAATCCAGATACAGTCGTAGACAATGGTGATGTAGTAACATCTGTGAACGGCCCTAACGGCACAAAAGGTGAAAATGCACCAACTACACTGAAAAATGTGAAAAACAACATTCCAAATGTAAATGATGGAACACAAGAAATTACAAAACCAGATGGCACTGTAGTTGCAAAAACTCCAGATCAAGGAAACATCAACAAAGCTCCATTAACAGCAGAAGATGCAGCTAAATTGTCTAACCCTAAAACAGCAGACGGTGCGGCAAATCCTAACTACATTGGCAACAATGCAGCGACAATATCAGATGTATTGAATGCTGGTTGGAACTTACAAAACAATGGTGCAGCGAAAGACTTCGTAAAACCATTCGACACTGTAAACTTCGTGAACGGTGCTAATACAACTGCAGTAGTGACAACAGCTGCAGATGGAACAACAAGCGATGTGACATACAATGTAACAGGCTTGCCAATTACATACACAACAGCTGATGGAAAACCAGTATCTAAATTGGGAGACAAGTTCTACACAGTTAATGAACAAGGTCAACCTATCACTGCAGATGGTAAACCAGCAGTAGGTACAAATGCTGATGGAAAACCAGTAACAAAAGATGGCACTGTGATTGAACCAATCGATACAACAGCTAACCCATTACAATCTAACTTGGTAAATCCAAATGTTGCTAACACAGCTGGTGCACCAAACAACCAAACTACAACACCAACACAATTAGGTAATGTAGCAAACGGTGCAAACACATTTGCTCCAGTAGATAACAAAGTATTAGCTAACGATGGCAAATGGTACAATGCAACAGATGTAAACCCTAATGGAGCGCCAAAAGATAATGTAACGTCAGTAGATAAACCAGCTACTGTAGGTAAAGAAGGTTTAATCGACTTCACAAACTCTAACCCTAACAACGCAGCGACAGTAGGCGATTTACAAAACATGGGATGGGTAGTATCTGCACAAGGTAACAACTACTCTGATCAAGTACGTAACGCAAACGAAGTGAAATTTGTAGGGGAAGGTACAGCGACCGTCACTGGTAAAACAGATGCAAACGGTGTACGTACAATTACTGTAAAAGTAGATGACCAAGTGTCTACAAATAATGCGGTAACTCCAGTTGTTTATACAAAAGCAGATGGTACACAAGTATATCCAATTAAAGGTGAAAATGGCGCAGTCACATTCCATACAACTCCAGATGGAAAAGGTACTACAGATAATCCAGATACAGTCGTAGACAATGGTGATGTAGTAACATCTGTGAACGGCCCTAACGGCACAAAAGGTGAAAATGCACCAACTACACTGAAAAATGTGAAAAACAACATTCCAAATGTAAATGATGGAACACAAGAAATTACAAAACCAGATGGCACTGTAGTTGCAAAAACTCCAGATCAAGCAAACATCAACAAAGCTCCATTGACAGCAGCAGACGCAGCTAAATTGTCTAACCCTAAAACAGCAGATGGTGCGGCAAATCCTAACTACATTGGCAACAATGCAGCGACAGTATCTGACGTATTGAATGCGGGTTGGAACTTACAAAACAATGGTGCAGCGAAAGACTTCGTAAAACCATTTGATACTGTAAACTTCGTGAACGGTGCTAATACAACTGCAGTAGTGACAACAGCTGCAGATGGAACAACAAGCGATGTGACATACAATGTAACAGGCTTGCCAATTACATACACAACAGCTGATGGAAAACCAGTATCTAAATTGGGAGACAAGTTCTACACAGTTAATGAACAAGGTCAACCTATCACTGCAGATGGTAAACCAGCAGTAGGTACAAATGCTGATGGAAAACCAGTAACAAAAGATGGCACTGTGATTGAACCAATCGATACAACAGCTAACCCATTACAATCTAACTTGGTAAATCCAAATGTTGCTAACACAGCTGGTGCACCAAACAACCAAACTACAACACCAACACAATTAGGTAATGTAGCAAACGGTGCAAACACATTTGCTCCAGTAGATAACAAAGTATTAGCTAACGATGGCAAATGGTACAATGCAACAGATGTAAACCCTAATGGAGCGCCAAAAGATAATGTAACGTCAGTAGATAAACCAGCTACTGTAGGTAAAGAAGGTTTAATCGACTTCACAAACTCTAACCCTAACAACGCAGCGACAGTAGGCGATTTACAAAACATGGGATGGGTAGTATCTGCACAAGGTAACAACTACTCTGATCAAGTACGTAACGCAAACGAAGTGAAATTTGTAGGGGAAGGTACAGCGACCGTCACTGGTAAAACAGATGCAAACGGTGTACGTACAATTACTGTAAAAGTAGATGACCAAGTGTCTACAAATAATGCGGTAACTCCAGTTGTTTATACAAAAGCAGATGGCACGCCAGTATATCCAATTAAGGATGAACATGGTAATGTTACATTCCATACAACTCCAGATGGAAAAGGTACAGCAGATAATCCAGATACGGTCGTAGACAATGGTGATGTAGTAACATCTGTGAACGGTCCTAACGGCACAAAAGGTGAAAATGCACCAACTACATTAAAAAATGTGAAAAACAACATTCCAAATGTAAATGATGGAACACAAGAAATTACAAAACCAGATGGCACTGTAGTTGCAAAAACTCCAGATCAAGGAAACATCAACAAAGCTCCATTAACAGCAGAAGATGCAGCTAAATTGTCTAACCCTAAAACAGCAGACGGTGCGGCAAATCCTAACTACATTGGCAACAATGCAGCCACAGTATCTGACGTATTGAATGCGGGTTGGAACTTACAAAACAATGGTGTAGCGAAAGACTTCGTAAAACCATTCGACACTGTAAACTTCGTGAACGGCACGAACACAACAGCTGTGGTAACAACAGCAGCAGATGGAACAACAAGCGATGTGACATACAATGTAACAGGCTTGCCAATTACATACACAACAGCTGATGGAAAACCAGTATCTAAATTGGGAGACAAGTTCTACACAGTTAATGAACAAGGTCAACCTATCACTGCAGATGGTAAACCAGCTGTAAAAAGAAATGCAGATGGACAACCAGTAACAGAAGATGGCACTGTTATCAACCCAATTGATACAGCAGCTAACCCATTACAATCTAACTTGGTAAATCCAAATACATCTAACAACCAAACTACAACACCAACACAATTGGGTAATGTAGCAAACGGTGCAAACACATTTGCTCCAGTAGATAACAAGGTATTAGCTAATGACGGCAAATGGTACAATGCAACAGATGTAGCTCCTAATGGAAAACCAAAAGATGGGGTTACTCCAGTAGATAAACCAGCGAATGTTGGCAAAGAAGGTCTTGTTGATTTTGAAAACTCTAAACCTAACAACGCAGCGACAGTAGGCGACTTACAAAACTTAGGTTTCGTAGTATCCGCTAAAGATAACGGTTACACAGACCAAGTACGTAATGCGAATAAAGTAGAGTTTAAAGGTACAAATGGTGTGGAAGTAACGGGTAAAACATTAGAAAATGGTACTCGTGAAATCACTGTAGGCTTAAAAGCTGGTAAAGTTACGAATGATGTAATTGTTACTAAAGAAGATGGTACTGAAATTCATGCCGTTCGTGGCGAAGATGGTAAAGTTTACGAAAAAGATCCTGTAACACGCAAAGCGACTACTAAAGAAATTCCAGTAGGACCTAAAGATACTGTTAAAAATGATGGAGATTCCTTCGTAAATGGTAATGCAGTAGCTACAGCAATTGAAAAATCTGGTTGGAACGTAGGTATTGGCTCCACTGATAAAGCTTTTAGTACAGAGGCAAAAACATTTGAAAAGGTTAACCCTAATGACAATGTGAAATATGTGAACGGTGCGAACACAACTGTTTCTATGGCTGTAGATGCGGCAGAGGACAAAGATGGCACCAAAGTAACGACAACGTACGTGAAAGTAGATGTCAACCGTGACCTTAACATCGATAGTGTAACAGCTGGCGGTCCAGTAAAAGGTAAAGATGGACAACCAGGTAAAGATGGCGCTATGACTGTGAAAGACGCTAAAGGTAAAGATGGCGTATCTGCGACGGCTACAAACGGCAAAGGTGTATTGACATTGAACAATGCAGATAATGATAAAGACGGTAAAGATGGTAAAAATGCATCTCAAGTTAATATCTCTGCAGGAAAAGGTCCGACTGATTTAGCAAATACTCCAAAGGATGGAGCAGATGTACCAACAATCGACCGTATCCAATACACTGGTAAGGATGGTAAACTTCGTGACGTTGCGACTATGGACGACGGACTTCGTTTTGTAGGTGATGACGGTAAATCCATCGATAAACCATTGAACTCTACATTAACATTGACTGGTGGTGACCGTGCTGACACTGGTAAACCAGTAGCGAAGGATGCTACAACAACAGGCAATATCGGCGTATTCAATACAGATGGTAAATTGTCTATTCAATTAGCTAAAGATTTAGATAAATTGAATAGTGCTAACTTTGAAAGTAAAGCTGACAAAGCAGGTAACCCGTTGAAAAAAATCGGTGATGTATACTATCCTGAAAATGCAAAAGTTATAGATGGTAAAGTATATCCTGAAGGCACTACGATTATCGATGGCAAACCATACCCAGCAGGCACTACAAAAGATAAAGCAGGTAATGTGGTGACTCCAAATGGTCAACCAGCGACTGAGGTAACAGCACTTACTCCTATTACAGAGAATAACACGCAAGCAGGCCCAACCTCTAAATTGACTGGTACAGGATTGACTTTCAATACACCAACACCAACAGATAAAGAGGGTAACCCATTAGTATTAGTAGATGGTAAATACTATAAAGCTGACAACTTAGAAAATGGCAAACCGAAAGCAGGTGCCAAAGCTGAGCCTGTCAAACCAGCGCAATCGACTGCATTTACTCCAGATGGATTGGTGGTAACTCCAGAAACGGCTAAAGTAAAAGATGCTAATGGTAATCCAGTATACGATAAAGATGGTAGAGAAACTGTAGATCCTAAGAAAGTAGTATCCTTCGGCGCTCCAACTATCGTAGTGGATCCTGAGACAAAAGAACCAAAACGAGATGCGAATGGAAACCCAGTAATGAAATCTGGTATTTCTGCAGGTGGTCAAGTGATGGCAAATGTCGCACCAGGTGTGGAAGACACAGATGCAGTTAACGTATCTCAGTTAAAAGGTGTATCCAATATGGTTGTGAACATTAATGGACGTATGAACCGTCTTGGTGCACAAGCGGCAGCGATGGCTGGCTTACGTCACTTACAATATGACCCATTGGAGCCAACAACAATCATGGCAGGTATCGGTACTTATAAAGGTGAAGCGGCCTTAGCATTGGGTATCGCTCATTACAAAAATGAGTCCACATTATTCCATGCGGGCGCGTCCATCGGTAGTCATGGCGATGAATTGATGGCGAACGCAGGTGTGAGCTGGAAGTTTGGCGCTCGTGCTGATGAAACTGCTGTGAAAGATACATTCCGTCAAGGACCTATCAGTGCGTCTTATACATTACAAGATAAAGTGTCTGCCTTAGAAGCACAAAACCAAATGCAAAAAAATGAAATTAATGATTTGAAAGCACAATTGGCAGAAGTACTTCAATATATCAAAAAAAGATAATCTCTGAGAGATACCCATAGATTCTGTGAAAGCTTCGGCTTTCACAAGACTTATGGTATACGAAATGAAAGTTATATTGTATAATGTTTAGAGGTAATCTAGGCTATGGTCTGGGAAAGACAATTCCACGATAAATCACATATGTATAGGAGATAAACCATGAAAAAGTTAGTATTAACAGCAGCTTTGCTGGCAACAGCAACGTCTGGATTTGCGATGGGAGATGAGTTGTTCAATCAAAAGAACCCAGCTCATATCGTAACGCCAGCAACAGATTATGAAATTGTAGTAACAACACCTGAAACTGTAGAAGCATTTGAAGAATTAGGTACTACATTAGAACGTGCTTATGAAGTGCATAAGGATTTGGTGCAACGTCATGAGAAACGTGAACCTATGTCGGATCGTAAACATCGCTTTGTAGAGCATGATGTAAACAGAGACTTTTTAACAGTTTTAGATCGTAATTTGACAAATCGAGTGGAGTTCTTTAAACGTGCTCATAATTGGAATGGGGACAATAAATACGAACACACTGCGAACTATCAAGTGTTCTTAAACAAACATAATAAACGTGCGAAAGAAGCAGTCAATGGTTACAGCAACAGCTATGGCTGGAATGTATTGCGCGCTGTCCGTCAAGATGCATTGGACAATGTAAAAGCTGTGTTGGACAAAAAAGGGGAAGACACACGTGGTGAAGACATTGTACAAGCTATGACACAGGCGGCAGAAAAAAATGCATTAACTGTCAATAGCGAAGAACTTCGTTTCTACATCAATGAGCTAGTTTGGTACACAGCAAAACAAACAGCTAAAGAAACAAATAAAGAACTAGATCATGTATTAAAATAAGATGAACTAGTGTAGAGTATGTAGATGCTCGATAACAAAGGAGCCTTAACAAACCTGAGGGGATGTTAAGGCTCCTTTAATATGATATAATAAAGGATAGATTGAGTAGAATTTTATGGTATATAGGAGATACAACATTGAAAGGTTTAGTATTATCAACAGCATTATTGCTGACAGTAGGTACAAGTTTTGGCATGAACGAAGATATCTTTGCTCGTCAACATCCATCAGAGGTGACAGAGGTGGCACAAGGGTATCATTTATTAGCGACTATGCCAGAAACAAAGAAAGCTATCGATGGATTGGTTCGTACTATGGATGGGAAGCAAACTACACTTGCAATGGCAAAAGCTTCTCTTCAAGGTATGACATTAGAAGAATTAGATCACTCTATGAAAGAAAAAGGTTGGATGACTTCTGATCAGTCTGCATCTGCCATGACGGCAAAACCAGTTCATGGTATTACGATGGACGAATTATTGATAGCGTTGCAGGAAAAAGGAAAAGACAAAGCGACTGTCTATGATGGAGCCCAAGTGCTATCTATTTTAGATACGAAATTAACAAAGCGTTTGCGATTCTTTAAACGGATTCATAACTGGTATGGAGATAATCAGTTAGATCGTTCTAACCGTCAAGAAGAAGCAGCGGCGTTAGCGGCTAAAGAGAAAGCAGAAAAAGGCAGTTATGCATGGTACGTATTGAAAGACTTGCGTTACGATATCTTAGACAATATAGAGAAAGCCATCCAAGAAAAGGGAAATGCTTTGATGGGGAAAGATATTGCTAGAGCGATTGCTAATGCAGCAGACAGCAATGCGAAACATGTGAAAAGCGAAGAACTTCGCTATTACATGAATGAACTCGTGTGGTACTCTGTGACAGAGACAACGAAAGAACTAGGTAAATAATCGTTACCAGAAAGGACGATGACTATGCAAGAAATTGTAGTAGGCGGTTTGTATCGTCATTTTAAAGGCATGTTATACTATGTCATCGACATTGCCATCCATTCCGAGACGGATGAGCCTCATGTGGTGTACCAACAGCTCTACGGAGAACGCAAAACCTTCGTGCGCCCGTTGGTGATGTTCGCCAGCGAGGTGGATCATGAGAAATATCCAAATGTGGAGCAGAAGGATCGCTTTCAGTTGGTGAACGGTTGGGATGAAGAGCAGCATTTGCGCTGAGGAGGACCAGATGGACAAGAAATATTTTTTCTTTGATATCGATAATACTCTAGCGGTCTGGCCGGATGGAGTGATTCCTGAAAGTGCCCAGTACGCCTTGGACTATTTGCAGGATAAAGGACATCACGTGGCGCTTGCCACCGGTCGCTTGCAGGCGGATGCCATGCGCTTTGCTAAGATGGCGCGGACACCGAACTTTGTGGCTGACGGGGGTTATAGCATTACAGAGAACTACGAAGTGCAATGGATGCAGGGCATGGACCGAGACCGTTGTGTGCAATACCTCAACTATTTGACGAAGCACAATGTGCCTTGGGGTGTGACTCACAAAAATGACTTTGTCCGCATTACCCCCTATGAAAGTGTCCTTAACTGGGATGTGCAATGGGATAGGATGAAAACGCAGATAGTGCCGGAATTAGTGCCGGAAGATATTGAGCACTTTTACAAGGTTTACGCATTCATCACGGAAGAAGAGGAACAGCGCCGTGGTATCGTTCATATGACGAAGGAACTTATCCGCTATGGAGAGGGCTGCGTGTTGTTTGAACCGATGGATAAAGCCTATGGCATTCGTAAAATGATTGATGGATTTGGAGCTTCCTATCAAGACGTCATCGTCTTCGGCGATGGGTATAACGATTTGTCCATGTTCCGACCAGATTGGCTGAATATTGCCATGGGGAATGGTCGTGATGCGCTGAAAGAAAAAGCTGACTATGTGACAGCATCTTGCCATGACGACGGGATTTATAAAGCATTGCAACATTTTGGATTTATACCGAAGCAGTATTAGTCAATAATTATGGAGCATACTACAATATACTAGAAATAGATAACATCATTAATAGTTATATTACGTAAGTTGCTTTAGGTTTCTAAAGAGTGTAAAAATTTACACTTTACAGATTAGCGTTTTTGTGATATTGTGATGGTAGTAAATAGTGCCCTGTGTTGTAGGCTTCCCGGTATATGGGGAAAGCTGAAGCATAGGGCTTTTTTTATGGAAGGTGCTTATGAAAAAAGAGTTGGCAATATTGGTGGATGGAAAGGTAGCTTTCAGTTAGTAATGATTAACTATGAATGAAGTAGATACTATACTTTCAGCATAACTATATAAAGTGGTTTGAACATCAAAATTAGTTATAGTATAATAAGCGTAGATATAAGGAAATGGGTCTTAAAAGGAGGACATACCATGGATTTAATTCAAAGTTTAAAAGAGCAAGCGAAAGGCTTGGGTAAAAAAATTGTATTGCCAGAATTCGAAGATAGCCGTGTGATCGAAGCAGCGGCTGCGATTTTGAAAGAAGGTTTCTGCGTGCCTGTATTGGTAGGTGCAGAAGATAAAATTCAAGCGGCAGCAACAGCAGCGGGCGTATCTTTGGCAGGGGCTGAAATTATCAACCCAGCTACATTCGGCGAATTAAACAAAATGGTAGATACATTTGTAGAATTGCGTGCGAAAAAAGGTATGACACCTGAAAAAGCACATGCTACTATGACTGGGGATGCCTTATTCTTCGGTGCTATGTTAGTGCGTTTGGGTTTTGCTGATGGTATGGTGGCAGGTTCTGCGAGCCCTACAGCAAATGTACTTCGCGCAGCTATTCAAGTAGTAGGTACTCAAGCTGGTTTGAAAACTGTATCCAGCTCTATGCTTGTGATTACTGATAAAAAAGAATACGGCGATGACGGATTGTTGATTTTCTCCGATTGCGGCGTTATCCCTAATCCAACATCTGAACAATTGGCTGATATCGCTGAGTCCAGTGTTGGTAAAGCTCGTTCCGTAGCAGGCATGAAAGAACCTCGTGTATCCTTCTTGTCCTTCTCCACAAAAGGATCTGCTTCTTCTCCAGAAGTTGATAAAGTTGTGGCAGCCGTAGAAGACTTGAAAGGCCGTAATGTAGACTTCGCATTTGATGGGGAATTGCAATTGGATGCATCCATCGTTCCATCCGTAGCAGAACGTAAAGCTCCAGGATCCAATGTAGCTGGTAAAGCTAACATCTTGATTTTCCCTGACTTACAAGCTGCGAACATTGGTTATAAATTGGTACAACGCTTTGCTGGTGCGACTGCGATTGGACCAATCATTCAAGGTTTGGCAAAACCAATCCATGACCTTAGCCGTGGTTGCTCCGTAAGCGATATCGTTGACCTTTGCGCCATTGCTGCAGTGGAATCCAACTAAGTCGTCTCTTGTTGCCCTATGCAATCTTGTGGCGAATCTTGATTAAGTGAATAGAAAGGCGTGGCACATTCCTTCGCAAACGGTATTTCATAATGTTTGCTCAGGAACATGCCACGCCTTTTTTGTGTTTGTTTAATTTAGGTAGTAAAGGGCACCACAAGATGTGCTACGTACAACGGCGTTCCTCAGGGGAAGGTAAATCGTGACGGTGTTATTTGTAAACTTGGGCGTTGCTTAGTTTCCTGTTCGGATGGTATTAATTTTATATAAATAGTACGAATAGATTGTGCTATAATGAGAACATAGAAAAGTTATGGGTCTGTACAGGTTGTTAGCTTGTTATTAATATGTAGTGATGAATCCAATTCTTATCTTGTATACTAAGATAGCAAACGTTTTTTATTGAACATTTATTTAACATTTTAAGGCCTATTCTTTTCTAGTATATATAAAGAATGTGATAATAAAGCCATTCACCGATAATTTTATTTGACATTTATTTAGCGCTTTTAGGAAAAATACTATGGAATTAACTACATTAGAAGCAATTGTATCATTGAAAGAGTCTTCACAAGTTGAATACAAAAAAGCTAAAAACGACTTTCCAAAAGATGCATGGAAGTCATACTCTGCATTTGCTAACACAACCGGTGGTTATTTAATTCTAGGGATATCTGAAGATGAAAACAAGGAACCGGTTTTAACTGGGGTAAATGATGCAGAAAAAATAATAAGTGACTTCTGTTCTACGTTGGCTGATAGGTCTAAGATTAGCTTAAATATTATAAAGAATGATGATATAAAAATAAGAGTTATTGAAGACAAAACTATCATCATTATACATATAAAAGAGGCTAAAATTAAAGACAAGCCTGTCTATCTTAACAATAATCCTACTCATACATATATTAGGATGCATTCACAAGATCATCAAGTAGATACCCATCAATTAAGCTCAATTTTAAGAAATCAATCTGACGAATTAGATTATGAATTACTCCTTAATTATGATATATCTGATTTAGATGTAGATAGTATCAATAGTTATAGATCCATATTGGCTAAAAGATATCCTACATTAAACTATTCAGAAATGGATAATCAAAAATTTTTAGAAGATATCGGTGTTTTTCGTAAAAATAGAGATACTAATTTGATTAACTTGACAGTGGCTGGATTGTTATTTTTTGGTAAATATAATTCTATTATCGATCGATTTCCTCATTATCATGTGGATTTTTTTGATAAACGTGGAAATTCACAAAGATGGAGCTTTAGAATTGAGTCGGGTAACCTAGATTTTCCTGATATGAATTTATTTAATTATTATCGATTAGTAAGTGAGAAACTCTTATTATCTGTGAATAGAGATTTTGAACTCGATGAGTACACTATCAGAAAGAACCCTACGGACTTAACAGTTGCTTTACGCGAAGCATTCGTCAATATGATAATCCATGCCGACTATTTTTTGAATACAACAGCTCTAATTGCAGAAATCCATGAACCATATTATGTATTTATTAACCCGGGAATTATGAAAATTCCTGTAAAAGAATTTTTTACAGGAGGGGCTAGATCTTTAGTCAGAAATCCTCTCCTCGTTAACTTATTTACTAAAATGGGAGCATCTGAGCATGCTGGTAGTGGTAGCTTAAAGATAATTGATGTTGTAGTAAAAAATAGATTCAAGGTGCCTGAACTAGAAAGTGATTTAGAAAGGACATACTTAAAATTATGGGTTGCCGAGCCATTAGTAGATATATCTAACCTAAAAGAGGATGAGAAAAAAGTATATGGATTTATTTGTAATAATCAAAACTTAAATAAGTCATCAATTGAATTTACAAAAAAAGAAATTGCTGATGCGTATCCTGACATAACAGCTGCTCGCTTAACAAGGATACTTAATAAGTTATCCGATCAAAATTTAATCTTAAAGATGGGTGCATACAAAAACAGGACTTATGTTAGACCAATTTCCTCATTAGAGATGATTCATCGTTTGGGAGAAACTTATGATATTATGAAGCAGATGTTTTATGAAGATAAGTCTGATACATAATAATCAGGTTTATTTGATAGGAACCCCTATATCATTTCTAGTTACATTATGCAGCCTGTGGATCGTCTCTTGTTGCTCTAGGCAATCTTGTGGCGAATCTTGATTAAATGAATAGAAAGGCGTGGCACATTCCTTCGCAAACGGTATTTCATAATGTTTGCTCAGGAACATGCCACGCCTTTTTTGTGTTTGTTTAATTTAGGTAGTAAAGGGTGCCACAAGATGTGCTACGTACAACTGCGTTCCTCAGGGGGGCTTGTGATGGTGTCATTTGCAAACTCGGGCATTGCTTAGTTTGCAGTTTGGATGGTATTTAAGTTCATGTAAAAGTTGCGAGTAGGTTGTGCTATCATAAAAATTGTAAGAGTCATTAACGTGTTGTTTAGGCTTATCTCTTCCTGTAATGGGAGGAGGTGGTACTATGAAAAAGTTTAAGAACTATGATTGTTTGATCTTAATTCTAAAATTACTAGTACTACTCATTGATTGGTTTAACTAATTAATGAAAAAGCCTAACGATAAGAGGTTCGGACCCTCTACACGTTAGGCATTTCATATTTCACAAGTTTGAGATGAGCCTAACGCCAACCACACGTTGATGGCTCTTCTTATTTTACAAGTTAAGTATAGCACAGTTTAGTATACAATAGCAATGTCTCTTGTTGCCCTATGCAATCTTGTGGCGAATCTTGATTAAGTGAATAGAAAGGCGTGGCACATTCCTCCACAAACGGATCCTACGGTAGGTCGTCTCTTGTTACGTTATGCAGCCTGTGGCGTTTTAACTGAATAGGATAAAGGGAAGCCCGTAACATGCTCCTTCTCAAACTATACAGTGGTTATGTTTGTTCAGGAGCATGTTACGGGCTTTTGTGTTTGTGTGAGTTAGATAGCTAGGAACGCCACAAGGTTGCTCCGCCTAACTGCATTCCCTGGGATGAAAATGTTATAGTATACATTTCTTTTGTATATACAATTCAATTTTATTCGATTCGTGTAAAATGGGGGGGGGTAATCGGCATGGTTATCGTAAATACGTGTATATTCATTGTGCAAATTCTAGTAAAATAGTATAATATATATTGAATATGTATGCATAGAGATATGTACATATTTATTTCAAGCGAGGATATATAAATTCATATATCCATATCTATGTGTATACATATTATAGTTATCGTTACACCATATATAACAGCGGTATTGTGAATGCGCTGAGGCGATATTGTGGTAGTGAGTCATGGTTTGCTTGTGAAAGCAGAAAGGATAGGCTTATGGGAAAAAGTTTCGAGTTCAAGGAATGTGAGCGGTTTCTGAAACGCGTGTTGAAAGACAAAGGTATGTACAGCAAGGGGGCAGTTATTGCGTTCTTGATTACAGGCGGGATTGGATTCTTTGCGCCACCAGCACAGGCGATTATTTATGTGGAAACTGATTTGACTACGGGTGCTACAGGGGCTAGTAGCTATTATAATGGCAGTGGCAGTATTCATTTGCCACGTAATTCTGTAGTATTGGCTCCGATTAAGAATGGAGACCTTAATGGTGATTTAAACCGTAATGCAAAAGATTCTGTTATTATTGGGGCAGGAGCTGTGGCGCATGGCATCACAGCAGAGTCTGCGAGAAAGTTCACTGCTATCGGTAATGCGGCTCATGTATTTGGTGGACAAGGTACGGCGGTAGGTAGTAATGCGTTGGCAGCAGATCAGGCAACGGCTATTGGTAATGACGTATATGCAGCAGGAGCGTCCTCGATTGCCATCGGTAATGACGACATTTCTACAAAGTATAGAGATATTATACCCCTTGATACCATTAAGGAATTATATGGTGATCCGAATGGTAAGAATGATACAGCAAAAAAAATATTTAGAACTATCAGATGGTATTCATCTGAAAATGATGATAAAGGGACCCATCAAATTGTAGACTGGAATAAATTTTCGTCGGGCTATAATCAGAGTGATGAATCGGGACAACGTATTTTCAGTCCTACCTATTCTGGTGGTATCGGATCTATCGCCATTGGTTCCCGTTCTATTGCTGCCATGGATGGTTCCACAGCGATGGGTACCTTGGCCTATGCCTTAGGCGAAGGTTCTACGGCTATGGGTCTTCGCGCCTATACAGCCAGTAATGCAAGGGGTGCTGTAGCCATTGGTGAAGAAAGCCGTTCCTTTGCAAATCAATCCTTGGCAGTAGGTAACCGAAATGAATCCACTGATATTGGTGCCATGTCCTATGGTTATAGTGCGAAGGCTGTAGGTAAAGGTTCCTTGGCTTTCGGTTTCAAAACCTATGCCAATGCGAGCATTGCAGATAATATTGCAGCAGCAAATGGTCATAATGCAACGAACCCATTACGCCAAGCGGTGCGTAGCAAATTAGGTAATTATTCAGAAACACAATTAGCGGCATTGGAGACATATCAAAATACAGTACGTGCATATTATAAAAAAATCTCTGATGGAGCTTCACAGGCGGATATTGATACTGCAAAAACCGCTATGGATACTGCTAAGGCAAGCGTGGATGCTATTACATTGACAGATGTTGTTAATATGTCTCTGGTAGATGGGGGGCAAGTATCACACCAAAGCGGGAACACAGTAGGTAATACGATTAAAAGTGTAGTAGATGCAGTTGAAGATGCTCACTCAACAACCCCATTAACAGTAGAAAAACAAACGGGGGTATATTTGACTACAAAAGATAGTGATGGAAATACACAAACCGTGCAAAAGTCTAAGAGTAGTGGTGACAACGCTATCGCGATCGGTTATTATGCATCTGCGAAAGGGACATCTGCCATTGCCCAAGGTTCTGGATCCGTCGTAGACTCCTTAAGTGGTATCGGTATTGGTTCTTTATCCTATGTAAGTGATAAGTCTGCCAACTCCATTGCTGTCGGTGTAGGGGCACAAGTACGGAAAGAAAACTCCATTGCTATCGGTACGCAGTCCCAAGTATTTGGTGCAGGGGCTATTGGTATGGGACCTGGTAGTCGTATTATGGGCGATAATAGTGTCGGCATGGGCTATGGTACCGATATACGAAGTGTATCTGCAGTAGGCTTAGGTATACGTGCTTTTGTAGGCTATGGGTCCATGTATGCTACTGGTTTAGGTGCAAATGTTAATATCGGAAACGATGCGGGTAACTCTGTAGCTCTTGGTAGTGGTGCAAGAATTGGTGATAACTCCTTGAACTCTATGGCGGTCGGTTTTAATGCGAACGTAACACAAAATACGCCGAACAGTATTGCCTTTGGTACACGGGCTAGCATTGCAGAAGGGGCTACCAGTTCTTTGGCAGTAGGTGATTCTGCACGTGTTACAAAAGCATCTTCCACAGCGTTGGGACGTTTGGCCAGTGCAGATTTTGAAAACTCTGTTGCCTTAGGTTACCGTTCTACTACCCATTATTGGGGGAATCCAAATACACGTGAGGCGAGTGCTAGTGCAAATGCATCTGCTACCAATGTGCATGGTTTATCTATCAAACCATACTTACCACAAGGATCTAAGTTGGGGGGTAAGTTAGCTCAATTAGACGATGTTACGGCCGGCTATGTATCTGTCGGTGGTTGGATTGATAAGGACGGTGCACAAGTACGTGGTCTTCGTCGTATTGTCAACGTAGCACCAGGTGCATTGGACACAGATGCTGTTACAGTGGCACAGTTGCGTGACTGGACAGATAAATCGGCTCACTTCCTTTCCATCGCAGGGGCGTCGAATAAATCGGCAACAGATTATGCAGATATCAATGATCCATTAGGAACAAAAGATAGTAAGAATGCGGTTGTTAAAATTAAATCCAACTTCGATAATGATACAGCTACAGGTACGAATGCATTGGCGTTAGGTGTGTATGCCTACGCAAATGGTCAAAAATCGGTAGCCCTGGGTCCTAATGCTTATGCAAACGTTGACCACGGTGTGGCCATCGGTGATAGTGCGCAAGCTTGGAGTGAAGGTAGTAATGGTAATGCGGGCGTGGCGATCGGTAAGGAGGCCAAAGCATACTATTGGAATGCCTTAGCACTTGGCACGAATGCAAGAGTTAGTGGTGCGCACTCCTTAGCGTTTGGTCCGAATGCACGTGTGGGTGTTGTGAAAACAGTAGACCCTACAACGGGTAATGTCACTAATGAAGGTGCGAAGGTAAATGATGGTATTGCCATCGGTCGTGATACAGTAATAGATGGAACTGGCTCTGTCGCATTGGGGGCAACTACAAAAGTTACGACAGCTACCAATGCAGTGGCCATTGGTCTTGGTGCCCAAGTATTAGCTAAACAAGTTGATGAGCGTACTACTGCAGAATCTACAGGAGCAGTCGCGTTAGGTTCTAACGCTAGTGTTACTGGATCTAAATATTCTGTAGCTTTGGGTTTAAACTCTGCTGTTGAATATAACGATACAAAAGATAAAACAAGAGCAGCTTTCACCAATGAGGAAATTAATGACCCAGGTAATGGGGTTGTGTCTGTTGGTACTTCAGCGAATAATAAAAATGTAAAACGTCGTATCTTAAACGTAGCAGGCGGTGTTAACGATAATGATGCAGTTAACGTGAAACAGTTAAAGTCGGCTGTTAGATACTATAAAACAAATTCCACAGAGACGGCCAATCGTACGGTGAATGGTGTTACTGATGTAAGTGCTAACTATAATGGTGAAGGTGCCACAGGCACTGCTTCTGTGACGCTTGGTTCCTATACACAAGCCAGTGGTAATTATGCAACAGCTATTGGTCGTGATGTTATTACAACAGGAACTACCGCTGTAGGTATAGGTACGAATGTAAGTGCCTTTGGTAACTCTTCTGTTGCGTTAGGCAACAATGCTATTGCAGGATATACGAAAACAGAAAATTCAAAGACAGTTCCTGTAGGTGCCGCTGAAGGGGTGGCGATTGGTAACGCTTCTACTGTTGAAAGCAACTATGCTATTGCTATTGGCGGTAATGCCAAGGTAGAACGTGATACATCAGATTCTACTAAGATTAAGGATGCAGAATCTTCTGTGGCGATTGGTGCGGGTGCTAAAGTAACTGGTGCTAAATACTCTGTAGCATTGGGCTTGAACGCTAGAGTAAATGCGGCTGATACGGCTACAAAAACAACAGCCGCTTTCAGTGGTGAAGTAAACGATGATCCAGGGTTTGGCGTTGTATCCGTTGGTCAATCTGGTAAATATCGTCGTATCTTAAATGTAGCAGGCGGTGTTAACGATAATGATGCAGTTAACGTAAAACAGTTAAAAGCAGCGGCTTGGGGCCTAAAAACTCAAAGTGGTACAGCGGCAGCGGCTGATGTAACACCAGATACAAGTGGTAAAGTAACCTTAAAAGCAGGTAATAATGTCACCATCGACAATGCGAATGGCGTGGTGACAATCAATGCGACAGGTATTCAATCTGTATCAAGTGGTGATACAAACGCATTGAGCGTGTCTACTAATAACGGTGCGGTTACGATCACACCTAACTTAGCGGGATCCATTTCTAGTACTGATGATGCAAATAAATTAGTGACAGCTGGCGTTGTGAATACGGCGTTAAATGCGAAAGCAAATGCATCTGACCTTGCGGCTAAATTAGATAAAAATGCAGAACTTCATGTAAGAGCAGGAGACTATACTGTAGCAAATAATGGCGAAGTGTCCTTAATTCAAGAAGATGCAAGTGGTACGCAAAATACTAACAAAGGATTTAAGATTAAAGGACTTGCTACAAAAGGCGATATTACCAATATCAACACAACATTAGAGGGTAAAGCGGATAAATCCTATGTAGATACTCAAATTGGCACGGTGTCTAATTTGGGCTATAAAGCGAATGGCGGAACTGCTAAACAAGTGGCCGTTGGTACAGGCTTAAACTTTGTTCAAGGAGATGGTACAACTGGTACTGCAGAAGCAGCAAAAGCTGGCATCGAAATCGTAGCTGGTGACGATGGTAAAGTAACATTTGGCTTAAACGAAGCGACTCGTAATGCTATTGATAATGCAGCAAGTAAAACGTATGTAGATACACAAGTTGGTAATGCAGCGAATAAAGATTTAGATAATCTAAATGATGCTGGTCTTAACAAAGTGAAAGACTTAGCAGGACAAGCTGTAAAAGTAGCCCCTGGTAAAAATGTAAGCGTTACAGACTCTACAACAGACCATGTGACAACATACA
>CAUQIB010000019.1:0-28295 GCA_963518085.1 uncultured Veillonella sp. | reverse complement strand
ACAGAGAGCCTTCTTATTTTTTATTTATTTGTCACAAATGTATTATACTCTTACAAACCTTGCTTTTAATAGTATATATAATATTGTTATAGTAGATATCTTAATACATCCATAAATATTTCTTACTATTCATCGTAATATTTCCTTTCTTATTATGAAATCTTTACTTTTAGTATAAGTTTCGTAGTAATATGCAAAGATTTTTTAGAAAAGTAAAAATGAATCCTATAGAATCCATAGTAAAGAAAAAAAGTTTTTGGTATAATAAAGACATACACCAACGAAGGGTTATAAACAAGTTTTCCACATTTTTTATATCTTATCCACTGACTTATTCACAATTTTGTGGATAAAAACAATTCTAGTTATTATCTTGTTTATGAACTCTTTTTCTTTGTCTAATTTTTAGTTATCCACACTTATCATGATGTGGACAAATAATTCTTATACATATACAGGAAGGTTTATTATGAGCGACTTAGATCTCTACTCCCTATGGGACCAAGTGATGCAAAAAACAAAAACAAAAATGCCACAGCAAATGTGGGACTCCTTGGTCGTGAATTCATTGATGCCCTATTCTATGACACCTACTATTCTAACTTTATTTGTTATGGATTCTAGTAAGTTAAAATATATTCAAACTCCATTAGTCCATAACCAAATCATAGATGCAGCAAAAAGCTTACTTCCTACTTTACAAACTATTGACTATATAACGGATACTAACGAGGTAGATTTATCTTTATCAGAGACAATACACACATCTCCTTCGGATATTCCTCCTATGCCACCTATCGATATGCCCTCTATTGTAGATACAAATATAGAAAGTTCTCCAACTCCCATTATTTCTCCTCCTTGGGAGATAGAAGAATATGATGAAGTATTACCAGAAGGAGTGAGTCGTCCTAGCTATGATTCCCCTGTTATTATTCAAAGAAATACTTCCCCTTCACAAGGTATCCAAAAACCAGTACCTACTGATTTATTTGTTACTAAAACAACTACTACTATACCACCAACACCACCAGTACAACGGAATATGAGTAGTTCTTCAAAATCACATCTAAATAGTACTTTTACTTTTGATAATTATATTGAGTCTAATTCTAACCGCGTTGCCTTCAGTGCTGCGAAAGCAGTAGCAGAAAATCCAGGTCTTCGATATAATCCACTATATATTCATGGTCAATCTGGTCTTGGTAAAACTCATCTAATGCATGCTATCGGAAACGAAATTTTAGCTAATAATCCATCTGCTAAAATTATGTCCATTACCAGTGAAGATTTTATGAATAGTTTTATTGAATCTTTGCGGACAAAAACACCGGATCAATTCCGTCGTAACTTCCGAGATATCGATGTACTCATCATTGACGATGTACAATTCTTAGAAGAAAAAAATAAGAAAACTACACAGGAAGAGTTTTTCAATACTTTTAATCATTTATTAAGTCACAATAAAGCAGTTATCCTATCCAGTGATAAACCTCCAAAAGATTACAAGGAAATGGAAGAACGTTTAATCACACGATTCAACAGTGGTCTTACGGTAGAAATTGAAGCACCAAATCCAGAGATGATTGAAGCTATCATCCATGAAGAAATCTATCATCGTCGTAGCGAATACCCAACTTTATATGTCCCAAAAGAAGTTATTCACCTATTTGCACAGTATTTTAATAAGAGAAATATTCGTGAATTAAAAGGTGCTTTTGAAACATTAATTACACAAGCAGCCATCACAAACCGATTAGAAACGATTGATGTAGAATTTACTAATAAAGCGATTAAAGATTTTATCATCCATACAGAAAAAATTGTATTATCCATTAAATATATTCAAGAATTTGTAGCAGATTATTTTAAAATCAAACTAGAACATTTAATTAGCCAAAAACGGAATAAGCAATATGCTCATCCACGCCAAATTGCCATGTATTTAGCTCGTGAATTAATTAATGAAAGTTACCCACAAATTTCCTTCGCCTTTGGAAAAAAAGATCATACTACAGCATTGCATGCATATGAAAAAATTTCTAGAGAAATGGAAAAAGACCAAGATTTACAATATACCATTAAGCGTATTCGCGAAGAATTAGAAAAAGCTAAGTAATTCCTAAATTGTGGATAAATAGGTGTGTAACCTGTGTACACTTTGTGTCTAGACTGTTAACAACTATCGATTTACACACAAGATAAGCTTTATTCTGTTACTATGTGGATAGATACAATTTTCTATTCCCAAAGTTGTAAACATGTGTAAAACATTAAAACTCAAGGATTTTATACACCTATCCACTTGTACACGCGCCCTACTACTACGTCTACTATTTTAAACAAAAACACTTTAATACAGTTATATTAGTCATAAGGAGTTAATGATGAAACTTCAATTTAACAAAACCGAATTAGTAAAAGCTATGTCACTATTCCAACGTGTAGCAAGTAATAAAACAAGCTCTAATTTACCAGGATCTATCTATATTTCTACTAAAGATAATTATGTAGAATTACAAGCCAATGACTTTGAAATTGGTATGCGATCCCAGGTAGATGCTACCATTCTTGAACCAGGTACGATTGTAGTAGGTTCTAAATATTTTCAAGAAATTCTAAAAAAACTACCAGGTGAACAAGTAGAATTATATAAACCAGATAATTCTAATCAATTACAGATTAAATCCGATCATTCTGAATTTAAATTAGTAACTATGCAAGTAGAAGATTTCTCCTTAGTGGATCAAATCCATGATGATAATAGCATTATGATTGACGGAGAACAGTTAAAACAATTAATCGACTTAACTGTATATGCTACTTCTACCGATACAGATCGTCCTATTTTCTGTGGCACATTAGTAGAAATTGAAGGTAATGAGCTTACTATGGTAGGTACTGATACACATCGTATGGCTGTTAAAAAAGTTATTTTAGATACAGAGCTTGAAGATTCGATGCGTATTGTCATTCCAAAACGTACTGTAGAAGAAGTTTCCAGAGTATTACCATCAGATCAACCTGTTATGGTTAAATTAATTTGGAATAGAAATCAAATAGCTATTGTATTTGATAATGTATATATTATTTCAAGATTAATTGAAGGTACATATCCTGATTATAAACGTGTTATTCCTGCTAAATTTGATGCTAGTGCTATTTTAAATCGTCGTGAATTTGCTAGTTCTTTAGATCGTGTTTATTTTATGGCGAAAGATATGAGTTATTCTGCTATTCGTTACGATTGGGAAGAAAATCAAGTTATATTGAGTTCTCAAAGTGCTGATATCGGTATGGTTAAAGATATCGTAGTATGTACTTTTGAAGGAAATCCTTTCACCATTAATTTTAATGGTAAATATATTGATGACTTATTGAAACATAGTACAGGTGAAAGAATCCATATGTATTTACAAGAAAAAGGGGCTATGGTAATTCGTCAAGATAATAATGATAATTACACATATGTGGTAACACCAGTTCATACTCAAAATTAAAAGAAAGAGGAAATTATGAATCAAGAAACTGTATCTATTCATACAGAGTATATTCAATTAGATCAACTACTGAAATATGCTAATATTTTATCCACAGGTGGCCAAGTTAAACTATTGTTAGAAGAAGAAAAAATTACCTTAAATGGTATATTAATTACAGAAAAACGAAAAAAAATATATCCTAATGATGTGGTAACTATTGCTAATGAAGTAACAATTACTATAGTGAAGGAGGCTTAATTGTGTATGTGACTGAATTGGAACTTATACATGTTCGCAATCATCGTCATAGAATTATTACTTTCACACCAGAAGTTATTGTTATCCATGGTCCTAATGGAAAAGGAAAAACAAATATCCTAGAATCTGCTTATATTGCAACAATGGGATATAGTCATCGTACATCAGATATGAAAGATGTCATTTCTTGGAATGAAGATGAGGCTAGTATTATCGTTCACTTTATGAAATCTGATACTCCTCATACGTTACAGATTAAATGGGGAAGACAAGGAAAAAAAGTGATTCGTTTGCATGATAATCCGTTATCACAAAAAGAATTAGTAGGAACCTTAAATACAGTTATTTTTTCTCCGGAAGATTTAGAGTTAATTAAGGGGAGCCCTTCTTTACGTCGTCGTTTTTTAAATATGGAAATTAGTCAGACCAGTCCTCAATATTATCATCAACTTACGATGTATCAACGGGCTGTACAACAGAGAAATCGGATACTTAAAGAATATAGTCATACCAGTAAAGTACCGGTACAAGATTGGGATGAACAAATTGCTACATTAGGATCTCAAATTATTCAAAAGAGATTGGAAAGTTTAAAAAAATTAAATCAATTGATGGATTTAATGAATCGAAAACTAACTAATGGTAAAGAAGATTTACGATTGCAATATAGCCAGCCTTATAGTGAGAAACAATTATTGGTGACTAAGGAGGCTTTATTACAAGCTTTGCAAGAACAATTACCAGAAGATCGACGAAGATTGCAAACATCGGTGGGCCCTCATCGTGATGATATTATTTTTTATTCAGGTCCTATGGATTTAAAACGATTTGGGTCACAAGGACAACAACGGACAGCTATATTGTCAGTCAAGTTAAGTGAATTGGAATATATTAAATCGGAAGTAGGAGAATATCCTATTTTACTATTAGATGATGTATTTAGTGAGTTGGATCAGGAACGTCGATCTAATTTAATCAAATTTATTCATAAACGTGTACAGACAATCATTACTACTACTGATATAATGGATACAATGGATTTAGACAGAATACAGTATATAGATTTATCGGAGGAAATGTCATATGGAGAGTAAGTTAGAAACCCTTACAGGAGTGACGAATCTTCGTGATGCTATGTTACAAGAACTAGGTATTTATGAAATGTATCGACTTATGAAACTCTATCAGGATTGGGAATCTGTCGTAGGACCTATGGTGAGTGGACAAGCAAAATTAGTACATATAAAGCCACCTGTTATCGTAGTTGAAATTGGTCATACCGTATGGATGCAAGAAATGACTATGCGCAAACCACAATTACTGGAAGCATTACGTGAGTATTATGGAGAATCTATTATTACAGATATCAAAGTACAACTCCCACGACGTGTTTTTCAAGAGCAGCTTGTATCAGGGGATGCATTAGATATGAGGCCTATCTATGAGGAAAGCATCGACTTTCACGAAATTGTGTTGTCACCTGATGTTGTAAAAAGTATAGAAGATTCTGTTCGTGTGATTCGTCATGAGGAACTTCGTCAAAAAGTATTAAAAACACGAATGGAGCAAGCAAAGAAAGAATTTATATTACAGAAAGAGCATTTTCATCAATGTCCTACATGTGGTCGTTGGCAATCGGAAGGATCTGCAAAGGTATGTCCTCAGTGTGAATATAAAAAATATAGACATATTATTTGTACGGTGAAAGGTTTATTAAAGAATTATCCTCATTATAAATATGACCAAATGAAAGCAATTGCTCCCTGGTGTACTTATGAATGGTATGAAGTAGCGAAAGAAGAAAGTATTTACTATTATTTAACTCGTTTGTTTCAAGGTTCTACAGATGCCAACGATATGTATTGGGCAACGATGCTAATTACATCAAAACCACAAAATGAATTATCCTATGAACAAGTTGTGAATATTACAAATAAGTATCGTTGGAATGAAACAGATAAAATGCAAGTTAAATAAAGTCTGAGACTTTCACAGAAATAGTAAAGTATTGTATAATAAAATGTATTATATAAATAGTAGGAGGATGTCAGATGGCAGAACAAACAAATTATGATGCCGGTAATATACAGGTTCTCGAAGGCTTAGAGGCCGTTCGTATGAGACCTGGTATGTATATTGGTAGCACATCTGCCCGTGGATTACATCACTTGGTGTATGAAGTTGTAGATAATAGTGTGGATGAGGCACTAGCTGGGTATGCCACACATATTGAAGTGACCATTTGTGAAGATAATAGTATTGAAGTTATCGATGATGGCCGTGGTATCCCAACAGGGATGCATGAAACAGGTATGCCTGCGGTAGAACTTGTATTATCTAAACTTCACGCAGGTGGTAAATTTGGTGGCGGTGGGTACAAAGTATCCGGTGGTCTTCATGGTGTAGGTATTTCTGTAGTAAATGCTTTGAGTGAGTGGACCATTGTCGATGTATATCAACAAGGAAAAATTCAAGAAATTTCTTTTGAACGCGGTAATAAAACATCTGATTTGAAAGAAATCGGTACGACGGATCGTACAGGTACAACAGTACGATTCAAACCAGATTCACAAATTTTTGAAACTACCATTTTTGAATTTGATGTATTAAAAACTCGGTTACAAGAGTTAGCATTCTTGAATAAAGGATTACGTATTACCTTGTCCGACAAACGTGGGGACGGTCGCAGTGAAAGCTTCCACTACGAAGGTGGCTTAGTACAATTTATTGAATATTTAAATGAAGCGAAGGAAGCTATCACACCAAGTGTTATCTCCATCGATAATACTCGTGATGATGTAGTTGTGGATGTAGCATTACAATATAACGATAGTTATAGCGAAACAATTTTATCCTTCGTTAATAATATTAATACCATTGATGGTGGTACGCACTTGAGTGGTTTCCGTACAGCCTTAACACGTACTTTAAATGACTATGGTCGCAAAGCTGGCATTTTGAAAGAAAATGAAAGCAATTTGACTGGGGAAGATGTGCGTGAAGGCTTAACAGCTGTAGTAAGCGTAAAAGTATTGGAACCACAATTTGAAGGCCAAACAAAAGGTAAATTAGGCAATAGCGAAGTAAAAGGGATTACAGATACCATCGTATCTGATGGATTGCGTATATATTTAGAAGAACATCCAGCGGAAGCAAAGAAAATCATCGAAAAAGCAACCAATGCGAGCCGTGCTCGTGAAGCAGCCCGTAAAGCTCGTGAATTGACACGCCGTAAAAATGCCTTAGAAGTGAGTTCTTTGCCTGGTAAGTTAGCAGATTGTTCTGAAAAAGATACGACTATGACAGAAATTTATCTCGTCGAAGGTGATTCTGCGGGTGGTACGGCAAAACAAGGTCGTGATCGCCGTTACCAAGCGATTTTACCATTGCGTGGTAAAATTCTAAATGTAGAAAAAGCTCGCCTTGATAAAATTTTAGCCAATGCAGAAATTCGTTCTATGATTACTGCTTTTGGTACAGGTATCGGACAAGACTTTGATATTACGAAGAGCCGTTATAATAAAATTATCATTATGACAGATGCGGATGTGGACGGTGCTCATATTCGTACCTTATTATTGACATTCTTCTATCGCTATATGCGACCATTGATTGAAGAAGGTCATGTATTCATTGCGCAACCACCGTTGTACCAAATTAAAAAAGGTCAAAAACAGTGGTATGCTTACAGTGACCAAGAACTTTCAGATAGACTAGATGAAATTGGACGTGAAAATATTACAATTCAACGTTATAAAGGTCTTGGAGAAATGAATGCAGAACAATTATGGGACACAACGATGAATCCAGAACATCGAACGATACTCCAAGTAAGTATGGAAGATAGTATTGCAGCGGATAAAATATTCAGTGTTTTGATGGGAGATAAGGTAGAGCCTCGTCGAAAGTTTATTGAAGATAATGCTGAATATGTAAGAAATCTTGACTTATAAGGAGAAGTCCCATGGAAAATAATAAATTAAAAAGAAGTTTAAAATCCCGCCATATGAATATGATTGCTTTGGGTGGTGCCATCGGTACAGGTTTATTTGTAGCTGGTGGTGAAGTAGTGAGTACAGCTGGTCCTGGTGGTGCTTTAGTAGCTTATGGTTTTATTGGTATCATGGTATATTTCTTGATGACTAGCTTAGGAGAAATGACTACGTACTTACCAGTGTCTGGTTCCTTTGGTACTCATGCCTCTCGATATGTAGATAAAGCCTTAGGTTTTGCGTTAGGTTGGAACTTTTGGTTCAACTGGGCTATTACATTAGCAGCAGAACTTGTAGCCAGTGCGTTCATTATGAAATACTGGTTCCCTGATGTGCCTGCCATTGTTTGGTCCGCTATATTCTTGCTGATTTTATTTGTATTGAATTATTTCTCAGCTCGTTCTTTTGGTGAAAGTGAATATGTATTCTCTAGCATCAAGGTAATTACAGTTATAGTATTTTTGTTATTAGGTACCTTATTGATCCTTGGCGTAGGAAATCCATCTCCAGGATTCCATAATTGGACATTAGATGAAGCACCATTTGTAGGTGGATTCTCCTCTATCTTAGCTATCTTTATGATTGCAGGTTTTTCATTCCAAGGGGTAGAATTAATTGGTACAGCAGCTGGTGAATCAGAAGATCCAGAGAAAAATATTCCAAAAGCAGTTAACTCTATTTTCTGGCGTATTTTACTGTTCTATATTGGTTCATTTATTGTTATTGGTTTCTTAATTCCTTACAATGATCCAAACTTATTGAATAGTTCTGTAGAAAATGTATCTATTAGCCCATTCACGTTAGTATTTGATCGTTTTGGATTTGATTGGGCAGCACATTTTATTAATGCTATTTTGTTAATTGCCGTATTGTCTGCAGGTAACTCTGGATTATTCTCCTCTACACGTATGCTATATGCAATGTCTAAATCGGGAGATGCACCAAAATTCTTTAGTTCTATTAATCATCGTGGTGTTCCAATTCCAGCGTTGTTAGCAACAGCAGCTTTTGGTCTATTTGCCTTCTTAACATCCTTAATTGGAGAAGGTCAAGCCTATACTTGGTTGATCAACATTAGTGGTATGAGTGGATTTATTACATGGGTGGGTATTGCTATTGCACATTATCGTTTCCGTCGTGCTTATGTAGCACAAGGTCATGATGTGTCTAAATTACCTTATAAAGCATCCTTGTTCCCATTTGGTCCATTATTTGCCTTAGCATTATGTTTGATTATCATTGCTGGTCAAAACTATACAGCCTTCATGGGTGAAAGTATTGACTGGTACGGAGTATCTGTTGCTTATATTGGTCTTCCAGTATTCTTTGCTGTGTACTTGTGGTACAAAGCAAAACATAAAACAAAAGTAGTACCTCTAAAAGAAGTTAATTTATCTCGCGATTTTGAGGATTAATAAAAACAGCCTATGGGAAGAAGTTCCCGTAGGCTGTTTTTAAGAAAGGATGGGATATATGGAACATGAATCAATAAAAAATGCTATAGGACCTGCCTTTCGATATGGTTTTCTTAAAACAACACCGTTATTATTTGGATTTTTATTTTTAGGTCTATCCTATGGTATTTACATGTATTCTATGGGATTTTCTTTGGGCTATACATTGGCATTGAGTGCTTTGATTTATGCAGGATCTATGGAATTTGTGACAGTGGCTATGTTATTATCTCCATTTGATCCAGTGAGTGCTTTCTTGATAACACTCATGGTCAATGGGCGTCATATATTTTATGGAATTTCTATGTTAACTATATATAGACATATGGGATGGCTAACACCGTATCTAATATTTGGAATGACGGATGAAAGTTTTTCCATCAATTATACATCACAAATTCCTACTGAAATTTCTAAGAAATGGTGTTATTTTTTTGTGACTTTATTGAATCAAATATATTGGGTGGTCGGGTCTGTTATAGGTAATCTTTTTGCATCTGTATTATCTTTTAATACGAAAGGTTTGGAATTTGTACTGACTGCACTCTTTATTGTATTGGCTCTAGAACAATATAAAATGCAACGAAATTTAATTAGTTCTAGTATAGGATTATTGATTCCTGGGATTGCCTTGTTCGTATTTGGTAGTGAACATTTTATGATTCCTGCTATGATTGGCATCGTGGTGATGTTAAGTCTGTTACGCAGAACAATGGAGGGGTAATAATGACTTTTACAGAACAAATTATAACCATTGCTATTGTTGTACTAGGAACCATGGCAACACGATTTTTACCATTTGTCATATTTAATTCGAAAACGAAAACACCTGCTTATGTGCAGTATTTAGGGAAAGTATTACCGTCGGCGACGATGAGTTTGTTAGTGATATTTTCCTTACGACATGTAGATATCTCTGGCGTACACCATGGGATACCAGATATCATTGCCGTAGTAGTAACAATATTGCTTCACTTATGGAAAGGTAATATGTTCCTATCCATTGGAGGAGGAACTATTTTGTATATGGTGCTGGTGCAACAGGTATTTATTTAATGTTATATGGAACTATTCTAAATATGATATAATACGAATAATGATGTTTGAAATATATCAATATGAGAATACAGGAGATACCATGATTATTACAACAACGATGCAAATTGAGGGTCAACCAATTAAGGAATATAAAGGAATTGTGTTTGGAGAAGTGGTGGAAGGTCGTAATTTTGTGAAAGACTTTTTTTCCTCTATTCGAGATATTGTAGGCGGTCGTAGCAATAGTTATGAATCCTCCTTGGCCAGCGCTCGTGAAGCGTCCTTGAAAGAAATGAGCAAACGCGCAAAAGCTATGGGAGCCAATGCCATTGTAGGCGTATCTGTAAGTTATGAAACACTGGGCGAAACGAATGGTATGCTCATGGTGACATGCACAGGAACAGCTGTTGTTATTTAGTATTTTAATTATAAATCGATAAGGAGAGATAGAATCAGTGGGCAGTGACATAGGTATAGAAATTTTAATTGTAGTCATACTCATCATTTTGAATGGTCTATTTTCCATGACGGAATTAGCCATTATCAATGCTCGTAAAGGGTTATTAGAAGAAAAGGTGGAAGCAGGTAATCGTGGGGCTCGCATGGCCATCAAGCTAGCGGAGGATCCAAATGAAATGTTTTCTACTATACAAATTGGTATTACTTTAATTAGTATTGTCACTGGTTTGTACTCAGGTGCTACTTTTTCTGATCCTATGGCGACATATATTAAAAAACATATACTGTGGCTAGCTGATTATGCCGACACGATAAGCCCTATTTTTATCGTATCTTTAACAACCTATTTATCCTTGGTTATTGGTGAATTGGTGCCGAAACGGTTAGCTTACAATTCACCAGAATCCATCGCTATCATGATGGCTATCCCTATGAAATACTTTGCTACTGTGACAAAACCATTAGTAGCACTCCTTAGTGTATCTACGACGATGCTACTGAAAGTACTAGGTGTGAAACACAAGGAAGAAGCACCAGTAACGGAATCAGAAATTAATAAAATGCTCGTACAAGGTGTGGAATTGGGCGCTTATGAAGAGGAAGAGCCAGTGCTGGTAGAAAATATTTTCCGTTTAGCGGACCTCGATGCCAGCGATGTTATGACACCTCGCACGCAGTTGACATGGATTGATATCAACGCTAGTGATGAAGAAATCTTAGAAACTATTATGGAATGCAACGAACATCGTATTCCTGTGGGCGATGATTCCTTAGATGAGTTGAAAGGATTAGTCTCTTCCGTAGATGTATTGGCACAACAAATGAAAGAAAGCCATCGCCCTATGAAAGATATTCTGGCCTATTGTATGCGTAAACCAGTGCTCGTACCAGAATCTTTATCCTTAATGAAAGTATTATCTACTTTCAGAGAAGAAGGAACACACGAAGCCATTGTGCTAGATGAATACGGTGGTATGAGTGGGATGATTACCTTCCACGATATTATGGAAGAAATCGTGGGATTGATGCCATCTGGGGAAGAGGAAAAGAAAGAAGAAGAAAATCGTATCGTTCAACGAGAAGATGGGACCTATCTTGTGGATGGACTCATCAGCATTGAAGAACTGAAAGAATACTTCGAAGTGGACGAACTATTACCAGGCGAAGAAGATGATCTATACAAAACGTTAGGGGGATTTGTGACGTACTTATTCGGTCGCATTCCAAAAGAAGCCAATCGTTGTCACTATGGACCATTGCAATTTGAAGTTATAGATATGGATAACACACGAGTGGATAAAGTAATGGTGACACGGAAAGTGGTAATGGAGAGTAGTCCTGAATAATGTAAAAACTATCTATATTGCCACCATTTGGAAAGATACGATATAATAGGAACAGAATACATCAAAGTATGAGTATAGTATACATAATAACTTATGTTAGTCATGAAAGAGGGTACACCATGGAATGGGTATATTTAGCAATTCATTATGGAGATAATGAGCGCGGTCATATTGCGTATAACAAAGAAACAAAAGAATGCCAAGTGGTATTAGACGATGCAACTTGGAAAGAAAAAGTAGAATCTTATTTGCAAGCAGAACAAATAGTAATGCATGCCACAGGATTAAATACATACGATGAGTTGACGGTACAACCATTGGATTCCTACGACAATTTAAAATTAGCATTAACTCGTATGTGGAACAAAAATGGTGTGCAAGTTGACTGGGGTATTCCAGTAGAAGTGGATGGCCAATTATATTTTGCCGAATAAGCAATAATTTGTTGTAAATAACCAACACTTATAAGGTACGATATGGTGTACATTACCGATGAAAGTGTGATTGTACGAGAATAGCTAATATAGAAGATATACGAAAGCCTATAGAACAGTACGAATGGTTCTATAGGCTTATTGTGTTTACGATAAAGGTATAGGAACTGTATCGTTAGTAAAGTATCTAGAACATCTAGTAGATCTATTAAATCTATTAAATGTGTGTATGGATCGAACACTTCGAGATAAAAATAAATACTTTTATCGTACATATGGAACAGTTATCCACTAAACTGTGGATAACTTAGTGTATAACTATGAGTATAGATTGTGAGTAGGTTGTTAATACCTTGTGAATTTAGTGTTAATAACTCCATAGTTATACACATATTATGCACAAAAAGTGAATAACCCTTGTAGTATAAGGCTTTACTGAATCTTGATGGGTTAGAAAAAATGTTCTGTATTATGGATATACACATGCGATACGAATCGAATCTTATTTTAGATTTCATATTGCTAGGTAGAGTATAGTTAGACTATAATAGATATATACTTGCGTTCATAGCTCAGTAGGATAGAGCGACAGTTTCCTAAACTGCAGGTCGGGGGTTCAATTCCCTCTGGGCGCACCAAATCCATAAAAGGGCTGTTGTATGACAGTCCTTCTATATACAAAGCTATTAGTTTGTTTTAGAGAATCGACTAATAGCTTTTTGTATTTGTTAGGAAAAAGGATTCTGAAAAACTTTTAAGATATAATTATATTAGGAGCTAAAATAATCTTAATTATATAAGCATGTAATTACGAATTATAATGACTATTCTATAGAAAATAATCATAAAAACATACAGGAATTATGATATAATTTACGTACTATAACAGTTCATAAACTAAGGGAGGCTAAAAATGACGAAAAGGAATCTAGTATTAGCGACATTGGTTGCCTTACTGTGTACATCAACAGTATTAGCAGAAGAAGTAAACTTAGGTAAGAATGGAGATACAAGCACAGCCTATACGGCTGGTGGTGTATCGATTGGTAAGGGCACAATTGGGTCTACAAATAATCGGATTAATACTCCTATTGGGATTGGATATAATCACAATATTAATGCAGACTATAGTATTGCCTTAGGGTATGAGGCAACCATTGAAAAAAATGGAAAATATGGGATTGCTATCGGTACTAATTCCTATGTAGGAAAATTAACAGAAGATGAGGATTTAGGAGAGATTCCTCGTGATACACCTACTAAATTAGGAAATCAATCTGAACATATTGTGAATGCAGAAAACTATAAACTATTAGATAATTCAAAAGATGAAAAAGACACTCCAAGTATACCAGAGGGATATGAGGAAAAAGTAGCTTTCCAATCAATGGCTATTGGTAATTATACTAGAGTCTATGGATTTGATGCCGTAGGAATTGGTAATGGTGTTAGGGAAAATGGAACCGATGCTATTGCCATTGGTAAAGCTAGTCGAGCATGGTTAGATGAGTCCATTGCCATGGGTTCTCAAGCTGTGACAGCAAAGAAAAGAAGTATAGCTTTAGGAAGGTATGCTACGACTTTATCAGAAGATAGCATAGCCATTGGAAATCGTGCAGAAATATCTTCTAAGGCAGATAGCAGTATGGCTCTGGGTGCTTGGTCGCGCGTGAATGACAAGAATAGTATATCTATTGGTCTGTTCTCTTCTACAGAAGGACGAGGTGCTGCTATAGATGGTACATCAGCTTTCTCAGGAGATGAGGTGAAAGCAGCAGAAGGTGTTGTTTCTGTAGGTACAGAAGGATACTCTATGCAATTTGATAATGATTCATTACCTATTCCAGAGATGAAACGGAGAATCGTCAATGTAGCGGGTGGTATTAAAGATACAGATGCAGTGAATGTGAAACAATTAAAAGCGGTTACAAACGTATTGGGATATACACCAGAAGAAATTGAAAAGTTAAATTCCAATACAGGTACTAAACCTGAAAGTATTCGCGATCAAATTAATATTGTACGATCGATGGCAGAAAATGCTAATGATACGGCAAAAACAGCAGGGGCCTCTGCTATTGCATTAAGTGCGTTGAAAGCCTTACCATATGATGGGACACATCGGACACAAGTCATGGCTGGTGTAGGCCAATTTAAAGGTACAAAAGGCATGGCATTAGGAATAGGTCATTATACAAATAAAGATAGATTCTATAATTTTGGACTTAGCCTTGCGGGACATACCCTATCTTGGAATGCAGGAGCTTCTTTCAGAATTGGGAAAGCTGAACAGAAAGTAGTACGTAGTGACTATGAAATGCGTATCCAACAATTAGAAGAGAAAAATGCCGAATTAGAGCGAAAAGTGAACCAGTTATTGGCGATGCAAGGAAAATAATATAACAATAGAGGTCATAGTTATATAACGTAACAATGACCTCTATTTTTCTTTTCATAAGGCTATAAGAAAGATTACTATAGATATATTATAGAGTTTCTTTGATTCGACTATAGTGCTGATATAAAGAGTATATAAAGAGTACTAAAGGAATCGATAAACAGATAGCACCAATTGTTTCTGTCATAGAATTAGGCCACATTGGAATGATTAAACCACAAGCAATTAATACACTAGATATAGCAGGAATTCTCCAAATATGAGTAGGAGATAAGGTAGATTTTATAGATGTAGTTTTCATAGGAATATGATATCGTTTCATAATCGTTAGGATAATGCCTAATAACATACCAATGATGATAATAGTATCCCAGATGGCCCATAATATTTTTAATACCATGGAATTATGATTATGAATATGTAAGTTTATCATAGTTTTCATTCCTGTGAAATACCAAGGAATTTCTTTTGTTGCATACTGATCGAGAGTTGAATCACTATATAAATTGGCATATACAGGCTGACCTAAAAACATGGCAGGATCCTCATCATTTTGGCTACCTAAATAAAAGGCATAGTGATAATTGTTAAATTTTGATGGATAATCCATAGAAATAAGTTGACGATTAGGATAGGTTGATAGGATTCGTTGAATTGCTTCAGAAGGAGATAAAATTTCGGATTTATGAGTATCTAATTCTTGTGTTGCTATAGAAGCTACATTTTTTATGTAATAATCATTAGCAATAAAAAAACCACCAATCCATACACCAGTTAGAGATAATACAAGTCCCCAAACAGAAGCAATCATAGAAAATTCACGATGCAGAGCGCTGATTTGTAATCGATTTGATGTTTGTGTACTTCGTTTATAGGCGGAACTGAAAGGGCCGTATAAAAAGATACCACTAAGGATGGATAAGAAGCATATCATAGATAGAATAGTTACAAGATAAATACCAAATTTTCCTAAGGCTAATCGAGTATGTAATTCATGAATTGTATGTAGTGCACTTCGTACCCATGGATGCGCAGGGGTGACACGATGAGATTCAACAAGTGTATTAGAACTTGGGTTATATAAAGTATAGTCTCCTCCCATACCCATTCGTGCAGGTGGGGCAGATGTGGCTGATGAATCAATAATTCTATAGCGTAATAGATTAGATCTATTCATGGTTGGAGAAATATTCAAAATATCTTTTGATGGATATTGTTGTTTTACCAATGCAGCACCCGCATCTGCTGCATCAAATATAGAGGATGAGGATGGACTCATTGTCATAGTAGATGTACCATGAGAGGGTTGTCCTAAAGACCAAGCATTTAATTCATTTCTAAATAATAATAATAAACCGGTAATGCAAAACATAAGAAAAAATATAATAGAAAAGATAGATATTCTCTTATGCCATTTGTAAAAAGTTGACATATAGTTACTCCTTTCATATAAAACATGATTATAATAACTTAAATATTTTAGAAATTCAATTATTTGTGACTATGAAAAAAAGTTTTAATGTATATAAATTATAGTTTTTACCTATTAATAGTGTAATAAAATTTATATTGGGCAAGAGAAGATTCTTATGATATTCTGTATACTCAGAATTGAAATATAATTTTTTGTTACTACTATTTGTAGTTATGAAAGGACAGAACTATGAAATTAAAATCATTATTTACACCCCTATTAGTGGGCATATTAGCATTAGGCATTGCGGGCTGTGGTACAAGTACAACGACGAAAGATACGCCTAAGGAAATTAAAATTGGAGCAACTGCAGGTCCTCATGCACAAGTGGCGGAGGCTGTGGCGAAGGAAGCACAAAAACAAGGTATCCAGTTGAAAGTGGTGGAATTTTCCGACTACATCACACCAGATAAAGCCTTGGCGGATGGAGATATCCAATTAAATGCGTACCAACATGTGCCGTTTTTGGAAAATTTTAATAAACAAAATAATTCGAAACTAGTGCCAATCGGTAAAACTATTTTAATGCCAATGGGTATCTACAGTAATTCTGTAAAATCTCCTATCGATGTGAAAGATGGTGACACCGTAGCGATTCCAAATGATCCAACGAATGGTGGACGTGCTTTAGCCTTATTACAACGAGCAGGCCTTATTAAATTGAAAGAAGGTGTTGGTTTCAAAGCCACAGTGGCAGATATTGTGGAAAATCCTAAGAACCTAAAAATCCAAGAGCTAGAGGCAGCACAATTACCTCGTAGCTTAGACGATGTGACATTGGCGACGATTCCGATGAACTACGTACAAAGCGCAGGCATCAACGTAGGTGAAAAAGGATTGTACTTAGAACCAAAAGATGAACCATTGGCTGTAATGATCTTGGCAACTCGTGAACAAGATAAAGATAATGAAACATACAAAAAAATTGCAGAGATTTATCAGTCTGAGGCCATCAAACAATTCATTGCAGAAACTTTCAAAGGAACTATTACATCTGCAAACTAATTATGACTCATACAGAGGTCTACCTATGTGGTGGACCTCTTTTTTGTATCGTTGCATATACTCATACATGTGATACTATAGCGGTTTATTAGAAATTGTATTATGTGAAAATAGCCTATCGTTGCAATATATTTGAAACGATAGAGGTATCGTTGCATAATATATAAAAATACATAGTTACACACTGTGCGCACATATGGTATACTATAGGATATATCTTTTAGTACTTTCACTAAGAAAAGGGATGGCTAATTCCATGGATACAGCAAGGGTGTAGCCATTGTTACAGTGAAGTATATTTGACTTATGGTATACTATAGATATTATATCGAAATAATTAAGAAATACTAAATAGAGTATGTAAAGGAAAAGTGTGTCGCCAGAGTGGTGCAAGGAGGTCTTTATGGAGTTAAGACATGAGATAGAGTTTGATAAGGATTATACGATGGAGGAAGCATTTATTGAGGCGAAGCGTTGTTTGAATTGTGCGAAGCCATTATGCCGTACAGGTTGTCCGATTGAAAATGAAATTCCTCGTTTTATCCAAGCCATTGCACATGGTAATTTTGGATTGGCCAACGATATTATTGCGGAGCGCAGCAGTTTGCCAGCGGTGTGTGGCCGTGTGTGTGCTCGTGAAAAACAATGTGAAGGGGCATGTATTTTAAATCGTGCGAATAAACCAATCAATATCGGTAAATTAGAGCGCTTTGCAGCCGATTTTGAAAGTGACAATAACCTTCGTAAGGTGAAACCAAATCGTAAAGACCAAGGTAAAATTGCTATTATTGGATCTGGTCCTGCTGGATTAACTGTAGCTGGTGATATGGCAAAATTAGGCTATGATGTCACTGTGTTTGAACGCCAAGATGAACCGGGTGGTATTCTATTATTTGGTATTCCAGAGTTCCGGTTGGGGAAACGAATTGTGCGCCGTGAAGTAAAACGATTACAAACATTAGGTGTTACTTTTGAATGCAATGTCACAATCGGTCCAGATCGTAACTTAGATGCTCTTTTTGAAGAAGGTTTCGATGCCATCTTTATTGCTACAGGAACTCATGTACCAGCGGAAATTTCTTTGCCTGGCGATGATAAAGCAGGTATGTTACAAGCAATGGCATTATTAACATCGGTACAATTAGTACAAAATGGTAGAGCTGAAGAAGAATTGATCCCAGTGTATAAAGGTGATAAAGTTGTCATCATCGGTGCCGGTAATGTGGCAATGGATGCGGCTCGTACTTGTATTCGTCTCGGTGCTGAAAGTGTCACTGTGACGTACCGCCGGGGACAAGAACAAATGCCAGCAAACCCATCTGAATTTGAAGAGGCAAAAGAAGAAGGCATTCGTTTTGAATTTTTAGCAGCTCCAAAAGAAGTAACCGGTTCAGATATCGTGGAAGGCCTGACATTAACACGACAAGAACTACAAGAAGATGGATCTGTGAAAAGCACAGGAGAAGACTTTACATTACCAGCAGATAAAATTATCGTGGCTATTGGTCATAAACCGAATGCACGCTTAGTAGGGCCTGGTAATGGCATCGAAGTGAACGAAGCTGGCTATGTGGTAACACGTGATATGCCATATGGTATGACGAGCCGTCAAGGTGTATTCGCAGGTGGTGACGTAGTGCATAAACCAGCAACCGTAGTCTTGGCTATGCGAGAAGCTAAAAAAGTAGTAGAAGGTATCGTAAATTACTGCGAGGCAAAACGCTTCTTAGGGGAATAAGATTTTATTTTTTTACAATTTATGATACAATTTAGACAAGCGAAAAAGAGTAATGGTGATTCCATAAAGCTCACCCAAAAAACACCCAGGTGTTTAGACCTGGGTGTTTTTAATATACTAGAAAATATAATAGGAAAGTGATATAATGGATATGGAATAAAGTTAAGGACTTTCCATTTACAAGCAAAAGAAACCCCACGGTCCGCTAACCGTGGGGTTTTGCTTTTTATAGAGAGCTATCTCTTGTTGGGCTAGTTACTTCGTTTCTTTCTGTTTAGCCACTTGCAAATATAGTTGCTGACTATACCTGCCACAACAGAAATAAGAAAATTAAGGACCATATCCATTGACAAGCACCCCCTTTCTGCTACCAGTATAGGGGAAGTAACACTTATAGTATAACAGATTGTGGAAAATAAGACATATATATCTTGTAAAAAATAAGGGAATACCCTTGCACACAGTGGACAAAGGTGTTACAATAGTAGACAGTTATTAAATTTTTAAAGTATTACACTTATAGTTAAGATTCGTACGCATATCGTACAGAAAGGAGATTATCATGGCATTGTTAGCAATTCTCGTGCTCGTCCTGTTCCTAGTCGTGAACGTCATTAGAACTAACAATTCCATAGAGGTCGCCTTTTCTTTGGTAGAGCTACCATCTTAGGTTTCTTTGTATACAGCATAAGGAATCTAAGTTGTTGTAGTCTATTTGATTAACGTGCATACATATATATTAAAAGGCGATTCCTTAGGGGTCGCCCTTTTTTATGTCTAAAAACTATACCACAATATTAGATGCGGATTTGGAATCTATTAGATAGATACAAAATTATAGAAGTATCAAATAGAAATCACATACTAGTATTTCAGTGTATGGATATAGTACTTAGACAGCAATATGTAACTATAACAAGTGTTATAACCAGTATAGTATCAAGAGTAGAAAGGATCATCATATGGTACGCAGTGATAGAGTAGCAAAAGGGGCTACACGAGCTCCTCATCGTTCATTATTAAAAGCATTAGGATTCATCAATGAGGAAATTGGAAAACCAATCATCGGGATTGCCAATTCTTTCAATGAAATCATTCCAGGTCATGTGCATTTGAAAAATTTAGTACAGTCTGTAAAAGATGGCATCCGCGAAGCTGGAGGTATTCCAATGGAATTTAATACTATCGGTATTTGTGACGGATTGGCGATGAACCACATCGGTATGAAATATTCCTTGGTCACACGCAATATTATTGCTGATTCCATCGAGGCTTCCGCTATGGCCACACCATTCGATGCAATGGTATTCATTCCTAACTGCGATAAAGTCGTACCAGGTATGTTGATTGCCGCAGCTCGTTTGAATCTACCATCTGTGTTCGTTTCTGGTGGTGCTATGCTGGCAGGTGTACACAATGGCAAAAAAATCGGTTTATCCGACGTCTTTGAAGCGGTAGGTAAATTTGAAGCGGGTCTTATTTCCGAAGAAGAATTAGAACATATTGAAAACGTAGCTTGTCCGACTTGCGGATCTTGCTCTGGTATGTACACAGCGAACACCATGAACTGCTTAACAGAAGCATTGGGTATGGCATTGCCTGGTAATGGTACCATCCCTGCTGTTTACTCCGAGCGTTTGCGTTTAGCAAAACGTGCAGGTATGCAAGTGATGGAAGTGTTACAAGAAGGGTTACGTCCAAAAGATGTATTGACAAAAGAAGCATTTGAAAATGCAGTAGCCGTAGACATGGCATTGGGCGGTTCTTCCAACACAGCGTTACATTTACCAGCTATCGCTCATGAAGCAGGTGTGTCCTTAACATTGGACGATTTCAACCGTATTGCAGGAGATACACCACAATTGGCGAAACTGTCTCCATCTGGTAAATATTTTATCGAAGACTTACATGCCGCAGGAGGTGTGTATGCGGTAATGCACCGTTTACAAGAACAAGGTCATTTGCATGATGAGGCAAAATCTGTGAGTCTCGTAGACCAAGGTACGATTGCTAAAACTGTGAAAGTTCTAGACGAAGATGTGATCCATCCTTGGAGCGATCCAGTATACACCACAGGTGGTATCGCTGTATTGAAAGGTAACTTGGCTCCGGACGGTTCCGTTGTCAAAGAAGGCGCTGTAGACCCAGAAATGCTAGTTCACTCTGGTCCAGCGAAAGTATTCAACAGCGAAGAAGAAGCCGTAGAAGCCATCATGGGTCATAAAATTGTAAAAGGTGATGTAGTCATCATCCGCTACGAAGGCCCAAAAGGTGGTCCAGGTATGCGTGAAATGTTGACACCAACTGCGACAATTACAGGTATGGGTCTTGGTAAAGACGTAGCCTTGATTACAGATGGTCGTTTCTCTGGTGCTACTCGTGGCGCCTCCATTGGTCACGTATCTCCAGAAGCAGCTTCCGGTGGGACTATCGCTATTGTAGAAGATGGAGATATTATCGAAATCGATATTCCAAATCGTTCCTTGAATGTGAAACTTTCAGAGGAAGAAATTGCACGAAGAAAAGCAAATTTAGCACCGTACAAATCAGATGTTACAGGATACTTGAAAAAATATGCTATGCATGTATCCTCTGCGGCACAAGGTGCTATCGAAATCCTAGACGAAGCATAAGAGGGAATGTAGTCAGGATAGACATATCTATGAGGGAAGTACGGTTCCATATATAGAATAGATACTTAGGAAAGGACGTTTATATGCATAAATTATACGATTTCATGGAGGCTAGGGAGCGACTCGCTACGATCGCGGTGAAAACAAAATTAATTCATAGCTCCGTGTACTCCCAAGAAACAGGCAATGATGTATATATCAAACCGGAAAATTTACAACGTACAGGGTCTTTTAAATTGCGGGGCGCGTACAATAAAATTTCCAAATTAACAGAAGAAGAAAAAGCCTGTGGCGTTATTGCGGCGTCCGCAGGTAACCATGCACAAGGAGTGGCGCTGGCAGCTCAACGTTTAGGCATTAAAGCGGTCATCGTTATGCCACGCCACACACCGCTCATCAAGGTAGAGGCGACGCGTCAATACGGTGCAGAAGTGGTGCTAGCTGGTGAAGTCTATGATGAAGCCTATGAAAAAGCTTGTGAACTACAAGAAAAACATGGTTATGTGTTCGTCCATCCTTTCGATGATGAAGATGTGATCGAAGGGCAAGGGACGATTGCCCTAGAAATCCTAGAAGAATTACCAAATGCAGATATCATTTTAGTACCAATTGGTGGTGGCGGATTAATCTCTGGTGTAGCAGCGGCAGCGAAGTTAAAAAATCCACAAATAAAAATTATCGGCGTAGAACCAGAAGGGGCTGCTAGTGCGAAAGCGGCCGTAGCAGAAGGAAAACCTGTGAACTTACCATACGTGAGCACCATTGCAGATGGGGCGGCAGTGAAACTCATTGGTACGACAGATTTAACATATATTCAAAATTATGTAGATGAAATCGTTACCGTATCTGATTATGAATTGATGGAAGCCTTTCTATTATTGGCGGAAAAACATAAAATTATCGGTGAAAATGCGGGATTACTTTCAGTGGCAGGTTTGAAAAAATTGCGAGTACGTGGTAAAACTGTGGTTAGCATCTTGAGCGGTGGCAATATCGACGTATTGACAATTGCTTCCATGATTACCAAAGGTTTAGTCGTACGGGGCCGTATTTTCACATTTGCTGTGAATTTATCTGATAAACCAGGCCAATTAGTAGCGGTATCTGAAATCTTAGCAGAACAAAATGCGAATGTTATCAAACTGGAACATAATCAGTTTAAAAACTTGGACCGATTCCATGAAGTGGAATTGGTGGTAACCGTAGAGATGAACGGAGAAGAGCATATCAAGAAAATCACAGCGGCCATGGCTGACCGTGGATATACGATTCACCGTATCAGTTCTAATGAATTTAATGAACATGACTAATGAATACGATACATATAGAAAGGGATACACTATGAGTGAACAGAAAATGATTCGAGGAGCTCGCATACTCCTAGAAACATTGAAGCGCTTGGGAGTGACTGATATATTTGGTTATCCCGGCGGCGCCGTAATTCCTATATACAATGAAATTTATGATTTTGAAGGAATCAACCATTACTTGGCACGTCATGAACAAGGGGCGGCTCATGAAGCGGACGGCTATGCCCGTGCGTCTGGTAAATGTGGGGTCTGTTTAGCTACGTCTGGTCCAGGGGCGACGAACCTTGTGACAGGCATTATGACGGCGCATATGGATTCCATTCCACTTTTGGCCATTACCGGTCAGGTGTGCAGCCACTTGCTGGGAAAAGATGCGTTCCAAGAATCGGATATCGTGGGCATTACGATGCCGGTGACGAAAAATAACTACTTGGTGAAAGATATCCGAGATATGATTCGCACTGTGAAAGAAGCGTACTACCTAGCGACTACAGGTCGCCCAGGTCCCGTGCTCGTTGATATCACACGAGATGCGCAATTAGATGTCATTTCCCATGAAGAATTTGAAGCCATCTTTAACGAACCAATCTCTATTGAAGGGTATGATCCGAACTACATCGGACATCCAAAACAAATCAAGAAAGCTATCGACCTGTTGAAAGGTGCGAAACGACCTCTTATCATAGCAGGTCATGGTGTGCTATTATCGAATGCTACCGAAGAACTTTATAAGTTAGCCACAACGTGCCAAGTTCCCGTAGTGAATACTTTATTAGGTTTAGGTTCCTTTCCAGGAGAGCACCAATTATCGCTAGGTATGCTAGGTATGCATGGTACGGTGTATGCTAACTATGCTGTGAATGAAGCGGATGTAGTACTTGCCTTAGGGATTCGTTTCGACGATCGTATCGCAGGGGTACCGAAGGAGTTCTGCAAAGATGCTACCATCATCCACGTCGATATCGACCCAGCAGAAATTGGCAAAAATAAAATCATCGATATTCCTATTGTTGGGGATTTGAAACATGTGTTGAATGAAATGAACCATGAATTGACTCCGCAAACCCATGAAAGTTGGTTGGAACGCATCCGTGAATGGCGTGAAGAGTATCCAATTCGAGTGCGTCCTCATGAGGGAACTACCTTATTACCACAAAAGGTGATTCAAGAAATCGATAATATCGTGAAAGGCAACGCCATCGTTGTGACCGACGTGGGACAACATCAAATGTGGACGTCTCAATTCATTACTTTCTCCAAGCCGAATACCATCATCACATCCGGTGGTGCCGGTACCATGGGCTTTGGCTTGCCAGCAGCCATCGGTGCACAAGTGGCACAACCAGATAAAAAGGTAGTACTCATCACAGGCGATGGGGGCCTACAAATGAACAGCCAAGAGTTGCTCTTATTGAAAGCTTATAATATCCCTGTGAAAGTGGTCATCATCAACAACGGTTACTTGGGTATGGTTCGTCAATGGCAAGAATTGTTCAATCAACATCGCTATTCCTTTGTAGATTTAGAGGTGAATCCAGACTTTGAAACTTTAGCAAAAGCCTATGGTGTACAAGGGGTGACACTATCCACTATCGAAGACTTGCGCAGCCAATTGCGAGACCTCATCTTGTCCGATGAACCAGTGGTGATCAACTGCGTGGTAGAACGAGAAGAAAATGTATTCCCAATGATCCCAGCTGGTTGCACAGCGAAAGATATGATGGGATTGAAAGGAGGCCCTGACAATGAGTAAAGTACAACAACACCAAGTGTTAGTGATTACAAAAAACAAACCAGGTATCGGGGCAAGAATCCTTTCCTTGTTCAACCGTCGTGGCTACTCTGTGACCCAAATGACATCTGGTATATCTATTCCTAAGGATCAAGCACGGATCACCTTAACGGTGGAAACAGATGAAGTGCAATTGGACCAAATCCAAAAACAGATCTACAAATTAGTGGATGCCATCAAAGTCAAAGTATTTTCTCCAGAGCAAGTGGTGCGCCGTGAATTGATGCTGATCAAGGTAAAAGCCGACGTGTCTGTGCGACCACAAATCATCCAATTAGCGGATGTATACCGTGGCAATGTACTCGATGTAGGACCTAGCTCCATCGTCATAGAAATTACGGGGGAAACGCAGAAACTCGATGCTTTCATAGAAATTATGAAAGAATATGGCATTCTGGAAATTGCGAAAACAGGTTGCACCGCTATGAGTCGTGGAGAAAAAATGTAATGAACATAGCAGAACCAAAACAAGGAGAGTTATTACATTACGAGGGAGTTACCTTTGTACGCAATGGAGAATCGATTTTGCAAGGTGTAGACTGGCATGTGAAGGCTGGAGAAAATTGGGCTCTACTTGGACTCAATGGGGCAGGCAAGTCTACCTTGCTGGGCATGATTATGGCGTACACCTGTGCTACTCGTGGTGAGGTACGTGTCCTAGGGCATACCTTTGGACAATGCGTGTGGAAAGACGTAAAAGATCGCATCGGATTCGTTAGCTCTACCTTAGGGCAATTTGAACGAACCATGCGAGACGAAACGGTTCGTCAGATTCTTCTCTCTGGGGCTCATGGTACTATTGGCGTGTACCGAGATGTGACAGAGGAAGAAGAACAACGCTGTGATGTAGTCCTAGCCAGTATGGGCTTGCAACAGTTACAACATCGTCACTTTGGAGTATTGTCCACCGGTGAACAACGACGAGCCCTCATCGGGCGGGTACTGATGACGAGTCCAGATTTGCTTATCTTGGACGAACCATGCAATGGATTGGATGTGCCAAGTCGAGAGCAATTGCTCCGTCATCTCAATCGACGAGGAGCGCAGGATACTTCTTGCCCGTTCATCTATGTGACGCACCAAATCGAGGAAATCCTTCCCACAGTGACCCATGTGGCACTCTTGAAAGAAGGTAAAATCTTCCAATCGGGACCGAAACATGCGGTCATTACCGATGAGATATTATCAGCACTCTATGGGCTTTCCGTGAAAGTAACTTGGGTCCAAGATCGACCTTGGTTGCAGGTACTTTCATAAAATGTTTTTATAGAGTGTACAAAGATATTTTTATTCATACCGATTTATCATAGTAAGTATGGTAAATCCGTAAGTCGAATGGCTTAAAATCAGTTGAATTTCACTAGAAAATCTAGTAAATTATAAACATCATTATGTATTACAAAGTAGGAGGTTATCACAATGGCAGGTAACATTTTAGGCACACAAGTATTTTATGACGCAGATTGCAATCTACAAGCATTAGTAGGTAAAAAAATTACAATTCTTGGCTACGGTTCCCAAGGTCATGCACATGCGTTGAACTTAAAAGAAAGCGGCATGGACGTACAAATCGGTCTTCGTGAAGGTTCCAAATCTTGGAAAGAAGCGGAAGAAGCTGGTTTCGTAGTTAAAGAAACAGGGGAAGCTGTAAAAGGTGCAGACGTTGTGATGATTTTGATTCCAGATGAATTACAAGCAGAAACTTATGAAAAATCTATCGCTCCTAACCTTAAAAAAGGTGCGTACTTGGCATTTGCTCATGGTTTCAACATTCATTTCGGTAAAATCAAACCATCTGCTGATGTAAACGTATTCATGGTAGCTCCTAAAGGCCCTGGTCACTTAGTACGTCGTACATTCCAAGAAGGTTCTGGCGTTCCTTGCTTGTACGCTGTATACGCAGACCCAAGCGGAGATACTAAAGAAGTGGCATTGGCATGGGCATCTGGTGTAGGCGGTGGTCGTTCCGGTATCTTGGAAACTGATTTCCGTCAAGAAACTGAAACTGACTTATTCGGTGAACAAGCAGTACTTTGCGGTGGCGTATGTGCGTTGATGCAAACTGGTTTCGAAGTATTGGTAGAAGCTGGTTACAACCCAGTTAATGCATACTTTGAATGTGTTCATGAAATGAAATTAATCATCGACTTGATCTATGAAGGTGGTTTCGAAACAATGCGTAAATCTATCTCTAACACAGCTGAATTCGGTGACTATGTGACAGGACCAAAAGTAATCCCAGCAGCAGCAAAAGAAGCTATGCGCGGTGTATTGAAAGATATCCAAGATGGCAAATTTGCTGATCAATTCCTTAATGATTATGCAGCAGGATATCCATACTTGACAGAACAACGTAAACAAGCAGCAGCACATCAAGTAGAAGAAGTGGGTGGCGAATTACGTAAATTGATGCCTTGGATCAAAAAATAGAAAGTAAATAGCCTTCGCGTTAATCATGAATTAGCATAAGGAAAGCACGCAACACACTCCTTCACAAACGGTATTTCATAATGTTTGCTCAGGAGCATGTTGCGTGCTTTTTATGCAGATGATATATAGAGGAAAAGAAGGCTATTTACTTTTGGGGGCTTTTTGTGGAGGGACTTGTGACGCTATGTAGCTTTGTGGCGTTCGTATAGCTAACTTGTGTAAAGGAAAGAGCACGGTGCTCTCCTGTTGATGATTGTCACGTTCAATTAATGATATATAGCAAATGAAGAGCACGGCACATTCCTTCAGAAACGGTATTTCATAATGTTTCTTCAGGAACATGCCGTGCTCTTTTTGCAGTGGATGCACTTATGATACAAGTGAACGTGACTTAGTCTTAGTTTGTTTGGGGCACACCGTGCTCTTCTTGTGTTTGTTTGATTTAGGTGGAAAGGAACGCCACAAAGGCTACTACTCGTAACGGCGTTCCTCAGAGGAAGGAAAAACCGCAACATAATTCTTCTTAAACTAAGCCTATGGTAAGTTTGTTTAAGAGTGTATTGCGGTCTTTTTGTGTTTGCGGAGGCATCAGTTGCGAACTTGTACTTTGCTTAGTTTGCTGATTATCATGGTATTAGCTTTATATAAACAGTACGAATAAATTATGTTATAATAAAAACTGTAAGAGCTATTGACGTGTTGTTAGGCTCGTCTCTTCCTACTATGGGAGGAGGTGGTACTATGAAAAAGTTTAGAAAAATCGATCTATTGATTTTAATTCTAAAGTTTTTGGTACATCTCATTGATTGGTTTAAATAAATCGATTAATGAAAAAGCCTAACGTAACAATAAGTATTACCAGTACTTATACACGTTAGGCCATTTCAACTTTGGATATCTTGAGATGAGCCTGACGCCAGCTACACGTCGATGGCTCTTCTTTTGTTGATTTCATTATAGCACAAGTTATAGGTACAATACAATCGTCACTTGTGACGGACGGTGTCAAGTTTTTGTTGGAAAAATAATTGCCTTGCTTTAAAAGAGGGTTC
>CAUQIB010000018.1:0-30575 GCA_963518085.1 uncultured Veillonella sp. | reverse complement strand
ACGCGTCTAAAGCCGATTTACCTTCATCACCTTTATCGCCTTTTTCGCCCTTTTCGCCTTTGATCGCTGTAGCAAAATCAGAAGCAGTTTTGTTTTCATTACCAGGGATGGATTTCCATGCGTCTAAAGCAGATTTACCTTCATCACCTTTATCACCTTTTTCACCTTTGATCGCTGTTGCAAAATCAGAGGCAGTTTTGTTTTCATTGCCAGGGATAGATTTCCATGCGTCTAAAGCCGATTTACCTTCATCACCTTTATCGCCTTTATCGCCTTTTTCGCCCTTTTCACCTTTGATCGCTGTGGCGAAATCAGAAGCGGTTTTGTTTTCATTGCCAGGGATGGATTTCCATGCATCTAAGGCTGATTTACCTTCGTCACCTTTATCGCCTTTTTCGCCCTTTTCACCTTTGATCGCTGTTACAAAATCGGCAGCAGTTTTGTTTTCGTTACCTGGGATGGATTTCCATGCATCTAACGCTGATTTACCTTCATCACCTTTGTCACCTTTTTCGCCCTTTTCGCCTTTGATCGCTGTAGCAAAATCAGAAGCAGTTTTGTTTTCATTACCAGGGATGGATTTCCATGCGTCTAAAGCAGATTTACCTTCATCACCTTTATCGCCTTTTTCGCCCTTTTCGCCTTTGATCGCTGTAGCAAAATCTGCAGCAGATTTGTTTTCATTGCCAGGGATGGATTTCCACGCGTCTAAAGCAGATTTACCTTCATCGCCTTTATCGCCTTTTTCGCCCTTTTCACCTTTGATAGCTGTTGCAAAATCAGCAGCGGATTTGTTTTCGTTACCAGGGATGGATTTCCATGCATCTAAGGCTGATTTACCTTCGTCACCTTTATCACCTTTTTCGCCTTTAATTGCTGTTGCAAAATCAGCAGCGGATTTGTTTTCATTGCCAGGGATAGATTTCCATGCGTCTAAGGCTGATTTACCTTCGTCACCTTTATCGCCTTTTTCGCCCTTTTCACCTTTGATTGCTGTGGCGAAATCAGAAGCGGATTTGTTTTCATTACCAGGGATGGATTTCCACGCATCTAAGGCTGATTTACCTTCGTCACCTTTATCACCTTTATCGCCTTTTTCGCCCTTTTCACCTTTGATTGCTGTAGCGAAATCAGAAGCGGATTTGTTTTCGTTGCCAGGGATGGATTTCCATGCATCTAAGGCTGATTTACCTTCATCGCCTTTTTCGCCCTTTTCGCCTTTGATTGCTGTGGCAAAATCAGAAGCGGATTTGTTTTCATTACCAGGGATGGATTTCCATGCGTCTAACGCTGATTTACCTTCATCACCTTTATCGCCTTTTTCACCCTTTTCACCTTTGATCGCTGTAGCGAAATCAGCAGCGGTTTTATTTTCATTACCTGGAATAGATTTCCATACATCTAAGGCTGATTTACCTTCATCACCTTTGTCGCCTTTTTCACCCTTTTCACCTTTGATTGCTGTGGCGAAATCAGAAGCGGTTTTGTTTTCATTGCCAGGGATGGATTTCCATGCATCTAACGCAGATTTACCTTCATCACCTTTATCGCCCTTTTCACCTTTGATTGCTGTTGCGAAATCAGCAGCTGTTTTGTTTTCATTGCCAGGGATGGATTTCCATGCATCTAACGCTGATTTACCTTCGTCACCTTTTTCGCCTTTTAAGGATGCTAAATATTCAGCTTCTGTTTTTCCTGCATTTCCATCTTGTGCTTTCCATACTTCATAGGCAGATTTGCCAGCGGCTCCAGTTTCACCTTTGATCGCTGTAGCGAAATCGGCAGCGGTTTTATTTTCATTACCTGGAATAGATTTCCATACATCTAAAGCCGATTTACCTTCATCACCTTTATCGCCCTTTTCACCTTTGATTGCTGTGGCAAAATCAGCAGCTGTTTTATTTTCATTACCTGGAATAGATTTCCATACATCTAAAGCTGATTTACCTTCATCGCCTTTTTCACCTTTTAAGCTTGCTAAGTACTCATCTTCTGTTTTACCTGCATTGCCATCTTTCGCTTTCCATAAGTCATATGCAGATTTACCGGCTTCGCCTGTGTCTCCTTTTGGTCCTTTGAAGTCAGCATCATTTTTAAGCGTTTCTTTATCCAGCTTAATAACCGTCTTACCATCTTCAGTTGCGGTAGTTAAGCCATCGCCGATCTTATATAATTCATTAAAAACAGTCGTAAAGTTCCCTTTAGTGATGACTTCGTTACCACCAGCAGTCAATTTTCCATCGGTAACTGCTAATGTAATTGGGGTTGTATCACCAATGGACACACTTGTGAAAGTCGGAGATTTCAGCATACCAATACGTACGGTACCCGCATCCGCATAGGTAATCAAATTATCAGAGGAATAGTTCGCAACTGGTGCTGCGTCAGATCCATACACAGTACTTGCTTTTCCTTCGATTGGAAGAATGCCTCCAAGCTTAGTTCTAATTAACGTGCCTTTTGTGCTAGCTTTTGTTGTTTCATCAGTAACATCATATGAGTTTGTTGATACCGCAAAACCTCCATTTGACACCGCTTTCAATTGCGCCACATTCACTGCATCTGTATCATCCGTACCTGCTGCTACATTGATGATCTGGCGAGTTTCACCTCGTACAGAATTACCAACAGACACAGCTCCTCTTCTTGCTTTCCAAGTACCGACCAATTTATTAATTTCTATTTCTTTTTGGGCTATTTCATTATTTTTTGTAGTTAACTTAGTTTGGTTCTCTGTTATTTGCGCTTTAACACTTTCTAATTCCGCCGTATTATTCGCCGCCGTCAACTCTTTTTGTCTTTCTGATAGCGTATTAAGTTCAGTTTGAATGGCTTTAGCTTCTGTTTGCAATGCCTTGTACTCTGCATCCTTTGCATCAAACTGTGCTTGCAAATCAGCCGCCAATTGTAAGGCATCAGCAGCACCTTTCACAACAGCTGTTTCAGATGGGTCATAGCCAATCTCATCCGCATTACGATTACTCCATGAATTATGTCCTAGAGCAACAGACTGATCTGCTAGTGCTCGTGTTTCATATCCTAAGGCCACACTTTTTGCACCATCAGCATGTGCATCATATCCAACAGCTGTCCCAAATATACCATTACTTTCAGCGTAGGAACCATGGGCCACGGAATATCCGCCTGTAGCTCGAGAGCTCAAGCCTACTGCAATAGAATGTCCACCACTAGCAATCGCATCATACCCAAGAGCTGTAGCAAATCCATTATTTGCTTGTGCAAACACACCCATAGCAGTGGCACCAATCAGCTTTGCTTTCGCTGCTGCTCCCAATGCTACCGTGTAATCTGCCTTAGTTTCACTTTGATTCCCCACAGCAACCGCATTATTAACAGCGGTTTCTTTATCAAAATTATTTGACATAGAGCCAATCGATACATTCGTATGTCCTTTTATATTGGTTCCAGAATTTTGACCAATGGCCACATTATTCAATCCTTTCGCAGATTTAGACGAATTGAAGCCGATTGATATATTATGTTCACCATTTACAGATCTTCCTGCATCATTACCGACAGCTATATTATTATGGCCTTTTGTACCAGTCCCTGCACTCGAACCTACAAAGGTGTTAATATTACCAACTACATTTTGACCAGCCATTTTTCCAATAAAAATACTACCTGGTTCATTACTTGCAGTTCCAGTATAACTAGAATTTTTACCTGCTTCCTCACCAATAGCAATAGCACTTCTTATATTAGAAATAGCTCCACTACCAATAGCAATACCAGAATCCATATTCACTTGACTACCATACCCAATGGCAATAGCAGTATTTCCTACTACCTTCGATTTGCGTCCCACAGCCACGGAGTTAGTACCACCTTTATTGGGAGCTACACCCCCCGTAGATTCTCCCGTAGCTGCTTCACCCACCGTAGCTTCATAGCCTATGGCAATAGAACCTTCTTTCAAAGCATTCGATTTAGCGCCCACAGACACTGCATATTGATCTCTTGAAACTGCGCTATCTCCTAGAGACATAGAATAGTTCTCTTCTGCTTCTGCATTGGCACCTACCGCAACAGCATGATTACGCACCTTAGAAGAGTTCCCAATACCAACTCCGTACTGACCCAATGCCTTCGCATTAGAACCAACAGCTACCGAATTTTGAGCAGCAACTGCTCCATCACCAGCCTCATAAGCACCAGCACCGGCTGCATTGACACCCATATAACTAGCCGTCAACGCACTAGCTATTAATACTCTTAACGTGGCTTTATGTTTCATATAACACCTCTCCTAATAGATTAAAGTACAGTAATTTACTATGAATATTACATTTAATTATAAAGTGCACTCTATTAGTTCGTCCAATGCCTATCTAGAAAGATACCCCCCCCCAATTCAAGTTGTAAATTCAAGATGCATTTTGTAGTAATTTTTTATTGTAAAATATAGTATACTAAACACACAAAAAGAAGAGCACGGCGTGCTCCTCCCTCTAGAACGCCATTGTGGATAGAAATAGGATGGCGTTCTGTATTGCTTACATACACCAAACGTAAGAAGACCGCAATATACCTCCGAAGAAACATCATGAAATGCCGTTTCTGAGGAGGCGTATTGCGGTCTTCCTCCCCCTAGAACGCCATTTTGGATAGTAGCCTTGTGGCGTTCCCTTACTGACTACATCGCACAAATACAAGAAGAGCACGGCGTGCTCCGAACAAACATTATGAAATACCGTTTGTGAGGAGTATGCCGTGCTCTTCCCTTTATCCTATTCAGTTACGAACGCCATAGGCTACATAGCGTAATCAGTGACGACCTATTTCTTAGCCGAAACAAGTTGTTTCAACTTCTCTACATCAGCCCGTAGTTGTCGATTATCCGATTGTAAAATAACAATAGCCTGTTCTTGGCGATCATTTTGTTGTCGTTCTGCTTGTAGCTCGCCAGCTAATACAGAAAGGGATGCATTATCCCCAAAGGCACCAGCACCTTCACCACCCTTACCAAAACGAAGTGTAGCACCCAAGTTATAGATCATTTGACCATCTGAGAAAGCGGCCCCTGCATTAAACATAGTTCTTTCATTGGTATAGTGCGCCACACCTAGGGCATAGCCCATTTTTTCTTCCTGTTTACCGATACCTACCATTACTTGTGTTGGTTCATCTACTTTGTATTGGATAGGTTTTAGGGCTGCTAAGGCTGCTGTCATTGCATTCCCCCGATGAATTTCACCACGCAATCCTTTAGCCGCTACATCAATCGCTTTGTATGTAGCTGTTTCCAAGGATTTTAATTGTGCTACATTGACGCCATCCGTATCTTCAGAGCCTGCTGCTAGACCTATCAACTGTCTTGTGTCTCCTGTTTTGGTGTTACCAATAGATACAGCACCTCTTGTAGATTGCCACGTACTTGCCCCAAGGTTGCCAGTAGCACCTGAGTTAGCCGTGTTTACTTGTAATGTCCCATTAGTACCTTTCACCACAAACTCATTCGACGGATCATATCCTAAAGCCCCTTTATTTCGGTTCCCTAATGTATACGATCCTAGCGCCACACTATCCTCGGCCTCTGTTTTAGCCGATGTACCGATGGCTACCGAGCCACTGCTGCCATCCCCAGTAATAGCTTCAGCGCCTATACTAATAGAACCGTTTTCTCCGTGCGCCTGAGCCTCTCGTCCCAATGCCAAAGCATTTTCACCCATAGCCTTTGCTTTATACCCCATACTGATGGCACCTGCTTTATCACTTTGTGCTTCTCTACCGATTGCTACGCCATAACTTTTTGCAGAAACTGCCCCAGCGCCTATGGACACAGACTCATTTTCAACAGCCGATGCTGAATCCCCAATGGCTACAGAATTATCTCCAGAAGCATTACCTCCACCAGCTTCATAAGAATCATTGCCCGCTGCTTGCACACTTCCTACACCTGTTGCCAAAATACCAGCTAGTATCAAAGGTACTACACAATGTCTTTTCATCATTTACCTCATTTCATCCTATCTTTTATCATATATCTATTATCTTGCCATCTGTTTTAGTTGCTCCACATCTTGGTGCAACTGTTGGTTTTCTAGTTCCAACTCTCGTAGTACTTGTTTTTGACGTTGGTTTCTAGTTTGCTCTCGTTGTAATGCTTCAAATAAGCTGTCTATTGATAGATGAGTTCTATCCGCAGCTAAGGATGCCCCTTTTTTACCTAATCGTAAAGTAGCACCCGCATTATACACCAATTGATTTCCTGAAAGTGCTGCCCCCGCATTCACCATCATTCGTTCATTCCTATAATGAGCCACCCCTAGGGCATAGCCACTATGACCAGCATATTGTCCTACACCTGCTAACACTTGCGTTGGTTCATTGACTTTATAAGCGACTGGTTTTAGTGCAGCAAGAGCCGCCGTCATCGTATTCCCTTGTCTTGCTTCATGCCGCAACTGTCCAATCGTTCTATCCAATGCACGATGAGCCGCCAAACCTAACGATTTTAGTTGTGCCACATTAATGCCATCAGTATCTTCTGATCCAGCTGCTAATCCTATAAGCTGCCTTGTATCCCCTTTTTCAGAATTGCCAATAGATATAGCGCCTTGTCCAGACCGCCAAGTACCGGCTATCTGATTGATTTCTGCTTTCTTATTGATTAGCTCTGCATCTTTTTTCTTTAACAGAACGTATTGTTCCTCTGTTTGAGCCCTAATTGCGTTTAATTCCGCTTGATCTGTCACTTCACCCCGTGTTAATTCACCTATTAATTCTTTTCTTTTTTCAAATAATTTATATATGTTCCTTTGAATCGTTTCATATTCATCTTGCAAAGCTTCATATTCTACTTTTTTTGTGGCTATTTCCTCTTGTAACGCAGTAGGTAACTGTAAGTTATCTTTCTCTGGATCCTTTACAACAGCTATATGCAAAGGATCATATCCAACTACACCCTCATCACGGTTGGATACCGTTTGAGACCCTAACGCAATAGAATTAGTTGCACTCGTCCTTGACGATCCACCAATGGCCATACCATTTTCAACACCAAAGGAAGCACGTATCTTATACCCAATACCCATCGATTGATTTCCATATAATACAGTCAGTCTTCCCAATGCTATCGTGTTGAAAGCACGACCTAATGCATTATATCCAAGATTAGTAGACCCATCATAACCACTTGTTCCTGCATATCCTCCAACGGATGTGCCCTTATCATATGCCTCTGCAATGTCTGTACCTACAACTGTTGCATTATCACCAAGCACATGAAGACTACCTCCTACTCCGACGGAATATTCAGTAGCAACCCGTAATCCCTGCGAAGCATAAGAACCCTGTCCTACTGCCTGTACAGTTCCATATCCTGTAGCAAGCACCGTGGTCATCACAATGACTGCTATCGACTTACTATTCATCCACTTGCCTCCCTTACCATCCATTCTATTTACCTACTAATTACATATGAAATACTGATATATAATACTATTCAAATCACATTGTGTCAAATGCCTAATTAGAAAGCTACCCCCCCCCATTCAAGTTGCAAAATTCAAGATGCATTTTATAGTAGTTTTTTATTGTAAAATATCGTATACTAAACACACAAAAAAAGAAGAGCCATCAACGTTTGATCGGCGTTAGGCTCATCTCAAGAAAGTTTGAAATGAAAATGTGCCTAACGTATTAAGATGTCCAGACCTTATTCGTTAGGCTTTTTCATTACTTATATAGTAAGTCTAAAAGTGCTATGATTAGCATACAAATTTGTATCAATAAAGATAATATTGCAAGCGTCTTCTCTGATGAAATAAGCATATTTTCTCATATACCTATATACCAGAAGAGCACGGAGTGCTCCTCCCTCTAGAACGCCATTGTGGATAGAAATAGCGTGGCGTTCTTTATTGCTCACATTTGCAAATACAAGAAGACCGCAATATACCTCCGAAGAAACATCATGAAATGCCGTTTCTGAGGGGGTCTATTGCGGTCTTCCCTCCTCCCAAGTGACGCAATTTTGCGTAGTAGCCTTGTGGCGTTCCCTTACTGACAACATCGTACAAACACAAGAAGAGCACGGCGTGCTCCGAACAAACATTATGAAATACCGTTTGTGAGGAGTATGCCGTGCTCTTCCTTTTGCCTAAATGACGTCATTACAACGCCACAGACTACATAGCCGAAACAAGTTCGCTTTTCTTTTGGTTGGACAACATAATTTCTCTAATAAATTTGTCATCTAATGTAAACAATAAATAGGTATGTTCTAGCACCGGATGGCGATAGCCATAGACTACACCTTTAGTACTATCATGCTGATTAGCAGGTTCTTCAAAATCTGGCACTCCGTAGAGATAGAGCAGTAAGTATTTAGAATCTCCCAATGAAATGCCGCGTTTCGTCGTACCAAGCGATGAGTTGATCATGACACGAGTGATTTCGTGTTCCTTGTTATATGCGATAACTACATCCTTATACCCTAAAAATTCCTGACCGTACAGCTTTCCTCGTTCTTCCCAAGATCGATTCGGATCATTGATAAATGTGTCACCTAATCGGTAACCCATCAAAGAGAAATCTGACTCCGTCATTGTATTAGGCTTAAACGTTTCTAATGTAGTGGCTGGTATAGCAAAACGAGGCCAGTCTTGACCCGTAATCATTCCCAAATGTGTCACTTTTCCATCTTTCAATGAAAGCCACACATAACCCACAGAACTGTTAGAACCTGCTAAAGAGTCACTAGTATAAGAGTTCTCCACCAACTGTGAAAACTCCTCCTTTTGCATAGAACTTTTTTTATTTTTTGTTATAGTTTTTTCTTTACCAAGTTCGCCTATATATAGCCATAACAATGAACCATCTTTATTATTACGCCACATAGCCTGTGGTGCGCCCCAAGCAAAGAGCACTTCCCCACGTGTAGCACCTACATGTACATCTTCATGCAAGAAGATAGTCGACTTATCTGTCCATAATAGGTCAATAGGATATGCAGGAGTTTTAGGTTGTTTCGCATCATCTATGTGCTTTAAAGCCTTTCCATCTGTTGCGGTCCCCTCAGTCATACTAGAAGTTTTATGCTCTCCTGTGCTGTTATCTTTACTATATTTAGGCGCATTAGCTGTATCAGATTTACTTGTCTCTGGCTTGCTTTCCGCTGTATCTTCAGACTCCGTCTCTAGCGAATCACCTACCCCATCAACACCGTTCTCATCTACAGTATCACTAGCATGCATATCAACGGTTTTCTTTTTACCGATAGCGTCTAGCTTTTCTTTCAACACATCCACATCTGGAAATGCCCAAGGTTCATGTTGTTTGGCTTCCACGCGAGCTTTCGCTTCCGATTGTAATGCACTTACAAATGCATCGGTAATGATAAGTTGCGGTATACGATTCGCCGTATAGGAAGTACCTACTAGTTCTAAGTTTTCCTCTTCTCCTTCTACAAAGGACGCTTTTTTCTCTTGTAAGAACTTGCGTAGCGCTAACTCTTCTGCCACTCGTTCAGGCGTCAAGTCAAGGGTCACTGTCCCCACGGTCACCTTCCGTTGTACAGCAGTACCATTACTCTTCGTCTCTAATACAGTTTTTCCTTGCTCTGCTGGTTCTATTTTCTTTTCAACAGCACCGTGCTCAGTAGTAATCGATCCAGCCTTCTTGTTGACAGCATTCTCCCCGGCATCTTGTTCAGTAACAACAGACTCTACCTGTTTGTTGACAGTATTCCCACTGGTATCTTGTCCCAGTACAATCTGCGGTTGTAACCCCACCATGCCTACTACTGCCATAGCTGCTAGGGTAACTTTCCAATTAGTTTTCATGGTTACGTCGCTCCTCTAGTTGTCCTTTCACCCAAGTAATCCATGGTGAAAGCCCTTCTGCCTGTGTACAGCTCACTTGAAAGATAGGCACACCTGGTTGCAGGGAGTTAATATCTCGAATGGCTTCATCCATTTTAAACGGTACATAAGGTAATAAATCGACTTTATTTAATAGAACCGCCGAAGATTCTTTAAAAATCAACGGATATTTCAATGGTTTATCTTCCCCTTCCGTGATAGAAAGGACAGTGACTTTCATATCTTCGCCGATGAAAAATTCTGCTGGGCATACCAAGTTACCTACATTTTCAATGATAATTAAGTCTAAGGCGTCCAAATCTAGTTCGCCAATGGCCTCACGAATCATATTCGCATCTAGATGGCAACCACCGACAGTATTAATTTGAATCACTGGTACGCCTGTGGCATGAATGCGCTCCGCATCTTTATCTGTGAACAAATCACCTTCGATCACTGCAATGCGGTAATCCTTAGACAATGTTTGTAAGGTGGCCTCTAATAGAGAGGTTTTACCTGCCCCTGGAGAGCCCAATAGGTTCATTACCAAAATATGCTTTTCTTTAAATTGTTGTTGTAGTGTTTCTGCAATGGCATCATTTTTTGCCAATACATTTGTCATGACTTGTACTTCCATAGTACTCCTTTTAATCCATATCAATAGATGCTACACGCAATTCCCTGCCTTGCAATTCTTCTACGGCAAAGCTTTCACAGTGCGGGCATACATGACGATACTGTTCCATTGTAAACTCTTGATGGCAATCTAAACAACGACCTTTCATAGGGAGCGTTTCTATCTCTAGTTTAGCCCCTTGTGCTGGTGTCCCTTGCGTCACCGCATCAAAACAAAAGTGTAAGGCATCTGGTTCTACCCCAGATAAGACGCCAATTTGTACTTGTATAGCGTGGATAATGGTGCCTTCGTTAGCTTTCAAAGTATCTATCGCCACATCCACAATTCCCTCAGCGATGGCCATTTCGTGCATAATACGCCTCGTATAATCCTTCTAACATCATAGTAGTCGTCACAGACCCAACGCCACCTGGTACAGGAGTGATGGCAGACGCCACTTCACTGGCAGAGGCGAAGTCCACATCCCCAACAGTTTGTCCATCTAGGTCGTTGATACCTACATCGATCACAATGCAGCCCGGTTTCAGCATGGATCCATCCACCATATGAGCCTTGCCCACAGCGGCAATAACTACGTCAGCTTGCGCCAATTCTGCCTCTAAATTTTGCGTTCTAGAATGACAGATCGTCACTGTCGCATTGCGTTCTAGTGCCAATAGCGTCACTGGTTTACCCACTACTTGGCTACGACCTAGGACAACTACTTTTTTTCCAGATAGTTCAATGCCATAATGGTCTACGATAGCCATACAAGCCTTTGGCGTACACGGCACATACCCACCCTTACCAGAGCTAACTAGCCCAATGTTATAGGTAGTTAATCCATCAATATCCTTCGCTGGGTCTAAGGCACCAATCACCGCTTCACTGTCAATATGTTGTGGCATCGGCATCAACGGCAACACACCATAGATACGTTTATCTGTATTGAATCTATGAATCACCGCCTCTACCTCTTCTTGCGTAGCAGTTTCTGGTAATTCTACTAATTCAGTGCCAAAGTTTGCTCCTTTTGCCACTTTTTCCATGAACGTAGCATACATTTTGGCTGCATTATCGTTACCCACTAGTAAAATACCTAGTGTAATCGTTACACCTTGGTCTACTAGCACTTGCATCTTCTCCTGTAGCACCGCCTTACGAGCCTGTGCTACTGGTTTCCCTAATAATTCTATCATTCTATCCTCACATTCATAATCTCATAGTATATCCCTATGTCATATCTACCTCTGTGTACATACACAGCCTACCAAAGTTACCGGCTAAAATGCACTGTAATTGATTCACCTTGTTCCAAGGTGCTGCCCACGGCCTCATCTTGTGAAATGGCATAGCCCGTACCGGTTGGTTTGAACGTGAGTCCTGCTTCATGAACCCAATCGCGGACCTCCCCATAGGCATGTCCCACAAAGTTTGGCACAATCACAGAGCCATCTTTATTCCGATGCACCACTAATGCGCTAGTTCCACTTTTTGACTTGTCTTTGTCATTGTGTTTACTACGAGTTGGTGAAAGCTTATAGTACCGCACTAATTGCGACATCACATCTTGGAATACTGGCGCCGCAATTTGACCACCATAGAATGTGCCTTGCGGGTCATCAATGACAACTAATGCGACAAAGTGAGCATCTTCTACAGGTCCATACCCGATAAAGGAGGCAATATAGCGACCATTCAAATAACCACCATGTTCAGCATCTAATTTTTCTGCCGTCCCTGTTTTACCAGCAAATTGATAGCCTTCTACATATGCTTTATGTCCGCCACCTTCGGAGACTTCTTTCTCTAAAATATCTGTAATCTGTTTTGCAATACTTTCAGGAATTGGTTGACCTTGCTCCACATCCTTCGCTTCTTTAAAGATAGAACCATCCGGATTTACAATGGATTTGATAATATGAGGTTTCATCATTTTACCGCCATTCGCTAGGGCGCCGAAGGCTTGTACCATTTGCAATGGTGTTACCGCAATCCCTTGTCCGAAGGACATAGTGGCAGTATCTAATTTACTCATTGTCTTCGGATCAAAGAGGATACCATCCCCCTCAGCCGGCAGTTCAATCCCTGTCGCTTTACCAAAACCAAAGCGTTTTACATAATCCGTCAAAATCTCTCCACCTGTAGTCGTACCCAAGTACGCCATACCTGTATTGATGGAATATTTTAGAATATCCAGTAAGCGAACTTTACCACTACCTTTACCGTCCCAGTTTTTTATCGTATGCCCATCGATTAGAATGGTGCCCGTATCATTGTACACTGTATCTAGTTGCCACTTTCCAGCTGCCAGAGCGGAGGCGGCAATAATCGGTTTGAAAGTAGACCCTGGTTCATAAATGCTCACCACCGCATTATTCCGATAGTCCTCGAACTTTAATTTATTCACATCCGATGCCATGCCACGATTTTTGTTCGCCATTGCCAAGATTTCCCCTGTTTTAGGGTCCATAATAATCATGGCCGCACTACGAGCCTTTGTATCTGCCATCGCTTTATCCAGTGCACGCTCTGCAATAAACTGCACCGTAGTATCAATGGTGAGATTTACAGACTTCTCTTGATCTGGTAAAAATTGAGATTGTACGGACTCAAAAACAGGACGACCTGCTGTATCGTTATAAATGCTGACTTTTACCTCATTACTGCGAATCACATCATCTAAGGCTACCTCTAAGCCTGCCTTACCTTCTGCATCGGCTTTGCCATCTTCATTGAATCCCACAAATCCAAGAACGGGCGCTAACAATGTATCATTCGGATAATACCGTCGGCTTTCTTTGTGCAATGTAATAAAGTTATATTTTGCTTCCTTAATGGCCGCTTCTATACCGTTAGAATTAGGCACATCTAAGAGTCGATCAATCCATACAAAGGCCGTATCTTCATTTAATTTTTTAATAATTTCCTCTCTGGAAATACGCACATAAGGCGCTAATACATCTGCCACTTCTTCAGGAGATTTCTTAGCCACTACACGCATCATCGTTGGGTCAGCACTAACCGAGTTCACTGTTACGCTCAATGCCAAGGGGTTCCCAGAACGATCAAAAATAGTTCCTCGTGGAGATTGTAATACTCTATCTGTAATAAACTGATTAGAAAATCGTTTAGAATACGTATCATTCGCTACAATTTGTATATACCCATAGCGTAATACAATGATCGATGCAATCACAAATATGATTGCAAATCCTCGTAAAGCATACTCATCTAATTGTTTTCGTGCTTGTTGCACTGTCATGGTCACTACTCCTTTTCTTTCAGTCGACGATACTTAGCAAGTCCTGCCTCTTGTAACGCCTCTGGAGTGTTCATAATCTCTCCATTTTGCACACGTTGCAATAACGTTTGCATCACTTCTTTTACATAGGGTTGTACCATAGAGGGCAACCCCTTATCATAGTGTAAATCTTTTGTATGTACGGGCATAGTCTGCGCCATGGACACCATTCGTTGTCCATACATTTCCGATGGGGCTACCTGCTTCGTGCCACCACCAATGACATCGGCTACCCCTAGTTGTTGTAAATATTCCATGGCTACCGTTAATTCTTTTGTTTCGCGGAACACGCCACCCTTTGCTTCTTTCTGCATCCATGTATGTAAATCTGCTGATGCATTTGCCACGTAAAAGTGAAAGCGCATATGCCTTTCCACAAGCCATACCACAAGATTGACAAACTCTTTGCCATAGCCTAACCGTGTCAGTATATCACGTGTCATATGAGCACCCGCTCGATCATGATTACGATCCGTAATACGCCCCTTATGAAAGCCTCGAACACCTTCTATGCCTTTCCCCACATCATGGAGTAACGCAGCCCACCGCAATACTAAATTGGGTGGCACCTCTCGTACGACGGCTAAGGTATGACGCCATCCATCATGCACATGATGTTCAGGGGCTTGCGGTAAGTCTACTAAATGGGTTAACTCTGGCAATATAGGAATCTGCCGAGATTGCCCCCCTGTTGTTTGTTGGCAATATTGGTCGTTCAAATGACTGCGTACCAACGCATCTAAGGCGAGGTCCACATGGTCACTGAGCAAGATTTTTTCAATTTCTATACGCACTCGATCTAGGGATAAGCCTTCCACTCGATACAGGTTAGGCTCAATTCCTTTCCATGTACTAGGGTCGATAGTAAATCCTAATTGTCCTGCAAAACGGCAAAGTCGGAACATGCGCAACGCATCTTCTTGAAAGCGCTCTTGACTAGAACCAATCGTACATAACCGCCGTCTCTCAATATCTTGTAAGCCACCGACTTCGTCCCGTATGTGTCCACTTTCAGTAAGCGCTAAGCCATTAATCGTGAAGTCTCGTCGTCGCACATCCTCTAAAAAGGTAGATGGATACTGTACCGACACAGGTCGATGACTATCATCGCCATATTGTTCACTCCGATAGGTAGCAACCTCATACGAATGCTCACCATAGGATACCACCACCACTCCAAAGGAGGCGCCTACTACATTCGTCGTCGTAAACCCTGAAGTTCGCAGTACTTCGATGACCATCTCTGGCATAGCCGAGGTGACGATGTCATAGTCATGAGGAGTGCGCCCCATCTGTATATCTCGCACAGCCCCGCCCACAATATACGCCTCATACTCTGCTGCTTGTAAAGTCTGCAAAATACGTACAGCCCCTTGGTAGGCAGCTGTTTCTCTGTATGCTAAACTCCCCATACTACATCCTCTCTATTTCTGATGCGCCAAGCGATTCGTAATGTCCATTCCCGTTTTAGTACGTGCTAAACCGCCTTCACTGGTTTCACGAAGTGCTTCTGGTAACGCTCGCCCAATAGAATCCATAGCTCCGATGACCTCGTCTGCTGGAATACGACTACGCAAGCCTGCCATTGCCATTTCTGCCGATGCCAACGCATGAACTGCGTAAATCCCATTCCGCTTCACGCAAGGCACTTCCACGAGACCTGCCACTGGGTCGCAGACCAAACCGAGTACGTTTTTCATGCACAAGGTCATAGCCGTTACCACTTCTTCTGTAGTACCACCCATCATAGCTACTGCACAGGCTGCTGCCATGGCTGCCGCCGTACCGACTTCAGCTTGACAACCACCCACAGCACCCGCTACACAAGCTTGGTTTGTCACCACATTACCAACACCAGCGGCGGCTAAAAATCCATTAATATACGCTGTATCATCACAGTGGTATACTTCTCCTACTGCTTGCATGACCCCTGGTAAAATGCCACAGGCCCCCGCCGTAGGGCATGCGACGATGCGGAACATCTTCGCATTGGCTTCATTCACAGATATAGCGTAGCGCAAGGCTCGGTATGTAAGGTCACTTAAAAAGACTGGTTTTCTATCGTCTAACTGTTTTGCCTGACCTCCAGACATACCACTCTTACTTCTTCTTGTATCCTCTATCCCGTCACGAACAGATTCTTTGAAAATTTGAATGCGACGGCGTATTTCAGTTAGCACATCCTCTTTTGTAGAGTCCGTACTTTCTATTTCTGCCCGCAAAACCACTTCGGAAAAAGAAATACTTTCACGGTCTGCGAGGCGTACAATGTCTTCAATGGTATCGTATAAATAACTCATAATCTCCTCTATTCCAATGGTTCAAAATACATGACTGAGGAAATGCCCGCCACTTCCTTAATCTGTTGTAATGCCATTACATCTACATCGGAGTCCGTGGAAATGAGCATCACCGCTTCTGACCCTTTTCGTTTGCGGAATACACGCATACTGGAAATGTTGATGCCTGCTAGGCCTAAAATATGGGTCACCCCTGCAATTACACCAGGTTGATCCGTGTGGAACGCAATGATTTGATGCTCTTCTCCTGTAATGTCCACATCGATGCCATCAATGTTGGTCACCGCTACTCTGCCACCACCGAGGGAGGACCCTGTGACAGACATATGCTTGCCGTCTTTGCCATACATGTTAAACCGTACCGTGTTCGGATGACCTGCATCCACTTCAGATTCGATAAAAGTATACTGAAAGTTCTCACGTTCCGCTATCTCCAAGGATTCACGAATGCGAGCATCATCTGCATCCATACCGAGTAAGCCCGCCACTAACGCACGGTTCGTACCGTGACCACGGTAGGTTTTTGCAAAAGAACCATAGAGCGTCATAGTGACACTTTCAGGACGTTCATGAAAGATAGACAGCGCCATCTTTCCTAAGCGCGCCGCCCCCGCCGTATGTGAACTAGAAGGACCAATCATCACCGGTCCAATGATATCAAAAATACTACTCAAAGTAGGTACCTCCTATTATTTATGTAGGAATATCTTATGCATTATCTGTATCTTATATCATACCATATTTAGGGCCTTCTCGTAAAAAAAGTGAAGTCAATACTTACCCTTTTCAAAAAAAAAGACAAGTCCCATCCCCCAGAGGTACGCCGTTATGCGTAGCAGCCTTTGTGGAGGGTCTTACTGACTAAATCAAACAAATGCAAGAAGCCCATGGCGTGCTCCTGAACAAACATTATGAAATACCGTTTGAGAAGGAGTATGCCATGGGCTTCCCTTTATCTTATTTAGTTAAGAACGCCACAGACTGCATAGCATCACAAGTGACGTATCATGTATAGATACTCTTAGTATCTAAACTTATCCATTCACGCGTTTGAACAATTCTGCAATTTGCGCTTTCATCAACGCTAATTCTTCACGTTGTGCTTCATTTTCTGCTTTTTGAGCGGCGTTTGTCGCACGTAGTTCATTTAACTGATCTTTTTGGATTTTATTTTGTTCTTCTAAGGCACTTACCTTATTTTGTAATGTGTAAGATGCGCTGATAGGACCTTGACGGAACGTATCTTTCACTGCAGTTTCATCTGCACGAGCACCAAATTTCCAAGTCACACTAGCATTCACCATCGTTTCATCTCCATGTCCATTTAAGGAGGCCCCCATGTGGAACATAGTAGATTCATTTTTGAAATGATTTACACCCAAGGCTAACGCGCTAGAACCTTTATAATGTCCTAAGCCTGCGGAAATTTGTGTAGGCTCCAATGGATCGTATTGAATGGATTGCAAGCTTGCTAACGCTGCCGCTTGTGCACCCATACGATTCATACGGTTATTCACATTTGTCACTGCATTAGCCACACCTTTTAGTTGAGATACGTTAACTGCGTCCGTATCAAGAACACCTTGTGCCACATTAGACATCACTTGACCACCTGCAGAGATGCCAGATTTCATCACTGGCTCGCCAGTTTTTGGATCTACGATAGGATTACCCTTTTCATCCCGAACAATAGTAGAAGCACCGAAGGATACTACTTTCTTAGGATCAATAGTTTCTTTGCCATGTTCATCGTATACTGGATTCCCATTAGCATCTTTTACTTTAGCCGTTTCAGGAGTTATTACCAATCCATCTGGAGTAAATGCCGTTGATTGTGCTGGTTTCACTGGCTCAGGTTTGGCGTCCGCTTTTGGCTTACCATTTTCAATATTTTCTGGCTTATAATATTTGCCATTCACTAATACTAATGGCTTACCATTTTCATCTTTAGGTTCTGGTGTGTTGAAAGTCAATCCTGTGCCAGTCAATGTAGAGGTTGGCCCCGCTTGAGTTTCGTCTTTTGTAATAGGGGTAAGTGCTGTTACCTCAGTCGCTGGTTGACCCATTGGACTCACCACATTACCTGCTGCATCTTTTTTAGAGCCTGCTGGATATGGTTTGTTATCGATAATCACAGTACCTTCAGGATATACTTTACCATCTATAATTTTTGCATTTTCAGGATAGTATACATCACCAATTTTTTTCAACGGATTACCTGCTTTGTCAGCTTTGCTTTCAAAGTTAGCACTATTCAATTTCTCTAAATCTTTAGCCAATTGAATCGATAATTTACCATCTGTATTGAATACACCAATATTACCTGTTGTTGTAGCATCCTTAGCTACTGGTTTACCAGTATCTTCACGGTTGCCACCAGTCAATGTCAATGTAGTATTCAATGGTTTATCGATAGCTGTATCATCATCACCTACGAAACGAAGTCCGTCATTCATAGTTGCTACATTATGCACCTTACCATCTTTACCTGCATATTGAATACGATCCATAGTTGGTACTGGAGTACCATCTTTTGGAGTATTTGCTAAATCAGCTGGTGCTTTTCCTGTGGAAATATCCACTTTAGAATCAGTGTTAGCATCTTGTAATGTTAATGTACCTTTGCCATCTTTCGCTGTTGCAGATACACCATCTTTACCTTTCGCATCTTTTACAGTGATTGATCCATCTTTACCATCTTTACCTTTCACTGGACCACCAGCGGTAATGGAATCTACATTAAGATCACGGTTTACATCCACTTTAACATAGGTAGTTGTCACTTTTGTACCATCGCGATCTTCTGCCTCATCTACTGCCATAGATACGGTTGTATTATCCCCATTTACATATTTCACATTGTCATTAGGGTTAACCTTTTCATGTACTTTTTCTTCTGTGCTGAATTCTTTTGTAGTGGAACCAATCCCGATATTCCAACCAGATTTTTGGATTGCCGTAGCAACAGTATTACCTGTTACATAAGAATCACCATCATTGGTCACTGTATCTGTTGGCGTCACCGGAATTACTGTTGTAGTTGCTTTACCAGTTACAGGATCTTTTTCGTAGATTTTACCATCTTCACCACGAACAGCATGTGTTTCTGTGCCATCAGCTTTAGTAATGATAACATTGTTAGTAACTTTACCATCTTTCAAAGCTACTGTAATTTCACGAGTACCATCTTCTAATGTTTTTCCCGTTACTTCTACACCTTTTCCACCTTTAAACTCTACTTTATTCGCATTACGCATTTGTTCTGTATAGCCATTATCTTTCGCTGCTAGTACGAAGCCCAAGTTTTGTAAATCTCCTACGGTAGCTGCATTATTAGGCTTAGAGTTTTCAAAGTTTACAAGACCTGCTGTTTCAGCATGTTTTGGTTTTTCCACAGGGGTTTCCGGTGATATATTAGGTTTAGGCTCACCATTCACTACATCGGCGGCTTTATACCAATTCCCATCTTTCGCTTTTTCAAGAACATCGCCATTAGCATTCTTCGTTGCCAATGGACTAGCTACAGGCTTAGCATTATCCACTGGTTTGCCATTTGGCTGCACATCACTTGTATTGTACCATTTACCATCATTAGCTTGTTTTACATCCGCTGCTGGTTTATACGTATCAGCTCCATTGGCTACATTGCCCAATTGTGTTGGTGTAGTAGTTTGTTGGTTTAAATTATCTGTATTTGGATTTACCAAATTAGATTGTAATGGTTTTGCTGCTGTATCGATTGGTTCAATGACAGTTCCTTCTGCCGTTACTGGTTTTCCATCAGCATTTGTACCTACTGCTGGTTTTCCATCTGCTGTTACAGGTTGACCTTGTTCATTAACTGTATAGAACTTGTCACCTACTTTAGACACTGGTTTACCCTCTGCCGTTGTATACGTAATAGGTAATCCTGTTACATTGTAAGTTACTTTATTTGTAGAGCCATCTGCAGATGTAGTCACTACAGCTGTCGTATTTGCACCATTAATGAAGTTTACAGTATCGTATGGTTTTACGAAGTCTTTCGCTGTTCCATTTTCTTGTAAATTCCAACCTGCATTTAATACATCACCTACAGTCGCTGCATTATTAGGATTAATGTATTTATCACCATCTTTATTTGTTGTGTTTGGTGCAGCAGCTTCCGTTTTTGGTGCCATTGTATCTTTTTTAGCGCCATCCAAGTTGCCTGCTACATTTGCTAATGTGGCTGGTGTTGTTGTTCCATCAGGACTGTTGACAGATGTAATTACCTCTGTTCCTAGAACTTCTTGGTCATTATCACCTTTTCCATCTGGAGTTGTGTGGTATGTAATAACACCGTTTTCACCTTTAATTGGATATACTTTTGTACCATCTGCTTTTGTATATGCTACTGGTGTTGTTGCATTATTCGCAGATACTTGGTCATCTACATTAACAGTGATTGTACGTACACCATCTTTAGTTTCCCCAGATACGATAGCTGTACCTGTACCTACGAATTTTACTTCGTTCGCATTTTTCACCGTTGCAGAATATGCATGTTCTAAATCACCTGTTGTTTTATTGGAAGATACAACCCAACCCATGTTACGTAAATCCCCCACAGTGGCTGCTGTAGTATCAGGTACAGCCGCATTAGTTAAATTACGCAAATCATGTTTATCTGCTTCAGTATGATTTACAAGACCACTTGTTACATTGGTAATTTGGTTTCCACCATTATTTAAACCATCTTTTGTTACAGATACTGCTTGTTTGGTAGCATCCGTAGGCGTAATTGTTACACCGTCGTGATTAATTACTGTTTTATCGCCTGCTGCATTTTTGAATTCAGCACTTGTTAAACCAGTTAATTCTTTTTGCAAAGAGTAAATAAACTCTTTCCCTGCTTGTTTGACTGCAAGGTTATCCCCTGCTTTGAAAGTGACTGTTTCTCCAGCTTTGATTAACTCTTCCGTAGTACCATCAACTGTTCCAGTACCATCTTTACCTGCTGTAGCTTTCCAGCCCATACCTTTTAACGCTGTTACTAACTCTTCAGCTGTCACCAATTTACCATTTGTTACATCTGCTGTTGGCACTCCATTAGTATCTGTTGTAATAGATCCTACTTTCGGAGTTAATGTAATAGTATCTCCCTGTGCCGTTACCTCTAACAATGTACCATCGCTAGATTTCACAGTGAATGCAATGCCATTCTCTTTATCTAACGTTTGTGTATCTGTTTCAGTAGCAGCTTCTTCTCCATTTTTACCTGCTAATTTAATAGTATTTTTAGCTAATTTATGGAGCTGTCCACCGTTGATAGCATCTTTAGAATTTGCAGAAATATCCCCATCTTTTACATTTGTAACTTTTACTGGTGTTGTACCATCAGATCCAGATACTTTAATATCTCCTGCATCAGACTTGCTTAATTTAGGACCTTGATCGCCACCTACTTGTACCGTTTCAAATGTTACATTGTCTTTTGTGGCAAATGTAATTTTACCATTCGTATCATGTTGTACATCCAAATTTTTACCAGCAATTAGTTCTACAGTACTACCGGCCTTAATCGCTTCACCATTTGCATCCACAGTACTATTTGCATTTCTTGTACCATCTGTAGTAGCACTTGCTTTCAATGTGAAAGAAGCACTATTCACGGCCTTAACAACTGTATCTACAGTGGCAAGCTTGCCTGCATCAGTATCTGGCACTGCCACAGTACCCTTGTTAGTACCTGTATCAACAGAGTTTACCGTTCCAGTATTAACTGTAAGGCCATTATCACCTACAGTAATTGTTTTATTATCGGTTTTAACTTTTAAACCAGCATCAGTGACTTCTAAAGACTGATCTGCTTTTTTAACAGTAACGCCAGCTTCCGTTACATCTAAAGATTTGTCTCCTGGTTTTACAGCAATTTTATTATCTGTAGTTTTTTCTAAACCATTACCAGTGTTCACATTATATTTGATCTTGGACACTGTATTATCCGTTGTTTCTACTACAACCGTTGTACCATCGCCATTGACAAAATTTACCGTATCATATGCTTTTACGAAATCTTTCGCTGCATCATTGTTTTGTAAATTCCAACCTGCGTTTAATACATCACCTACTGTAGCTGCATTATGTACATTGACTTGGCCCGCTGCTGTTCCTAATGTTGGTGCTGTAGCGCTAGTCGTTGGTTCTGTAGTGTTCGCTTTAGCACCTTCTAAGTTGCCCGCTACATTCGTAATCGCATTGCCACCATTATTTAAACCATCTTTTGTTACAGATACTGGTTGTTTTGTAGTATCCACAGGCGTAATTGTTACACCGTCGTGATTAATTACTGTTTTATCACCTGCTGCATTTTTGAATTCAGCACTTGTTAAGCCGGTTAATTCTTTTTGTAAAGAGTAAATAAACTCTCTCCCTGCTTGTTTTACTGCCAGGTTATCCCCTGCTTTGAAAGTCACTGTATTACCAGCTTTAATTAACTCTTCTGTATTACCATCAACTGTTCCAGTACCATCGTTACCAGCTGTTGCTTTCCAGCCCATTTCCGTTAATGCTGTTATCAATTGGTCAGCAGTTACTAATTTACCATTACTTGTATCCGCTGCTGGCACTCCACCTGTTGTTGTAAGCGTCGCAGTTTTTGGAGTTAATGTAATAGTATCTCCTGTCGCTGTAACTTCTAACAAATCACCATTGCTAGATTTAACAGTAAATTTAATACCACCTTCTTTATCTAATGCTTGTCCATCAGTTTCACCAGAAGCTGTTTCACCATTTTTACCCGCTAATTTAATCGTATTTTTAGCCAATTTATGAAGCTGGCCACCGTTGATAGCATCTTTAGAATTTGCAGAGATATCACCATTTTTTACATTGGTAATTTTTACAGCTTCTGTGCCATCTTTATCAGATACTTTGATAGAACCATCTGCTGCTTTGGCAAATTTAGGTCCTTCGCTACCACCTACTTGTACCGTTTCGAATGTTACATTGTCTTTTGTGGCAAATGTAATTTTACCATTCGTATCATGTTGTACATCCAAATTTTTACCAGCAATTAGTTCTACAGTACTACCGGCCTTAATCGCTTCACCATTTGCATCCACAGTACTATTTGCATTTCTTGTACCATCTGTAGTAGCACTTGCTTTCAATGTGAAAGAAGCACTATTCACGGCCTTAACAACTGTATCTACAGTGGCAAGCTTGCCTGCATCAGTATCTGGCACTGCCACAGTACCCTTGTTAGTACCTGTATCAACAGAGTTTACCGTTCCAGTATTAACTGTAAGGCCATTATCACCTACAGTAATTGTTTTATTATCGGTTTTAACTTTTAAACCAGCATCAGTGACTTCTAAAGACTGATCTGCTTTTTTAACAGTAACGCCAGCTTCCGTTACATCTAAAGATTTGTCTCCTGGTTTTACAGCAATTTTATTATCTGTAGTTTTTTCTAAACCATTACCAGTGTTCACATTATATTTGATCTTGGACACTGTATTATCCGTTGTTTCTACTACAACCGTTGTACCATCGCCATTGACAAAATTTACCGTATCATATGCTTTTACGAAATCTTTCGCTGCATCATTGTTTTGTAAATTCCAACCTGCGTTTAATACATCACCTACTGTAGCTGCATTATGTACATTGACTTGGCCCGCTGCGGTTCCCAATGTTGGGGCTGTTGCGCTAGTAGTTGGTGCCGTACTGTTTGGTTTAGCTCCCTCTAAATTACCAGCTACATTCGATAATACAGACGGAGTTTGTGTACCTCTTGGTCCGTTCACAGATGTGATAACATCATTTCCATCTACAGTTTCATCATTCGGACCTTTTCCTTCTGGCATTGTGTGGTATGTTGTACCATTCGGTCCTTCTACAGGATATACTTTCGTACCGTCTGCCTTAGTATACACTACAGGAGAAGCAGCAGTAGTATTACCACCTTGCACATCTACAGTGATAGTACGTACGCCATTTTCTGTTTTACCAGATACAACAGCCATACCTGTACCAACAAATTTAACTTCTTCTGCATTTTTTACTGTTTCAGAATACGCCGTATCAGTAGCTGTTCCATCTGCACCTGTTGTTTTATCGGCAGATACAATCCAGCCCATATTACGTAAGTCACCCACTGTGGCTACTGTGTCATCAGATACAGCATCATTTACCAGATTACGCAATGTATTTTTAGCTGGTACTTTACCGTTAACATTGGGAGCATCAAAGTTAACTAAATTACTAGTTATATTATTCAATGCCGTTGGACTTGTTGTACCAGTTTTACCTGCTTTAGGACTTGAGTTAACCAAAGCGGTTTTCAATGGAGTAACCACTGAATCGATTGGTTCGATTACATTGTTATCTTCATCCACCAATTGACCATGTTGATTTGTTCCCACTTCTGGTTTACCTGCTGCACTGATACGCTGACCTTTTTCATTTACTTTGTAGAATTTGTCACCAAATTTATACACTGGTGTTCCATCCTGAGTTGTATAGGATAATTTCGGAGTTCCGGTAATCTTTTCTACAAGACTATGGATTTGAGATCCATTAATAGCATCTGTAGAAGTGCTAGAGATTTCCCCAGCAGCGATATTTTTCAATTGACGTTCAAAGCCTGGTTTACCAAAAGAAACTACGTCACCAGGATTAGTAGTATCTCCGCCTGCCCACTTATATATTATACCGTTTATCGTCGTGGATGTTTGTTTTGTACCTTGTGAATCCTTATCTGCTACCGCACCACCACCAATAGCTACAGAGTTATCTAGGTCCGCCGTAGCACCTGTACCGATAGACACAGTGTTGACTTTCTTAGCTTTAGCTCCTGTACCCAAAGCTAATGAAATGTCCCCAGCCTCTGACTTAACACCAATAGCAATAGCCGCTTCACCAGATCTAGTATCTGCATACTGACCTCCATCAGAAAGAAGGTTTTTACCTGTTAATTTACTGTACGCATTGCCGAGATTATTCGTTTCCTCTACTCCGTCAGGGTTTGTATACTTAATTTGTTTATCAACAGCTCTATCTACATCATCATTACCAATGGCAATAGAGGAGTTACCCTCTGCGATAGTATTAGCACCAATAGCGATAGATTGATCCCCAAAGGCACGAGCCCCTTCATTGGCAGAAGCTCCCCCACCAATAGCTGTGGATTGTCTCACAAAACGTCGAACGCCGTTATCAACACCTGCCGTAGCATGGGTACCAATGATTACATTTCGCTCCCCTTCTTCAAGAGTTGCATCACCTACATGAACAGAGTGCGAACCAGCGTTAGTAATTGCGCCACCAATAGTAATCCCCCAAGAATTTACTGTCGACCCACTTGCTGATATAGTAGTACCATCAGTCTTACCAATCAACACCTCTGCCTCTACTCGATCTACATTCATTAGCGCCGGTGTCACAGCCATAGCCATAGCCGCTGTGGACATTACAATCGCTTTTGCCTTATTGCGTCCTACACGCTTTGCCATCTCTGACACGACTACATAGCAGCCCTTTGTCTTACTCCAAATTACTTTATAAATACGATTTAATGCCATTTATATACCTATCCTTTCTTCCCTATATACGTAGTATGACTCATAGTTCTAAATTTATTTATCTAAACACAATATGTATTATAAAAACTATATGCACAAACGATAAAAGAACTATAACTTTAATACAGCCTTGAAAGTTATAGCCCTTAGCATATCATTATTACACATGTTATGTACTCCATATCATTTATGTACTCCATATCATTATGGATTGATTACTTAAATTTTTATCCAGAACCTGCTTATAAAATCATGGATATTTAATACTAAGCTTATTGCATATCTTACGTAAGATTATATATAAGTACCTAAAAGAATGCAAGCAATTATTTCTAAATATATCGATTTAGCATACACTTATGTATTTCTTTCCTCTCTACTTTTATACTCTCTAAGCCTTAAATAGAATTTTTATGCTTTACTATTGGATTTAAATCAATATATCTTTATATATGTAATCAAACTGTTAATTTTTCAGTTTGCAAATGAAATAAAATTCATTTTTTATGAATAAATACCCCCCCCCGCATATTTATAACTAAAAGTCATAAGCATTTAAGTCTATCCTATTTTCTTCATACTCACTTCATGTACATATGCTTTGAATCTCACGGTAGAATCTAATGACAAGCAATCGTCTTGTGATTGCGCTTACGAACAAGATTACAGAAACGCAAAAAGAGCACGGTGCGCCCAAACAAACAGCAGATACTACCGTTTGCAAGAAGCATACCATGCTCTTTCTTGCATTCTATTCAGTTATTAACGCCACAGGTACATAGTCAAGTAAGAGACCACCTATGAACTACACAGCATCACAATATTACTATGCCTTTTCACTTAATCGTTTAAATAATTCAGCAATTTGCTCTTGTTGTTTTTCATTTAATGCTTTCAGTGTCTCTAACTGTTCTTTTTGCACTCTGTTTTGCGCTTCTAAGGCAGATACCTTATCTTGTAATGTGTAAGATGCACTGATAGGTCCTTGACGGAATGTATCTTTCACCGCGGTTTCATCAGCACGAGCACCAAACTTCCAAGTAACACTTGCATTAGCCATCACTTCATTCATGTTTCCATTGACGGACGCACCCACATGGAACATAGTGGATTCATTTTTGTAATGGTTCATGCCAAGCGCTAAAGCACTAGCTCCTTGATAGTAGCCCACCCCTGCAGAAATTTGAGTTGGTTCCAATGGGTCGTATTGGATAGATTGCAAGCCTGCTAAGGCAGCTGCTTGTGCACCCATACGATTCATACGATTGTTGATGTTGATTGTTGTACCTCGTAATTGAGACACGTTAACCGCATCTGTATCTTTCGTTCCTGGTGCGACATTGTGAATTTGTTGCATACCAGCAGAGATACCTTCTGTCATGACAGTTTTACCATCTGAGCCTTTCACAGGATTACCATCTTTATCCAACACTGGTTTATCCATGCCGAAGGAGATGACACGAGTACTATCTGCTACATTTGGTTTCAATGATCCCACAGCGCCTGTATATTTCTCGCCTGGTTTACCATCTTGACCAACATATTTGTAGTTACCATCGGTATCTTTAGATACTGGTTTACCATCTTTGTCCAAGAATGTAAGGTTCCCATTCGCATCACGAGCTACTATACTATTTGGAATGACTTTCAAACCTTCGTTAGTGTACTCTGTAGAGTTACCAGGATTTTTAATCACTTCTTTTTGTTTTCCAGTAGTTGGATCAATCACCGGTTTACCGTCTTTATCCACTACTTTTTCGATTTCATCAGTAGTTGTGAAAGCAATTTTATCGCCAGATACATGAGATGTTTTATCTACCCCAGTTTTTGGATCTTTCGCATTCAAGATTAAATCTTTATTTGTTAGAGATGCTTTATTATCGCCAGACTTATCTGTTATTGCAATCTCTTTAGGCCCTACTACAGTTTTATTAGCATCTTTATCTGTATACGTAGTTCCTCCTGCTGTAGACGTGTTGGTATTACCATTTGTATCCTTCAACACATTCGTTGTTGGTGTACTTGTGTTCGTATTACCATTTTTATCTTTCAACTCAGATGTACTTGCCGTAGATGTATTAGTATTTCCATTTGGATCTTTCAAGATATTAGCAGTCGATGTATTCGTATTCGTATTGCCCGCTTTATCTTTTAATTCAGATTTGTCCGCCGTCAATGTGGATGTATTACCAGCTTTGTCTTTCAACGTAACATTGTTAATACCAATACTTGTGGAGTTGTTATCTTTATCTTTAATCGAGATATTTTCTCCCGTAATGGATGTATTCTTGCCATCCTTACCATTCACACCAATAGCACCTTGTCCATCTTTGGCAGTAATAGATACACCATCTTTGCCGTCTTTGCCATTCACAGCAAATACACCGCTACCATCTTTACCAACAGTAGCAGACACAACATCTTTACCATCAGCATTTTTCACGATCATAGCTCCATCTTTAGGAGGAATTACGTCTTCTGAAGGAACTGGTTTAGTATCCTTCTTAGGTGTGACTGTAGTACTTCCATCTGGATTTGTAACGACTGTTACATCCCCTTCTTTATAGTACTTGTCGCCTACTTTTACAAGGTTGTTACCATTTTTATCAGTCGCTGTGCCACCAGTGGTAACAGAATCAATTTTTAAATCTCTGTTGATATCCACTTTGACAAAAGTAGTTGCCTTCTTAGTACCATCCTCATTTAATGCATCTACAGTTACCATAGACACATTCGTGTTAGCACCATCTACAAATTTCACATCGTCATTAGGATTTACCTTATCGTACACCTTTGCTTCTTTGTTGAAGTCAACTGCTGTACCATCAGATTTCACCACATCACTACCATTGGCTTTACCAATATTCCAACCAGAATCTTGGATTGCATTTGCCACTGTATTACCCGTTACAAATCCTGCACCTTTATTAGTTACAGAGTCGGTTGTCGGATTAATTGTTAATGGAGTTCCAGCCGGTTTGCCATCTTTATCTTTTTCAAAGCCTACTGGTTTACCATTTTCATCTACTTTATAGTAGTTATCTCCAATTTTAACAGCCTCTGTTTTTGTACCATCTGCATGTGTAATTGTCACTTTGTTAGTCACATCACCAGTAGCAACACCAATTGTAATCTCACGAGTACCATCTGCTAGCGTAGTACCTGTTACAGTCACTCCTTGTGCCCCTTTGAAGTCCACTACATTCGCATTCTTAACCACATCTTTGTAGCCATTGCCATCTTTCGTAGACACAACCCAGCCCATATTTTGTAGATCCCCTACAGTAGCTGCTGCGTTTTTATTCACAGGAGCATTGGCTGTACCTTCCAAATCAATCAGATTTACTGATGTTGTATTAGGCGTAGTACCCGGTACTGTACCTGTTGGTGTTGTATCTACAGATTTCGTATTCAACGTAGAACCTACACCTGTAATTTGTGTCGGTTTACCATCTTGAGATGTAATATTCAACGCACTAGATGGTTGGTTATTTTCCTCGTTATTCGTAGCCGGTTTCGCCGCCTCTGTTTTCATCGTTACAGGGCTCACTGGTTTCACCACTACGTCCGCAGGAATCGTCACTGGCGTTGCATCTTGTTTAGGAGCACCGTTCACCACATCAGTTGGGTTGTAATATTTGTCGCCCACTTTCGTGTACGTATTACCTTTACCATCTGTATATGTGTTCGGACTACCTACGTTCAACGTGCCTGTATCCACATGTGTGAAAGTCACATTATCCTTCGTAGCGTATGTAATTTTACCATTTGCATCCTGTTTCACAGTCAAGTTATTGCCTGCTACCATTTCTACAGTATTGCTTGGTCTAATTAACTCGCCATCATTTTTAGTGCCTGTCGTTAACTTTTCTCCACCATCAGCGGATGTTTTTAAGTTAAAGCCAGCATTGTTAATGGCTTCCGCTACATTTTGCACTGTCGCAACTTTGTTCAAGCCTGCCTCATCATGAGCTTTTTGAGCTTCAGTCACCGGTGTTTGTTTAGCTGCTACGTCTGCTTTTTTATCTGCCACAGCTTTTTGTAATGCTGGGTCAGTTGGATTTGCTGCCAATGCTGTTTCCGCTGTTTTTAAAGCATCTTTCGCTGTGGCTAATTCTTTCACCGCTGCATCTAGGGTATCTTTCAACTGTTTCGCCGTTGTAGGATCTGCAGGTGTAGCAATCGCACCTGTTTCTTTGTTGTTAGCATCTACAGCCGGTTTCATTTCACCAGTTGTTACTTTCACACCATCCTCATCAACAGTCACAGAACGATTGGCTGCTTTTACGTTGAAAGTCACATCGCTCGTTGTATTTCCTTCATGAGTTGTCACCACCGCAGTTGTGCCAAGGCCGTTAATGAAGTTTACTGTATCATATGGTTTTACAAAGTCACGGGCTTCCCCATTATTTTGTAAGTTCCAACCTGCTTGTAATACGTCACCTACGGTTGCCGCATTGTGTGGATTCAATTGGTTATTTGCCGTTCCTAATGTTGGTGCAGCTGCATTTGTCGTTGGAGCTGTAGTACCAGTTTTAGCACCATCCAAGTTACCTTCTACATTAGACAATGTCGTTGGTTTTGTTGTACCTTCTGGTCCGTTAATTGATGTGATAACATCGCCCTTTTGAACTTCATTACCAGACCCATCAGGTTTTTCAAAGAATTTAAGTTCTTCTGTTCCTGTATCTGGATTCTTAACCATTTTAGGGTATACTTTTGTACCATCTTTTTTCGTATAGTTCACCGGTGTAACAGAGTTATTCGTGGACGTTTGGTCATCTACTTTCACAGTGATGGTACGAACACCTTTGTCATCTGTTTTACCAGATACGATAGCTGTACCTTCGCCAACAAATTTCACTTCGTTTGCATTTTTCACTGTGTCGGAGTAATCCTTTGTCAAATCATCTGTCTTTTTATCAGAAGATACAATCCACCCCATATTACGCAAGTCACCTACTGTAGCAGCATTTGTAT
>CAUQIB010000017.1:0-33003 GCA_963518085.1 uncultured Veillonella sp. | reverse complement strand
AAAGGATGACCTTCTTTTTCTATTTTATTTTTCCCACAAACATTTTACACTAACCGTGATACTGACAGGAACGAACTCTCCTAATGACCTAATATATAATTAAGCAGAGAGATGGCTCTCTCTGCTTAATCTAGTATTTCTCGTTTGCTATACATCACCGTATAGTTGCGTAAACATTGACTCCGTATATAATTTGATATCGTTAGGATTACTCATATTATATGTTGATTTTATATGTTTAAAGTAGCTACCTATATCTTTTTTACAAATAATTTCATTTGAATTCTCAGTTTTTTTACACTCTCCTCTCGCTGCTAACCACGGTTGTTCAGTATGCGTAAAGCGTTCCAAAATTTTCCCACTATAACAACCTAAGTACTTTATAACACTATCTATAATAGCATCTTCAAGCTCTATAATCTCAGAAAACTCTACCTCTTTAGAAGTATCAATCGGATTAAATAAGTACTCCTTATATCTATGATATACTTCAGGGTATACAGGTCCATGTACCCAAGCCTGACAATCTTCCTTAAATAAGAACTTTTCGTGAAATGCGTAATAAAATCCTTGCACGTAATATAATAATTTTTGAAGAGCTAAAGGTGTAATATCCTCACATTCACTTAATAAATATTTAATTACATGATTAATCTTTTTATTCTCTCCGTCAGCTTTCCCCATTAACAGTTCAACAGCAGGTTTACTTTTTTTATAGGCCTGTTCTAATTTTAAATTATTTTTATTTTCATTCAATACTTCGTAATAAAAATTGGGATCCTCATATATTTTTTTTAATGTATTTGAATATTGTTTCGTTGGAATATCGCCCTCGTAATAACGAGAAAATGTCTGTTCTCCCCATCCCAATAGTAATGAAAGCGGTCTCTTACCAATCGCATATTTCTCGCAAATCTCTCTAATATGTTCTAATGAAATAATATCATTCTGTTTTCTATATTCGTCATATAATGCTTTTAAATTATAATCATGTACCTCAGCCACATATATTTCACACTGGCAATCAACACAGTGTGCAACTTTCCCCTTATACTGATAGGCTTCCCCTTTAATCGACCCAACCATTTGTGTTTCTTCTATTATATAATTAACATCATTTCTACATTCTTCACAAAACACTTTTTTGGCTTCCATATCCATATCCTCTTTTCTAAATTATTTAAATGCATACTGTATCGGTTTATTTCTCTTATGAAAAGAAATCACCACCGTTCTATTTCCTCTTGATGTATCTATCATATTAATTTTTATGTAAATATCTACCACAACACCTTCTCCATCGGCCTCAAATAATCTTACCTGAGGAACAAATACATAAAGCACTTCATTTTCATACCCTGCCTTCGTATTCTGTAATGTATGGCAGAAATCCTCTACTGTAAGGTTCTTTAAAATTTCTTCTACCTTTTCACTACAAAGATTATATTCATTAAAAAAGGCTATATTTTCTTGGCGATTTGCATTCATAGAAATAGTATACGTTCCACATTTAATGCATTCTTGTACTAGCGTTAACATATTAGCTATTTCATTTCTACTATAACTTTGATTATAATATAAATTCATGTAGATGCCTTTCTATAAAATACTGGATTCATCAATTTGCAGCTCAAAATTGTATCAATTGATGCGTTTTTATATTTTGATTATACCAAAATTTTATGTGTGTATCAATAGAAAAGCTCTTTATGAAAAATTCCGACTAATTTAAAAATTATAAAGTCTCCTTTATTAGTGGAGCCACTCAAATTATTAAGGCCTTTGTATTATCGTATTCCAATGGGTTTACAGAAGGGGGTAATAATAACATTAAAGTATTAAAGAGAATAAGTTATGGGTTACGTAATTTTGATCGTTTCAGAGTTCGTATACTTCTATTAAGCAAAAAGAATAGCACTAGCTATTTAGATAGCTAGCGCTAAGAACTTTTTATATGAACAGCCCCCACATTGGACAAAGAACCTCTATTTACTATCCCGATTAATCTTATAATTCTGCCGGTCTACTAATCATTTTAATGTATAGTTTAGTAAGTGAGATTATTAAGGGAATAGCACTTTTTTAACACTTTCAGATAAAATATCAATGATAATATTCTTCACTAAACTACCAATTTCAGAAGGCAGTTTATTAAACAAGGTTCTCAATTTAAAAGCCTGCACTTCTGATTGAGAACTTTCAGTAAATAGGATTGGCAAACAAGATATAAAATATTTCTTTTCATCTTCTGTTAGTTGATCTTGCATCTCTAGGAGTTCTGATATTGAGTTTAATTTACTTTCTGTCCAGGGAAATGCATTACCACAATGATAGCAATATGCAGGTGGTTCATAGGATGAGGAAAAACCAATCACACCTGAAATCTCGTACTCACCACGAATTGGAGTTTTACAATGTAAACACACTGATATAGTTTCAGCACCACAATCTAGGCAGAAATCTGATAAAAACTCAGAATACCTCACATTAGAAGTAATAACATGACCATTTTGACAGATTTGTGCGTTTGATACCTACCAGACATTATATTCACCCTCTTCCAGAATAATGATAACTCTAAATTCAATAGGAATTTAGGTGCTTAAAGGATTTTATGCACCTGTTCAATTTCTACGTGCAGTTCAAAGAGTATACAAATCCAGATTATCAGTTTACTTTATAAGAATAAAGAATCCCAATTTTTAACAGCTACATAAAATTCAGAAGTTATACATTCCCATTTACCTATGATATACTCATCATAAATTTTCATTCTAACCCAGCATTAATCACTTTTCGCTGAAAATCTTCTACTCTACTTAAAATCTCAAGCCATAATTCTGAATATTCCTCTTTCAAATTAGTAACCTGATTAATAATTTCTGCTCGATGTGTCACAGTTTGTTTATGGGTCCGTATATAACTATCAAACTTTAAGTTCATCAACGGATAATCTTTACTCATAATCTCTATATCATATTCACCATCAATATTTTCTTTATGTGATACTTTTGATATTGGCAAAGTAATATAATCTAAGGAGTCTGCTTTTCCTATTATACATATGGGGCGCTTCTTAAAGCTCATTTTTCCAACACGTGCATCATAGTATGGAAATATTGCAATACAATACCACCCTATCATATTGTACCTTCAATTTTTTCTAATTCAATATCCTCAAATTCATCATAATACATATCATATATTGAATCATAAGGCCGTATTTTTTTTGCATCCTCAAAAATATCTTCAACTTTTATAATCTGTGACCCATTTTCATTATCAGCTATACCTTTTCTTGATTGTCTCCATGAATATTCTTTATGAGATAATATGCTCAACTTCCACGGTTCATAACTTCCATATTGTTGAATTATATTATTCACAATATATTGAGCTTCATAAGAAATCTCCGGGTACGTTCTTACAAATAGATCCTTCTTTGCAAATGCATCACGCACAACTTTACTGACAGGCCCATATTTCCAACCTTCAAAACATTCATTAAACATAACTTCTCCCGTAAGAGCTAGACTCTCTCTTTGTGAAAAGTAGAGAAGTTTATGCAACTTCATTTCATCTATTGAGACTCCCGATATCCTTTTATAAGTATCAACAATATATCTTGCTACATTTAATATTTTCTCCATACAATTCACATCCCTTCATCGGGTCCATTATCTCATACTTAGACTAGTAAATCTAGTACCAATATATCCCTCTTTATAATTGTACATTCTTAAATTGATATTTAGGTTAATTGCATAATGAAATAGAACAATAAAAAATGGTTCTACTAATATTTCATTTATTCAATCCCAAAAAATTGTTTAATATACGTCAAGGACACAGGAAAGTAATAATTCGCATCTACCCCCACGTCGTAACGTCGAATGCCGTTCGCTCGATTTTCTTCGTTATACTTCGGCGTATTATGCATATGCCCATGCAACATAAGGCCACCTTTATTGCGCCCACCTTGCCAATCCAAAATAGGATAATGCATGAGCGCCAAGCTCACTCCCTCTGTACGAAGGTATGTATAATGCGTTATCTCCTCAAACAAAGATGCATTATACTCATTATACCGATCATGATTACCTATAATTAAAATCTTTTTACCATTCATCTTTTGAAAGTAGGCATTTGCCTCATCGGCACCAATCTTATACGCTAAATCCCCTAATAGATATACAGTATCATCAGGCTTTACAATACTATTGTAGTTCGTAATCAGAACCCTTGACATCTCTCTTTCATTTCTGAAAGGGCGATTATTAAAGCGAATCACATTTTCATGGCCAAAATGTAAATCGCTGGTAAAGTAAATCATTTTAGTTTTGCCTCAATTCTCTCATCCACGTTTTATAATATAAAGCTTGTGCTTTAAATACATTTCTATAACTCTATTTTCAACTTGAATACGGATTACTCCATTGTTAATAAAAATATTGACCTTTTAAAATCCCCTTGATTGTTTCCCCTGTCTTCATAAACATTCTTCTTCACTATTATATTGTAAAAAATCACTATCAAAAGCTGCTACTTCATCCACTGAATCAAACTCAAGTATCTGATGTCTCTCAAACTTTCGTATTTCTAAACTCAATGTATCCAAATGCTGAATATATAGATACTCCCACACATGATGCCAATAGTCGCTAGTATCTCCTAACTGTTCCAATAATTTTACAAATTGCTTACTAAAAGTTTCATCAAAATACACATGTCCTAACATGATATCCGCATCATATCCACCTATCGATACTTTATGAATACAACCTTGCTGATCCGTTTCTATACACCATTCGTTTGTCTCACCGTCTATATGAATAGAGGAATAATACCCCTTATATTCATATAAGGGGTATGGATTTGCAGGATAGTAGTTGTCTACAGAACATATATAAGTATTGCGCAATATATCTTTTACTAAGTACAAAGATTCAGGGTTATCCTTAGTATTATATTGATCATTCTCCACAATCGTAACATTATACATATCTCATAAATAATAAAACAATTCTTTTTTATAGCCTACAACGACATATATATTGGTAATGCCAGCTTCTTGTAATTGCCGAATTTGTCGCTCAATCAATACTTCCCCTTTCACAAGAGTAAGCCCTTTAGGACAATAGGCACTCACAGGAGCAAATTGCTTTGAAAGCCCTGCCGCCATAATCACAACATTATCTACACGATGGCTTTTCAATTATTCAAACTACTTTTCTTCTAATAGTTTATAAAACTCATTTCTTGTAATCATATGTTGATATAATATCCCCATCGCTATCAATTATGTTCGCATAACTCATTATTCTAAGACACACTATCTCGATGAATCATCCTTCGCCCTTTCCCCTCAATGTTTAAATGATTAAGTATACTTAGCCCTATCGCCTCTGCCAATTTAACTGGCACCGCATTACCGATATGGGTCCCCACCTTCCCCATATTAAAATTAGTATCACCTAACCCAAAGTCATAATCTACTGGAAAGGATTGTAATGAAGCTCCATCCCTTAAAGATAATGCTCTGTTTTGACTAGGATGACCAAATCCACCATTTCCATATCCATAAAACTGCGTTGTGATTGTTGGAGCTGGCTCATCCCATTCCATCCTACCATACACTGATTTATAGCTTTTACTCGTCTCTTTTTTATGGCACGGTAATAATAGTTCTATGTTCCAATCTTTCCATGCTCCTCCCGGCTGATATTATTTTTTCAAGTCCCTTTGTAAGACCCTCTATTCCACAAAATAAATCAACCGCTCTGATTTTCATGATTATAATCTCATTCTAGGTTTTCAGTGCATAGCCAATTAGAATCTTCTTATTGATACTTTATATACTAAATTACGTCTTAAATATTACGTCTTAAATTCTATAAATCCTTCTTTTTCTTTATAATTAGCGTAATTCTCAAAACTTTCCTTTTTAATGAACTCTAATAATCTGCCTTGAATTTATTTAGAACTTTTATTTCTTTAATATAGATTCTACCCTATTTCTAATATAACCTGTTTGTTTTACATAAGAAACTATAAATAAGAAAATCATTAGCCCCAAAAAAATCCAACCTTCGCTATCTTCCAAGAATGGTATTCTATCCTTTACATATATTTCATTAATTAAAAAAACTATTCTACATATAACTAGGCAAATAAATGTTGTTACCAATGTTCTGTATGTATTGTTAACTTCTGAAAGAGTCTCAAGTAAATGGTCTCTATTGCTTGCACTTATATAATCTGAATAGGGAGCATAATTTATTAACTTTAATTTTTTCTTAAATTGCAACTTAAATTGCATATAGAAATTGAACACTTTCATATAAATAATTTATAAAAGTTCTATATCCATGATTTTTAGTACTTCACTATAAGTACAACTATTTATTTCACCAATCATTTTCTATGTAAGATTAACAATCGATTCAATTCAGCACCAATAGATTTATAATCAAATGTATCTCTTGCATAACTCATTGCTTTTTCTGTCTCAGAACGTAAATGAGCCTCATCTTTCATATACTCTACCAGAGCATTTGCAAAGCCACTGGAAGTATAATCATCTACTACTTTTCCAATACTTTCATTATTTGTTGTATCTTTTACAAAAGCACTATACCGACTAATAATAGGTACACAACCAAAATACATACCTTCCAAAGTTGCAATACAGGCCCCTTCTGATCTACTAGGCATACAAATAATTTTTGACTTTTTTAATAGGTTAGATAGTTCATTCCTATCTGTGATATTTCCTAACTGAACTATATTAGGTACAAGCATTGGATTATCTTCTAAAAATTTTGCGATATACTGCGAAAACTCCCTCGTTTGTGGTCCCACAAAGTAGAATTTCCATTGACTACGTATTTTATTAGGAATATCTAATACACTATCCAAAAATAATTCTGTATTTTTCTCATAAATACCTAGCCTACCAACAGTAATCACAATATTTTCTTTTTGATCTATATTTACTGTGGCATCATCGATCCCTAATGTAGATACACCATTTGGTAGGTAATGCAATCTGCCTTTAAACATCGGGGTGTCTTTTAAAGTATTATAATACTCTTTTGTTTCTACAGTAAAAAAATCTATATATCTACTTTTAAACGCTTCAAAACGACTACGTAAATTGGTGAAGTTCCTATTTGGAGAAAAATGTAAAAATCCACCTTGTCCCATATCTAACTTAGAATATACAGCTATATTCGGATTAATTTTCTTACAAAGTTTAGCTAATTTATATACAGTACTACCATAATTGAAAAACATAATAACATCATAATTTGTAGCATGATTTTGAATAAAAAGCTTTGCCTCTTCCACACTACTTTTATAATCAATTTTTGTACCAATAGTAGTAATCTCTACATACTTCAAAAAGTCATCAGGCCATTTTTTATCATTAACACCAAAACAACCATATTGAGAATTCCATCCATAATTTGAACCTAACGTATATAAGGTCATTCCCATATCTTTATATGCCATAACTGGAAGACACGAATCACCTAAAATTATTTGCAATATTTTCTTCATTCAATCCTCCGTTAATTAATCAACATAATATTTATCAATAAACTTTATTGGATTTTCAAACAGTCCATAGCTTTCCTTTATTTTTATATCATCCCATTCCCACCATTTCAGAATTAAAAGTTTATCAATAATTTCTTGTGGAAATCGATATTTTATAATTTTGTTGGCCCCAACAACAACTGCATAAGGTGGTACATCTTTAGTAATGATACTCCCTGCACCTATTACAGCACCATCACCTATTGTTATATTATTTAAAAGTGTACATCTTGCCCCTAGCCATACATCATTACCGATTCTCGTACTATGTTTAATCGGCAAATCATTTTGATAGTTCAGTTCTGTATTCCAAGTTGTTATATACTCCATAATATGTCCATTAGGTACCAAAAGCTGATCAACTGCAATCGAACAAAATGCACCTACCGAGTGTAATATATCATTTCTAACATATCGATACCCCCATGTAAACTTCCCTATCGGTATATTAGAATACTTTTCAGTATAATATCTGGCTAAATTATCTTTCGAACCATATTTTTTTAGCGAATACTTATATAGAAAATCAGGACATATTCTACTTCCTTTTATTTTTCGAATTAACTCACATAATATTTCATCTTTTTTAGTAATTTCATATTTTTCAGCTAAATTCATTAATTTATTACTCCATAACATCTTTATTAAAACACTGTATAATATCATCCCATTTTGCTAGAATATTTTTCTTAGAATATTCTTTTGCAGATTCTTTTGTATGAGATTGTAACACTTCCAGATAACGTGTATCTGTCATCAATCGTTCTAAGGCTTCTGCTAGAGACTTACTCGTAGATTTGCACAAAATGCCATTATATTCGTGTTGAACTAAACAATTAACTCCTGTACAGTTTTCAAAACCAATAACGGGTACACCATACGATAAAGCTTCAAGAACTGATAGTCCAAATCCTTCTTCTGAACTGGTATTGACCAATATATCTGTAGTACATAATTCTTCATACACATCAGATATAATGCCTTTTATTTCAACTCTATCACGCATCTCACAATTATCCAAGGAATGTATAATTTGCTCAAGATATCCCGTTGGTTGTTCGTTGCCTCCAATAATTTTTAATTTCCATTCAGGATGTGTACCAGCAACTTGTATAAAGGCATCCACCAATATATGTGGACGCTTCACATGCTTATCAATACGGCCAATATACGTAATAAATTTATCTCTTATGCCATCATTATGTATATTTTTTTCTGTAGATACATCATCAATATAGTTTCCAATAACCTCTACATTTTCAAAACCAGCTGCAACAAGTATCTGTTTATATTCCGGAAGCAAAACCTGAACAATTCTAACTTTTTTTAGCAACTCAATCTCTTTTTTAGGAATCTTCTGTATATCTATTTTTGAATGAAACATCATAATAATATTTCTTTCATCCACGCCTAAATCAGTTAACAGTGGCACTATATTAGTTGAGTAGCAAAATATAATATCTGGATTAGCATCTGATATAGTTTTTGATAATTCAAATTTTAAACTCATCCGTTGCCATATATGTTTCGGCCATTCAAGGTGAACTTTAAATGCCTTATTAATCCCTTTAACTAGCTCAGTTTTAATTTTAATACATAATGGTACTTTTACATTTATTTGAGGTCCTAAGTTTATAAAATTTACTTTATTATTTAAATAATAAAATGGTTTTCCTTCTTTTTCATCTACACATACAGCAGTGACATTATGATTTTCACAAAAATGATTTGCAAGATTGCAAAATACTCTTTCTACTCCACCTGCACTATCTACAATCTCAGTCAAGCAAATTTGTAAAATATTCATATATACCTCTCAATCATCTAGAATCACCCTAATTACTTTTTACTAATGAAGATAGTAATGTCTCCCATTCATCCCATATTCTATCTGGAGCATACACTTTCATACTTGCATTGGCATTTGCCCCATATTCTACACGTAATGCCTGATTCCCCATTAATTTCTTTAATCCTCTAGCTAATCCATCGGCACCAGCTTCACACAGTATTCCATTATATCCATCAATGATTAATTCATTAACAGCACTACAAGATGCAAAGCCCACTGCAGGTAAGCCTTTACTCATTGCTTCTCCTAATGATAGTCCAAACCCTTCATAAGCACTTGGAAAGGCAAAAATATCACAACTTGCTAACGCCTCTTCTACATTATTTGTCGAACCCGCAAAGTAAATTCTATCTTGTAAACCATGTGCTGAAATTATTAACTCCATTTGTTTAAAAAAGGCTTCCCCTTCTTTTGCTCCCCATAAAACTAACTCCCAGTTTGGAAACTTGTCTGCTAATTTACAAAATGCTTCTATTAACAAGTGTGGTTGTTTGTGATTTTTTGATAATCTCGCTAAAAACCCAATTCTATAAATTTCTTTAGATTTCTTTAAATCCACTTGTTCCTTATATTGTGGAATCGCATTACCAATCACAGTTACCTTGGCATTTGGTAGATGATGTAATAGATGTTCCTTAAAGGATGGTAAAAGAACTTGGTTCATTGCACATTTCTCTACAGCTGGTATTTCTGCTTTTGGATAAAAGTGAAAATAATCTTCCGGATCACCATGACTCATTGTTATAACAGGTGTAGTGATATCTAAATCTATAACAAGCAATTTTGTTGCCGCTGGTTGAAAACTCACAATAACATCTGGTTCCGTCTCTTCTAAGATTCTTCTCAATGGTGCCAATAAATATGTTTTTGCAAACTCATTATTAATAGTTCTCGCTTTTTGCTTATTAAACATCCGGTACCATTCACGTTTTAACCGCAATGTAAAGGGATAGGTTACTCTTTTTTCACCCATATTGCGTAAATCATATTGCAGCACATCTATATCAATTGGATAATAAAATTCTCCAGCCTGTTCATCGCTATATACTAATATAACCTCATGTCCACGTCGCTTCATTTCATTAGCAAATGCACAAGTCACTTTGGCTAATCCACCACTATCTGCAACCATTTTTGTAAAATTGGCTAACAAAATTTTCATCTTATATCCCTCTCAAAATTCCTCGAATTAGCGCCTCATGGCTATATACTTCATTAGCCTTTTCCAAGGCAACTTTAGTTTCTGCTTTTTTTGTACTTAATAAGTCCACTAATTCTTGCATAGCATGAATAATATCCGTTCCTTCCAATGAATGTATCACACATCCAATAGGAAATTGTTCTAATACTTCTGGATTTAATTCTGGTGATACTAGTACTGGTTTGTTATATCCTATGGCTGTAAATAGCATAGCTCCCCAATGGTATCTATATCTCTCAGCTGCATACGGCATTGCAATGGCATCCACAGATAACAATGCATCTTCCCAATCTTTTCCAATCAAGTTTTCATGACGGAATACGATATTAGGAATATGTTTGTACTTTTCTATAAGTGAAGTAAATAAAGCGGTATCCTCAGGTTTTGCTGTTGCACCTTGTACTACCAATTCAACAGGTACTGCAAACTTTGCATGTATAAAAGCTTGTATAAATGGCTCTAAATTCTTTTCTTTACGAAATTGTCCAAAAAATCCTATGCGTACTGGACCCTCATGATTTTCCAAAGGCTCGGTAGTATCAAATACCGGCTTAAACACAGGTGGCACTACTAGTTGAACATTGGCTAAGCCACTATTTGCAAAATCGTTTCGCAAGGTAATAACATGCAAATGAACATTCTTATAGGCCTCTACACGTCTAGCTTGTTTTTCAAACTTAGGCTGTTCCTTAGGATTGATACCATGAAATATAACATGTACAGGAACTGGCGAATTTTTTAATTCACTTCTCAGCAAAGATTTAATATACCGATATGTCGCTGTAGGAATGATTATCGCATCACAAGCACCTTGTTTTGCTAATTCATAAGCACTATTAAACCAAGCTACACGTCGTTTTTCACGTTGTAATGATCGCCAGATTTTTTGATACCAAGTTGCTCCAGCATACGTCACAACTTCACCACCTTGCAACTCATGCACAGGTGCTCCATAATCAACTTTAAAAGGAAATTTTTCTGGCACAAAAAACATAGGCTCATGTCCTTGCCGTTTCATTTCGTTCACAAGAATTCTATCAAACTCTACTTCATGACCAGCTGGCATGATAATACTTTCTAATATGGCAACTCGCATGGGAACTCCTTACCGCAACCTTATAATACTTTAATTACAACTTACCATTGGATTTATATAAATAATACAACTTCACATATTTTGTCATGGTGTAAAAATAATGGTTCACAGATAAGATCCATCCCATTTTGCCATCTAAAATGCCACCTTGTAAAAGATACATTTTAATAAATGCCCAGAATGGCCGAAATACAATATCTTTCAAAAAGGAAACTGACTTATTAGCCTTTTTATATTTTTCAGCTGATAATGTTGTATATTTGTTTAATTTATTAAAATATTGCTCCCAATTATCATAGGTGTAATGATACATAGGTGCTGTTAATTGTTTCTTGTCATAAGGTGTAATAATCGCAGGATGAACATATCCTTCTACATACGAGCCTTCTTTGGGCATCAAACGGCATACATAATCTGGACGAAGTACTCCATGAGTAGCTACATTATGATGAAAGCGATTATGTCGTTGTATCCAGTATGCTAAATCTTCTCCTTGTATAGCTAATTTAATTTCTTTACACAGCTCTGAACTGCATCGTTCATCTGCATCAATAAAGAATATCCAATGACTGCTGGCTTGCTCTATAGCAAATGTTTGTTGTGCTCCCCAATCACCATTCATTGAACGATGCACAACTTTTGCACCTAATGGCTCTGCAATGGATACTGTATTATCTTCACTACCATCATCGATAACAATCACTTCATCAGCAAAAGGTTGACAACTTTCTATACAATCCTTAATATTCTGTTCTTCATTTCTTGTTAAAATTAGCACACTAACTGTATTCATAAACTTCCTCTTATTTATCCACATATGACAAAGACTATCACCTTACGTGATAGTCTTTTATTCATCTTTTATTGTATCAAGTTTACGCCTTGTATTCAACATTAGGTTATAGATGATGTCGAACAATAGCCCCTGTTACTTCCATATAGGCTCGTTGTAAAGCAACTACATCTTTTAAATTATAATCATATACAGGAGTTCCCTCTAAAGTCTCTACACGCTGATCTTTAAAAAGTCCAATGTGACTATTACTGAGCCAATGATATGGGGTTACAACAAGTTCTTGTTGTTCAAACAAAGATGGGAATAAACTTATATATTCATGCTCTTTAGTCGCTATTAATTCCATAATAGTTGGCAGAATATTCATATGTGTTCCTATCCTTACACCATTTAATAGACTTTTATCAAAGTCTTTATGGGATAGATAAAATGCTGTACTTATATCTTCCCGTAATCGATGAACCTTGTCTTTATCTTGACACGGCATAGGTAACCTTCTCGTATGGTCACCCGTTATAATAACCAGACTATCTTCATAGGATTCTTGAACATAACGCACAAACTGACTTAAATAATAATCACAATACGCATAGGTACCAATATCTTCAGCATGTTTATATAAATAGTTTGGCAGCTTTTCTAATAATTCTTCCTTTTTAAATCCATATTTTTCAATTGGAATCGTATACGGTCCATGATTCGAGGTTGTATAGATAAAATGAAATTCATAGTTATCTGTATTGTTCTCATTTAACTTTTGTTGTATCCCCTCTAAAAATAAATGATCATAAACTCCCAACCACGTACGTGGTGTATCACTAGATGTAATATCAAACCCAGAATAAACATTATGAAATCCATTTCCTTTAGCAAATAAACCTAAGCTAGACCAGGATAGGGATCCACCATACCACAGCGAACATGTATAGCCTAACTCTGAAATCTGTTTTCCCAATGATATTGGTAGTTGATGATTCCAAAAATATGCTTTTTCATTCAATTCTAAATTTACATCGTAAATACCATTTAACATAGAACTAATAGAAGGCTGAGATATTAGTCCTCCTGCCAAAAAATTATCGATATGAATTGTAGTACTTTGTTCACGAATGAGTCGACCTGCATTAGCAATTGGTATATCTTTATATACATCATCAAATGCGAACTGACTATAACTTTCTTCTACGATTAAAAATATCTTTTTAGGCTTTTTAATTCTTGGTCCAGTCGTTTTTCTGCACAAAGAATTCCAAATCGTACCTACTAAATCCTGTTCAACCTTAATCAAAGGTTTTAAAATCTGAATAGACTCCGCATCACTATGTGCTAATATTTCTTGCGGTTTTGTCCGAATAGCTAATTCAAAAGCAATTAAATCATCAATACAAGCTTTCGCAAAAAACATATCTTGCTTAACAACTTCAGGTACTGTGTCCCATTCGGGTTTATTACGATGTTTAAATGTACCACCGTAACGAAACCAATAATATACGATTACTGTGGCTATCACTATTATCGTATTGACTATATAGTACATAGGTTTCGAATAAATTGTTGGTACCACGAGCGTTCCTACTTCTAACACCCAATTAAGGAAGTAGTACATTCCTATTGTATAAATTGGCAAGGATACCAAAATCCACCATCCATGATTTTGATTAAAGAAAATATCTAACAAATTTCTTTTATCTGCATTTTTTCCTAATCGTAGACTAGAATTATAGGTATCCTTGTAATGATAATAAAAAATTAATTTTCCTAGAAATGCTATATATACTACAAGGAAATATAAAGTTCCCAAAATCACTCTAATAGAATCACCATGAACGTAAATAGATTCAAGCCCCAATGAAGGCAATGTGATTAGCAAAAATAAAAATAGTAGCACATAAGCATTAAAGTCCATACCCCACCAAAACCCATAGTTAAAGCAGGAACACCATTTCTTTTCCTGCCCTTTATAAGTTTTATTAGGTGCAAAAAAATAGATAAATAAAAATCTAAAGATAGCACATACTATGGGACTTAACAGAAAAATTTTTATATCTTGTTGTAAGCCTTGTAAAATTAACAGTTCCATAATTCACCACAATATATTAAAAAAGTAATGTATAACTTCCAACAATAAAGGTTCTGACATACATCCTCCCTATTTCTTTAGGTCTGTACTATCTAATATTCACTAAAGTTCTATCACGACTATAGATTTAACATAACAGCTATTTCCTATACCATTGCACAATCCGTTCCAGCGTATCCTCCATAGTACGCTCTGGTCTCCATCCTAATCTTTGCACTTTACTGCTATCAACAGCATATCGTAAATCATGGCCCAATCGGTCTGGTACATAAGTAATTAATTCATAAGGTTTTCCCAACATATCTAGAATTCGTTTCACTAATTTAATATTAGGAACCTCTTCTCCAGCCCCGATATTATACACTTCTCCCACTTTACCTTTTTGTAGGATACAATCAATGGCCCTACAATGATCCACAACATGAATCCAATCTCTTATATTCGACCCATCCCCATAGACTGGCAACGATTCTCCTTGTAATGCCTTTTGTATCATAAGGGGAATTAACTTCTCTGGGTATTGATGAGTTCCATAATTATTTGAACACCTAGAAATAGTAATCGGTAAGCCATAGGTTTTATAATAGCTCAGCACCAACAAATCTGAAGATGCTTTCGAAGCTGCATAAGGGCTACTAGGCATTAATGGACTTTGTTCCATAAATGGGATCCCTCCTTGCAAGGGTAATGTACCATATACTTCATCAGTAGATACATGATGAAATCTTTCTATTCCATGTCGTAAACAAGCATCTAATAAAATTCCTGTTCCAATAACATTCGTCTCTAAGAATACTTGTGGGCCTGTAATACTTCGATCCACATGAGTTTCTGCTGCAAAATGTACCACTATATCTGGTTTATAGGTAGCAAACAAAGCATCTACAAAAACAGTATCTCGAATATTTCCTTCCGCCATAGTGAACCGTGAATGATTCAAGAAATCTGCTACATTATTCTTATTTCCTGCATAGGTTAAGGCATCTAAACAGATGAAATAATCACCTGGATAGGCATTCATCATATATCGCAAGAAGTGACTACCTATAAAACCACAGCCACCTGTAACTAAAATATTCATATTCACATCCATATAAAAGAAACCCGCTACATAAGTAGCAGGCATGGTGGTATGTTCTATGACGATACCGTTTTACTACTTATTCTACAACATATATACATATTCACAATCAATATTTAGCGTTAATTTAGATAGAATATCCTACTCCACCGTATTACCTCTCACGATCCGCCATACGCTAATGGTCCGCAATGCCTTAATATACTTCGCATATTCTTCAGGCATAGTTTGACCTTGTTCATGGATACCACTAGCATCTACATACAAACGATGGTTAAAGCCCATTTTTGGTTGTGTAAATAGACTTGGCATTAAACTCATGTATGTATCGCCTTTACGACCGATTAGTTCTGCCAATGTAGGATTAATTTGTAAAGCACTACCAAAGCTACTTTCACTTAGCCAACTAGGATTGATACCCTGTCCATAGACAATGAATGGTATCGCCGAGAAGGTAGGAATATCCACTTGGGTAGCAAAGCTAAACCGCTCAGAGTGGTCACCTGTAATCAAGGTCAACATAGTAGGGTCTAATTTCTCTACATCATGAATCATTTTCCCCATGGTCATATCTGCATACCAAAAATGGCCGATTTCGTTCACCGTTTTATCATCTTTTTTGATAGAGTCATCGCCTTTGCCAATTACCTTTGATGCATCAAAACCAGCTTTTGCCAAATCTACCGAGTACGGAGGATGATTAGAGGAGGTCATAATGAAGTGGAACACTTTTTCACCTGGTTGTTCGTCTTTCACATAGTTCGTAATAGCTCGGAATAAATCTCCGTCTGGAGCGCCCCAAGCATTACCACCTTCATAAGGGAAGCTCGTAGCACCATGGAATTCATCAAAACCTTGTGCCAGTGCAAATCGTTCCACATCTTGCCAAGTCCCAAATCCACCATACCAGAACACTGTTTTATAGCCAAAATGTTTCATCATTTGTGCAATACCCGTGCCATATTTCGCTTTATAGGACTGCCCTTCATAATTTGGATATAGCCCCGCATCGGCTAAGCCAGTAACATATCCATTAATCGCCGGCATAGTGCCTGTACCATGGGCTAGCATATATTTCGTGTGCATCGCTTTTGGTGAACTTTGAATTGCTTTACCCTCTTGCACAATGTAATTGCCTAATTCTTCATAGTTTGGCAAGAAGGGCCACAAACCGTAGCTTTCACCTAATACAAAGATAACATTATTCGGCTGGGTTGGTAATTTTTCTTCTGTAATGGTCCGTGTAAATGCCTCATCAATGGTATTCGCCTTTGGATTCCCTCCCACAGATTGAATCACATCTCTAAGCTCAGCCCCTGTGATGGTAATTTTCTTCGCTTGTTTGGACCGTTCATAAATGGTGGATACGCGTTTCAACGCTTGCCCATCATCTAAAATTGCTTCATTTAATAGATTGGATTTCGTCCGCGCTGCATTTTCCCAATGGATGGAACCATTATAGGTGAAAGCCCCACCAAATCGCAAACCAATACCCACAGCTACAACCAACAGGATGGATCCTAGTACTGTAGCAATTTGTTTGCCTTTACCATGTATCTGTATCGTCCACGTACGGTTGGTGTAGACTTTCATAAAAATATAGACCATCACTGCACAGAATACAATAGCTAAAGGCACACGCCATAGCAATCCATATTCTGAAATCCCTGTTTGCAAGGTGGCGCCAATATCGTCATGAGCCCCGTTGATGATCATAGCATTGAAAGTAGCATGGAAAATTGTAAAATACGGTATACGCAAGCAAAACAAGAATGTAAACACTGCCGTGCTAATGCCGTAAATCCAGCGACGGATTTTCCAAGGGGAATACCATGTAAAGCTGCCAAATATGCCAGGTATCGTAGAGAATACAAAACTAAGCAATACAATGGCTCCCGCAGTTTTTAAACTAATGCGAAATCCTAACCATAAGGCCTCGAGAATATCCCCGGCACCCACTTCTCCTAGTTGATCTTGAAAAAGCCCGATAAAGGCAATCCGAAACACCATGAATAGTGCGGAGAACCAAAGTAATCCTTTTACATCTAACTGTAGTCCACGCATCCAATTAGATAGCTTTGTATGTCCCATGAGTCTACTCCTCTTATTACAAATTGTATCGATATCTGTTGTGACAGAATATCGTCATCGTTCAACTATCATTACTTTTCATTATACTCCAAATTCCCGTAACAATCAAAAAATCGCATACCATGGTATATCATGATATGCGATAGTTCTTATTGTCTTATGCAGTTCTGAAAGCCCCATGTTTCACAACCGGTTTGCCGTCTCCTGTTTCACGTTGACGCAAGGTGCGACGCTCTGCTGTGCGAATGACTTGAGACAAATGTTTCACAAACAATTCTTGGATGTACGGATTTTCTCCTAAACCTTCGTTCCAGATAGATACGCCATAGCCTTGTTGGCCTAACAAGGTTGCAATAGAGTCTGAACGTTCACCACCCAAGTAGTCCATTAAGTGAGCTGAGCCGATCAACGCCAATGGCACCACCAATACTTCTTGATGGTCCAATCGTTCCAACAATGTCAAAGCTTGTTTAAAATTAGGGAATCCATTAGCGGTAAATACCACTACATTCTGTCCTGCTCCATACAAGCATTTCAATTGTAACGCACTGTATTCTAATTGGTTTTGACCATTTGCCATCAATAAGACTGTTTTATTTAAAGCACGAATATTGATATGTTTAATGATGGCTTCTATGATATCCGAGTAATCATCAGCATAGTTCTTCACACCTAAGGAGTTCAACAATGGTTTACCTACCGTAGCACGTATTCCTCTATCGTTGGCTTCTTTCATCACTTCTTTGCGCATTTGTACATAACATTGGTCCCACACAAGGGCGAATGGCTGTACAAAAACATCCGTTACTCCTGTACTTGCTAAACTTTCAATAGCCCCATGTAATGTATATACATGTGCATCATATTTTTCATTCCATTTATCTACTAATGCATCCGATAAAAACACACGGCGTACTTCTACGCCTGGATACATGTCCTTAATCCGTCGTTCCATTGCACCTACGGATGCTTCCACCGCATCTCCGTAGATGGATCCAAATGTTGCTAACACAATACCACGTTGATTCATATATGCCTCCATATTAATTCCTTGCTTGTTGGGTTACATAAACACACTTCTTAATACTTATCATACGTCACGTTTTGTATTATGTCAATGATAATTTTTCTCAGTTATTAAGTTATTGAAAGAAGTTTATAACAAGTATATACGACTCTATAGTAACTCTTAACATTACTCGTATAAGCCTAATAGCTACTCTTGATACAGATGTATTTCTCCTCCTTAGTTCATATACTATATATACTGAAAAGATCTGACAATAGAAGCTGTTATCTATTATCAGACCTTAACTAGTTAACTTACACTTATGGTTGCGAAATAATCCGTGGTGCTGCCACCTTGAATACTTCACGCAACAATGGTAAGAATCGACCTTCGATCAATGTACGATTTCGCTCACTTTTCGTAATCAACCACAAAGCTGTCCCATTATATTTGATAGAAATTAAACTGTTGATATATTGATCAAAATCGGACTGCCCCATTTTCTCACGTAATTCTAACAACAATGAATGCAATGGTTCCCTTTGATACTCTGGACGCTCCAATACTGGCGTAAACACTACCTCATACACAGAATCACTATATTGATTAGGACCTGCAGAACTTTGAAAATCCATGATAACCTCCTATGCACTATATGTGGCAATATATGTATTAAACTGATTATACCCTATAATCTTATCTTTTTGTAGCCTTCCTATTACTAACGATACCCCTATCTCTTGAGTATCCGCAAATGCCTGAATCGTATCAATATTAATTGGTGCCTTGTCAATAAAATTCTTATAGGCAACTCCATCGATTAAACAAGAACTAGCTAATGAATCTGCTTTTTTTTCATCATCATTACATGCACCATCAACTTTATAAATATCCCCCTCTATAATATGGATTAGCTCATGAAACAATGTAAACCAAAATATATCTGCTCTTTTTTGTCGTAAACTAATACCTACTATAATTTTTCGACTTGCATCATCTATAAAAGATAATCCTTGTAAGAATGAGCTAGGAATATGAGGTACTAATACCAACGCTATACCACATTCTGAAAGAGCCATTCTAACCTCTTCAAAAAAGCTAAATGTTTCACATTTAGTAAATTGTTTTAAAAAAGCAATACATGCTAATAACTTTTCTTTTGAATAGCGACACAAACTTACAGCTCTTGCTTGTAATTTTGCATATTGAGCTATCACTAATTTTGCACGCATAGCCTTATCTGTATCTCCTAATTGACGACAAGCAATTGGTAAAATACGCGTATCATCCAATAGGCTCAAATTAGCAACTTCAAAGAACTGACACAAATTAATATGCCTATCCACATGATTACTAGCCTTATCAACCATATGAGCTTTTACCATATCCTTATATGGAAAACTATTAATAAAATTAATCTCTTTATCTGCCAAGTTTTCAGTCTCAACCTTAGCCAGGTCCTCCCTATATAAGGACTCTAAACGATTCCAAAATCGTGCTGGCAGCCCCAATACCCTTTCTAATCTATTGGCTACATCATTCGTCAGACTGACCTTTCCATTTAATAAATTACTTACATGCTTCTCTGACATATTCATACGCAATGCAAATTCCTTTTGATTCATATTACGTATATCTAATTGTTCTCGTATCGATTCCCCTGGCGGAACCGCTATATAAGATTTGCTTTCCATAATTTATTCCACTCCTTAATAGTTTCAATGATAATCTATTATCTCTATAATTTTTACAATTTTAAGTGCTCCCGTGTCCTTATCTTTTTCAAAAATCAATCTAAATGGCTGGACAAGATCAACTGCATACTCACCTAATCTATTGCCTAATAAAGCATGACATCTTCCAATCTGAAATTGAATCATCTCTTCTATAGAGTCAGAAGCTCTAATCTCATTAATCCTAATTTTTATTTTTCTTGCTATATCTGGACCATAGGTTTTTACTGCTGTTTTTTTGTCTTCACATACTTTCTCTAACTTTTTAGATTTATATGTAATCTCCAATGCATCACCACCTAATAGATTAAAAATTAACCTTATAGGTTAATTTTATCACCACTGTTATAATATAGCAATATAGGTTAAATCAAATTAATGACCAAAATATCATGTAATCCTTAAAATTCAAAAAGGCTTTCACTTTTGTGAAAGCCTTACAGATAGAACCCTTATTCTTTATTTAGTTAGTCAATTAAGTAGATTCTCTCTACACATCTCTTCTACTTCGGAATCGTCTCGCATACTCTCGCATAAGTCGGCTATCTAAGCCTCTATACAATCGCACCACGCTACGACGTATGGTTTTATTATAGATAGCAGTCAAAACCCACACGAGGATGAAAGCCCCTAGTATATCCCCAGGGTAATGGTTCCCCACAAATACACGAGAGAGTCCTACTAAGATAGAACCATAGACCATCCATGTACCTTGATTCCAACGATAAAATAAGATACCACAAGCGATAGCCATAGTGCCTACTGCATGGTCACTTGGGAAGCTAGCATCCGCAGCATGTTTTAAAATTAAGATGGTATCTGGATGATCCACAAAAGGACGGTTTTCATAGAACATGGAGCCTAGGATGAAACTACCAATCAAACAGATGACCAATAGAACACCTGTTGCGAAACTTTCACCACGAAGTTTAAAGCTACCTGTACGGAAACCTTTCACATATAACCAAGCCAACATCAGTATATATAAGTACGGCACCAGTTTAGAAATCGATATCATCAATGCATCCGCAATCACACTGCGGTCGGCGAGACCATTGATGAGCGAGAACAACCAATCATTCATTATAACACCTTCCATTTCCTAACAAAGAGATAGATTATGTCTTATTATATCACATTTTCTCATCATCATATAAAGAATATATAGTATCAAAATCCCAGTATAGATAACATTATACTCATACCCTTGTTGTAAATTTCATATCACACACCCAGTTATAAACCAAAGTTGATGCGCTCAACATAGATGGAGAAACAAAAAGAACCCCCGCAGGAGTTCTTTTATGTGGTATAAGTTAGAATTGGTAGTTCAAATCTAGACGGTACAATTCTGGTTTATTTACGTTATCCTGTGTTTTACTCTTGAAGCTAGCATATGCTGACAAGCCAAGGTTCTTAGTCAATGTATAATCTACAGTAGCTAACCATCCTTTTGCATTAGCATGAGCAGGCACAAAATTATAGTAATATGTAGGAACATCGTATGTTGTATGTTTTACAAATGTTTCCTTCTTAAAGTTAAAGTATTGTACCTTCACATCCCAAGTTCTAGGTTGTAGGATATCCGCTTTTCCATAACCACCTCCTACAATCCATGATTCTCCATCAGCACCTTGTCGTTCTTTTCTAGCATATTCACCACCAAGCCAAATTTTGTTATCGCTACCCAAGTAAACATCTAAAGAACTGCCAAAAATATCTGTCAACTTTTTAGTCTTATCATTATTAGATTTCGAACTGTGCCGATCAATATAAAATCCTTTTAAGTTTACGGATTGATTTGGTCGATATCCAACTTCATAAATGGATACAGCTTTTTTACCATTACTATCAATATATCCGAAGGAAAGATTAGTATTTAACTTCTCATCACCAATACGAAGCTTAACTCCCGAAAAAGAATCATCATATGTTAAGCCATTCCCGACAATATAGTCCTTGCGACCTACTGTAGCTAGCACATGTTTACCAAATTGATGTTGTACATATACTTCATCAACACTTGTTCCTGAATGACCTTCTTCATCAAATCTTGTATCACCCGTAGAAAGACGTACTGCTGCCTTGGTTTTCTCATCAATTGTAGCTTCAAATTTTAAACGAGCCCTATAATAAAATGAAGATTTACCATTAAGTGTCTCTGTTCCGTGCTCTCCAGAATACACATTATCATATCGTAATCGTGCATCCCCTGTAAACTTAAAGTTCCCCACTTTATCTTCTAATCTATTCACACGCACGCCAAATGCTTGTAATTCATTAGCAAATTCATTATCCAAACGTTGAATCAATGCTCTTTGCTCAGCTGTTACTTCATCTTGGTGCGCATCTGCTCTAGCAATCATTTGTGCCATCTCATACCGAGTGATATTGCGTTGTCCTTTGAAAGTACCATCTGGATAGCCTTGGATAACGCCTTCTGCTGCTAACCGTTCTACTGCTTGATATGCCCAATCTTGTGCCGTTACATCAGAAAATGGATGCGCTGCCAAGGCAGAAGTCACGCCCAACAAAGCTGTTGCTGCTAATACTGCTAGTTGTTTTCTCATAATAAACACCCTTTATAAAATAAATAATACCCTTGTCCATTCTATATAGAAGATCTATACAGTTCTATTTTATTCTCTCACTAACGCATCAGACTCTTATGTCAGCCAGTACACCTATAACCCTGTATAGCTCTCCTCATTATATGTATTAGACTTTCCTTAATAGTATCATAAGCATAGATTAAATGCAATTTACATAGAAATGTATACACATTTTGTGGCCATACGTAAAAAGAACTCCCGAAGGAGTTCTTTTTATATGCAACTATCAAATTAGAATTTGTAGTTAAGTTCTGCACGATAGTATTCTGGCAAGTTGTTGTTTTCTTTAGCTTGAGTTTTGCTATCGAATGTAGCGTAAGCAGAAAGACCTACGTTTTTAGCTACAGTGTAATCAACAGTTGCTAGATAACCTCTGTAGTTTCTGTTTTGATCGTTCAAGTTCCAAGTATTAGATACTACTGGAGCTGCTTGTTTCAAATCAAAGTATTGAACTTTTGTACCCCAAGTACCAGCTTTTTCAATATCAGCTGCACCATAACCTACCCCTGCAGTCCAAGCTTCACCAGCAGCGCCTTTAGTTTCTTGTTTAACATATTCGCCACCAACCCAAACTTTTTTACCAAGTTTAAGATCTAAGGATGTACCATATACACTGTTTTCACCTTTTTCATGAATATCAGCATAGAAACCTTTTACAGTTACTTTTTCAGTTGGCATGTAATTTAATTGGTAAACTGTTACTTGAGCGTTACCATCACGTTTAGCTTTATCAAGTTCTACTTTTTTACCAGCTTCATTAATATAGCTACCACCTTGTAAATAACCATAAGCAACAGATGCATTTAATTTGTCTTTACCTACTGTTCCTACAGCACCTTCGAAATAGTCATCATATACTAGACCATTACCAATTACTAAGTCTTGACGACCAGCTGTCGCTGTAGCATATTTACCGAAGTTATGTTGTACATATGCATGGTCAATGCTAGTTTCTGGGTTACCCGCTGCGCCAAACTCTTTTTCGCCTGCTAAACGAACTACTGCTTTAGTATTGTCGTTTACTGTAGCATCGAATTGTACACGAGCACGGTAATCAAATTTGGATTTGTATGTGTTTGTATCTTCATTTTTAGAGTTTTGGTAACGAAGACGAGTTTCACCAGTGAATGCGAAGTTGCCTACTTTGTTTTCCAAAGTGGAAACACGAACGCCTAAGTTATTCAACTCAGTGGAGAATTCGTTAGCTAAACGATTGATAACAGCTTGTTGTTCAGCATCAGTACGTTCTTGACGAGCCATAGCTTTTGCCACCATTTGAGCCATTTCAAAACGAGTGATGTTGTGTTGTCCTTGGAAAGTGCCATCTGGGTAGCCGTTAACTACGCCTTGTGCTGCCAATTGAGCTACTGCTTGGTATGCCCAATCTTGTGGAGTTACGTCTGCGAATGGGTTTGCTGCAAATGCAGAAGTTACACCCAATACTGCTGTTGCGGCTAATACTGCTAAATGTTTTTTCATGATAATTACCTCTCAATGAAAATAAAATAATATACACCGTCTTCTAAACTTAGATAGAATAAATGATATCATTGTCCTACTTTTCAATGGAGTGTCCACGTTTCCTCGCATAGTTGTAGTTACATTGCATCTTCTTTCTATATATGTTTATCTGACTTTTGCTTATCATAACACAATTAGAAACAAAATTCAATACCTTATCACTTTTACTTACACCATATGGATGTATTACCTGAGTATTACCTCCGAGTACATATACTATCATCCAACATCATAAATCAGCCTATTCGAGGACTTTAACTGATAATTGCCTAGTCATAACAGAACAGACCCATTTCTATTATAGATCCAGACTTTTAACTTTTAGAAAGAAAAAGAACCCCCGAAGGAGTTCTTTTTATATTCTTATCAATCAAATTAGAATTTGTAGTTAAGATCTGCACGGTAGGATTCTGCTTTACCTTTATTATCTTGATCTTTTGTATCAATTGTAGCCGTTGCAGCAAGACCTACATTTTTAGCTAAAGCATATTTAGCTGTTGCCAATACACCTTTTTGGTTCTTAGCAACAAAGCTCAATGTAGAATCAATTACAGGGGCACCAGCTTTAATATCATAGTACTGACCTTTAACACTCCAAGTGCCTTGTTTTGCCATCTTGTAGTTACCATAGCTTAAACCAGCTGTCCAAGCTTCACCATTCGCACCTTGAGTTTCAGTTTTTACATATTCACCGCCTACCCAAACTTTGTTGTTAAGGTTAAGATCTAGAGATGCACCATATGCATTATCTACATTTTTTTCATGCACATCAGCATAGAAGCCTTTTACAGCTACTTTTGCTGTTGGATTATAATTTAATTGATATACAGATACTTGTGCATTCTCTTTACGTTCACCTTTAAGTTTCAAACCAGTATATTCTCCACCTTGTAAGTAACCGTATGCAACAGATCCATTTAATTTATCTTTACCAGCTGTAGCAACTACACCTTCAAAGGCACCATCAAATGCAAATCCAGCACCTACTACTAAATCTTGGCGACCTACTGTTGCTGTAGCGTATTTACCAAAGTTATGTTGTACATATACGCGGTCAATAGTAGCTTCTGGAGTACCTTTTCCACCAAATTCTTTGCTACCCGCTAGGCGTACTACTGCTTTAGTGTTATCGTTTACTGTTGTTTCAAATTTTACACGACCACGATATGTGAATTTAGATTTACGTGCATCATTGGAACCTTCGTAACGAAGACGAGCATCACCAGTGAATTTGAAATTACCTACTTTGTTTTCCAAAGTGGAAACTCGAACGCCTAATGTGTTCAATTCAGCAGAGAATTCGTTGGCTAGTCGGTTAATGATAGCATTTTGTTCACCGTCAACACGTTCTTGATGAGCTATAGCTTTAGCAACCATTTGTGCCATTTCATAACGAGTGATGTTATGTTGGCCTTGGAACGTGCCATCTGGGTAGCCGTTAACTACGCCTTGTGCTGCCAATTGAGCTACTGCTTGGTATGCCCAATCTTGTGGAGTTACATCGGAAAATGGGTTTGCTGCGAATGCAGAAGTTACACCCAATACTGCTGTTGCAGCTAATACTGCTAAATGTTTTTTCATGATAATTACCTCTCATTGAAAAATTAAAGAATATACATCGTCATACACATCAACTTAAACGATTATACTATCGTATTACTTTTCAATGGAGTATCCATGTTTCCTCACACGATAGTAAATACAATTTTATAATCCAGTTTACAGTTTTATATCTGACTTGCAACTATCATACCACATGCAAAAGTTAAGCTCAATACATTTTCAAAGATTTTTATTCGAAATGTCTATTTTTACTGAAAATAACTATCAATAAATAATATATTATGACTTTCTTTGATACTACTACCATATATGAAAAGATAAAAAAGAACTCCCGAAGGAGTTCTTTTATATATTTAACTTTCAAATTAGAATTTGTAGTTAAGTTCTGCACGGTAGAAGTCAGCTACCCTGTTACCTTGTTTATCTTTAGCGTCGATAGTTGTGTAAGCTGCTAAGCCAACATTTTTAGCTACTGCATATTTACCTTGTACAGACCACGTTTTGAAGTTTTGGTTGTATGGAGTCCAGAATGTGGAAGAGAATACTGGAGCAAATGTATCTAAGTTAGTATACTGAGCTTTTAAAGACCAAGTGCCTTGTTTCGCCATATTATAGTTACCATATGTAAGACCTGCTGTCCAAGCTTTGGAATGTTTCAAGTCTTTGAAACGAGCGAATTCGCCATCAACAGCTACTTTGCTACCTAATTTTGTATTAGCATATGCACCGTAGAAATCTAAAGAATCATCAGCAGATGCTACTTTACCTAAATCAACACCTAATTCAGTACCATTAACTTTAGCATAGAATGCACCAGTGTTAACTTTACCTAATTTACCATTTACTTGGAATACTGCAACTTGTGGATTATCACGTTGTTCATCTTGAACTAAATTATAACGTACAGATTCAGTTAAAGGTTGATCTTTAGTTACACCAGCTGCAAAATTAAGTCCAGCACCTACTGCATAGCCATAGGATACGCTAGCATTTAATTTATCTTTACCGAATGTTACTTTACCACCTTCGAAAGCATCATCATATACTAAACCGTTACCAATGAATTCATCATAACGACCTACAGTCGCTGTAGCATATTTACCGAAGTTGTGCTGTACATATACACGATCGATAACTGTTTTAGGGTTACCAGCTGCGCCAAACTCTTTGCTTCCCACTAATCGAAGCACAGCTTTTGTGTTATCGTTTACAGTTGCTTCAAATTTTACACGACCACGGTAGTCAAAATTAGACTTGGATACATTCTCTACTACTTTAGGTTCCCCTGTTTTTTTATCTGTTTCCACTTTAGTTGTTTTCACATCATTTTCAGTGCCAGTATATTTCAAACGAGCATCACCTGTGAATTTGAAGTTACCCACTTTGTTTTCCAATGTAGCTACACGAACACCTAAGTTGTTCAACTCAGCGGAGAATTCGTTAGCTAAACGGTTGATGATAGCATTTTGTTCAGCGTCAACACGTTCTTGATGAGCCATAGCTTTAGCAACCATTTGTGCCATTTCATAACGAGTGATGTTGTGTTGGCCTTGGAACGTGCCATCTGGGTAGCCGTTAACTACGCCTTGTGCTGCCAATTGAGCTACTGCTTGGTATGCCCAATCTTGTGGAGTTACATCGGAAAATGGGTTTGCTGCGAATGCAGAAGTTACACCCAATACTGCTGTTGCAGCTAATACTGCTAAATGTTTTTTCATGATAATTACCTCTCAATGAAAAATAAAAAATACACTCAACCCAAATGTATATATAGGCCGTGCATCGCTTATTACTATTTCAATGGAGTGTCCTTGTTTCCTCGCATTTATTTTCATAAAATCATACATGCCTAACTCTATCCACTTGGGTTACTTCAATCATATCACAAAACACTTTATATTGCAAATTATATAAGTTTATCAGACCTTATAGTTATGTCTTATACCGCATGAATATCCAATCTAAGCAAAAAAAGAACCCCGAAGGAGTTCTTTTTCATATATTTAACTTTCAAATTAGAATTTGTAGTTTAATTCAGCACGGTAGTAATCAGGTAATTCATAACCTTCTAAATCTTTACTACGTAATTGCGCTTTTGCAGTTAAGCCAATGTTTTTCGCTACTGCATAGTTAACAGTTCCTAACCAACCTTTGAAATCTTCATAAGAAGCTATAGGTAACTTGGATGTTGGTTTAGAAACAGGGCTTAATTCACCATTTCTGATGTATTGAGCTTTTACATCCCAAGAGCCAGCTTTAGCGATATTAAACATGCCATATCCAACGCCTGCAGTCCAAGCAGTTCCTTCTTTGTCAAAAGACTCAAATTTTGCATATTCACCGCCAACCCAAACTTTATTGTGTGGTCCGAAATGTGTATCTACAGCTCCACCAAAGAAGTTTTCAGAGTTTTCACCATGATCTTCTACATAGTATCCTTTTGCATCAACATGGTTACCAAACTTAGCATTTACTTGATATGCTGTTGTTTGATAGCGTTCTTCACGAGAAAGGTCTTTGTACGCTCCACCAACAATGTAACCATGTGCTACTGTTGCATTTAATTTGTCTTTACCAACTGTTGCTTGTGCACCTTCGAAAGCTCCATCATAAGTAAGACCGCTGCCAATTACGAAATCTTGACGACCTACTGTAGCTGTAGCATATTTACCGAAGTTATGTTGCACATAAATACGATCTAAAGATGTTGTTGGATTACCAGCTGCACCGAACTCTTTATTAGCAGTTGCTAAACGAACTACTGCTTTCGTGTTGTCGTTTACAGTTGCTTCGAATTGTACACGAGCACGGTAGTCAATTTGGGAACGTTTCAATGTTTCACTTTTTTCATCATTTACATATGCATTTTCTTCAGTATGAGAACCTTGATAACGAAGACGAGCATCACCAGTGAATTTGAAGTTGCCCACTTTGTTTTCCAATGTAGCCACACGAACGCCTAAGTTGTTCAATTCTGTGGAGAATTCATTTGCTAAACGGTTAATGATAGCGTTTTGTTCAGCGTCAACTTGACCTTGATGCGCCATAGCTTTTGCTACCATTTGAGCCATTTCGAAACGAGTGATGTTGTGTTGGCCTTGGAAAGTGCCATCTGGGTAACCGTTAACCACACCTTGAGTTGCCAATTGAGCTACTGCTTGGTATGCCCAATCTTGTGGAGTTACGTCGGAGAATGGGTTTGCTGCGAATGCAGAAGTAACACCCAATACTGCTGTGGCAGCTAATACTGCTAAATGTTTTTTCATGATAATTACCTCTTATAAAAACATAAAATATAAATTCTTTTCTAGCACATTTGACTATCTTAGGTTATGAGAACTATAAACTATATTTAAAAGAGTGTCCACGTTTCCTCAGTTATTACAATTTATCGTACTGTTATATACTTAATATACTCATCTGCGCTTGTATATTTAACTTACTTAAATATCTAGAAAAGATACGTTTACTCTATCATAGTTTTACAAAAATTACAATGATTTTTTTCTATATTGTTTTATAGACTCTTTCAGTGATCCTTACAACTATATGTATTCTTCCAATGTATATTATCCATATTTTCAAACCAATTTTTAGATAAACACATGTTTTGTAAATTAATTATTTAAATATCTGAAGCAACACCATTGATTGCTTTCACTGCATCGATTGCTTTTACACCATTAACTTTAGTATAGAAGTCACCCCCAATACTGCTGTTGCTGCTAATACTGCTAACTGTTTTTTCATGATACTACTTCTTTTCTAAAAAAGAAACCATCAAACTAAGTAGACTAGATAGCAGCCATACAACCCATGATTTGGGAGGGTCCAAGTTTCCTCGCTTGACACGGTATAGTATTGGCTTTCACTATCGATTTCTACCCTTAAACGAAGTATGGCATTAATTATTCAATATTTTTATAGTTTATATTAACAAATAAAATCATCATACAACACATCCAGACCAGTTTACTTTCTGTCTTCCAACTCTAACCAACGAAGGGTACTTAACTCTAACTCCTCTATAGCTTGTTCTCGTTCTTTGACAGTACCTTCAATAGCATCATAGTCGCTACCACCTTGGGATATGATGGCATCATAGGCTCTTACTAAACCTTCTAGTTCTGCGATACGTAATTCCAATTGTTCTAGTTCCTTTGATTCCCCTAGGGTTAGTTGCTTTTTCAATATGACCGGATTGCTTATATCAGTATCGATTGCCCCCTGTGCCGCACTATCCGCCCCCTGCATGGCAACGCTGTCATCGCTCATACTTTCAGTACGAGAGGTTACACCATCATGTGTAAATCCCCTAGTGGATTCCCTTTGTACCTCCACCGCATGGCGTAATACCCCACGTTTTGTATCCCCACCAATGGAACCGACAGTTTCCTTATCCTCTACATAATCAGAATATCCCCCATGATAGACCTCAATGTGACCAGCACCGGTAAATACAAAAAGTTTGTCCACTACACGGTCTAGAAAGTACCGATCATGGCATACGGTGATCACAATGCCACTATATGAATCCAAGAAATCTTCCAGCACTTCCAAGGTAGGAATATCTAAATCATTTGTCGGTTCATCCAAGAGGAGCACGTTCGGTGCATCCATCAAAATGCGCAGCAAGAAAAGGCGCCGTTTTTCACCTCCAGACAGTTTCCGGATAGGCAAGCCATGATGAGATGGGGGAAATAAAAAGCGTTCTAGCAACTGTCCTGCACTTAAAGAGCTGCCATCTGGCAAGTGTAAGTACGAGCGATTTTCTCGAATGTAGTCCAACACCCGTTGGTCTTCTTTAAAGGTTGGTAATTGTTGCGAAAAATATCCAATGCGAACGGTTTCTCCACGTCCCATGGTGCCACCGGTCGGTTCTAATGTGCCTTGGAACAACTTCATCAACGTAGTCTTGCCAATCCCATTAGGTCCCACCACACCGATACGATCATGACGCACCATATGATAGGTAAAATCTTTAATCACCTCTCGCCCCGTATCATAGGAAAAGGATAGATGTTCTATATCGAAGATTGTATTTCCCAAACGAGAGGCTAATACAATTGGGTCAACTGTGCCTACTTTTTGTCGTTTTTCCATAGCTTTTAATTGCTCAAATCGTTGCAACCTCGCCTTTTGTTTCGTAGTCCGTGCCTTCGCACCACGGCGCACCCATTGTAATTCACTGGCAATGAGTTTTCTGCGCTTTTCCTCGATGGCATCTAACTGCGCTTCTCGCTCTGCTTTCAGTGACACATAAGTATCGTAGGTCTCTTGAAATTCATATATGGTCTGATTCGACAATTCCCATATGGTGTTGCATACAGCATCTAGGAAATATCGATCATGGGTGCTCAATAAGACAGCACCTTTTCTATCTTTTAAATATAACTCTAGCCATTCAATGGTGGCCTCGTCTAAGTGGTTCGTAGGCTCATCAAGCAATAATAAATCACAAGGGTAGACCAAGGCTCTAGCTAATGCCAATCTCCTCCGCTGTCCTCCAGATAATGATTGTGCTAATCCATATACATCGTGAAAGCCCAGGCGGGTCAGTATCATCTTCGCTTCTTGCTCGACAATCCACCCGTCTTCTTCGTCCATGCGCGCTAATAATTTCATATACTGCGGTGGTTCTGGATTTTGTAAGGCTCTTTCAAACTCTCGCACCAGTGAAAGTTTCGGATGGTCCCCTAGTAGTACATTATCCAGTAAGGTACCGCTTTCATCAATATAGGGATCTTGCTCCAAACGGTGAATCGTAGCTTTCCCATTTCGTTCTATACTCCCCTTATCTGGTTCTTGTGTTCCTTCTAAGACCTGTAATAAAGTTGTTTTTCCCGTCCCATTGACGCCAATTAAACCAATGCGATGATGCGAGGCTATGGTTGCATTTACATTTTTAAATAATAACCGAGTGCCATAGGATTTTTCTACTTGTTGTAATGTTAAAATGTTCATATTCGTTTATACAATTCCTAATTCTTGTTTTAATGCACTTTGTAAGATTTTAGAAAAATTTAAATTTTTCTCTTCTGCCTTATGATTTAGCCAACTAGGAATGGTAAGTGTTTTTTTCACAGCTCGATTATCTGTCTTTCTCAAATATGCTTCTTCATCCCATTTTACTAACCCTATAAACTCTCCCAAACCACATTGGATATCTGTTGGGTTTGTAGGTATAGGAAATTCTTCTTTATCTTCACTTAATGAATATAAATAGATTCCCAATGCATCTTCTGCCATTTCAACGGCCTCATCTAATGTATCACCTTCTGTAACACAGCCTAATAAGTCTGGAAAACTAACTGTATATCCCCCAGCTCCATCACTGCTAAAAATCGCTGGATACATTTCTTTTCTCATCATATACCTCCTATTTAATATATCTTCCTTATCCATTCTCTACTATAATTATTTAATCCCTGCTTGTTTCATAATCGTATGTAACGTTTTAGGCTTCAAGTCTTCTTTATGTACAGGTACTGTAACACGACCAGCTTTACTAGTATGCTTTAACATATGATGGAACCATCGTATTCGATCAACATACCAGCCGTCCTTTTTTAATACTTTTAGTAGTTCTTTGGGTGTTACCAAAACCATCACCAGCTTTCATTTAGTTATATACAAAATTACTAATTGCATACAAAAGTAAACCTTACATTTAATATAGTACGTGCTTACACGTATGTCAAGTGAACGTAAATAAAGGCTCTATAATAAATGTTGGGGCTACTCATATAAGAGTAGTCGCCAACAT
>CAUQIB010000016.1:0-37147 GCA_963518085.1 uncultured Veillonella sp. | reverse complement strand
CGGCGATTGTCCCATGGTTATCTCGGCTACCTCACATAACTTACGCTGTTCCCAATCATCCGTAAATCCTGGAAAACGAAGTTCTGGAAATTGCATTCCATTTTTCGGAAACAATTTTTGAAGTAATGCTTTTTTCTTCAATTTTAAGTTTTCTAACTTATGCAGATGAAGGGTGATGAGGTTGTCAATATTTTTTAATTGACCTGTAATTACTTCTTGCTCTTTCTCATTCGGCATGTTTATGAGAATTTCCTTTATATCATTAGAGTTTATTGAATCAAATGTTGATCCTGAGCTTAGCTTTTCCCAATAATGAAATTCCTTTAAACACAGTAAAACATAGTATATAAAATCATTCCCTTTTATTCCAGCTACTCCACGCCCAAGAACTACGTCATAGCCAGATATAGCAACCTCTCCAACTGGCGCCCTTACTGTTAAAATTATGCTATTTGCCTCAGCAGTTTTAGTAACCTCTTTAGTCCACAAACGAGGAACAACAGCACCATTTTTTAAGTCCGCATTACCTTGAACTAGAATAAAATCTTCAGGATTATCTGTATAATTTTTTGAAGACGGCGATTGTCCCATGGTTATCTCGGCTACCTCACATAGCTTACGCTGTTCCCACTCTCCTGTAAATCCAGGGAATCTTAATTTCGGCACCTTCTGTTTTTTTTCGCTCATTATATCACCACGCTTTATCCTTCACTGACATACTCATTCGCAAATGCATAGATGGCCTTAATTAACCCTGTTCTATATGCAAGCAAGCCCAGTTCTACTATTTTGGAATCTTTTGCCTTGCTCCTATATTCCTTTCCCGCTACCTTTTTCAATTCCGTCATACGTCCAGCATCATCGAAATCCTCTTTACCATACTCATGACGATTAAACATATCTAAAAGTTCCTCATTAGTAATATGATCAATAATCCCCCATTGTTCCCGGAATTTATAGATCTTATCATTCACAAGCCCTACATTAACAGTTTCAACGATATCCAAGCAATCTTTCAATTTTACTGGATATGTAATATTGCTATTTGCAGGCGGGTAATCTCCATTATAAATTTCAGTCGCAGCCTTATTAATTTGTTGAGCCAAGTGCCTATCTTCTAAAGATAATGCAAAATTATTAATTTTTTCAAGGTACGAGTCAGCGTCTATTTTTCGATTTTCATGGACCGCGTTCATTAAGCCCTCAATAAGTTCTGTCAGATAATCGTAATTTACTTCTACCTCTTTCACATGAACCATGCGAAGTTCAATATGTTTTACTGGAATATTTCGTGCATCTGCTAGACGTTCTTTTAAATCATTCACCAACGATGTAGTTAGCATCTCTTCTTCCTCTAGGGTCATTCCTACCATACGAATTAAATCCTCTGGTTTATCATAATCATAACCTATGAGTGTACCATCAAGAACCTCCGCATCATATTGTTTTAATTTTCTCATTCCACTATTGTACAAACGCATAACATTAAGCATTTCTTCCTGTTTAGCTTCACTACGTGGCACTTCTGTAAAATGATCTGTCATATCTCTTAATTGGTTTACAAGATATTGAACCTTTACCAATTGTTCTTTGAACGACTCTGCCAAAATACCTGCATCTACGAGATCTTTTGGATCTGCATCATCCCCGTCAACAAACGATTCTTCTACATTCGCTGAATCTCTGTTTGCATAGATTCCCAATGCCTCGTTCATATGCTTTTCATTCTGAATAGGCCAACGATAATTAATAATACGACCAAAATCCTTTTTACCTATATTAGCAATTCGATTAGTTCTTGAATAAGCTTGAATAAGAGCAGCCCCTTTTAACGTTCGATCCACATATAAAGTATTTAATTGAGGTGCATCAAATCCTGTTAATAATTGTTCCACGACAATAACTATATCCAAAAATTTTCCATCGCGAGCAGTGCGATTCAATCGACTCCTTACATCCTCCATATATGCGGCGTCATCTTCGATAACAAAACTAGTCCCAAACATTTCATTGTAATGTTTCATAGCGCGCTTCAACCCATCATTGGCTTCAATTTGCCCGTCATTATGGTTTGTACTTTTTCGATACGTAATAGCAACCTTTAAAGTAAATTGTCCAAGCTTAGCCCTCTCTTTATTTACTTTTTGAAATTCATCAAAATACATCAGCGCCATAGGTATACTAGGACTATTACCGCCTACATGTGTAGTAAATAAAGCATTGTATAAACCATCACAAGAACGATTGCGCCAGTGCTTAAAGATATCATCCACAACTAATCGAACATGTTCTTCATTATTGTCATAAAAGCTAGGTGTTAGCATATCATCCATATCATCGGAAGTCATATTTAAAATACGTTCACGTATTTCATCATCAGTCCAATATGGGTAACATTGACGATAAAAGTTCGGAAGATATTCTTCCTTCATTGTTACTTCATCAATAGTTGTTTCAAAATCCACTTTAAATCCTAAAACATTTTTATCTGATATAGCTTCACGAATAGTATATGCATGTAGTATATTTCCAAAAACCTCATGTGTTTTACTGCTAACACTACCTCCCATATTGTCAAACATAGGTGTTCCAGTGTAGCCTACCCAGGCAGCACCTTTAAATACCTTTTGTAACTCCTCAAAGCTGTCACCCCCTGTAGAGCGATGGGCTTCATCCACGATAAAAACATAATTCTTCTTTGGTAAAACAAAATCTTTACGTTTAATAAGGTTTATTAGTTTTTGTACAGAAGTAACAATAATACCATTTCCTTTATCGCCCAGTCTTCTCTTGAGTTCTTTGATATTTTCCGTACCACCTATCATCTCATATTTCCGCCCATCCATATCAATACTACCTGTGGGATCATAGGACTTATAATTTTCTTCTGTTTGTCTTGTTAAAGCAATACGGTCTACTAAAAATACTACTTTATCTATATTAGGCATTCGACTTGCTAACCATGCTGTTTTAAAGCTAGTAATTGTTTTTCCTGATCCAGTAGTATGCCAAATATATCCCAATCTATTAATCGGCGCTTCAAAATCAGCAATTTTCAATGCTTCCAACACTTTTTTTGTGGCATATACCTGATATGGTCGCATAACTTTCAGTACTTGATTGTTTTTACTTCCATCAAGAATTGTAAATTGCGTAGACATCTGATGGGCCATTGGAATTGACAAAAATATGTCAGTAAATACTTTCCAATCTCGTACTACCTTTCCATCTTCCGCATCTTGCCAATAAAAAGCAAATTCCTCATTAAACATTTCATACGTAGTATTTGCCATATATTTAATTTGTGTAGGTTTCATTGCTACAAGAATTTGTACGGTGGAAAATATATCACTATATTGTCTTTCCTTAATATACTCTTTAATCTGATTTAGTGCAGATTCTATTCGTTCTTTAGACCTTTTTTCTTCTATTTGAATGATTGGTAACCCATTAATAAGTAATGTCGTATCAAATCTTCTATCTTGTCCATCTGGACTCTTTTTAGGACATTGTATTTGGGTCACTACCTGATATATGGTATTTCCAGCACCTATTTGTTTTTGATCAAAAATTGTCAGTATTACATGCCGTCCATCATCCAAGTCTACTTCTACTTCAGATTTCCCATTAACTCCGTATAAAAATTGCCCTGCTTGGTAAGGTGTATATAACTCATTAATCACCTTCTGTACTTGACCAAATTCTGTATCACTTAAAGGCACGTTCAACACATCTTGATTTAATCTGTATAAAATATCTCGAAAGTTTTTCCATAAGGCTTCTATAGTTTTAATATGCGGCTCATACTTCCATAGCTTTCTACGAAACATTTTCGTTAAATCATAATTAGAATCTTTATTTTCCCCTTCACTGATTTGACTAAAGTTACCCCCTGTAGTAAGACGCTCAAGTAACAATGATTCAAATACTGCTTCTTTCATACCTACTGTGGATTCCATCCCTTATACCCCCTGTAACATAGCTACTCTCAATGTATATCTATTATGTGCCACTCGTTGTTGCAAGGAACGTACTCTTAATTCCTTATAATACACATCGCCAATAATTCGTTGTACCTCTAATGGTGGCAACTGTGGAAGTTCTATGTCTTTTAATAGTTTTAAACTGTACCGAATCACTTGGCTACCTTGCAAATTTTGTTGGAACTGACGTTTAATACTTGGATGTTCATTGATGAGGAACATCATGTATTTCAAGTCAATTTGTTTAGACGTAGGAACCATACGCACATAATTCTGTGTGAAGATGTATCCCGCATGATCCTTGCCGACGATAGCCGCTTCCCCAGAGATGGCACTAAATAGCAAATCGCCTTCTTCTAACAAATCCCCTGTGAAAGTCGTTTTAATTTGTTTTCGATCTTGTCGCTCACCTGGCACACCGTGAATATCTTCATATAATTCATTTTGACCATACAATGTATATGTTTGCGCCTCTCCTGTGACGTCTTCGTCCAAGCGATATTGAGACACCCCCGTATTACTATGAAACAAATCTTTGATACATACCATAGAAACCATCTCCTTTTCTCTAATTTTGCATTTAAAAAAATTACCGTATATAACTTATGACATAAGTATACACGGTAATTTCAAAAAATGCAAGCATGTAATTGTAATTTTTAAAAATTATTTTTCACTTCTCTTTTAGACAACCACAATTTTTCAATCCCTAATCCAATAGCCACGCTTAGTGCAATAGCACAAATTTCAAAGATGGATGGTGTAATATACACCAACGGGCTACCCGTGAAAGCTGGCAATGCTTTTCCTGCCCAAACTTTCACAATGTCTGGAATATAGCCACCGAACAGGATATGTGCATTGGTTGCCACCCACCATACTGCCATCACTATGATTGCCGTCACACGAGGCCACAACGCTGTGCGACGTGGATATAAATATAATACCATACTGCCGATAGTGGTAAGCACCATGAGCACGACCCCGATGTATAGGCTAGCGATTAACCCCGCAAAGCCCTGTGCATCTAAGGAGGCTTGGATGATAGGATCCTCTAGGTTCAGATACATCACATCTCCTAAAAATAGCATGGGCAACGGCAACGCATAGGTGGAGATATTTAACACTGTATCGATAAAGTGCTGACGTTCTTTGCGCTCCATCCAGCAATCCAACAGTTTCGCTGTACCAATCATGAGCATCACAACGAGTAACATTGTTAGCACCCAAACCAAGAGCAAATACATTGGGTCTTTTGGCAACGTAAACGGTAATATACCATTACCAAAGAAAAAGAATAGATTCCACCAAAGCCAAGCATACACGTAATGTCCCTTCCCTAGATGAAAATCAAATTGTCCTGCCAATCTAGGTACTGCTTTTAAACCTAAGGGGATCCCCAAAGAAGAAATAATAAACATAATCATGCTAGATGTATCAAATTGCCCTAAGCTAAACACCAAGCTGAGCGGAATAATCCAGAGCATAGACCAACTATAAAATTTTATATAACTTCTCATATTACACCTCTGTATTCTTTCCACCTACTAATGCCAATACTAAAGACAAGGTCACTTGGCAATACATGATGATGGCAAATACCACATCACGACCGATTGTAGGTAGATTCCACAACCAAGATAAATCTAGATTATTGAACACCAAGAAGGTACCACCTTGTACGAGAGCCCAAGCTAGTACGTACACACAAATCGGTATTCTACGAGCCTTTGGACCAAATCCACTTTCACTAGAACGTAAGTAGAATATAGGAATGAATAGGGACAACACCCCATAGCTGACCCCCGCTACCATGGCGCTCATCCCTGTATGGATTGTATAGGCCCCTAAGGGAATCAATATAAAAAATATACTCATATACATTGTGCGTTGCACTACGTCTTGTATCGTTGACATATAATTTCCTTTCTAATAATATTTACCAAATGTATTTTTCTCTTAAATAATTTGCCTCATCAATTGATATTTCATAATTATGTTGAGCTATATTAATAGATCCATAGAGTTCGTCTAACCACACATCAATATAATCACCATTTTCCATTGCTTTTTTCAGACCTTGTATATCATTATATAAATAAGCAGGCAACAATTCTTCATTAATCATACAACTATGCTCCTTACTTAAATTAATATTATCTCTCTCCCTATAGTATAACAAACATCAGCCATCTTATAAATACATATACAGTTTCAATCTTACAAACAAAAAAGCATCCTTACGGATGCTTTTTATGTGTTATGCTACAACTGCTTCAACTTCGATGCAGTCATCGTTTGTTGTTTTAGGTTTTTCCAATAATGGAGTCATGCTATACATACCCACACCTAGTGTGAACAAGTTGTGAATCCATGCAGTAGAACTAGGAGGCATTACGCCTAATACGCCCAATCCTACAAGTCCACCATTCACACCTACGATGGAGTTATAGTTGATGTTAATACGATCCATTAATTTCATGGAAATACGGCGTAAGTCAACGATGGCAGTCAAGTTATCGCTAGACACTGTGACATTGGCAATTTTTTGTGCAATTGGTGCACCTTCATTCATACCAATGCCTACATGCGCTTCAGACAATGCCAAGGAGTCATTAATACCGTCCCCTACCATCATCACTGTGTAGCCTTCTTCTTTTGCTTTACGAACGTAATCAGCTTTGTCTGTTGGCATAACTTCTGCATGTACTTCGTCAATACCAATTTCCGCTGCAACACGCTCAGCATTTTTACGGCTATCACCTGTCATCATAACGATTTTCTTTACACCTAATTCATGAAGTTCACGGATAACATCTTTTGCCTCTTCACGTACTGGGTCTTTAATGCAGATAACTGCAGACAATACGTTGGAAATAGCTAAATATAAATAGGAACAACCTTCTGGAAGGTTTTCAAATTTAGCTTCTTCTCCTGCTGGTATCGTTGTTTTCTCATCTTCAAAAATGAAGTGATAACTACCGATGCGCACTTTGCGGTTACCCACTTTGGATGCAATACCATGTGCTACAACATATTCTACTTTGGAGTGCATTTCTTTATGTGGTAAATGATGATCGCGTGCTGCTGTTACTACTGCTTTTGCCATGGAATGAGGGAAATGTTCTTCCAAGCAAGCTGCTAAAGTCAACATTTCGTCTGCATCATTACCATTGAAAGGAATGATTTCTTGGAATACAGGTTCTGCTTTTGTTAAAGTACCTGTTTTATCGAAGACAATCATATCAGCTTCTGCAATGCGTTCCAAGAATTTACCACCTTTTACAGTGATACCACGGTTAGACGCTTCTTGCATAGCGGATAATACTGCCAATGGAATGGACAATTTCAATGCGCAGGAGAAGTCTACCATAACGAAAGATAACGCTTTCATTAAGTTACGAGTTAAGGCAAAGGTAGCGAAGGCACCTAAGAAACTCACTGGTACTAATTTATCTGCCATGCGGTATGCTTTTTGTTCCATACCAGATTTCATTTGTTCAGATTCTTCAATCAAGTTTACGATTTGCTCGAAGCGAGTGTGTTTACATGTAGTACGTACTTCAAAGGAACATTGACCTTCTTCTACGACAGTACCTGCATATACGGATGTACCTGCATCACGACGAACTGGTTCAGGTTCCCCTGTCATGGAACTTTCATTTACAAGTACTACTCCGTCCACAACTTGACCATCCAACGGTACTACTTCACCTTGACGAACCACTACGATATCACCAACTTGAACTTCACCGATTGGCTTGCTTACTTCTATGCCATCTGCAAGAACCCAAACTTTGTCTACGTTCAGGGACATGCTTTCCGCGAGGTTAAGTACGGATTTACGCAATGTCCATTCTTCCAAGATTTCGCCGATACCCAATAAGTACATCACAGCGCCCGCTGTAGAGTAATCTTTTTGCAATAATGCGGCACCAATTGCTACACCATCCAACACTTCTACAGTCAACTTGCGTTTCCACAATGTTTTGATGGCTGTACCGATGAACTTGATACCATCGAACCAAGACCAGGCTGCCGCAATAGGTGCTGGTAACACAATTTTTTTACCGATATACAATAATGTTTTATCGATCATTTCTTCTTTGTAACGCTTGTTGACAAGACGGGGCGAAAGTTCATGTAATGCTGGTACATTAGCTAAATCCAAATCTTGTAATCCGAATAAAGCGGTTTTCACAGCGCTTTCATCACCAGTATGTTGGATGATGATATCTCCAGAACGGGTATAGAAGTTCGCTTTGGTAATGGCTTCACAGGCCATCAATGTATCTTCGATATATTGAGCCTGTGCGTCATTAAACTTACGTCCCTCAATGCGTACATGAAGACGACGGGACAAGCGTTGCAACATTTTAAATTGCATCATGGATTATTTTCCTTCTGTTAACACTTCTTCGTCACGAGTTTCGTTGATTTCTTGTGCTTCAGCCAAGATGCTGTCTGTAGAAGCTTGTAATTTTTCAGTAGTTTTTAAAATGCTATCTTTTGCGCGAAGGCCTGCTGCTACTACATTAGCATATACTTTGCGAGCATCTTTAGAAGTTAATACTTTCAAACCTACTGTGCCTAAAGCTAAACCAGCTGCGAATACATTAGCATCTCTTAAAGTTTCTTTTTTTACGTTGAACATGATTGTGTTCCTTTCTGTATAATAAAAAAATTAGAATGAATTGATACTAGCTACATAAAAGTAAGAGAGTCCCTTGCATAGAGTCCCTCTTACCACACTTATGGTATATAGTTATTTATGTTCTTCAGCTTCGTGGCCGCCACCGCAACCACAACCGCCACAACCAGCTCCAGAGTCTTTAGAGCCACCACAGCCGCATCCGCCGCCGTCGTGTGTTGCACTTTTATATACTCTGTATGCTACATAGATAACTGCTACTAGACCAATTGCATAAACAATAATACTACTACTCATAGTATACACCATTCCTTTCTCATTTTCAAGTAGCAATTAAAAATATTTTATCACCAACAACAAATAGCTTAGTTATGGGGTTATTTGAAATAAAATATTTCTCATTAAAACTACATTTCATGCCCCACTATCATTATTGATTAGCCTAATCCTAAAGCACGTCCTAAGTGAACTGCAATGTAAGCACCCACCCAAGCCAATGTACTAGTATAGGCAAACACAGCACCGAACCATTTCCAGGATTCAGTTTCACGTTTTAATACAGCCATAGTTGCTAAACATGGTAAGTATAATAACGCAAATACCATCAAGCCTAAGCCGATAGATGGAGTAAATTCTGGGTCATTAGCTAGGTAATCTGCTAATGAGGTTGAATCGTCTTCACTAGCTTCGATCGCATAGATTGTACCTAATGTACTAATCATAACTTCCTTCGCTGCTACCGCTGCGATAACTGCGATATTGACACGCCAGCTAAATCCAAGAGGTTCCATGACAGGTTCAATAAGGTGACCGAATTGTGCCGCATAGGATTGCTCAATTTTTTCTTGGCCTTGTTTTAAATCCAACGCTTTTACTTCGTCTTCTTCTTGTTTATGGTTCACATATAATGACCATGCCACTGGATATAATTCTTCAGATTTTAAGCCTTCAAAGTATGCTGGTTCTTCTACTTCTTCTTTATCAGCAGCTTGAGCTTCGTCTTGCGCTGGTTCTTCTGTTGTAGCTTCTTCAGAATCGTCTTTAGGATCATCTTTATGTTCTTCATCTAAAGCAAGCATTTGATCATAGATTTCAGAAACTTTATCTTTGTCACCATCATTTGCTAATTGTGCTTCATCTAGAATCGTAGCAGCTTTTTGTTCATGCATAGCTGTTACTTCAGCTTTAGCTGCATCATAATCTTGAGAGTATTCTACATCTTGTGGGAAAGATGTCATGAACCATATAAGGATCGATGCCGCCAAGATGAATGTAGCCGCTTTTTTCATATACATAATGGTACGTTCCCACATATGGGTTGCCACAGAACGAAGTGTTGGCAAATGATATGGTGGCATTTCCATTACGAATGGTTCTGCTTCGCCTTTAAATACATATTTACGAAGCACTTTAGCAGTAATAAGAGCTACCGCAATACCTAATACATAAATTCCCAATAGAATCGTTGGTGCATCTTCTGGTGGGAATAATGCAGATGCCAATAATGTATATACAGGCAAACGAGCACTACAACTCATGAATGGAGATACTAGGATTGTAATCATACGATCTTTAGGGTTATCAAGGATACGAGCACCCATAATAGATGGAACGTTACATCCAAAGCCCAATAGCATCGGAATGAAAGATTTACCATGTAAACCTACACCGCGCATAACACGGTCGATAACGAAGGCTGCGCGCGCCATGTAACCAGTATCTTCCAAGAAGGAAATACATACGAATAAAAGAACGATATTAGGGATAAAGCTCAATACAGCCCCTACACCGCCGATGATACCATCATTAATCAATGATTTTAACAATTCATCTTCTATAGCTGTTCCAAGATAATCAGTTAACATCTTGAAGCCATCTTCAATCCAATGTTGAGGCGTTTCTGCTAAGGTAATAACTAAGTAGAACATTACCCACATGATAAGTAAGAAGATTGGAAGACCTAACCAACGGTTTGTTAAAATTTTATCAATTTTATCTGATCTAGTATCTTGGTGTTTAGGCACTACTGTTAACACTTGTGTAAACACATCTACTGCAAAACCATGGCGACGTTCTTGGAAGATAATATCCATATCTATAGATTTGTTTAACTCTGTACGTAGCATTTCCGCTTTGTTCAACAAAGCACCAGATGGATCAAATTCTTTTACTTTTTCGAATACTTCAGTATCTTGTTCAAGTAATTTAATAGCCAACCAACGGTGTGGATAACGTCCTGTATTAAATTTAGCTACTTCTGCTTCTAATTCTGCAATAGCTGGCTCTAATTCTTCACCATAGTTAATACGAACATTAGGAAGTTTTCGCTCTTTAGCTACTTTTACAATTCCTCGTAGTGCATCGTCAGTTCCCTTATTGGAACGACCGATAGTTTCTACAACAGTAGATCCTGTTAAAGCTTCTAATTTTTTAAGGTCGAACTGTAGCCCCATTTCTTTAGCTACGTCCCCCATGTTTAATACAAGAAGTAAAGGTTGTTCCAACTCAATCAATTGCGCAGTTAAGTATAAATTACGTTCTAAATTGGACGCATCCACTACGTTCGCAATTAGTTCAGGGTGTTCATTAATGATGGCATTACGAGCTACCAATTCATCAATAGAGCGTGCAGTTAAACTGTAGGTGCCTGGCAAATCGATAATCTCAATTTCGTGACCATCGATTTTCGCATGACCTATTTTTTTCTCTACTGTAACACCTGAGTAGTTACCTACGTGTTGACGGGACCCCGTCATGTTGTTAAAAATACTTGTTTTACCACAGTTAGGGTTACCCGCTAAAGCAACCTCAATCTTGGTATGTGTGTTGTCTGCCATCTTAGCAATTCTCCTTATTGGACTTCAATATCAATCATTTGCGCTTCACTAATACGTAGTGATAGCTCGAAGTTTTTTACTTTGATTTCCACTGGGTCTGCCAATGGCGCATACTTCATAACGCGCACTGCCGTGCCTGGTACAACGCCCATGTCCACCAAACGATGCTTAACATTACCGGTTCCGTTAACGGCTGCTACCGTCCCTACTTCACCAGGCTTCATGTCGGACAACTTTTTGATCATAGTACACCTCCCACATATAAAAATTATATCCAAACCTACCATATATTGAATATATGAATCTTTTACATTATACCACAATATAAAAAATTATCAATAAAGAATATCATTATATTTTCATCTTTTCGTAAAATTATAAATCTATTTTTATCAAGTGCCACACTTAATAAATGCATTATTCTATAAGTGTATACTCTGTATACATTTTTATAATTATCAATTTCATCATACAAATAATAACGATATATAAACTATATGTTTCTCATTATCTATTCTCTAAACCTTATATTTTATAGCGTATTCTGTGGCTTACGTCTCTTGACTGGTCCCCATTGATTTACAACTAGACCATCTATTTCATAGTATTGCTTTCCTATGTGAAAGAACTTTCACAGGCCCACCTATGTGGAAGTTATGATATAATAAAATCATTAAAGTCATTTAGAAACGGAGATATATTATGAAATCATTTCAATCCTTAGGTATACTACCTGAACTGATACAAGTATTACAAAAGGTCGGGGTAAAAGAACCGACACCAATCCAAGAAAAATCTATTCCTCTCATCTTCAAAGGGCAAGATGTCATCGCCAAAGCTCAAACGGGAACAGGCAAAACCTTAGCATTCTTGTTACCACTATTGCAACGTATCCACGTAGATGTGCAACAGGAGCAAGCCCTTATCATCGCCCCCACTCGTGAGCTTATCCAACAAATTGCCGAAGAGGCCCGTCATTTAGGTGCTATCCTAGGCGTAGATGTGTTGCCCCTCATCGGTGGCAGAACCATCGAAGGACAATTGCAAAAACTAGGTCGACGCCCTCATGTCATCATCGGCACACCTGGACGTTTACTAGATCACGTCAACCGCGGTACCTTACATCTAAATTCTATTCGCCGTGTGGTACTGGACGAAGCGGACCAAATGCTTCATATGGGATTTTTACCAGATATCGAAAAACTTATCAGTGGCACAGACGGCAAACGTCAACTATTGATGTTTTCCGCTACGATTCCAGACAAAATTCGAAACTTAGCAAAAGCTTATATGCAAAAACCGACATCGGTTACAGTCCAAGGGGAAAATATTACTCTAGACACGATTGAACAAAAGGTATACATGATGGAAGAGCAAGACAAAGTGAATCGCCTTGTGGCTATGCTAGAGTCAGATAATCCTTATCTTGCCATCGTATTCTGTAATACAAAAGAAGGCGCCATTAAGTTGGCTTACGATTTAGCTCGCAAAGGTGTGGAACTAGGCGAAATCCATGGGGATATGACACAAGGTCGCCGTACGCAAGTGTTGAAAGAATTTGCCAAGGGCAATCCCCCTATTCTGGTAGCCACTGATATTGCTGCTCGTGGCATCGACATCGAAGGGGTGAGCCACGTGTACAATTTCGATGTACCCCATGACATGGATTACTACATCCACCGCATCGGCCGTACAGGTCGTGCCGGTTCCACCGGTATTGCTGTAACCTTTGCTACTCCAGCAGAGGAGGTTTGGGTACGACGAATCGAGCGATCCATCCAAGCTACATTAACGAAATATACAAAAGATGGTCAAGTAAAAACAAAAGGTTCTGGCTTAGCCCCTAAAAAGGAAACTGCTAGTAAGAAACCGAAAATTAAAAGTACCTACCAAGCAACGAAAGCGAAAGCTCACAAAGCTCGTGGTCATAAAGGTGCTAACACACGGGTACGCCGTGCAAAATCTAATGGCTCTAGTGGACGTAGTCGAGGTAAATGATAAGTTTCTAGTATCGGCAAACGGCCCTTCTAAAAGATGGATCCGTTGCTTAATAACATATTATAAAAAAGGCTATAACTAAACAGCCACAATACAAAGGGCTATAACAAAATAGCCTACATATAAAACAGAGGAAAGTCGAACAAAAAGCATCAACTTTCCTCTATTTTTATATTCTATTCAGCAAAAGGGCGTCCCTTGTATTGATGGACTCATCATGCCAAATACATGTAGTTACTTGCAATTCGCATAGATAGCTGGTTTCCCCTCTACATCGGCACAACTTGTGCGACAAGCTTGACCTTCACTACATTTCCACACTGGTTCCGATTGTGACTCATACTGTACGAGGTATCCTCGTTTACATCGTGGACATGTATATTCCTTATGGGTATCATCCAAGACTTTTCCGTCTGACAATGGTATAGGAGGCATTGCCTCTTCTCTAGGTCTTTGTGGCATCCCCACTTTTGACATTGATGACGTATTTCCCTTGGTAACTCTTGAGTCACTTGCTCCTGACATAGCTTCCATAGAAGATGATACATTTTCCGTATATTTGCATGTTGGGAACCCAGAACATCCATAAAACTCCCCAAACTTTCCTTTCCGTAAGAGTAATTCCCCTGTTTTGCACTTAGGACAAGCACGCCCTGTTGGTTCTGCAGTAGAAGGAGTTCGTTTCGCACCGCTTCTTGTTCCACCTGACTCTGACTTAGGGATGGCTACCTTAGGTGTATTCCCCACCCGCTGTTTGACATCCTCAATAAGTTGTACAACAAATTTTGTTTGATCTTCTAAAAATACATCAATCGCTTCATTCCCTTCACTCATCTTTGCTAGCCGTTCTTCCCACTGCGCCGTCGCATCAGGGTACAGCAAAGAATCTGGCAGTGCATCTACCAAGGCATAGGCAGATTCTGTAGGAATTAAAGTTTTCTTTTTTCCTTCTTCTTTGAGGAAAGGGTTTTTCTTATTATGGATTAAATCTTCAATGATCGTAGCTCGTGTCGCCTCTGTTCCAATTCCGGACACATCTTTGAGTTGTTTCTTTAAATCTTCGTCTTTCACATATTTGTGAATTTCCTTCATCGCTTGTACTAGCGTAGCCGATGTAAAACGGCTTGGTGGTTTTGTCTTCCGTTGGTCCATCTTGCTATCCTTCGCCGTTACAGTATTCCCTTTACGTGCAGGCGGCAAAGACGTTTCTTCATCTTCTTGGTTTTCTTCTGATTCTTCCGTAGATTTTGCCTTTTTATATAATGCTTTCCATCCCATATCGATAACCACACGCCCCGTTGTAGTAAACAGTTCCTCTTGGTGCGTCACTTCGATACGAGTATGCTCATATACATGCTCTGGATAAAATTGCGCAATATAGGCTTGTGCAATAAGGAAATAAATATTTTGCTCTCCTTTTGATAAGGTATACAAAGGGCAACGTACGGTGGTCGGAATAATGGCATGATGGGCTGTAACCTTACTATCATTCCATGCACGGCTTTTAATGGTTGAATCACTTTCCTTTGCCCATATAGCTAATTCCTTATGGCCCATATTAACCAGGTTCGACAGGATTGCTTTCCCATCTGAAAGTTGGTTCACTGGTAAATATTCACAATCTGACCGAGGATAGGATGTATATTTTTTCTCATATAATTTTTGTGCAATGTCCAATACTTCTTGTGGCGTATAGTTATATAACTTACCCGCTACAATTTGTAGTGAAGACAAGGAGAATGGTAATCGCTGCCCTTCCTTTTTCTTTTTCTTTTCTACCAAAGAAATAGTTCCTTCCGGTGATTGCATCAGACGGTCACGCAAATTATTGAGGATAGTCTGCTCTAGCATATGCCCATCAGGGTCTAATCCTTGTTGCGTATCTTTCGGCTTCCAAGTAGCCCAAAAGTCTCCCTTTTCATGTCCATATTGTACTTGTAATACATAATATTCAACGGGCACAAAGTTTTGTAGTTCACGTTCTCTCCGTACTACCAGTGCCAAAGTTGGCGTTTTTACACGGCCAATAGGAAAGATCACTTTGTTTCCTAAATGCTGTTGTTCTAAGGTGTAGGCACGAGATAAATTCATCCCCATCAACCAATCAGCACGGGATCGTGCTAAGGCAGAATCTTTTAAAGGTTGATATTTCCTATTATCATGCATATGTTCCAAGGCGTACCGCATAGATTTTTCATCTAATGCATTGAGTAAAATACGTTCTACTGGCTTGGTATTACCCAAATAATCTAGCATTTCATCTATCAATAATTGACCTTCTCTATCCGGGTCGCCCGCATTGACAATGGTCGCCGCTTTTTTGATTAGCCCACTAATTACCTTAAATTGCTTGGCACTAGATGACTTAACTTTTAATTTCCATGCGGTGGGTAAAATCGGCAAGGAATCAAACTTCCAATATTTATATTTCTCATCATACTCACCAGGCTCAACTTGTTCAAGCATATGACCGAAGGCCCAAGTAATCACATCATCACCTTGTATGATATACCCATCCTGTCGCTTAGCATTCTGTGGGTTCGGTAACACTTGACTTAATTCTCGCCCTACACTAGGCTTCTCCACAATAAATAAACGCATATGCTCCCTTTTCCTATCTATTACTCTTTACTACGATTTAGTACTGTCCTTTAACTCCAGATTTCCTTTACATTAACTGTTATTATACTACAAATGAACTAAATCCTTAAACAGTCGTCTATTTTCTTAACATTCTTTTAGAACGTTTTTGCTTCCCTGAAGTTCATGTATCATATACTACAGACATGGAAGAAATCCCCTTTCAAGGCACAATACTTGTTTAAACTGATACTTCTTTATCTATCTTTCATACTCCTCTAAAATTTCCTACCAGTGTTACTTTCACCTAGATTGACGACTGCACGGTCCAATGTATTTGCATCTGTATGCTACGTTCCTCAACTTTCACTATCCTATCCTATACAGGGAGCCCTCAAATAGTATATAATTTTAAAGATATGAAAGTATGTACCATACACATGGATTAATAGAGGTGAATTATGACATTTTTAGAAGAAGTAACTCGGCGCCGTACGTTCGCCATCATTTCTCACCCTGATGCGGGTAAAACAACATTGACGGAAAAATTGTTGCTATACGGTGGTGCTATCCACTTGGCTGGTTCCGTTAAGTCTAGAAAAACGCAAAAATATGCCGTATCCGACTGGATGGAAATTGAAAAGCAGCGTGGTATCTCTGTGACGAGTTCCGTATTACAATTTGATTACGATGGTCATCGCGTGAACATTCTAGATACTCCTGGTCACCAAGACTTCTCTGAAGATACATACCGTACTTTAATGGCCGCCGATAGTGCTGTCATGTTGATTGATGTGGCAAAAGGTGTGGAGGCACAGACAAAAAAACTATTCGCTGTTTGTAAAGAACGTGGTATCCCCATCTTTACCTTCGTCAACAAGATTGACCACTTTGGGCGCAATCCTTTTGATTTGATGGAAGAAATCGAAAATTCTCTCGGCATTCGTGCTGTTCCTATGAACTGGCCTGTAGGCATTAACGGTGAATACCAAGGTGTGTACGACCGAGAAACAAATACCGTAGAATTATTTGAAAAAGATGAATCCCATGGTCAAAAGAAGCTAGCATCCACCAAAGGGGATGTACACGATCCAGCATTCCGTGAACTATTGGGCGAAGAAGTGCATCAATCCTTAATCGATGACATTGAACTTCTCGACGTGGCTGGTGATGCTTTTGATTTAGACAAAGTAAAAGCTGGCGAATTAACACCTATGTTCTTTGGCTCTGCTATGACGAACTTCGGTGTGAAACCGTTTCTTGAAAAATTCTTGGAACTAGCTCCAATGCCGGCGCCACGTGTTGCTCGTGAAGAAACGGTAGAACCTACATCCGAGGACTTCTCTGCCTTCGTGTTTAAAATCCAAGCCAACATGAATCCAAATCACCATGACCGCATTGTGTTCATGCGCATTTGCTCCGGCAAGTTCGAGAAAGGGATGAACGTACTTCATCAACAATCTGGCAAAACCTTACGTCTATCCCAACCACAACAATTCTTGGCCACGGAGCGTACCATCATTGATGAAGCTTACCCAGGGGATATTATCGGTGTCTTCGATGCGGGCACAATGGGCGTAGGCGACAGCCTATGTGCGTCCAATCACAAAGTAACGTTCAGTGACTTCCCTGTATTCCCACCAGAATTCTTCGCTCGTGTCACACCAAAAGATTCTATGAAGCGAAAACAATTTTTGAAAGGGATGACGCAATTAGCACAAGAAGGGGCCGTACAAATTTTTGAACCACTTTACTCTATGGACTCTTTCGTGGTCGGCGCCGTTGGTATGCTTCAATTTGAAGTACTACAATACCGTTTAAAACACGAATACGGTGTTGATCTTGTAAATAATTCCCTACCATACGGCGTAGCTCGTTGGATCGATGGCGATGTAGATGTGAATAGCTTAAAAGGCATGGACAATGCGATGATGGTAAAAGATAATCGCGGTCGCCTTGTAGTACTTATCTCCAATGAATGGCAAATGGGTTGGGTCGTAGAACGAAATCCAGATGTAACATTCTTGCATTCTCCAAAATTAGAGGTGTAAGATATTTTATGCTTGGATATGCAAATACATAAATTTAGGCGTACCACCTGTAACACAATATAGAGAATAGTATATATTATTTCTAAATAAAATAAATGAGCTGTAATAAAATAGCTCCAAAGAAAAAAGAGGAAAGCTGATTAAAAAGTATCAGCTTTCCTCTTTTTATATTTTAATTTTGAAAAGAGGTCTATCCCCTTTTATAATCATATCTATCGATATATCAATGATACCTTACAGTCCCTAGAATAACGGTTCTAAATCTGCTAATCCTTTTAAGTTCCACTCTAATAGTTTATCATGTATACGCCACATAAAGGCATTTTCCCATGGATAATGTAATCGAACCCAGAAGTTTTCGAATGGTGTATCATTAAAGAATACCGCTTGTCGTGGCAAGTTAAATAGATCTTGTCCTGGCTGTACATTCCCTGCTTTTACATTAAAAGCCATGCGATAGCCACTTTCTTCTGCTATTGTGTCTATATCTTTATTGGTAAATCCTCCAGGATATGCAATATAGCGCACTGGATGCTTCATACTATCTTCCAATACAGCTTTGGAGCTAACAAGTTCATCTCGTGCTTGTTGTAGAGACATATGGCGTAAGTCTTTATGATTCACAGTATGGCTTTGGATATCGATACCATTAGCTTGCATTTCTTTTAATTGTTCTAAACCAACAAACCGATTTTCTCCTACAGAGCCACTAATCATAAACAAAGTGGCTTTCATATTATACTCTTTTAAAATAGGCATGGCATGTTGATAATTGTCAATATATCCATCATCGAATGTAATCAATACCGGCTTATCTGGTAGTTCTGTTCCCTTTGTCACGTAATCATACAGTTCATCCAAAGTGATTGAATGATATCCCTCATTATGAAGATATTGCATTTGCTTTTTGAATTCTTCTGGAGGCACCACCAAGGAGTGGCGAATGCCTGAATCAATGCGGTGATAATTCAGCACAGGAACACCGACAGCTTTATAATCTAAAGATCGTTCATATTGAATACCTAAATATATCCCTATTATTAGGATACTTCCCACTATACTTAGAATTATTTTTTTCACTTATAACCTCACATACTAGTAACCTTACTAAATTTATATCAGCTTACTGGTAAACTCTATTATATACCTTATTATATACCTTATTATAGCACCATAATTCTAATAATTTATCAGTCTTTTTTCATTTTTACTTTCCATTACATTATAAGAACCCAATAACATAAGCTTTTAGATATTATATCAATTTTGCATTCATTATATCTTAATTAGGAATAAAGTTGTCCCCGTGTATACATCATGCACTATTGGTCTATTGTACTAAATCCTTTATTTGTCATCATTCTATAGAATATACTTTTAAATTGTTTAAAATTTTTTAATAAGTATTTGCTATATTATGTATATGAAAATTACCAGCAACCCTTATGTATACACAAAATACCTATGACTCTTCTTTGTAATCATGCTATGATAGGGCTATAAGTTTATTCTAATTTATTTTTATTAACCGAAGGGGGTTATACTATGAAAGGTCTTATAGACTTAAGTATAGTAAACGGGGTCTGGACATTAAAATTGTCTATGATTCAAACTGTAGCATTAGCTATTGTTACGTTATACCTGGGGGAATTTATTAAAAAACACTCTCCATTCTTACAACGTGTAAGTATGCCTGCTCCAGCTGTAGGTGGCTTACCTTTTGCATTCTTAACTGCATTCTTATCTTTTTATAAAATTGTAAACATTACTTTTGATAGTGCATTGCAATCATTTCTAATGTTAGCCTTCTTTACCACTATCGGTTTAATGGCCAGTCTTAATGTTCTTAAAAAAGGTGGCGTAGCTATCATCTTTTTCTGGATTGTATGTACTATCTGGATTGTAGTTCAAAATGGTGCTGGCATCATGATTGCTAAAGCTATGGGTATTGAGCCAATCTTTGGTATCATGGCTGGTTCTGTTTCCATGATGGGTGGTCTTGGTACAGCAGGTGCCTTCGGCCCACACTTTGAAGAATTAACGGGTGTACCTGGTGTTGCTTCTGCCGCTATTGCCGCTGCTACATTCGGTATGGTAGCTGGTACATTGTTAGGTGCTCCAGTAGGTGACCGTATCATTAAAATGCACAATGTTCCTACTCCTGTAGATCATCCTGAGTTATTAGAAGCTGACGGTATTGATATTAATGAATCCGACTCTGAAAGTAAATTATTCGATTTACAATCGTTAATGCATGTGATTGCCTTCGTAGGTATTTCCTTAGGTCTTGGTACCTTGGTGAGTGCTCTACTATCTTCCGTATTTGGTCCATTACCTGCCTATATAGGAGCTATGATTGTAGGGGCTTGTATTCGCAACTTTGCCGATTTCACTGGCCGTATTACTATTAATAGTGCTGCTCTAGACGCTGTGTCTAACGTATCTTTAAGTATCTTTGTTACTATGGCTATCAATAGCTTGAAATTAGCACAATTAGTAGATTTAGCTTTACCATTAATGGCAATCTTAGCGGTACAAATGGTACTTATCACAATTTTTGCATACTTAATCTACTGGTTGTTCAAACGCAACTACGATTCTGTTATGTTAGGTGCTGGTGCTATTGGTTTCGGATTGGGTGCTACACCAAATGCTTTGGTAAACATGTTGTCCTTGGCTTCTAAATACGGCCCATCTCCAAAAGCATGGTTAGTCGTATCCTTAGTAGGTGCCTTCCTCATCGACTTTACAAATGCGTTCTTAATTACATTCATGGCAAAAATGATTTAATCAATGCTTCCATATGTATCCTAAACAAAAAAGGATTCTACCACATCTGTGGTGGAATCCTTTTTCTATATTTTGATTATATGCTATTTCATTTGATATATTGCTATACGGTATGAGTTGGGATAGCCATTGCTATCCCAACTTATACTTAATTACTTAATCACTTACTTTCTTTATTTAGCACCTTGCTCTAGCTCATACCAGGCATTGCCGATACGAGCAAATTCATCTAAGGTAAATGTCTCTCCTCGACGTGATCCATCAATATTCGCTTTTGCCAAAATAGTTTCTATGGCTTCTTTACTCAATCCAGTAGTCTTCATCGTATTACTGAACGTTTTACGCCGTTGTGCAAAGCCTGCTTTCACAGCACGGAAGAAATACGCTTCACTATGAACTTTCACAGGCGGTTCACTGCGTAATGGGCAGCAAATCACTGCACTAGTTACCTCAGGGGCTGGTAAAAATGCTTTAGGTGGTACATCCATGACAATATATGGATCTGTGTAATATTGCACCGCCACCGATAAAGCGCCATACATTTTTGTGCCTGGTTTAGCAATCATACGCTCTGCCACTTCTTTTTGCACCATTACCACTAATCGTTCGATAGGCAATTTAGATTCTAACAAAGACATAATAATCGGTGTAGTAATGTAATACGGTAAATTTGCTACCACTTTAAATGGTTTGTGGTCCATTAATTCTGGGATATTTACCTTCAATACGTCCCCATGAATGATGCGCACATTATCGTAGGCCTCTAGAGTTGTATCTAAGACCTCTAACAAGCGTCTATCTAGCTCTACAGAGGTAATATTAGCTCCACTTTGTGCCAGACCTTGCGTTAAGGTACCAATACCAGGCCCAACCTCTAATACAGCATCCCCTACTTCTAAATCTGCAGCCTGCACAATCTTATCGACCACAGTGCGCTTAATCAAAAAGTTTTGCCCTAATTTTTTACTCATTTGAATGCCAAATCGTTTACATATATAATGTACAACCTCTGGACTTGCAATGACTGATTCTATCATGAACACTCCTATTATTTTTCTTCATCTTCTGAAAGTGCCTTAAAAAATGCATCCCGACTTATGCCATAATGGTTTAAACGGTATAAGAATTGCTTCCCATTACCATATCCTATACCAAGCTTAGCCCCGATACGAGCCCTCATAGCAGCACTACTAGGTCCTCCACTTAGATCATGTTGCACTAAATCTTGCATAGTAAATAACTCGGATGATTCCATGGATTCTATATGCAGAACCTCTAGAGCTTTACGTATAGATTCAGAGCTAGCCTGCTCAATCCCAATATCATCATTGGCATAGGCTTCCTCTCGTGGTACAAAGGCATGTTGTGCCAAAGGGAATCGTTTCGTCAAAAAGCGACGAATCCGTTCACCTGCATAATCTGGATCTGTTAGAATAATAATACCGCGCTTTTCATAAGCATCCTTAATCCGACTCAGCACAGGTTTACGCAAATTAAAACCTTCCGTAGCAATACACTCCACCTCTAAAGCTTGTTGCACCCGTTGAATATCTGATTTTCCCTCAACTACCAAGACCTGTTTTAACATAAGCCCCTCCACAACATAACATTTTATTATTATACCATATATCGAAACCTATGGCATGCAATAACAAGCATAACACACTAATAGCCAACTACATATAGCTCACAATTGCAAAATAACGCCAAACCCTTTCGAGACGAACGTAATTAGGCGTAGCAGTCTATGGCGTTTTACTTTTAAAGTCTAAACATGCAAAAGAGCACGGCATGTTCCTGAACAAACATTACGTAGTGCCGTTTGTGAAGGAATGTGCCGTGCTCTTCTATCAATATAAAGTTAAAAACAAAACGCCATAGATACATAGACTAAGAAGAGAGGATATATACGTCTACAGTTCTCCGTCCAAATTGCATAGCAGACCCGTAATCTTCCAATACAACATCGATACGATTTCCCACGATATCTCCACCGGTATCAGCAGCAATTGCCTCACCGTATCCAGGTATATACACACGTGTCCCTAATGGAATCACATTAGGATCTACGGCTATGACGCCATGATGTGCACGCACACCTGTTGCTGTAATGCCATCACCACCGCCATCTGTAGGCAAGTACGCCGTTGCCTCCATAGCAATGACTTCTTTTACGCGATTATAGGGACCTGATACTCCTATGTCTTGTGTACCTAATCGAACTACCTTAGGTTTCATCGGTGTAATTGTTTTACGTTGCAGCTCTTTCGTATCTACTATTTCTCCATGATTGTATTGAACTTCTTCTTGCACCTCATCAATACCTGATATGCCTTCTTGTACGACTTCTTCCATCCCTTTTGGTAATGTATCTACTCGCTCATATTGTACCGCCACCGGTACCTCCACTTGATGTGTTTCTATCTTTTTAGTCTGGAATCCATGATTCCACATAAAGCCTGAGACTGTAACAAAGACTATTAGTAACAGTGTGAGCATAAGCACTGCTTTTTGCTTTTGCTGTAGTAATCGATTTGTCATCTAGTACCTCCATGGGTGGTATTCTACCATAGACGGATATATTCAGTCAAACATATGCTCTCATTTCGCATAATAAAGCCATTCTTCAATACTCACAGATTCTAATTTTTAAATATAAATATATTTTAAGTCCACTGTAAAAAGACATACTAATTTGATTAATTATGTTAACTATTATATTCATACATTCTCATTATAATGCTTTTTAAATTATCTATAGTTTGCATGTATAACATACTTAAAACTTATACACATCTCAAAGTATGTGTATAGCTATATCTACAGGGAACATACAATGCATTATATACTCCCAAAGAGGTTCACCATATTTTCAAAATAATACTTTCTTATTGATAATGCAAAATTGATATGATACGCATTTTAGTAATACCTCATTCTTAAAACTCATAACTTGCCCACATTGCATTCAAAAAATTAGCTATAAATTACACGAATTGTGTTATTTATAACTAATTATATCAATTATTCATTATTTTATAGGAATATAGATAGATTTAGGTATGTATGCCCACTCACATAGATATGTTTTTACATTGTAATATATCCAAAACTTTTTATCACCTATATGTATTACCCTCTAAATTTTGACCATACAAGCCCTATCATTATTTAACATCATCAGTAGCGGTAAATTCTAAAATAGGCTCCCATGAACCTAACTCAGCTATACTTTCAGTAATATCTATCTCATTAGGATTCATAAATGAAAGTTGAGCACACACCTTATTTTCTTTCGCTATGACCTTACGATAGGACCCATCAGCACGCATAATATGGGCTTTTTGATTATCTGTTAAATATACCTCTAAGATATGTTGTAATTCTTGTTGCAAATTCTTATCTTCCACCGGTACCATTAGTTCCACTCGATCATTTAAATTCCGTGGCATCCAATCGGCACTAGAAATATAATAAGGACATTCACTGTGATTTTTAAAGTATAAAATACGATGATGTTCTAGGAAACGTCCCACAATGGATCGTACTATGATGTTCTCACTGACCCCCTCAATACCTGGTCTAAGGGTGCATATACCACGAACAATGAGATCAATCTTGACACCCTTACAGGATGCTTCGTATAGCTTGGCAATGATTTCTTTATCTAACAAAGAATTCATCTTCGCAATGATACGTCCTTCTTTTCCATGTTCTACTGCTCGGATTTCTCCATCAATTAAACCCATCAAAGACGTGCGCAACGTCAATGGCGCTACGATAAGATGTTGCCACCGCTGTGATTCAGCATAGCCTGAGATAGTATTAAAAAATAGAGAACTATCATCTGCATAAGATTCACGACAGGTCAGTAACCCGCAATCCGTATAATATTTAGCGGTCTTACCATTGTAATTACCTGTAGCAAAATGCATATATCTTCTCAGCACTTCCCTTTCTTTACGCACCACCATAGTAATTTTGGAATGTGTTTTTAGGCCTCTCAAACCATAAATTACGTGACAGCCAGCTTTTTCTAAGCGTCGTGCCATAATAATGTTATTTTCTTCATCAAATCGGGCTTTTACTTCCATGAGTACTGTGACTTGTTTGCCCAGTTCTGCTGCTTTCACCAAAGAGGCAACGATAGGTGAATCGCCGCTAACACGATACAATGTTTGTTTAATAGCTAGCACATCTGGATCTACAGCCGCTCTAGCTATAAATTCTTCTACTATAGAAAAAGAGTCAAATGGATGGTGCAAGAGTCTATCTTTTTCACGAATATAATCAAAGATAGCTGAAGTTTCTTGAGCTGTGACACAAGGAAGTTCTCTCTGTGTGAAAGCAGGATACCGTAAATGGTCATATCCCGGTAAATTACAAAACGCTCCGAAAGCAGCGACATCTAAAATTCCTTCTGCTACATAGACGGCCTCCTTTTTCGCCTGTAAGCCCTGCAAAACAAATTCCAATAACTGTGGGTCATACTGTTCACATACTTCCACACGCACTACCTCACCACGTCGACGGCGACGAAGGGATTTTTCAATTTCTCGTAATAAGTCGGTCGCTTCTTCTTCAATATCTAAATCGGCATCACGTGTTACACGGAAGGTAGTAAAGGAATCAATATGATGTCCTACAAAGAAATCTTCACAGTAATAGTTGATAACATCTTCTAACATAACGAAAAGACGATGTACATCATTGGGGACCTCAATAATTCGATTCAATACTGACGGAATTGGCAATATGGCCATTTTTTCCTGCTCTTTATCATGAATAGGGTGAATCTTAACTACGGAATTTAATGTTTTATTGACCAAAAATGGGAAAGGATGGCTCGCGTCCACTGCCAGTGGTGTAACTACCGGAAATATATGAGTACGAAAGTATTGGTATAACCAACGTAATTCAATTTCTTTCAAATCTTTTACTTTGACAAAATGTAGCCCCTCTTTTTGAAGTCGTTTCAAAATATCGTGGAAATAGGTATATTGCAAAGATACTAACTTTTTTGTAGCTTCAGTAATTGCCTTGAGTTGAGCCTTTGCATCCATATGTGCTGCATCGTATTTTATGATTCCACTCTGTTCTTGATGGCGCAACCCAGATACGCGGATCATAAAAAATTCATCTAAGTTAGAACTACCAATGGTTAAAAATCGTAGTTTTTCCATAAGTGGATTACTTCTGTCAATCGATTCTTGTAAGACTCTTTGGTTGAACTTCAGCCATGACAATTCACGATTAAAATAATACTTTGGATTATCAAAGTCTTTCATAGTATCACCCCTAACGAACTTTCCAATGTATCACTAATTCACGTTTAAACTCTTTCTTACACTGTTTTTTTAATTTTTCGATGGCCATCTCCATCATAGGAATGTAGTTAAATGTTTGCACCTCAACATACATATCGATTTGTTTATCTCTAATATGACTTTGAATAGAATGGATTATGCGTTCATGACTTTCTTCCAAAGCTTCTGCTAAGGCCAATGGAAATGACAATTTTTGTATTATCTCCCGATCTCCTTCTTTTAATAGAGACAGATAAGGAGACTGCTTAATAAATTTACTGTTGGCACCATGAGAATAGGAGGCAATAAATGCACTAAGTAACTGCTCCCTATGGGATAAACCATAAAGATTACTATTAATAATCATATACGCACTATGCCTTGCATGACTATAATAGTTAATTTGTTTTCCTAAATCATGCAGTAATGAGGCTACTTTCAATAGTAGTTTTAGACGTTCCCCTTCTGGCATTAATTCTTTCCATTGTTTATAAATTAGTTTCGACAGCTTCGCAATGTATAGGGAATGGTCCACATCGTGTGGAGTGAAAGAACGTAGTACATTCAAAGTGGAGTGGGTCACAATATCATCTACTACACCATTTTTTTGAAGACATGGTAGACCATACATCTCTCCCGAATAGTGGGACCCATAGTATTGAAAGAACAATCCTTCTCGCAAGCCACAACCGCTGACAATCATGGACGATGCCTTTGTATAGTCCATCAGCTCCATGATGATAGCTATCCCTGCCACGATAATGTCAGCTCGCTCAGAAGACAATCCAGAAATCTTTTTCCGTTCTTCCCATGGCGTTTCTTTCACCCGTTGAAACAAAGCCTCCATGGTCGCTTTTTTCACCTTATAATTGTGTAATTTAGGAATGGGATAGTTTTTCTCCCGTTGGTCCATCTTGGCAATATTCCGTGCGGTCCCTCCAATTCCTATAAGTGGTAGTTTCACATTTCTAAGCCATGTTTCACGATGTAAGACATCCTGAATATGAGAAATCATACTAGTATACTCTGCTTTCGTAAACTCGTGCTTCGACTGGAATTGCCCTGTCATAACAAGAGCCCCCATAGGAAGGCTAACAGATTTTTTTAATTGTCTATTTTCAATTAAGCTAATCTCAATGCTAGCCCCACCCAGGTCAAAGACGATAAAATCATCTAGTCCTATGGTATTCACAACCCCTAAAAATCCTAAGTACGCCTCTTCCTCACCACTAATAGCACGTAAAGGAATCCCCGTCTCAGCATAGACACGACGAATAAAACTATTACCATTTCTAGCCAATCGTACGGCTGCTGTAGCAATACCTTGAATCTCTGTGACACCCATAGCTTTCGCCATATGAGATAGGGCTTTTAATGTTTTAATGGCTCGTTCCATAGCGGGTTTCGTCAACATTTGGTGGGTCCACATCCCCTCACTAAGGCGAATCGACTCCTTCTGTTGATATATCAAACGATAACTGCCGGATTCGGTAATCTCTGAAATAACAAACCGTACAGAGTTTGATCCTAAATCTATTAATGCTACTCGTTTCATAGGTCTCCTGTGTGCACAGAAAGGCACTTTCCGTATATGCTACTGTGAAAGTGCCCTTCTAGTTCTATATTACTCAATACCAAAACATCGCTTGCCATTCTCTAAGGCAATAGCAGCTAGTTCTTCTACATCCATACCACGCAATTGGGCAATTTCCTGTGCCACAAATTGTGTTTTGGATGGGTCATTACGACGTCCTCTAAATGGAGGTGGCGTCAAATAAGGGGAATCTGTTTCGATGAGCAAACGATCCAAGGGAATGTGTTTTGCTACTTCTTTTAGATTCGTAGATTTTGGAAATACTACTGGTCCTGCGAAAGAAATGTAATACCCCATTTTTATAAATTCTTTCGCCATTTCTAAACTGGTAGAGAAACAATGGAATACCCCAGAATTGCCTTTTCCATATTCCACTAACATATCTCGAATGGCACCGTGCGCATCACGATCGTGGATAATGATTGGTAAATCTACTTCTCTTGCGATAGCTAGTTGACGTTTGAAAGACTCTGCCTGCACATCTCGATCAGAAAAATCATAGTAATAATCTAAACCGATTTCACCAATGGCTTTGACTTTAGGATGCGATGCCATTTGTTTGAACCATTCGTAGTCTTCTTCTGTGGCATCTTTAGATTCGTGTGGATGTACCCCTACAGCGGCATAGACACGGTCATATTGTTCCGCCAAGGCAATGGCGGATTCTGCTGTTTTACGGTCGACGGCAGGGCACATAATGTACTCTACCCCTTGGTCAAAACAGTCTTGAATCATCTGTTCCCGATCATTATCAAATCGTTCATCATTGATATGTGCATGTGTATCGAACAATCGCATTATCTCACCACGCTTCCTGGAGTTAAGGATTCAATATTCGTTACTTCTAATTGATCCTCTTCATTAGATGCGGACAAAATCATACCTTCTGACATATGGCCCATGATTTTTTTCGGCGCTAAGTTCGCCAAATAAATCACTTTTTTGCCAATTAAGTCTTCTGGTTTGTAAAATTGAGAGATACCACTCACTACCGTACGTGTTTCAATTCCTAAGTCTAAGGTGAATAGCAACAATTTTTTAGATTTTTTCACAGCTTCGCAAGTCAATACTTTTGCTACCCGTAAATCTAGCTTTGCAAAATCATCGTATTCGATAGCCTCTTTGATAGGAGGGATATTGCTAGTATCAACAGATTCCTCAACTACTTCTTCAGTAGTTTCTGGCACTACATCCACCATTTCAGGAATTTCAAAACGTGGGTAGATTGGATCACCTTTCACCACTTTTGTACCTGTAGGAAGAGTACCAAATGTGCGTACATCATCTAGCATAGCTTGTGCAAACCCTTGTAAACCAAGTTGTTCCCAAATTTTAGGAGCTCCTGTTGGAATCACTGGGTCCACTAACACAGCGATGATACGTAAAGATTCTGCCAAATGATACATAACAGCTTCTAAACGCTCAGCATCGCCTTCATTAGTACCTTTTGCCAGTACCCAAGGCATTGTTTCATCAATGTATTTGTTCGTACGACCGATGAAAGCCCATACAGCTTTGAAAGCTTTGTTGTACTGCATATCTTCCATCAATTGTTCGTAGTCTTTTACCGTTTGCTCTGCTAGGGCAATTAAATCCTTATCAACCTCTTCTGTTGGCTCATGTTTTGTAATAACACCACCATGATATTTTTCAATCATTGCCACGGTACGATTCAACAAGTTCCCAAGGTCATTAGACAAGTCTGCATTGATTTTTGTAATGAAATTAGGCAAGCTGAAATTACCATCATTTCCTAAATGTACTTCATTCACCAAGAAATAACGCAATGCATCAGAACCATAGGTATCAATCAATGGAATTGGGTCGATTACATTGCCTAAAGATTTACTCATTTTTGTGCCATCTACCACAAGCCAACCGTGACCATATACTTTTTTCGGCAATGGTAAGCCAAGACTCATGAGCATAATAGGCCAAATAATAGTATGGAAACGGACGATTTCTTTTCCCACTAAGTGCAAATCTGCAGGCCAGTACGTTTCAAACAAATTGCTATTTTCATCTAATGGATTTAAAGCAGACATATAGTTAATCAATGCATCAAACCACACATACATAACATGTTTTTCATCAAATGGTACTGGAATACCCCAGTTAAAGCTTGTGCGAGACACTGCCAAATCTTCCAATCCTTGTTTTACGAATTGAATCATCTCATTACGGCGAGATTCTGGTTGAATAAAATCTGGATTCTCTTCAATAAATTTGAACCATTGGTCAGCGTATTTATTCATGCGGAAGAAGTAACTTTCTTCTTGTACCACTTCTAATGGACGACCACAATCGGGACATGTTTTTTCAGGGCCTAATTTAGATTCTGGCCAGAATGTTTCACATGGTACGCAGTATAAACCTTCGTAGGAAGATTTATAAATATCTCCATTGTCGAAGGCCTTTTGAAATAAATGTTGGCAATATTTGATATGTCGTTCATCCGTAGTTCTAATAAAATCATCATGAGAAATGTTCAACTTTTCCCACAAATGTTTAAATCCATCTACAATTTGCGTCGTATATTCTAATGGAGTAATACCCATCGATTCCGCCATACGTTGGATTTTTTGTCCATGTTCATCAGAACCTGTCAAAAATCGCACATCATAGCCCGCTCTACGTTTAAAACGAGCAATTGTATCAGCAATGGACGTACAGTATGTATGCCCAATATGTAATTTCGCACTTGGATAATAAATTGGTGTCGTAATATAATACGGTTTCTTAGTCATCTGCTCTCTCCTTACTATACAATTCAATTTCATTATATACATCGCGTCGTGAAAGGCCACGTTCTTTTGCAATTTGACGAGCTGCCTCTTTTTTAGGTACTCCCTCTTCGATTAAGGCTAAGGCTGCCTCTAATGGTGAAAGCACCACTTCTTCCAGCACTGTTTCATCTGTTACTGTCTCACTACCACCTACTAATAGGACAAATTCCCCTTTTTCTACGATTTGATCGAAATCATTTCGTAGCTCTAACAAGGTGGTTCGTGTGAAAGTTTCAAACTTTTTCGTCAGTTCACGACCTACTGTAATAGGACGATTTCCTAAGCCTTCATATAAGCTTTGGATCGTCTCTTCTATACGATGGGGCGCTTCATAAAAAATAAGAGTTCCTTCATAGGTAGCAATCCGTGATAACATCTCTTTTACATTCTGCTTTCGCTTCGGTAAAAATCCGATAAAGTGAAACTCCTTCGTATTTTGCCCCGATGCAATGAGTGCCGTTAACCCTGCATTCGCCCCTGGCAATGGAACAATAGGGATTCCTACTTCTAGGGCTTCTTTCACCAAGTCTTCGCCGGGATCAGAAATAGCAGGCATTCCCGCATCGCTGACCAAACCAATGGATTTACCATCTAGTAAACGCTGGATGAGCTCAGCCCCCTTCTCCGCTTTATTGTGTTCATGATAGGAAATCATAGGCTTAGCAATATTAAAATGTTGTAATAATACTCCCGTATGACGCGTATCTTCTGCTGCTACCACATCCACCTCTTGTAATGTACGCACAGCTCGATAGGTCATATCTTCTAAGTTCCCAATGGGTGTGGGAATTAAAAATAATGTCCCTTTATGACTACTCATAATATGCTTGTACCTCATCTGAATAGGAACCATCCACTTCGTAAATATATAAAGGTGGTTCAACAATCATGCCTAATTTTCCACCATATTTTAATTCTAGTAATACCAATTTGCTCACTTTATCTCGCTTACCATGAACAAAGCGCATTCGTTTAACCCTAAGTTGAGTCTGCTCAATAGCATGTAACAAGGATTCTAAGCGTGGTGTTGTATAAATCATCCATAAGGTACCGCCAAATTTTAAGTACCGTTGGGCTTGTAGCAATCTATCTTTCATGGAATGTTGTTGTTCATGCAAGGCTAATGCTACACTTTCTTCTTGCGATAAAAGTCCACTATTCGGTTCAAAATAGGGGGGATTTATATAGATACCATCAAATTGTCCATAATAGGTGGAGCCAGCATTACTCATATAATCTAGCTCCACCATAGATACAGAATCTGCAATACTATTATGAAGGACACTTTTCTGTGCTAACTCAATTACATAGGAATTACAATCTACCCCTACCACATGACGGGCTCCACGATGGTACAGCACATGAGGAATCACTCCTGTGCCTGTACCTAATTCTAAATACTGCTTATTGGATTTGGCCTCTCCAAAATGAGCCAGTAAGATAGCATCAATGGAAAACTTAAATTCACCTTCATCTTGAAACAGCTGAAACCCACTCAGTAGCAATTCTGTGACTGTAATACTACTCTTCATCCGGCAATGCCACTTCCGACCAATGTAAGTCGATTGTACGTCCTGCTTCTAATTGTACTTTTACTGTCTTTTTCATGGTATTGATTTTTAAGACTTTTCCTAATCCTTCATCGGTAACGACTTCTTTACCAATACCAGGCGGCTCTGCTACAGGAACTGGCTGTTTTGCCTTTTGTGAATACAAGTCTCCCCCTTTTTGGTAGGAGTCATTTTCATAGTTCAAACAGCACATCAAGCGACCACAAATACCAGAAATTTTTGTTGGATTTAAACTCAAGTTTTGATCTTTCGCCATCCGAATCGATACAGATGCAAAATCACCTAAAAACGTAGCACAACATAATGGACGACCGCAGGCACCAATTCCATTTAATACCTTTGCCTCGTCACGGACCCCTACTTGGCGCAATTCAATACGCGTACGGAATACATTGGCCAAATCTTTTACAAGTTCACGAAAATCAATACGACCTTCTGCAGTAAAGAAAAAGACAATTTTATTCATATCAAATGTGTATTCCACATTGATTAATTTCATCGGCAATCCACGATAGGCGATTTTTTCTAATCCGATTTCAAAGGCTTTTTCTTCTCGCTCTCTATTTTTTTCTACTTGTTTATAATCTTTTGGTGTTGCTTTACGCGTCACTTCTTTCAGCGGTTGTACCACGCTATCTTTCGATACTTTCCGTGGACCTATTACAACTTCCCCAAATTCTAAACCACGAGATGTTTCTACTATGACACCATCTCCCGTCGTTAGGGTGATAAACCCAGGGCTAAAGTAGTAGATCTTACCTGCTTTTTTAAAGCGTACTCCTACTATAGTGACCACTATATATCCTCCTTCACAGCCTCCCTTAAGGCCAATATAACTCCATCTATGACAAGGCCTAAGCGCACATTAAGGCGCAGTGCCTGTTCTGCTTCTAATGTAATGGGCACAATTCGTTGCAAAGATTTAGACGACCATCGTTGTAAAATCATTTGCATGCGGAATCGATACTCACTAAGTATCATCTTCTCACTCTCTGTACCATATCGCAAGGCTAACATGTCCCTTGCTAGCACTCGCAACCAACTCAATATATCTAGCACCACTTCTTTTGAAAGTCCCTCAAAGGATAAGGCTAAGGTGGTAAAGAAATGACTTCTTTCAACCACACATTCTAGCACTTCCATCGCCTTTTCTAAACTTTCAATACCACCAGCCTGCGCCCACTGACGAGCTAATGTGGGATTTCCACGAGCACTTCGCACAGCACGTCGAATATCCCCTGTATAGCCTTCCTTCGTTAAGGCTTTCACCAATTCCTCTTCTGGCACTGGTTGCATACCAATGAGCATACATCGTGACACGATAGTGGGTAGTACGTTATCGATATTGGTAGTGACAATGATAAAATACATATTCCGTGGTGGTTCTTCAATCGTTTTCAACATCGCATTCGCTAAGACAGTATTGGCGGTCTGAAAGCCTTCTACGATAACCACCCGTGGTGTATCACTAGATACATTGATATACTTCTCTAATAAGGTATACCATTGTTCCACACTGAGCTGTGTTTTCATAGGACGAATCCAAAAAGCTTGACCTTGATCAATATAGATTGGCAAACCTTTATCTTTGACTGCGCTCTCACTTTCACCAGACTCAATGCGTTGTTGCTCTATAGTAGATAAAAAGGTACGTCCCTCATCAGAAGAAAAAATCTGACGTCCCACTATTAAGGATCCAATGGCTATCGCCATAGAGGTAGATTCTAAACCTGTTTCTCCGTAGAGCAGTAAGCTATGGGGTAAAGCAGAATCATGGATTAATGTAGTAATTTGTTCTTTCACTTGGTGTTGACCAAGTACAGTTTCAAAAAATGACATACATCCTCCTTTACCTCATTAGACTACCCTTTATTATAGCATGTTATGACAATTAATACACTGTTTTGCAATACCATAGACTTCCTCATGAATGTCTTCAATGGTGCGCAATTGATTGCTTTCATTCTCACAGTGTACTCGATGCCAATCATAAGTGCTCACCAACATATCATAAGCCTCATGAACTGCCGTTAAGTGAGAAGCATCTTGTTCATGAATGTCTCCCGTATTACCACCAGTCTTGCCTGTACGTTCTGCTAATAAAGCTTTGGACAAAGATAGAGGCATGTCTAATAAAATCACTGCATCAGGTCTTGGTAACCCATATAAATCGTATTCCAACTGGTCAAGCCACTGTAAAAATGATTGACGCTCTTTCGTATCGGTGTATTTTATCATTTGATGCACCATATTAGATGTGGTATACCGATCCGCAATGATAATGCCACCTTCTTCATAAAAAGCTTGCCAATCTTGGCGATACGATGCAAATCGGTCTATGGCATAAAGAGTACTCGCCACATAGGCATTCACGGAGTTCGCCGCTTTCCCAAAGTCCCCACGTAAATACATTTTGATAGGCTCCGCCGCTGGACTATCGTAATTAGGAAAACTTACAGACCGAACTGGGTAGCCTTCTGCTTGTAATCGTTCCAATAGTTTTGCGGTCTGCGTGGCCTTACCACTGCCGTCTCCACCTTCAATAATAATTAATTGTCCCATATATATCTCCTTATGACATCGTAATTCTTCTCGTATACTCTTTCAATCCCTTATATAAATCGTGTGTATCTTCTTACTAAATACATTTTATTGCTATACATAATATATCTATATATCTTTACATACGAGGATTGTCTTCAGCTGGCGGTCCCTAGCACCATTCGGCACATACCCATCACGTTGTTTCTGCTCAATATATGCCAATACTTCTTTCGTTATGGTCTCACCTACACCTAAACAAGGGATTCCTGGTGGGTAATAGGTAATTGTTTCTCCACTAATTCGTCCTAGGGCTTCTTCCAAAGGAATTTCTTCCATCTCTGCATAAAATGCTTGCCGAGGTGAAAGCACCACTACTGGTGTCGGTAATATTTCCATTGTACTTGCATCTACACCACTATCATTCGTAGTATATGTATCATCTACACCATCAATGATACGATTCTTTGTACTATTCACTGTATTGAAAGACGTATGATTACTTTGGTCAAGTAAACGTGTATTGTGTTCTTGCCCATATGCTCTAGCACACTCTGCGACACCTTCTAAATTATGTCTATACATATCTGAGATCCCCTGCACCGCCTCTATGACCTGTTGTATAGATGTTTCTGTATCCCCTATGGTAATCAACAGCAAGACATGATAGGCTTTCATCAGTTCCACTTCGATATGGCGTACTCGCAACTCTCGTTCTAACTCCTGTGCAGTGAGTCCAAGCCCCTTCGCATCGATAATAATCTTTGTTTCATCAAAACTGAAAGCGCCTTCTATGTCCTCATGACTAGGACAAGCAATGCCAGGAATCTCATTCAGAGCCTTTCGGAGTGTACGAGCTAACTCCAATGTTTGCTTCATAAGGGCCTGCCCCTCTGTGACCCATTGATGGCGCGCCATATCCAAAGATGCTAAGAAAATGTAATTCGGACTCGTGCTCATCAAAATTTGTTGCAATCGTTGAATACGGTTGATATCAATATGAGACCCTTGTCCATGGAGCATCGAGGTTTGTGTCAAAGAACCTAATAATTTATGTGTGCTTTGGGCAACTAAATCTGCTCCACTTTCTAAAGCAGGCACTGGCATGCCTAAGGATGGCATGAGATGTGATCCATGCGCTTCATCCACTAACACAATCATGTGTCGTTCGTGTGCTTCTTCTACAATCCGTTTTACATCTACACCAATTCCATAATAGTTAGGATGAACCAGTACAATGGCCTTTGCCTCTGGATGAGCATCCATCGTAGCAATAGCCTCCTCGGCAGTTACCCCTACAGGGATGCCCCAACGTTGATGAAAGCGCCCTCTCATATAAATTGGTTTAGCTCCACTTAACACCAGGCTATTATGAACAGAACAATGGGCTTCTCTAGGAATAATGATAGAGTCACCTTCTTTCACAGCACTCATAATCATCATTTGAATCGCACCTGATGTACCATTAATAGAAAACCATGTGTGATCGGCACCAAAGGCCTGTGCCGCCAATTGTTGTGCCTCCAGTAATTCACGTTCTGGCTCATGATAATCATCAATGGCATACATTAACCCTAAATCATAAGGCAGCGCTGGACCCATCCACTCTGTGAGCAATGTAGGCGCTCCCACGCCAATTTTATGTCCTGGCGTATGAAAAGGAATCATATGCTGTTCTTTATATTTTTCTAAAGACTCCACAAAAGGAAGTCTGTGTTGATTTACATTCTGTTTCATATATTTACTATTGATTTAATTATAATATTAGTACATGTATTAAGCTTTATACTCTATCTAGTATTCTACCCTACTCTGTACATCCATTCAACTAATTCCATCACCTTTAGCATAGATTTCTATTCCTCTATGATATGACATAAGTATACACACATATTGATATCAATATATTTTACATACAAGATACTATAAAAAAACTGCTACAATTTGTAATTCCTTACAAACTGTAGCAGTTTTTACTTATTTACTATATTCCGCAACGTATTGGGCACCTGCTTTTACATAGTGTTCCATTGTGTTTGCCACATGGTGTAAATCTTGACCAGTCAACGCATTAATGTCTTGACCGCCCGTTGCACTATTGATAATTTGTGAAATTTCGTAACCACTATATCCTAGCACAGACAAGCGGTTGGATAAACTTTTAATTAAGCTCATTGCTAACCTCCATTTGTGTAGTAATTATTTGAATTCATTTCCAAAATTGGATCCTTCTATGGTCGGGTTGAACCACCATAGCTCATAAACCGTCATAAGAGTGTATACTGTAAGCATCCTTTCATATACCTATCTTATCCTAGCATCAGTCTACTTTGCTATGTTAGGTAGTATTATAACGATATTTTTCGATATTGTCAAGTAGTTCTATAGAATTAAAAAAATCGACTATGAACGACATATGATATTGTCATAGTATAAACATAAATGAATTTGTCAAAGCA
>CAUQIB010000015.1:0-45729 GCA_963518085.1 uncultured Veillonella sp. | reverse complement strand
AGAAGTAATTACAAGTCAATTAAAAAATGTTGACAACCTCATCACCCTTCATCAGTGTAAGTATTTCCCAAGTTTTCACAATGTAAGAAAGATATAATACAAATCCCTATATGCTTTTTTTGAAATATACGAGTAAGATATGTATAAGAGCCATTTCTATGTTGTCATGTAAATGAAGAGGTATAAATATGGTAAAGGCTAAGGAAGGATCGGAATTATTTTGCAAATATTATAAACGATGGATTCGGATGTATAAGGAAGGTGCTATTCGAGAAGTGACTATGAAGAAGTACGAGATTACGTTGGTATGGTTGCAAAGGTTAGTGCCTGACTTGCGACTTTCAGAGTTAAATCGAATTACCTATCAACAATTATTGAATGACTATGCAGTGTATCATGAGCGACAAACAACGATGGACTTTCACCATCAATTGAAAGCCGCTGTGCTGGATGCAGTAGATGAGGGATTCATTGAGCGAGATCCGACACGAAAAGCAATCATTAAAGGAAAGGCGCCACGGGAGAAGAAGATTAAGTATTTAAATCAATTTGAGTTGCACACGTTGCTAGTACATTTACATCTTACGCCAGAAATTAATTGGGATTGGTTTATTTTTATTATAGCCAAGACAGGCATGCGTTTTTCAGAGGCCTTAGCATTGACGCCAAAAGACTTTGATTTTCCGCATCAATCGCTCATTGTGAATAAAACTTGGGACTACAAAGGGAATGGTGGGTTTCTACCTACAAAAAATAAATCTTCCGTACGGAAGATTCAGCTAGATTGGCAAACAATTATTAAATTTTCTGAATTGATTAGAGATTTGCCAGAGGAACAACCAATTTTTGTAAAAGGGCCTGTGTACAACTCAACGGTAAATGATAGGTTAGAGAGATATTGTAAAGACTTAGGGATTCCTGTTATTTCTATTCATGGATTACGACATACCCATGCGTCCTTATTGCTCTTTGCAGGTGTATCTATTGCTAGTGTGGCTAGACGATTAGGGCATGCCAGTATGACTACAACGCAGAAAACATATATCCATATCATTCAAGAATTGGAAAATAGAGATATCGATTTAGTCATGCGATCGATGGCAGGACTGGCATAAATTATTTTCATAGAATGGCTCTTTTTGCACAATAAAGAGCTGTCACTCACATGTAGTAAATTCTACACATACAGTGACAGCCCCTATAGTATTAAATGCTACAATATATGATTTAGTACCAACGTGTTAACGGTAGTTCATTGTTAATACATTTTGTCATCAAAATTTGATGTAAATCCATGTTGCCAATATAGAAACCAGCGGCACAGCCACAAAGGTATAAATCCCACATACGTACAAATTCAGTGCCCCGTACTTTTTCTACTTGGTCACGAACACCTTGGAAATTATTGTACCAATGCATCAATGTTTTATAATAATGAAAGCGTAAATTTTCTACATCGACAACATTCATATCATTTTCGTAGGCAAGACCAATGATCTCTCTTAGGGAAGGCAAGGAGCCACCTGGAAAGATATATTTACGAATCCATGCACTGGTTTCTTTTTCCGCTGGATCACTGATGTAATGAAGTAAAAATAAGCCGCCTTCTTTTAACATGGAAGATGCATCCTCCATGTATATAGGTAAATTAGGACGACCTACATGTTCTAACATGCCTACACTTACCATGCGATCGAACTGACGACCAGAGGCAGCTACATCGCGATAATCTATTAGATCAATTTCCACTTGGCCTTCAAGACCAAATTGTTTAATTCGTTCTTGGCCTTTTTTCCATTGCTCTTCTGATAATGTACAGCCATACCCTTTGACTCCATATTTTAGGGCCGCTTCAATGAGAAGAAATCCCCAACCGCAACCAATATCAAGGAGTGTCATGCCTTCTTGTAAGTGTAATTTATCGAGAATATGATGTACTTTTTGATATTGTGCATCTTTAAGACTGTCATCTTTATCTTTGAAATAGGCGCAAGAATAGCTCATAGTTTCATCAAGCCATAAACTGTAGAAATCATTACCTAAATCATAATGGGATGAAACTTGTTGTTTTTGGTCTTTCTTTCTAAGGCCCATATTAAAAAGGGAGCTGAGTACCTTTTTGTTAATGGAGTCTTTGTTAACATGCCCTAATACGACGCAAAGAGCTTTGAATAAATCACCTTCAATTTCTATATCCTTACGCATGTAGGCTTCACCTAGTGCCAATTCTGCGGAGACCAATATATCCCTTTTGGGAATATCTTTATTGACAATAATTGTAAACTCCGGATCTCCTTCGCCGATGGTATATTCCTTATCACCAACTTTTACAACAAAGCAATGATCGTTAAATCGTTCTAAATAGTGTACTAAGAAAGTATCAAAAAGTTTAGAAAACATAAGTAAGTCCTTTCTTTTTTATATATAATATACAGGATATGCATCATTTAGATATATATTTAAATCGTTTATCTAATCACATATGATACGGTTTGTAAAGCTACATAGCAAATATATATAAGTGCAAAAGAAATAATCATTGGATTATGGGGATTTTTTGCATATCATATATATTTAATATGAATAGGAAAACCTAATGAAGATATTATATACCTTTTATACAGAAAATACATTATATACATAAATAAATCAATTTAGATAATATATGTACGTATTGTATTATAAAGTTTACTTCATATGTGATATAATAAAAAATTACCAAATTTTAATAATATTTTAATAAAAGCTTATTAAAATTGGTTGCAGAAAAGATATCTAATGAATGGCAGTTGTTATACGTAGATATTTTGAGTTTACTATGTGAGGTCCCCATCCTTGAAGTATTGAAATAGATGTTGAAAGAATCTAAAGAAAAATACAAAATACTATATCATTTTTATTTCTATCTTATGGTATACTAGAAGAGTATAGGTATAGGTTAGTGAAAGGGATAGAGTATGAAAGAAGATGTACGAATTTTAATCATTAAAATGAGTTCTCTAGGTGATATTATTCATGCTTTACCAACGCTGTATGCGTTGCGCCAGCAATATCCAAAGGCACATATTGCATGGGCCGTTCATGAACAGTTTAAAGATGTTATCCCTCCAAAACCTTGGGTGGATGAAATCATCATCATAGATAAAAAACAATTAAAACGTCTTTCCTATTGGAAACAATTATGGAAGCTATTACATGACAAACACTTTGATATTTCTTTAGATTTACAATCTATTGCGAAAAGTGCCATCGTGGCTGCTCTTAGTGGAGCGAAGAAACGTTATGCATACTGGGAACTTCGTGAGGGGAGTTGGCTGGTGAACACAGCACTAGTAGGTGACCATAAAATGGATCACGTTATCGAGCGTTATTTAGATACGTCTCGTGCCTTGGGCTGTAATGTAGATGACATCGTGTTCCCTTTGCCGACTTTCACAGAGGCAGAAGCTACTGTGAGACAAAAACTGAATGCTAGAGGAGCTTTCATAGAAAATCCATATATTGTCATCGCTCCAGGAGCGCGTTGGGCAGTGAAAGAATGGCCTATTTCTCATTTTGTGGGCCTCGGTAAGCGATTGACGGCAGCCGGTGAGACGGTGGTGCTCATTGGAGCTAAAGAGGATGAGGAAAAAGGGCGCGTCATTGTGGACGGAGTCAGTAGTGACAATGTGGTGAATCTCATTGGGGATACGAATTTACAAGAACTCATTGAGGTAATTCGTCATAGTGCTTTGTACATCAGTGCTGATACGGGTCCTCTGCATATTGCGAATGCTTTAAAAGTACCATTGATTGCTCTATTTGGGACGACTTGTCCAGAACGGACAGGTCCATATGGGGGCGATCATATTCATATTATTGTGTCACCTACATCACGGGCGACTCTAGAACAACCGTTGGTAGAAGATTTGGAGTGTATGGCACAAATTACAGTGGACACTGTATTTGATACAGTGAAAGAAATGAGGAACCTATGATGGAGTTAGATGGAAAACGGATTGTGGTAACCTTCTTGATGCATTTAGGCGATGTGGTGCTCACCACACCGTTTATCCATGCTCTTAGAAAGTTGGCGCCTCACAGTCATATAACTTATGTGATAGACAAGAAGCTAGCTGATGTATATCGTCATAATCCTTGCATTGATGAGTTAGTAGAAGTGGATAAAAAAGGTGTCCATAATAGCATTGGTGGTCTTAATCAAATTGCTAAAGGAATTCGGAGCCAAGGACCTGTGGATGTAGTCATCAATCTGCATCCTAATGAACGGACTTCTTATTTAGCTTGGAAATTAAAAGCCAAGGTGACCACAGGGATGAGTCACTTTCTGTTCCGACCGTTCATGACGAAGGTCACACGGTTGAACCGTAAAACGGTGCATGCTGCTCAGATGTATATGAATGTGTTAGAACAGTTAGGATATACAGTAGAACATAAAGGATTAGAAATCTTTACTAGTTCTGAGTGGAACCAAAAGGTACAGGACTTTTATGCCTCTCAAGGAGTGGAGGAAACAGATCGGATCATCGGATTTAATATTGGTAGTGCAGTTCCAGAAAAACGCTGGCCTAAGGAACGGTTTGCCCACATTGCAGATACCTTAGCTAAAGAGGGATATAAAATTGTATTCTTCGGGGGGCCTATGGATGAAGACATGGTGCAGGATGTGCTAGATACGATGACAGAACCAGCTATTAAGGGAACGGGACAATTCAGTATTGGAGAATTGGCGGCGGCTATGAAACGATGTGATTGTTTGGTGACAAATGACTCGGGTCCTATGCATGTAGGAGTGAGTCAGGGGGTGCCTATTGTGGCGCTTTATGGTCCGTCGAATCCAGCCTTGTATGGGCCTTTCACAGAGAATGCGGTGGTATTAGAATCTATGGACCATTACGACGTGAATAAAAATATGAAGCAGGTTTTGAAAGAAGGTAACTACAAAGGTTTGTCTGTCATTTCTGAGGAATCTGTATTAGCAGCCATACACACCATATTAGAGAGAAAGGGTAAGAACTAAGGATGCACTATATTGTATTTGACTTGGAATGGAACCAGCCCTATACATTAGAACCGAATATGATACGACGCTCAGGGTTTCCATTCATTGGTGAGATTATACAGATAGGCGCCGTGAAATTGGATGAAAGTCTACAAATTATAGACCAATTTGAAGTGTTTATTACCCCCAAATTCCTACCTATTATGCACCATTCGGTAGAGAAATTAACCCATATTACGATGGATAAATTGCGTAAAGAAGGGCTGTCTTTCCGCCGAGGATGCGAAAAGTTTTTACGCTTTATTGGCTCTGACGGTATTTTGATATCTTGGGGACCCGATGATATTGAAATGTTGATGGATAACGCATTCTGCCATAAGGTACATGTACATCAGGAAGTACCTTGGTTTGATGCCCAATCTTTATATGTTAAAACGATGCACAATTGCAGTCAACAATATGCACTGCAAAAAGCCATGGAAGAAATGCAGGTGCAAACGCCAAACTTACAAGCACATAATGGTTTGCATGATGCTATCTGCACAGCCATGGTGTGTCAACGGTTTCCATTTTTAGACGCATTACGGAAGAAACGTGAAAAACAAGGGAAACAACGATGTTTTTACGGACTTTCACGACATGAACATAAAATATTTGAGTCCATTGTGACCATGCCACGTATATTTCGGCAAAGCAATCGGGCGAAAACAACATGTCCTGTTTGTAAGGAGCCCTTACACCTAGACCCTATTGTGGGTGTGGTTAAACATCGCTTTTTGTCTATGGGAACTTGCAAGAAACATGGTGCTTTCGGGGTCCATTGGTATGTGGGAAAATCGATTAGTAAACATTTAGGTAAGCGATATTATATTTCAAAAATGGTTACAAATGCACCTAAAGGATTGCGTGAATTGTATGCACGTAAAAAATAACAATTAGAATTAAGAAAGAAAGGAGCTAAGTATGGAACGTAGAAATGCTTGGCATGAATATACAGAACAACAATTACAAGAAATTGATACTTTGGCAACGAAGTATCTCCATTTTCTAGACCATGGTAAAACTGAGCGTGAATGTGTGGACCAAATTGTAGCGGCCGCTGAAGCAGCTGGATACCGCAATATGGATAGTATTATCAAAGAAGGTAGTACCCTAAAAGCAGGGGATAAGATCTATTATGTGCACATGAAAAAAGCGGTAGCTATGGTACATATCGGCACAGAATCGATTGAACAGGGGATGAATATCCTAGGCGCTCATATTGATTCTCCTCGCTTAGATGTGAAGCAAAATCCATTTTATGTAGATAGCGATTTAGCCTTATTAGATACACATTATTATGGGGGCATCAAAAAATACCAGTGGGTGACTATGCCACTAGCGATCCATGGGGTAGTGGTAAAACGGGATGGTACTGTCATCAATCTTGCTATCGGTGAAAGCCCAACGGATCCAGTATTCTGTGTAACCGATTTATTGCCACATTTGGGACAGGAACAAATGGAGAAAAAGGCTGCTAAAGTGGTAGAAGGGGAACAACTAGATCTTCTTATTGGTAGCCGTCCCGTGAAAGGGGAATTAAAAGATGGTGTAAAAGCCTATGTGTTACAAGTACTACAAGAACAGTACGGTTTTGAGGAAGAGGATTTCTTATCTGCAGAGCTTGAAATTGTACCAGCGGGTGCAGCGAGAGAATTAGGTTTCGATCGTTCTATGATTATCGGTTATGGTCAAGATGATCGTGTATGTGCCTATACATCCTTAGTGGCAATGTTAGAAACTGAGAATGTGAGCCGTACTACATGTACCTTATTGGTGGATAAAGAAGAAATTGGCTCTGTTGGCGCAACAGGTATGCAATCTCGTTTTTTTGAGAACTTTATGGCAGAATTGTTGGAAGCGATGGGTTATACGTCTCCATTAGCAGTACGTCGTACTTTATCTAACAGTCACATGTTATCTTCTGATGTTAGTGCTGGTTTTGACCCACTTTATGCAAGTGCCTTTGAAAAGAAAAATGCTGCTTTTTTAGGTCGTGGCGTGGTATTTAATAAATTTACTGGTTCTCGTGGTAAAAGTGGATCCAATGATGCCAATGCAGAATATATGGCACGCATTCGTCAGTTAATGGATGCAGAGAATATTTCTTATCAAACGGCTGAATTAGGACGAGTAGACCTTGGTGGAGGCGGTACGATTGCTTACATCATGGCTCTCTATGGTATGAATGTTATTGACTGCGGTGTGGCTGTGCTTAGTATGCACTCTCCTTGGGAAGTGACGAGCAAAGCTGATATTTACGAAGCAAAACGTTGTTATTTAGCCTTCTTAGCAGCGAAAGGGGAATAATCCTATGACAACACAAGGTGAAGCAGAGCGTGTGAAAGTAGATATTTTTAGCTTGACTAAAGAGGAAGCAGAACAATTTGTAAAGGATAAAGCCTATTTTATGATGGTCCTTCGCAAATTGATGTATGAATACTGCCCTATCGTAAAGGTAGAACGATTTGAGCCTACGGAAGGAGAAAGCATTTCTGCATATTTGACGGAGGAAATGGAGCAAGACCAAACGCCTGTATTGTCTGTTGTGCTAGATCCCTTCGAAGTGTCCGCTATGAAAGTGGCAGAAGAACGTGGCAAATTAAAAGAGTATGTCTTTGCAGCTAGTGAAATGACAGAAGTGTTATTAAAAGTATTAAAAGAAAAGTTTTGTAATGATGTGATAGAAAAATAGAAAGGACAGGCTATGTTATATATTGAATATCCCAAATGTACGACTTGTAAACGAGCAAAAAAATATTTAGATGAACATGGTATTAGCTATACACACCGTGACATCAAAGAAGAGAATCCAACAGCGGAAGAATTAGGTGTATGGTATCCTAAAAGTAAAAAAGCTGATATTAAAGCCTTCTTTAATACATCTGGTCAAATTTATCGTGGGGAAGGTATTAAAGATAAATTGCCGACTATGACAGAGGGTGAAAAATTAGCCTTATTGGCAACCAATGGCATGTTGGTGAAACGTCCTATTTTAGTTTTAGAAGATACAGTGCTTGTAGGATTTAAAGAAGCAGAGTGGGAAGAAGCGTTAAAACGCAATGGTTTACTGTAGCTATTTTTATCTAGCTGTGGTATACTATAAGTAACTTTTATAGAATCTATTAAAAGAGTGAGCTGTGGCTCACTCTTTCTCTTATACTGTGGCAAGGAGGGGATAAGATGAAACGCGACGACGTAGAGGAATTTGTGTCCGGTGTAGTAGAAACGATTATAGAGTCTACGGAGTTAGAACTTGTGGATGTGGAATACGTTCATGAGCGAGAATGGTACTTGCGCGTATTTTTAGACAAAGAGGGAGGCATCGATTTAGATGACTGCCAAATGGTGAGTGAAAAATTGAGCCAAGTATTGGATGCAAAGGACCCAATCAAAGAGAATTACTTGTTAGAAGTATCTTCTCCAGGATTGGACCGAGTGTTGAAGAAAGAAAAAGATTTCATTCGCTATCATGGACGTGATGTGGATATTCAGTTGTTTAAACCTATAGATGGTAAAAAACAATACACAGGATCCTTACAAGGGTATTCTGATGAATGTATCACGATTCAGGTGCAAGAAGAACGTATTGGCCTAGAACGTGCAGCGATTGCACAAATTCGTTTACATTTAGATTTTTAAGGGAGGAAACCAGTGAGTCAAGAATTAGTACAGGCGGTATTAGCAGTTACTAAGCAAAAAGGTGTGGCACCAGAGATTATCTTTGATTCTCTTGAAGTGGCATTGTTACAAGCCTATCGCAAAGAGGTAGGAGCAAATCAAGAGGCATATATTTATTTCAATCGTGAAACAGGGGACTACAAAGTGTTGGCTAAGAAAACTGTAGTTGATACACCTGAAAATGAAGAAGTAGAGATTGCTTTAGTAGATGCTCGTCAATTGGATAAGCGTATGGAAATTGGCGATATTATCGAAGTAGATGTAACGCCAAAAAACTTTGGACGTAGTGCAGCCCATACGGCAAAGCAATTGTTGATTCAACGCTTAAAAGAAGCGGAACGCAATATTGTTTATGATGAATACTCCAGTCGTGAAGGCGATATTTTGACTGGTTTGGTGGAACGAATTGAAGGTCGAAATGTATTTATTAATTTAGGAAAAACTGAGGCGATTTTACCTATATCTGAACAAATTCCTAGTGAAAGCTATGCTGTGGGAGACCGCATAAAATGCTACATTGTGGAAGTGAAAAAGACCACAAAAGGCCCTCAAATCATGATTTCCCGTACACATCCTGGTCTATTAAAACGCTTGTTTGAACTAGAAGTGCCAGAAATCGCAGAAGGTACAGTAGAATTAAAATCTGTAGCTCGTGAACCAGGTATGCGTTCTAAAATCGCTGTGGTATCTCGCGAGGAAGAAGTGGATGCAGTAGGTGCTTGCGTAGGTCCTAAAGGACAACGTGTACAAAATATCGTAGATGAGCTAAATGGCGAAAAAATTGATATTGTAAAATGGGATGAAGATCCAGCAGTATATATCGCCAATGCCTTAAGCCCAGCGAAAGTAGTAAGCGTAGTGGCTCGTGAAGAAGAAAAAACATCTTCCGTTGTGGTGCCAGATTACCAACTTTCACTAGCGATTGGTAAAGCAGGTCAAAATGCCCGTTTAGCAGCGAAATTAACCAATTGGAAAATCGATATTAAAAGTGAAACACAAGCCGCTGAAGCCGGTGAATATGTGGAATCTGATGACATGATTTCCTTGGATGCTTTTGGAGATGAAGACTAATATGAAACAGAAGTCTCAGCCTATGCGAGTATGTGTGGGATGTGGAGAACTTCTTCCCAAGAAAGAATTGACACGTGTTGTGTTGAGTCCAACGGGAGAGATTTCTATTGACCCTACAGGTAAAGCTCCTGGACGGGGAGCCTATATGGAAATGAAAGTAGAATGCCTAGACATGGCGTATAAAGCTAAACGATTAGAGCGTTCATTAAAACATAAAGTTTCACAAGAAATTTATGAATCTTTGAAGGAACAAATATCCCATGAATAAAGAAAAAGTGTTGAATATATTAGGATTAGCACAACGAGCAGGTCGCTTATTATCGGGTGACTTTGTAGTGGAACGGTCTATGAAACGACAACCCTATCCCCTGTTGATTATGGCGGAAGATTGTGCGCAAAATAATGCTAACAAATATAGGCACTTAGCCGAGTCTTATCAGGTACCACTTCGTTTAGTAGGAACCAAAGAAGAATTAGGCAGGGCACTGGGAAAAGAAATGCGAGCAGTTATATTAGTAAATGATGCTGGATTTGCTAAATCCTTGCTAGCTGAAATAGACAAGAATCAGTAGAGGGGGAATGTAGATGTCCAAAAAAAGAGTATATGAAATAGCAAAAGCTCTTGGTGTAGAAAATAAAGTCGTTATTGATGCTTTGAAAAAGCACAATGTTGAAGTGAAAAGCCATATGAGTACAGTAGAGGATTCACAAGTATCTATGATTAAACAATCGTTAGCAGGTGGCGCTAAGCCAGTACAAAGCGAAGCACCAAAAGCAACACAACAAGCACCACAAAAGAAAGTTCATGAATATCATCGTAATGATCAAGGTGAAAAACGTGGACCTAAACAAGAGAGAAACCACCGTAACGATCGCAACGAGCGTGGAGACCGTAATGACCGTGGTGAAAAACGGGACCGTCCATTTAATCGAGATGGTAAAAACAATGGTCAGAAAGATTATCGAAATGACAGAAATGACCGTGGAGACAATCGTTCTAACCAACGAAATGGTCAAAACCGTGATGGTCGCCGTCCTGAAGGTCGCAATGATCAACGCCAAGATAATCGTAATGGCGGCAGATTCGAACGCAATAATGACCGTAATGCTGAGCGCAACAACAATCGTAACAATGATCGTCGTAATGATGGACAACGTCGTGAACGTCGCCTAGAGATTCCACAAGTGGATCCAGCGATGACAGCGAAACCAGAAGGTCGTGATCGTCAAGCGAGTCGTGAAGCAGATCGTCAAAAAGAAAATCGTCGTTATGAATCTGAACACCGTAATGAGAATCGTAATGAGCGTCGCAATAAAAAAGATAAAAAAGGCAAAAAAGGTGAACGTACACAATCCTTAGTATCTTCTGCATTGCAAAAAAATAAAAACAAAGTTAAACAACGTAATGAGCAACATATCAAGCAAAAAGAAGAAGAACGTCGTAAAGCAGAAGCAGCTATTGCTACGTCTATTGAATTGTGTGGTCCGTTAACAGTGAAAGAATTGGCTGAAAAAATGGGCCGCGAAGTGTCTGAAATTATTAAAAAATTGATGATGCTAGGCGTTATGGCTACAATCAACCAAGAAATTGATGTAGAAACAGCTATGGTATTGGCAGAAGACTTCGGTGTAGAAGTGGTAGAAGTTGAGCCTGAACAAGACCCTACAGAAATTATCGAAATTGAAGATAGCCCAGAAAGCTTACAGCCTCGTCCACCAGTTGTTACAATTATGGGTCACGTTGACCATGGTAAAACATCTTTATTGGACGTTATCCGTTCTACGAATGTAACAGCCTCTGAAGCAGGTGGTATTACGCAACATATTGGTGCGTACCAAGTTCGCTATGAAGGTAATAAAATTACATTCTTAGATACACCAGGCCATGAAGCTTTCACAGCCATGCGTTTACGTGGTGCTCAATCTACAGATATCGCCGTCCTTGTGGTAGCTGCCGATGACGGTGTTATGCCACAAACTATCGAAGCCATCAACCATGCGAAATCTGCAGAGGTGCCAATTATCGTGGCTATCAATAAAATGGATAAACCAGGCGCTAACCCTGACCATGTAAAACAACAGTTGTCCGAACATGGTTTATTGCCAGAAGAGTGGGGCGGCGACACTATCATGGTTCCTGTATCTGCCAAACAACGTCAAGGTATTGAAGACTTATTGGAAACAATCTTGCTTGTAGCAGAAGTACAAGAATTGAAAGCAAACCCTAACCGCAAGGCACAAGGTATCGTTATCGAGGCTCAATTGGATAAAGGTCGCGGTCCTGTATGTACTGTGTTGGTACAAAAGGGTTCCTTACGTGTAGGTGAAACGATCCTTGCTGGCGTGGCATATGGTAAAGTACGTGCCATGACCAATGAACGTGGGGAAAAAGTGAAAGTAGCTCGTCCATCTATGCCTGTGGAAATTTTAGGTTTATCTGATGTGCCACAAGCGGGTGAAGTTATGTTCGCTGTAGATGACAACGAAGCTCGTTCCATTGCGGAAAAACGTATTGAAAAACAACGCATTACTGAAATGAATGCGAAAACAAAAGTCACTCTTGATGATTTGTTCAACCAAATGCAACAGGGGGAATTGAAAGACTTAAATATTATTATCAAAGGTGACGTACAAGGTTCCGTCGAAGCTTTACGCCAATCTTTAGAGGGCATTAAAAACCCAGAAGTACGCATCAATATTATCCACAGTGCAGTAGGTGCTATCAACGAATCTGACGTGATGTTAGCCTCTGCATCGGGTGCGATTATTATCGGCTTTAACGTACGTCCAGATGCGAATGTACGCAAAGAAGCAGAAAAAGAAAGTGTTGACCTTCGTACATACCGTGTCATCTATGATGCGATTAATGAAATCGAAGCGGCTATGCGTGGTATGCTAACTCCTGAATTTAAAGAAGTTATCCTAGGTCGTGCAGAAGTTCGCCAAGTGATTTCTACGCCGAAAGCTATCGTTGCTGGCTCTTATGTCACAGAAGGTAAAATCACAAATAACTCTGAAATTCGCTTAATCCGTGATGGTATTGTTATCCACGAAGGTCATATCGATTCCTTACGTCGTTTCAAAGACGAAGTGAAAGAAGTAGCTACAAGCTTTGAATGTGGTATTTCCTTGGAACGTTACCGTGATGTGAAAGAAGGCGACGTAATCGAAGCGTACAAAATGGAAGAAATTGCCCCAGAATTATAGGAGGTATCCATGAGCGAAGTTCGTGTACGAAAATTACAAGAGTTTATTAAACAAGAAGCAAGTCAAATCTTATTACGTGGGTTGAAAGACCCTCGTATCGGATTTGTAACAGTGACCGATGTGCGTGTGACAGGTGATTTGCGTGAGGCTACAATTTATGTGAGCTTATTCGGCAGTGAAGCGGAGAAAAAACAGTCTCTAGAAACTTTACGTAGAAGTGCAGGCTATTTCCGCTCTGAATTAGGAAAGGTGCTTCAATTGCGCCACATTCCTAGCATTGCTTTTGATGCAGATACATCCTTAGATTATAGTATGCATATTGAAGGCTTATTAAATTCTATTAAACAAGAGGAAAATAATGGCGAAAATTAGTATTGATCAACTAAAAGCATCGATTGATACAGCCCATTCTATTCTTCTTACTGTTCATGTTAGTCCCGATGGGGATGCCATAGGCTCTATGCTTGCTATGTATGAAGCCTTGGTAGCCCAAGGGAAAGCAGTCCGTATGGTGGTAGATGATGTAATTCCTGAAAAGTTTTCTTTTCTTCCCTTATCTTCTAAGGTTGAGACTATAGAAAGTTTAGAAAATGGCTATACATCTGATATGCTGCTCATTTTGGACGCTAGCACATTTGAACGAATTGGAGAAGTAGGTGTACGAGTGAGTGCACCTACTTTTAATATAGACCATCATATTTCGAATACAGAATTTGCAGATGGTTTATATTTGCGGCCTGATTTTTCTTCTACTGGAGAAACGGTGGCGTACCTATGTAAGATGTGGAACTGGGAGATTACACAATCGATGGCACAAGCCTTGTACATGGCCATGTCTACAGATACAGGGTTCTTTAAATTCTCCAACACTACAGCCCATACGATGGAGATGGCAGGTTTATGTCTACAGGCAGGGGCACAACCACATGTGATTTCAGAGGCGATAGAACAAGTAGAACCAGGTCGTATCGAGGTGATGAAAGAAGTATTAGAAAATGTAGCCTTTCATCATAATGGGCAAGTGGTATCCATGTCTTTGACCTTACCATTGATGGATCGTATTGGAGATGATACAGATGGATTTGTAGACATGATTCGAAACATCAAGGGCGTGGATGTGGCTATCGTATTGAAATCTAAAACAGAGAACTTAACTCGTGCTAGCATTCGCTCTAAAGTGCGAGATGCGAACAAAATTGCTAGCCATTTTGGCGGTGGTGGACATATTCGTGCAGCTGGTTGCTCCATCGATAGTCCTATTCACGAAGCATTGGAACAAATCTTAGCGGTGATTGATTAATGGATGGAGTTATTTCTTTAATCAAGCCACCAGGCATTACCAGCCATGATGCGATCGGTATTTGCCGACGTATTCTGAAAGAACGTCGTATCGGTCATAGTGGAACTTTAGATCCCTTAGCATATGGGGTATTGCCTATTTTTGTAGGCAAAGCTACACGCGCTATTGAATACACAGAATCCATTGGTAAAAGCTATGTAGCGGAATGTAAGTTTGGTGTCGAAACAGATACGGAAGATAGTACAGGGAATATACTGCGGACCATGGATATCTCTAAGGCTCCTAGTTGGGATGTGTTAGAGCAGGCAGTGCAGTCCTTTCAGGGTCCTATAGAGCAACGACCATCCAAGTATTCTGCTATAAAAATCAATGGGCAACGGGCTTATGACTTAGCCCGTGCAGGAATAGAGTTTGAACTACCCACTCGTTTGATTCATATTTATGACATCGATCTATTGGCCTATGCGTTTCCATTCTTTACCATTCGTGTACGATGCTCTGCCGGCACCTATGTGCGTGCTTTGTTACGAGATATATGCCAGCGACTTGGTTTGTGTGGTATGATGACACAATTATGCCGTACTGCAGTGGGACAATGTGATATAGAACGGTCTGTAACTATCGAAGAGTTAGAAACAAAGGGAGAACAGGCTATACAGCAAGTAGATACCTTGTTGACCCACTTGCCAGCGGTGTATATCAATGATATCAATCGCACCCGGCTCGTACAGGGCAAACAAGTCCCAATTCATACAGTGAAACCGAATGGAATGTTTTGTGTGTCACCGGAAGAAATCTCAATAGATACATTAGTAAGAGCTTATGATGCGAATGGGTTTATGAGTATCTTGCGACGACTGGATGACACTTTAAAAGTAGAGAAAAATATATACATATAACATACATATAAGAAATGGTCAGGAACCTCGTAGGAGCCTGACCATTTTCTTATGTATACACTTTCTATAGTCTGTGGTTGTGTTATAATAAAGAGTACACTGAAATAAAAGTTCTATTTCATAGTTCAGAAGATAAGGATTAGTATGAATATTTTATATACGATATCAGAGTTAGATACGATACAGGAACCCATTGTATATGGCATGGGAACCTTTGATGGGCTGCACTTAGGTCATCAATCTATCATCAAGGAAGTCTGTGACAGTGCGAAAGCATGTGATGGAGTTGCTGTGATTGTTACTTTCGATGCCCATCCATTTACGATATTACAACCGAAACAAATTCCACCTCGATTATTACAACGAGAAGAACGATATGCTATGTTAAAGGATATGGGTGTAGATTATGTGCTGGAACTCCCGATGACACAAGAACTGGTAACACAGTCTGGAGAAGGTTTTATTCATAATCTCTGTGCCCATCGTGATGTACGGAAAATAGTAGTCGGTGCAAACTTTAATTTTGGATATAAAGGTTTGGGAAATTCAAAAATGATTCGAGAATTATACCCATCTATTGAAGTCCATGATCAAGAATTAGTACGCTATGATTGGATTGATGCCCCTATATCTAGTACGGCTATACGCAGTAGCATTTTGCGTGGAGATATTGAATTGGCAAATCAAATGCTAGGTCGCCCGTATCGCTTTAGAGGTACTGTAGTAAAAGGAGATCAACGGGGACGCACTTTGGGATTTCCTACACTAAACTTTCATTTTCCAGATAGTATGGCGGCGCCCGCTGATGGGGTTTATGTAAACCAAGTATTCATTGGTGGCAAATGGTACGGAGCAGTGGGGAATATGGGAGACAATCCAACCTTCATAAATCAATACCATCGCTTTGAAACTCACTTATTTGATTTTTCCGATGATGTGTATGGAGAAGTAGCTACGGTGGAATTTCTTGCTTTCATTCGTGGAGAAGTCAAATTTGATTCCCTACAAGCTCTCATCGATCAAATGGAAGATGATAAGATTTTTGCATTAGACCATTTACATAATACGATCTATAAAAAATTCTAAGGAGTATGTCTATGAAATTACAAGAAAGTCGCCAAAAAATTGATGCTATTAATAAAGAGTTAATTCGATTGTTTGAGGAGCGTTTGAGCATCGTTGTAGATATTGCAAAGTATAAAGAAGAACACCATATGAAAATTCATGATATACAGAGAGAACAGGAAATTCTTGCATCGGCTGTACAAGCATTGGAAAATCCTGAATTAGCTGATTATGCAAAAGAGTTCATGAATGAGGTAATTCGTATTTCTAAAGATTATGAAAAGAACCACATTCACCAACATATTTTCTTAATTGGCATGCCTGGAGCAGGTAAAACAACCATAGGTAAAGCCTTAGCACAAGCATTGGGATTAGAATTTTTTGATGTAGATACAGAAATTCAAGAGCGTACTGGAAAATCTATCCAAAATATTATTATCCATGATGGAGAAGATGAATTTCATCAATTGGAGCTCAATGTTATTCAAGATCTAGTAAGCAAGAAAAATGCTAGTGTCATTGCTACAGGCGGTGGTACGGTACTGTGTGATGCTACGGCTGAACTGATGCGTGAATCAGGATATGTGGTATTGATTCAACGAGATGTAAAACAAATTCTTGATGATTTAGATATGGAAATTCGCCCATTATTGAAAGAAAGTATTGAATATATTTTCCGCTTATACGAAGAACGGCAACCAATTTACGAACGTGTGAGTCACATTAAAATTGAAAATATCAGCAATGTAGCAGATGTGGTGCAAGCTGTCATTTCTGCATTGCCTAATGCATCCCTATGATAACGCTACTGGGAACGGTATACCGTGTAATCTATAAGTCTCCGCAAGAGAATTTTTGTGTATTTGTACTACGGGATTACCAAGAAGATACCCATATTTGTACCGGTACTATTACTCCTCCAAAGGTAGGAGAAGAGGTAGAAATTAAGGGTAAATTTGTAATCCATAAGAAATATGGCAAGCAAATTTCTGTCCAAAGTATACAACGTGTGATGCCAGACACCTTGGCGGGAGCAAGACGGTATTTAGAAAGCCTTGGAGTAAAAGGCTTAGGCCCAAAGTCATTAGATAAACTGTTGGACTATTTTGGAGTTTCTATACTAGAGATTCTAAAAAAAGAGAATCCTATGGAACTATTAGAAGTTCCTAATGTAGCGCTTAGAACGAAGCAAGAATTGTATAAGATATTGCTAGGGGAAGGAGTTTTACAGGAAATTAATGACTTTTTTGCCAAGTACAATATGAGTAATCGTTGGAGTCGTCAACTCTATGAAATATATGGCGCCAAAACGATTGAAATGCTACAGGATAATCCGTACTATTTGTTGACCGTAGATACAAATTTACCATTTCATGTAGTAGATCATTTTGCAAAGGAGTTAGGTTTTCCTTTTGATAATTCCAAGCGTATCGATGCAGGTATTCGCTTTACTATGGAACAGATAGGTTCTTCTGGACATTCTTGCATGCCCATAGAGGAATTAATGGTACAGTTGTCGAATTTACTAGGTGATGAGTACATTGACGTGACTGTGAACCGATTAGAAACTTTAATTGAAACAAAGCGTTATGTACAGGTGGATCATGACGATGTATTGTACATCTACCATCCCACTGTATATCGAGCAGAAGTAGGTAGTGTAGAGTTCACAGAAGCTTTCTTGGATGAGGATGTGCTACCTTTATTGGATGGTGACGATTTTTGCAAATGTTACGAAATCAAACACTCTATGGAACTAGGTGAAGAACAAAAGAAAGCTATACATATGGCGCTCAGTCATCGATTCTCTATTATCACTGGTGGCCCAGGTACGGGAAAGACTACTATTATTAAAGCCTTAGTAGAAGGATTCCAGCAAGGAAACTTAAAACGTATTGTCCTCTGTGCTCCTACGGGGCGTGCTACAAAACGATTGTCGGAAGCGACAGGGATGGAGGCTTTTACTATTCATCGTTTGTTAGAACCAGAGTTAGAGAATAATGCGTATACCTTTGCTCGAAATCAAGATGAACCATTAGAGGTGGATGTAGTTATCGTAGATGAATCATCTATGCTTAATTTGGAACTCTATTATGCGCTGATACAGGCGATTCCACCTAGTGCATATGTGGTACTTGTGGGAGATGTGGATCAGTTGCCACCGATTGGTGCAGGCTTTATCCTACGAGATATGTTGACTAGTTCTGTAGTGCCGTACCAAGGATTGACGCAAATTTATCGTCAACAAGAGGGAAATCGTATCATCGATAATGCGTATGCTATCAATCACGGTGAGATGCCAGAATTGTCGAATTGTGATGAGTTTTACTTTGAAAGTGCTCACGATGTGGAAAGTGTTCTTGTAGCAATTACTAAACACTATAAAAAAGAGTTGCAGCATGTAGAGTCTGATTTAGATATTCAAATTGTTTGTCCTATGCGTAAAGGTTCTATAGGAAGTGCAGCAATTTCTAAATATTTGCAAGAGGAATTGAATCCCAAAAGAAGTGGCAAAGAAGAGCTGAAAGTAGATGGCACCGTGTATCGTATTGGTGACAAAGTGATTCAAATGGAGAATAATTACGATCAAGATGTGTATAATGGAGAAATTGGTGTTATTACAGATATACTTGGGAAACAAGTGCGTGTGAAGTTTCCAGATAAATCCTTGACTCTTGATGAAGAAGATATGATGACGATGGCACTTGCCTATGCCATTACGGTGCATAAAGCACAGGGTAGTGAATATGAACGGATTATTTTACCATTTATTTCGGCGTATAATGTGATGTTACAGCGAAATTTACTCTATACAGCTATTACACGAGCTAAGGATAAGGTATTGGTTATTGGTAGTGAAACAGCGATTGAAACCGCAGTGTCTAGGGTAGATACGAATTACCGATATACATTATTTAAGGAACGCTTAGAGGGGGCGATCTAATGAGATTATGGGACTTATTGTGTCCACCTACGTGTATTCATTGTGGGAAGGATGTATATACACAAGGTGAATGGTGTGATGCATGTTTGCAAGCAGTTATGCATGAACGTTGTATAAATGGTCCAAAATATTCTTCCTTAGAATGCATATATATTCTAGCTGATTACGTAGGTGGTATGAAAACTATGCTACACGATATAAAGTTTAATAGAAAAAAGGAGCGAGCTCTAGGAGCCGCTCCTTTTTTGCAACGTTTTACAGTTACTTGTTTGGGTATGAATTACGTACCAACCATTGTTGTGCCTATTCCCATTAGTGAAAGTAAACGGAAACAGCGAGGATATAATCAAGTAGATATGCTATTTAAAGATTGGGCTATACGACAAGGCTGGAGTTGGGTAGATTTGTTGGTGAAATTAGATGGTTCAAAACCGATGTGGACATTGACGAAAGAAGAACGACGGAAAAATATGAAAGGTCATTTCTTAGTTCGGTCTGCTATGGTAGATGTCTATACAGATAAAGACCTTAGGATATTACTAGTGGATGATATCTATACAACAGGGGCTACCTTACTAGAAGCGGCGGAGACAATCCATGCTGTTCTGCCAAGGGCAAAGATAAAGGCTCTCACTTTAGCAAGTGGAGCCTAATGATTATCCTAATATTTCTATAAATGCTTTTACTACATCTGGATCAAATTGTGTACCAGAGTGTCTAAATAGCTCTTGTTTGATTTCGCTACGAGGTTGTAATGTTGTATCTGATGCAGGGTCGATAGCTGTTACATAGTAATCAGCAATGCCGATGATGCGAGCACCCAATGGAATGTTGGCACCTCTTAGGTGTTTGGGAAATCCTGTGCCATCCCAACGTTCATGATGATACTTAATGTAAGGAATAATAGGTTGGCAACAAGGATAGTTTTCAATCATGCTAGCTCCAGATACAGGATGTTGCTTGTATTTGGATAATTCTTGACGATTAAAGTAAGGAAATTTCATCAAGATAGTGGAAGGTAAGCAAATTAGCCCTAAATCGTGTAAACACGCTGCATGGCGAATCAATTCGATTTCACCTTTTGGTAATCCCATTTTAGCAGCAATAGCCACGGCGTAATTGGCAACCTGGACCGAATGCACATATAAAGTTTGGCTTTTCATTTGAATCATTTGTAGGAGTTGTAAGGTAACTAACTCTAAAGTGCTCTTATCTTGTTCGTAAGCTCCTGATTCCTGAATTAATGATAACATAAACATGCGCAAACCCTTCCTAACAAATAGAAACGGTGCACTCTCTTTTGGAAAACCACCGTTTTTATATTCTTCGTTTACTTAAGTATACACATTATACAATAAAATTATCTCCTTGAATATACCCTATGGAGTGGACAAAAATGTACTAAAAAGTTCTCATCATTGTTATGAAAAGTGAGAATGTGATAAGAGTGGGATGGAGTCAAGTTGATGTATATTTGATGAAAAAAAGCAAGTCTTTTTTCTAACTGTACTATATAAAAATAGTATAACTGGAATGAAAAAAATCATGATGGTTACTAAGTGACAAAACTAGAAAATATAGATATAATAAGAGTACATAACGGGTCTGTGGTTGAAAGTCGAGGCCAGTCGCAGGCAAAACGATCCACATAAGCAATGAAAAATTGTGAGCATGGTGCGGCTTAGATGTAAGACCTGCCGACAGCTGATGTCGAGAGGAGTAGTAGTGGGGAGCACGGCTTAAGAGCGAACCTTCCAGCAGGCGAGTGTGGGGGCAAAGACCAGGTCAGCCGTATGAAACACAGCAGAAATTGTTCTGCTGTGTATTTTTTATGCTTTTTTTGCATGATAATTGCTAATTGTAGGGTATGCTATTTGGTACATGTAATCGTGATTAATAAAAATACATAAAATGTGTAAATTTATGTTGACTAAATATTCGTATAGATGTATAATTAATACATAAGATACAACATTAATTTATTTAGTAAAGGAGAAAAATTATGAAAACGAGTGTAAAAAAACTAATCTGTACTGGCTTATTAGCCTTGGGTGTAGTGGCCTTATTAGGTGGTTGTGGTTCGCAAGGTGGAGAACAGGCACAAAAAGAAAGTGTATTGAAGGTGGGTACTAATGCAACATTTGTACCATTCGAGTTTAAACAAGAAGGATCGGAAGAGTTACAAGGCTTTGATATCGATGTGGCTAAAGAAATTGCAAAACGGACTGGAAAGACCATTGAGTTTAAAAATGTTCCTTTTGATGCACTAGTACCGGCCTTAGATACAGGTGAAATTGATATGGCTGCATCCGGCATGACGATTACAAAAGCACGGATGGAAAAAGTTGGTTTTGGTATCCCATATTATGAATCTGGTATGGCTGTAGTTGTGAAAGAAAATAGTTCTATTAAAGGTTTACATGATTTGTCTGGTAAAATGATTGCCGTACAAATGGGCACTACAGGTGCTGATCTAGCAAGTAAAATTAATGGGGCTATGGTGAAAAACTTTGATCATACTAGTGATGCTTTACTAGAGTTACAAAATGGTGGAGTAGAGGGAGCCTTAATTGACTTACCAGTGGCTCAATATTATGTAGCGAAACATGGAGATCAACACTTGTCGGTTATTGAATATCCTAACACTAAAGAATACTTTGGATTGGCTATGAATAAAAAGAATAAAGAACTTATAGATAGTGTAAATAAAGCGTTAGCAGAGATGAAACAAGATGGTACACTAAACAAAATATATCAAAAATGGTTTAAAACAGATATGCCGAAGGATATTCCCGTGACATACGAAGGAAAATAATGTACTATATAAGGAGGCTTTGTGCCTCCTTATCTGTGTTATAAATGAAAGGATGGATAGGTAACGATGGATTTTAATTGGCAGTTGATTGTCGACTCTTTACCCCTGTTAATTGGAGGGGCGGGGATTACCATTCAAATCACTCTTATGAGTGTAGGCTTTGGTTTCTTTATTGGCCTTGTAGTGGCATTGATGAACTTATCGAGATTTAGGCTGATTCGTCTCATCGCTAAATGTTATGTAGAATTATTTCGTGGGACACCTTTATTGGTGCAAATCTTTATGATTTATTTCGGTGGTCCTAAATTGTTGGGGGCTATCGTCAATGCCAATGGTGCGCCAGAACCAATTGGACCGTATTTAGCAGCTGTCTTGGCATGTTCTATTAACTCTGGTGCCTATGTATCTGAAATTTTCCGTGCCGGTATTCAATCTATTAATAAAGGACAAATGGAAGCAGGTCGCTCCTTAGGATTAACTTGGTTCCAAACCATGCGCTATGTAATCATGCCACAAGCTTTTAAAGCAATCATTCCACCATTGGGCAATGAATTTATTGCCATGTTGAAAGATACGTCTTTAGTGGCAGTTATCGGTTTTGAAGAATTGACACGTCGAGGACAATTAATTATCGCTCGTACCTATGGTTCTTTTGAAATATGGACAGCTGTAGCGGTGATATACTTAATTATGACATTAACCATTTCCCGATTCGTAGCGTACTTAGAAAGGAAATATAATATCAAATGATTCAATTACAGAATGTACATAAATACTTTGGACAATTACATGTGTTAAAAGATGTTTCCACAGAAATCGATGCTGGAGAAGTAGTAGTCATTATTGGACCATCTGGATCTGGCAAAAGTACTGTTTTACGCTGCATGAACTATCTAGAAGAACCAACACAAGGTGATGTGATTGTAGATGGCATGAATCTAAATGTGAAAGAAAACATCAACAATGTACGTGCTGAAGTGGGCATGGTATTTCAACGATTTAATCTCTTTCCGCATATGACTGTACTAGATAATATTACCTTAGCTCCACAAAAGATTAGAGGGCTTTCAAAATCTGAAGCGGAAAGCATTGCTCGTGAATTATTGGGCAAAGTAGGTTTATCCGATAAAGCAGAGGCGTATCCAGAACAATTATCGGGGGGCCAGCAACAACGTGTAGCTATCGCTCGTGCCTTAGCGATGAAACCAAAAGTAATGCTTTTTGATGAGCCTACATCAGCTTTAGATCCAGAAATGGTTAGCGAAGTATTAGATGTTATGAAAGACCTTGCTAAAGAGGGGATGACCATGGTCATCGTTACTCATGAAATGAGCTTTGCTAAAGAAGTAGCCACCCGCGTACTATTTGTAGATGGTGGTGAAATTTTGGAAGAAGGAACGCCAACAGAAGTATTTGATACGCCAAAACATGAACGGACAAAATCGTTCTTATCAAAAGTCATTCGATAAGAATGTGTTTGTTGCCAACGTATGGAGGCACCGTCTTTGTATCTATTCTTAAAAAAGTTATCGTTGTAACAATATATATGAAAGAACAGCTACCCTATTATGGAGTTTTCCGTATAGGGTAGTTTTTCATTGTTACCATTGTCATAAATACAAATGAATCGGTATGCGTATAAAATGCTATGAATAAATTATGCAAAAAGAATAAATATTATGGTGATTCATAGTTGATAGTAAGTAAAAATAATTGTTAAAATAATATACATAAGGAATAAAGGCAACGATATGAATAAAATTCCTATATTTAATCTTGATAATTGATAGATTGTATAAATTCATAAAAATAAAATATAACGTGAATATAAATTGAATTAGATAGTAAATATATAAAGTCTAGTATATATTATAAATGTATATATAATAGGTATAAAAAGGAATAATTGAATAATAATTTCGTTGAATTATATCAATATGGCATATACTTGAAAATAAAATAATATTTTGATTGACACCATACATATATAGTGATAACATGAAAGCAAGATTTAGATACTCTAAATCACTTGCAGTATTAAAAGTAGGAGGAATTATCATGCTTGGGAAAGTAAAATGGTTCAGCGCAGAAAAAGGTTATGGCTTTATTGAAAGAGAAGATGGTAGCGATGTATTCGTTCATTTTTCTGCAATCCAAGAAGATGGCTTTAAATCTCTGTCCGAAGGACAACAAGTTGAATTTGAAATCGTAGATGGCAACCGTGGTCTTCAAGCGGCTAATGTATATAAAGCTTAGTTCAGAACAAAAAGACTTAGGATATTCCTCGCAGGAAATCCTAAGTCTTTTTTTGTAATTTTAACAGTGAAATTAGTAGAAACAGCGTTGATTGTGGATAAGATGACAATGGAAAACATAGCATGACAAAGTGAAATGACAATAGAAAAGAAAATTTTGAAAAATAAAAAGGGTTTTAGGGATTTCTGTAGAACTATATAAATATGGTACTTATTTATAGGTAATACAGAAAGGATGAGCACTATGAAATTAACAGTACGAGGCAAAAATCTTGAAGTGACCGCAGCGTTACGTGAATATATTGAAAAGCGAGTAGAAAAGTTATCTCGTTATTTCGAAACTCCAGTGACAGTGCAAGTTGTATTATCGGTGGAAAAAGAAGAACGTAAAGTAGAAATGACATGCTTTGTAGAAAGTGTAGTATTACGTGGTGTAGAAAACCATGCAGATATGTATGCTGCTATTGATTTAGTAGTCGATAAAATTATTCGTCAAATCCATAAACATAAAACGCGGTTGGCAAAACGGTTCCGTAAAGAAACTGGATTCCATATAGATCTAGTACCAATGGAAGCAATCCCAGAGGAAAAAGAATTAGAAGTAGTACGACATAAAAACTTTACTGTACGTCCAATGAGTGTAGAAGAAGCAATTTTACAAATGAATTTATTGGAACATGACTTCTTTATGTTCTTCAATGAAGACACTGAAATTATGAATGTCGTATATCGTCGACATGATGGTAAATATGGTTTATTAGAACCAGAAGTAGGTTAATCAGTTTATATGAACCTAATAAAGAGCTGTAACTACATGCAGATTGCATAGGGTTACAGCTCTTTTGCTGTGTAAAAATAGGCGTGAATAAAAGGCTAGTTCTTAAACGATAATATGTATGTATTGTCTAGTCTGGTTCGCATATGTTTATTTTGTAAAGTATTTGACTCCTGATGCAAAGATAGGCATTATGAGTTGTTCTTCTATATTTTTATGAACGTCGTATCCGGTGCGTTCTATATGTGCCATTTTTCCAAATACACGACCATCAGGGCTGAGTAAACCTTCTATAGCCCCCATAGATTGATTAGGATTCCATCGAGGACTCATACTGTAATTGCCTGAAGGATCTACGTATTGGGTAGCTATTTGACCATTTGTATATAGTTCGCATAGTTGCTCTTGGGAAGCAAGGAAACGACCTTCTCCGTGAGAGATAGGCACAGTATAGATAGTGTTTACATCACAAGCACTCAACCATGGTGAAGCAGTGGATATCACTTTTGTATGCACCATGCTAGAGATATGTCGACCGATTGTATTATATGTCAAGGTAGGGCTGCTTTCAGTCAAGCCTTGTATATGTCCTGTAGGCAGAAGACCTAATTTAATGAGGGCCTGAAATCCATTGCATATACCAAGGACTAATCCATCACGGTGATACAATAAATTTTCAAGGGACTCTTGTAGATAGGGATTGTGAAACAGGGTAGCTATAAATTTGCCGGAACCTGCTGGTTCATCACCACCACTAAAACCGCCAGGAAAATAAACAATTTGGGCAGTATCCATACTATGTTTTAAAGCTTGTATAGATTCTTGTAACTCTTGGCTATTCCGATTGCGAATAACAAGAGTTTCTACTTTTGCATCATGTTCTGTGAAAGCTCGTGCAGATTCGTATTCACAATTCGTACCTGGAAATACAGGGATAAGAACTTTCGGGTGAGATATAGAGGAATATTTTAACAATGATTTGCTCCGTACGGTGGATGATATTTTGTTATCGTCATATAAACTACTCCCTTTGGGATTACTCCCTAATACACTTAGGTAATCATGCTGTGAATATATTTCTGAGCCTAGATGATCTTTTATGACAGAGAAGTGTTCTTTTCCATAGATAGGGAAGATAGAGGCTAAGGTGCTTTCATAGGAATTAGTTAAGTCATCTAATGAGATAGTGGTGTCCCCCATAATAATGGAAGGGGATTCTTGTGTGGTGCCAATGTGGTAAATGTGGGGCATTGTGAGCAATGCTTGAGCTGTCACAGTATCCACCTCTATGAGGATGGAAGCACGGAATGGGTAGAACAATATATCCTCATGAGTTAAAGAGGTATTGAGGGTTTGATTCTCTGATGTATTGGCACAGGATTGAGTTGTGCCTGCTCGATCTGTTTCTCGTTTCTTATGCATAGAAGAAACAGTAATAGCTAGTTTTTGTAGCTCTTCTCTGTGGTAGATACAGCCAATAGCGTTGCCTAGACAAGCTTTCACAGTGGCAGGCCCTATGCCATCTTGCTCTACTACGTATGCACTATACACTTGTTGAGCAATATTGTGGGCACGTAGGGTATGACATTGGTTTTTAAAAATTGTCCAATTCGGGGTGCCATCCATGCACTCTGGTACATGCAGAAATAGTATATGATGTTGTGGCTCATGAAAGTGAGGGGAGAGTATGTGGTGGATATCCTCTGTAGTGACGGCGAAAGAAATGAGGGTAGGTGGTACATGGAGGTTTTGGAACGTGCCACTCATAGAATCCTTCCCTCCAATGGACACCACTCCTAATTGGCGTTGTGCCTCATAGGCGCCTAATAAAGCAGATACGACTTTGCCCCAAGAAGTAGGGCTATTGAGTTTTTCAAAATATTCTTGAAAACTTAGATAGGCATTAGAGATGTCTCCACCTAGAGAGGCCAATTTTGCTAAGCTAAGGAGTATTGCATACTGAGCGCCGTGGTATGGACTCCATTCCGATAGATACGGATCAAACCCATGGGTCATGATGCTTGTAGTCGTCGTGGTTCCCTGTAGCAGAGGAAGTTTTGCTACCATCCCTTGGACAGGAGTTTTCAAATAGGCTCCGCTGAAAGGAAAGAGTACTGTATTTCCACCGACAGTAGAGTCAAACATAGATCGTAAACCTTCTTGAGAGGTGCTATTCAAATCTTGTAAAGAGTGATGGAATCGTGCCACTAGGGAAAGTCTATTGTGTGTTAATGGGTTGACACTAGGGGATACAATATGAGCGGTAGCACGTTGTGTTGCGCCGTTAGTAGCTAAGAATTGACGATGTAGGTTGACGATAATGTCTCCTTGAAATTCCATCACTAGGCGCCCAGTATTGGTCACTTCTCCTACGATTGTGGCGTCTAGGTTTTCCTCGGTACAATAGGACTGCAAGCGTTCCCAACGAATAGGGTCTATGATACAAGCCATTCGTTCTTGGGATTCTGAGATGGCTAGCTCTGTACCAGTGAGACCAGCGTATTTGGCAGGTATCGCATCTAGGTGAATGTGAATACTATCTGCAAGCTCTCCAATAGCAACGGCTACACCACCTGCCCCAAAGTCGTTACATCGTTTGATGCATTGTGTCACCTCTGGGATGCGGAATAAACGTTGTAACTTTCGTTCTGTGACAGGATTTCCTTTTTGTACTTCTGCACCACATGTATAGAGGGAGTCTTTCGTATGCATTTTAGAGGAACCCGTAGCGCCGCCACAGCCATCACGGCCAGTCTTACCACCTAATAATATAATGAGGTCTCCTTGAATAGGGCTTTCATGACGTACATGAGACCGTGATACAGCACCAATGACGGCACCTACTTCTAATCGTTTTGCTCTATAGGACTCATGGTAATATTCCCGTACTTCCCCTGTGGGAACACCGATTTGGTTACCGTAAGAGGAAAATCCTTTGGCAGCGGTTGTGGTGATATAGGATTGTGGTAATTTACCAGGTAAGGTATGTTCTTTTGAGACTAGAGGGTTCCCAGACCCGGTAATGCGCATGGCTTGGTATACATAGGCACGACCACTGAGAGGATCTCGAATACAACCGCCTAAACAAGTAGCAGCACCACCGAAAGGTTCGATTTCAGTAGGATGATTATGGGTTTCATTTTTGAACAATAATAACCATTCTTCCTCTGTATCATCTACCTGTACCGGAACTATGATGGTGCAAGCATTGATTTCATCCGACACATCTAATTGATGTAGTTTACCTTGATGACGGAGTTCTTGCATTGCCATTGTGGCTATGTCCATTAATGTGGTGGCTACATTGGTTGATGGGTGCAGTTGTTTTTTAAAATCAAGATAGGCTTGGTAAGTGTCTCGAATCGGCTTGGTAAGGGGGGACTCATCAAAGGTAATCTCTGTCAGTTCTGTGTTGAATGTTGTGTGGCGACAATGGTCTGACCAATAAGTGTCTAATACACGAATTTCGGTGATCGTTGGATTGCGGTGCTCCTTTTGAAAATACCTTTGAATGCATAGGAGGTCTTCTAGAGTCATGGCTAATTGCATGGAGTGGAGGAGTTCTTTTAATTCCGACTCCGACTGAGTGATGAACTCCTCTATGTGCGAAGTTTCTGGTACAACAGGTATTTCCAAGTCCAACGTTGCAGGTAACTCCATGGAGCTTTCACAGATATCGATAGATTGTAAGAGATATTGTTGAGCTGTATCTAAATGCGCTTTGGAGAGCGGACCAGTTAATACATACACTCGTGCAGTACGTACAGTACTATGATCATGACCGGTGAGGATGGATAGACATTGTTCGGCAGAATCAGCTCGTTGGTCATATTGTCCGGGCATAGGCGCAACAACAATGGTGTGGTCTAGGTCAGACAGGATTAAGGTAGAACAGGTCGTCTCTATAGGAGGCTCAGAAAAGATGAGCGTTTTGGCACGATTAAACTCAGACTCTGTAATCCCAGAGATATCATACCGTTCGTAGATGGTAAGGTTGGTGAGAGGAATCTGTAAGTCTTGTTGAAAATACATAAGTAGCTGTTGTGATTCCTGTGATATAGTTGTGCGAGGAGCGACAAATAGACGGAATATGTGCATACTTAGCCTCCTTTATTTTGATAGGACGGTGGTGAGATTTTTCGTGCATCCTATAGTGTGTTTATTAAGTGTTCCATAGATGAGTTGTTATATCTTAAGTATACCACGTTTTTTTGCTGATTCTGTGAGTTTATATTGAAGATAGGTGGGGAGCAAGTTATAATAGAGGTAGTTTGACATTTAATAATCGTCCACGTGCAACATACGAGTAGGATATGGCTCTAGGGGGCATAATGAAATATGATGGTGTATTAGATACATGGCATGAGGAATGTGGAGTCTTTGGACTCTATGATAGAACCTTGCCTATGGGAACAACGATATATAAAGGACTTATGGCGTTGCAGCACCGAGGACAAGAGGGGGCAGGTATTGCTGTTGTTCATGAATCACAGATAGATGTGGTGAAAGGGTCTGGACACGTAAAAGAAGCCTTACAGGATGTTTCTACCTTAAAGGGTCACATAGGAATTGGACATGTGCGGTATTCTACGACAGGTATAGAAAGCCCTTGTGATGTACAACCCATTGTAGGCTCATCACCGTGGGGTGCTTTTGCAGTAGCCCATAATGGAAATATAACAAATGCTCGAGTGTTACGTCGTGAATTGGAAACGCAAGGTTCTGTGTTTACAACGACTATGGATTCAGAAGTAATTGTCCATTTGATCTATCAGATCAATGAATCCAGCATCCTAGAGGCTATTCAGCAAGCTTGTAGGAGATTAGAAGGGGCGTTCTCTTTAACAATTGCTACCAATGCAATGCTTATCGGTGTACGAGATCCACATGGGTATCGGCCTCTTTGTATTGGGCGCACACCGCATGGATATGTGCTTGCTTCTGAAAGCTGCGCTATAGATGCAATAGGGGGGAGTTTCATTCGCGATATAAAACCTGGGGAAATGATGGTTGTTGATGAAACAGGTTTTTGGAGTGTACCGTGTTATTCTAATGAAAGTGCACAACATACTTGTGTATTTGAATATATTTATTTTGCCAACCCTACTAGCGTTATTGATGGGCAAGATGTATCAGAAGCAAGAGAAACTATGGGACGACAGTTGGCGAAAGAAACACGGTATGAAGCGGATATTGTTATGCCTATACCGAATTCGGGTACTTTGGCTGCTCAGGGATATGCGGAGGAATCTAGTATACCCTATAGGGAAGGATTAGTGCGCAATCCAAAGGTAATGCGGACTTTTATAGAACCTAACCAAGTCAGTCGAGAAGAAGCGGTGCGTAACAAGTTTAGAGTGGTTCCTGAGGTGGTACAAGATAAGCGTATTGTTCTCATCGATGATTCCATTGTACGTGGTACTACAAGTCGACATATCGTTTCTATGTTACGACAAGCAGGTGCAAAAGAAATATATTTATGCTTAACTTCTGAACCTGTTCGGTATCCTTGCTATTTTGGTATCGATACATCTGATGCAGAATCGTTGCTAGCTCACCGATATTCAATAGAAGAAATCCGTCAATACATTGGCGTTGATCGATTATATTATTTGTCTCATGAAGGATTGGTAGAGTCTATGAAACAATTAGAAGCTAGACATTTGTGTGTAGCTTGTTTTACTGGACACTATCCAAGTCCTGTAGTGGATGAGCATACCAAGGGAGGTACTTATGTCTGTCAATAATACATCTGTAACCTATTTAGATGCTGGTGTGGATGTGGAAGCGGGAAACCAGCTTATTCAAAAGATTAAAGAACGTGTAGAACGTACATATACACCAGGTGTATTAGGGTCCTTAGGCAGTTTTAGTGGACTCTATTCTTTGGCACAACATACTATGAAAGAACCTATTCTTGTATCTAGTACGGATGGAGTGGGTACTAAAATTCGTTTTGCGGTCCTGATGAATGAGCATCGCCAAATTGGCCAAGATTGTGTAGCTATGAGTGTGAATGATGTGGTAGCACAGGGAGCAACACCTTTATTTTTCCTGGATTATATTGCAGTCGGCAAATTGGATCATGATCATATTGAAAGTATTATCGATGGCATTGGCGAGGCTTGTGAAACATGTGGCTGCGCCTTAATTGGTGGAGAAACATCAGAAATGTCTACATTCTACGGTGATGGTAATTATGATTTAGCCGGTTTTGCAGTGGGGATTGTCGACAAGGATCAATGTATTACGGGAGCCTCTATCGAGGCAGGGGATATGGTCCTAGGTTTACCTTCATCAGGCTTGCACTCTAATGGATTTTCTTTAGTGCGTCATATTATTTTAGACAAAAAACAAATGCCATTGGACACGTATATAGGCGAGTTGGGGTGCACCATTGGAGAAGAAGTATTAACTCCAACGAAATTGTATGTAAAACCTATTCTACCATTATTAAAAGAACAGTTAGTGAAAGGAATGGCTCATATCACAGGTGGCTCTTTCTACGATAATATTCCTAGGGTTTTGCCGAAAGGATTGTCAGTCACGATTCATAGTGATGCTTGGCCTGTGCCACCTATTTTTAAGCTATTACAAGAATGGGGCCATGTGGAACCAAAAGAAATGTATCATACTTTTAATATGGGGATAGGTATGGTGCTTGTGGTAAAGCCGGAACTCGTGGAACGCGTCGTAGAAGTGCTGCAAGAACAAGGAGAGGTAGTGTACTCCATTGGACTTGTTACAGAAGGGCAGGGAGATGTGACGATTCTTGGTGAGGCGTTCCATGCGTAAGCGTTTAGCCCTATTCGGCAGTGGCAGAGGGTCTAATGGTGAGGCTCTGTATAGAGCGATACAACATAATCGTATACAGGGGGACATTGTTTTAATCATAAGTGATATACCAAGCTCTGGAATTGTAGAGAAGGGGTATTCGTGGCAAATTCCTGTACAAGTAATAGATCCTACTAGTTATAGTACTGAAGAAATGTGGACACAATCTATGCTAGATGTATTACAAGAGTATAAGGTAGACGGCATCTTACTAGCTGGGTATATGCGTATATTATCCCCTACATTTGTACAAGCCTATAGAGGAAAAATTTTGAACATTCATCCTTCTTTATTACCATCTTTTGTAGGATTACAGGCACAGAAGCAGGCTATATTACAAGGTGTAAAATACACAGGTTGTACCGTTCATTTTGTAGATGAGGGCATGGATACTGGGCCTATTATTGCGCAGTCTGTGGTGCCTGTTTATGAAGATGACACGGTGGACACATTGTCGAAACGAATCTTACATGAAGAGCATCGCATCTATCCAGAGGCAGTGCGCTTATTTTGCGAGGATACCTTGGAGATAGTGGACTCTCGTGTTGTCATTAAGAAGTACGCCGTATAAAATACGCTGTGTTAAGAGGTATCTATGAAAGTATGTATTATCGGCAATGGTGGTCGTGAACATGCAATAGCTTGGAAATTACATCATAGTGTATCTGTAACAGATGTCTATGTAGTGCCAGGCAATGCAGGCATGACTTCGATAGCTACAGTAGTTAACCTAGATTGGAAAAACCGAGATGCTTTATTGGCCTGGTTATTGGACCATGAGATTGATTTGGTTGTTATAGGACCAGAATTGCCACTTGTAGAGGGACTCAGCGATACGATTCGGTCAGGAGGGATTCCTGTATTTGGACCATCCCAACAGGCATCACTATTAGAAGGTTCTAAGTCTTTTGCAAAAGACTTAATGAATCGCTATAACATTCCTACAGCAAAGTATGTGGTTTGCCAAGATGTAGATACAGGAAAACGCATCATTCATCAATGGGGCGTGCCCATTGTGTTAAAGAAAGATGGCCTCTGTGGAGGTAAAGGTGTCACCATTTGTGAGACTTTTACAGAAGCAGAACGAGTGTTGGAAGAGATGCTGAGTAGCCCCAGTGAAAGCGTTGTGATTGAGAAATATATGCAAGGGCAGGAGTTATCCTTGTTGTCCTTTGTGGACGGTACGCACGTATTACCTATGCTAGGAGCCAGAGATCATAAACGATTGTTAGACCGTGATGCGGGCCCTAATACAGGTGGGATGGGGGCTTATGCACCAGTGCCAGAATTGAATGACACTTTAGAGCAAGACATTGTAGAGACTATCGTAAAACCTATCGTAAAGGCGATGTCAAAAGAAGGACATCCTTATGTAGGCTGTTTGTATACAGGTCTTATGCTTACCGATGAAGGGCCGAAAGTAGTAGAGTTTAATGCTCGCTTCGGAGATCCAGAAACACAAGTACTACTGCCATTATTACATAGTGATTTAGGAGAAATTATGTATGCCACGGCTACAGGGCGATTAGAGGGGATGACCTTGGAATGGTCCAAACAATATGCTTCCTGTGTTATCTTAGCATCCGAAGGATATCCCTATCAGCCATTGATAGATCGAAATATCACGGGTGATATATACACTATGGATTCCGTATCGATGGTATTTCACTCTGGTACGGCATATAAAACGAATCATTATGTAACACAAGGAGGACGTGTGCTAGGTGTTGTAGGATTGGGAGATACCTTGGAAGAATCCTTGGACAATGCCTATACCAGAGTAAGAACTATCAGATTTGAAGGGCAACTGTATCGTACAGATATTGGTAAATCAAGTATTGGATTTTGTATACATACGAAATATAGAAAAAATTCGATAGATTAAGAATATAATTAGTGATATAATAACAAAAAGCATGTTTTACTTATTCAATAATATATATTACATAGTAGAGGGGTAATTATATGAATCGAATTGTATCTTTTTTTACATCGCCATCAGCAGGAGGAGTGCTGCTCTTTGTAGCAGCTTTGGTTGGTGTGTTATTGGCAAACTCTCCAGTAGAAAGTTTGTATCATTCTTTGCTTCAGGCTAAATTAGGACCATTGCCTATTGAATTATGGATTAATGACGTGGCCATGGCCGTTTTCTTTCTATTTGTTGGTCTTGAAGTAAAACGAGAAATGATTGCAGGGGAATTGAATACCAATGCAAAACGGTTTTTGCCAGGTATTGCAGCATTCTTTGGGTTGTTAACGCCCGCTTTGATTTACTATTTTATCGTTGGATATCATCCAGAGTTCATTCATGGTTGGGGGATTCCAACAGCGACAGACATCGCCTTTGCGATTGGCATTGTATCGTTGCTAGGAAGTCGAGTTCCAATAGCGATGAAAGTGTTTTTAACGACACTTGCTGTTATGGATGACTTGATGGCTATCGTTATTATAGCGTTCTTCTATACGGCTGAGCTGAATTTCTTCTATTTATTTGTGGCAGCCATTATCGTATTTATGTTACAGTATATCAACCGTATGAATTATACAAGACCAATACCGTACTTAGTGTTAGGGATTGCGCTGTGGTTCTGCATATTTAAGTCAGGCTTACATGCTACCTTATCTGGAGTTATCTTGGCAGCCTTTATTCCATTCCACGGTGTTCGTGATGGTCGTCACGTATCTCCTTTATCTGAATGGGAGCATACACTAAGTAATTGGGTAACTTACTTGATCATTCCAATCTTTGGTTTTGCCAATGCTGGGGTATCCTTCCATGGATTCACATTGGATAGTTTTACACATCCAGTAGTATTAGGTGTCGCTGTAGGTTTGGTATTGGGTAAACAAGTAGGGGTTTTTGGAACATTATTCTTGCTGGTTAAATCTAAATTAGTAGAAATGCCAGCCCAAACAAAATGGTCGCAGGTCTATGGAATTGCTCTTTGTTGTGGTATCGGATTTACCATGAGTTTATTCGTATCCTTACTAGCTTTCCCTCCTGGAGAAGCACAAGAAATGGCAAAAGTGGGTATTTTTGTTGGCTCTATTATATCAGGTATCTTAGGTTATACAGTATTGCGTATGGTAGGAAAAAAACAACAAGTATCAGTATCTGAATATGATATGATTAAAGGACAAAATATTTAAATGCTCATCTTATAGTTATGAGAAGCTCTATATGAAAGCTGTAATGGAAGGAAACTTTCATTACAGCTTTTTATTATGCCAATTTAGTATAGCAATACCAGTTTTATGCATATTTACTATAGAAATTGAGGGAAATTAACATTTTTAGTGTACATATGTAGTAGGTGTAATTTCCTGTAGGGAGAAATATATACTATATGTGGGAAAAATATGATAAAAATAGGCTTTAAGTGGTAGTTGAGCACTAAAAAATGCCCATTTTTTTGACGTATCTCCCAAAAAATGGTAAAATGTAGAAGCATTTAGATATGAGGTGAACATCGTGAAAAAAATAACTCTCATAGCGATTCTCCTTCTAGTTTGTTCCATGGTAACAGCCTTAGCAACATCTGGACGTGGTGATCGCGGTAAAGAGGTAGAAGAGTTACAAGCGTTGTTAGTAGCCCAAGGCTATTTGCTTGATACAGCAGATGGAGTGTTTGGGAATAATACAGAATACGCAGTGCTCGTCTTTCAGAAAGAACACGGGTTAACTCCAGATGGTAGAGTAGGCAAAGAAACCATGCGTGCTTTACTAGAGAATCAAAAACAATTTGAGGGGCAACAAGCATCTCGAAATACCCGTACTGTCGAGGTATCACGATTTGGTGATCGGGGTCGACAAATAGAAGAATTACAAAGTAAATTAGAAGATAGCGGATTTTCTCCAGGAATCATTGATGGTGTATTTGGTAATGGCACAAAAGAAGCCTTACTTCGCTTTCAACGGTATTATGGGTTAAGTGAAACTGGTATCTTAGATGCTAGTACATGGTCTAAGTTATCTAGCATAAAACAAAGTGCTTACCAAAAAAATCGCAAGCCATCATCTTATAAAAAAACAATAGAGATGGAGGCTAGCGCCTATTCAAGTTATGAATCTGGTATGTACACAGCCCGAGGTCATGCATTGCGTCATGGTTATGTATCGGTAGATCCTAGTGTGATTCCCCTAGGTACAGAGGTCTACGTAGAAGGGTATGGCTATGCAGTGGCGGATGACACGGGTGGCGATATTGTGGGCAACCGCATTGATGTGGCTATGGATAGTTATGATGAAGCGATTCAATTTGGTCGTCGTACTGTGAAAGTATATATTCTAAATTAGAGAAGTCATTGGTTTGTTGTGAAACAGAAAGAACATCTAATTGCAAATGTGTAGTTACACAAAACTAAATTATAAGAAACTAGTAAGATATAGTTTCTAATATACGTAGAGGATAGTTGATTCTAAAGGTCAACTATCCTTTGTTTTATAGGGGCCCTATGGTATAATAAAATGTATTCTAAGTAGTATATATAGGAGGAAATGGTGGATATTACATCAACACAAGGGTTATTAGCAATTCTACAAATTATTATTATTGATATATTATTGGCAGGGGACAATGCTATTGTTATCGGTATGGCAGCTAAAAATTTACCGGAACATTTGCGTAAACGCGCTATTTTCTGGGGTACAGCTGGGGCGATTGTATTGCGTCTTGTGATGGCGATTTTGTTCATTGAAGCCTTAGATAACATTCCAGCATTACGCATCGTTGGCGGTATTATGTTGCTTTGGATTGGTTACTCCTTGTTGAAAGATGGAGACAATGAGCATAATATCGAAGCAAAAGATAATATCTGGGGTGCTATTGCCACTATTATCATTGCCGATGGTGTCATGGGTATTGATAATGTACTAGGCGTTGTGGCTGCAGCGGAAGGACATTTCGGTCTTGTTGTGGCAGGTATGCTCGTGACAGTACCAATTATTGTTTGGGGCAGTACAATCTTTGTCAAACTAATCGATAAATTCCCTGTGATTCTCTATGTAGGTGGTGGTATTTTAGGATGGGTATCTGCTAGCATGATTCAGCATGATCCGATGGCAGCACCATACATTGAACCATATAGCTTGCCATTCCATGTCGGCTGTGTTGTATTGGTATTAGGTGCAGCACTGATTCGCAATCGTTTGGTGAAATAAACTGACATTAGTGAAAGTAACGGCTTAAGGCACTAGAACATAAGGCTGACTAGTTCAGAAAAAGAAGTGTAATACATAGGCATATAGTCTCCATGATGGAGGCTGTATGCTTTTTCTTTTTAAGAAGAGCAGGTTATAGGACAAAATAAGTTGGTTTTAGTAATGATGAGCCTAGTTAAATAGTAGGATCATTGAGTGTTAAAGTCGTTAAAAAACTTTGAGGATGAAGATAATGAGTTGCTTTTACTAGTGATGATATTGGAATCCGTATAAAGAACACATAAAAAAATGATATAATAAAAGCAAATACATTGATAAACCAGTTACATTGCGTATAAGGATATATAGATGAGCGAGAAAAAGAAACAACTGAAAGCACCGGTGTGCGTTGGAACGGCATATACTATAGAGATTCATGGCACTGGTAGTAGTGGTGAAGGGGTCGGCAGATACGAAGACTTTACCGTATTTGTACCCTATGCCTTACCGAATGAAACAGTGCGAGTGAAGATTACCGTAGTCAAAAAGAATTATGCTGTAGGGGATATTGTAGAGATCATTACACCTTCTACGGAGCGCGTGGACTCACAATGTGAAGTGTACGGTAGTTGTGGGGGCTGTCAATTACAACATGCATCCTATACAGAACAATTGCGATTAAAAACGGAATCTGTCAAAGCTGTCATCGAACGTATCGCTAAGTGTGACCCTGATTTGGTGTTGCCGTGCATAGGTCCAGAGGAGCCTTGGCGGTATCGCAATAAAATGCAAATGCCTGTAGGTGGCACCATCGGCAACATCCGCATGGGTTTTTACCAACAAGGTTCCCATAGTATTATCAATCACGAACATTGTCCTATCCAAGATGTAGGCAATGATCGAATCCGAAAAGTTTGCTATGAAGTCATGAATGAATTAGGTATTGAGCCCTATGATGAGCATACAGAAAGAGGCATCATGCGCCATATCATCGGGCGCATTGGGAAAGAGGAATGGATGGTTATCCTAGTGAGTCGCACCGCTAGTATACCTCGTGAAAGAGAATTGGTGGATCGCATCATAAAGGCTTTGCCACAAGTGACATCCATCGTAGTGAATCACAATCCGAAACAAACGAATGTAATCTTAGGACCTACGAATCGCACGCTTTATGGGAAAGATCAGATTACAGATTACATTAAAGATTTGTCATTCCAGTTGTCACCGCATTCCTTCTTTCAAGTGAACCCAGAACAAACCACCGTGCTCTATGATACAGCCTTGGAATTTGCAAATCTGAAAGGTGATGAAACGGTAATTGATGCCTACTGCGGAACAGGAACGATTTCCTTGTTCTTGGCGCACAAAGCAAAACGTGTCATCGGCATCGAAATTGTGGCACCTGCCATCGAAGATGCGAAGAAAAACGCTCTTCGTAATGGATACGACAATACAGAATTTATCGTAGGCGATGCAGCTGTTGAGATGCCTAAGTTGTATAAACAAGGCATAGAGCCAGATGTCATCGTATTTGACCCCATCCGCGCAGGTTGCAAAGAAGATGTCTTGCACGCAGCCATCGGTATGGCACCACAACGCATCGTCTATGTGTCGTGCAACCCGTCATCCATGGCACGAGATATAGAAATGCTAACAAAACATGGGTATGACTTGGTGAAAGTCCAACCAGTAGATATGTTCCCGCAAACGTATCATACTGAGGCCGTATCTTTACTTACAAGGAGTGGAGCGACGCAGTAAGGATGGGGGGGTGGGCCATTTCAAGCATATCCAAGAGTACGGAGAAAAATATTTTATTGATATAGTATCAGGAGTAAATAAATGAACTTACGATTACATCTAATTATGGCAATATCTGTATTTTCGCTTATAGGGATATCTATCACTGATGTAGCTCAGGCTGAAGAAAATCAGAGTAGTAAGGCTAATGTGAGTGGTGAAGGGAATAATATAATTTATTCTAAACTTTATAATGTATATGGAAATAACAATTTAGTGTATGGTGACCATCTTAATGTTTTAGGAAATAAAAATCGAGTTACTGGAGACCATTTAGTTGTTGTTGGAAATTATAATATAGTAGCTCCAGAGAAATATCCTAAGGATTTTAATAATTGGACATTTTCTTTAGGTAAAGCACCAGGAGAAGGTGCAACAGTTATAGGGGATTATGCGACGGCACAATATGAACATGGTACAGCCATTGGATATGGAGCGAAAGCCTATGGTAAAAGTTCAGTTGCATTGGGAGCATTTAGTAAAGCAGTTACATTACATCCAGTAGATGGTAAATATGCGGGTGTTGATAATGTCAATGGAATCGTAAGTATTGGTGCTGTTGATGAGGGGATAGAAGCCTATTACTCTAAAGATAATGGTTTTGTAAAGCCTGAAAAATACAATAAATTTGCTCGTCAATTGCAAGGAGTAGCAGCTGGAGAGCTTTCTAAAACATCTACTGATGCTGTGAATGGTAGTCAATTACATGCTACTAATCAAACCATTATTAGAGTGGAAGAGGAGTCTAAAGCACGAGATACGATGAATGCAGCTTTATCAGCATTAAAGCCACTAACTTATGATCCTAGAGAACCACATCAATTTATGGCTGGTCTAGGTTCATATAAAAATAAGCGAGCCGTGGCTCTAGGATATGCCCGCTATTACAATGAGTCTAAATTGGCTCATATTGGAATGGCTTATGCAAATGGGAATGGTATGATAGTTAATGCTGGGCTAAGCTTTAAGTTTGGATTAGGTAATCAATCTAAGGTATCACCACAATATGCAAAGGGACCGATTGCTTCCATCTACGTCCTTCAAGAGGAAAATCAAGTGCTTCGTAAAAAAGTAGATGAACAAGAACAACGTATTGCACGATTAGAAACGTTGATTTCGAATAAAAAGCTGTACTGAATTTCCCAAATCAGTGATTCATGAGGTTATTTCCATAGATATTGACTGAAACATACTCCAATACAGAGTTCCTTGTAGGAGACGCAGTAAGTATTAGATCGGCTCATGCAAGGGTGGATAAAGAATCACAAAGTGAGGTAAAGAAAATGAAACATCTTTCTGATTGTATAGAAGTTAAGTCCTACGGTGATGTGTTTCCTAAAAAGGGGACAAATGAAAGAGCGCCATACGAACATCAAAAAGAGGCTATGCGGTGTCTCGACAAAATCAATCAAGAGCCGTCCTACAGTACGTTGGTAGTACTGCCTACTGGCGGCGGGAAAACCTACACAGTGTCCATGTGGCTTTTGAAGAATGCTACTGACAAGAAAAAGAAGATACTTTGGATTGGCCACCGTCAAATGTTACTGGATCAGGCAGCGGAATCATTTCAAAAGTTTGCTTATACAGAAGTGATACCGCATATTTCATCCTTTTGTTTCCGCATTATTTCCGGCGCGTCTAGTCATGACCATACTAGCAATATTCGTCCCGAGGACAATCTTTTGATTGTCAGCAAAGACAGTATTGGAAGAAATATTGACCGTCTGGACACATGGCTAAAAGATGAAAACGAGCTGTACCTTGTCGTAGATGAAGCCCATCATTCAACGGCTAAGACATATCGAAGAATCATTGAGTATGTAAAAGGGAAAGTACCAAATTTGAAGCTCATTGGGCTGACTGCAACACCATTTCGAACAGCAGAAAACGAACAAGGATTGTTAGCTCGTATATACAGCGATGGTGTTAGAAATGGACAAGCTGTACATGACGGTGTGGGTATTACATATCAAATCGGCTTAAAGGAATTGATTAACCGGCAGATACTTGCAAAGCCGATTTTTGAAAGCTTTTATACCGATGAAAACTACGGAGAGCTCCTTGGCGTGGATGCGTGGGAGAGTATCCAGCATTTGGATGTTTTACCGGATGAAATTGCACAGCAAATGGCAGACAGTGCCGTCCGGAATAAGCTGATTGTAGAGACTTATACAGCGAAGCAATCCGAGTATGGACAAACTATCCTTTTTGCGGTCAATGTAGTCCATGCCATTCAGTTGACTGCCTTGTTCAAGAAGGCAGGTGTTTCAGCTGACTTTATCGTTTCCTCTGTGAAAGATGCTATTACTGGCGTAACAATCAGCCGTGAAGATAATGAGAGAAAGCTAAATGAATATCGAGATGGAAAACTACAAGTTTTAATCAATGTGAACATCCTTACAGAAGGTGTTGATTTACCACAAACAAAAACAGTTTTCCTTGCTAGACCTACGGTGTCATCTATCTTGATGACACAAATGGTTGGTCGCGCATTGCGGGGAACAGCAGCAGGCGGCACATCTAGTGCCTATATTGTTTCTTTTATTGACCATTGGAATGAAAATATCGCTTGGGTAAATCCTGAGAGCCTCTTTGAAGGAAGTAACGATTTTCGTGATACTGAAACTGAACGGACAAAGCATGATCTTCGCATGATTGCTATTTCCAAAATAGAAGAATTTGCTTCCATACTAGATGATTCAGTAGATACTTCGGCATTAGAAAAAGTACCTTTTGAACAGCGGATTCCGATTGGAATGTATGCGTTTTCTTATTTGGAGGAAAACGGTATGGATCACGCCTATCAGGTCATGGTCTACAATAGCACACAAGAGGCGTACAAGCAGCTTATGGACTCCCTCCCATCCCTGTTCGCCAGCTTTGAAGCAACAGAAGAATATCTTCGTGACGAAGAGCTTGAAGAAATGGAACGTCAGTGTAGAGACTCCTTCTTCTGCGGAGAGCTTGTACCACCTTATGAGCCAAGGGATGTATTAAATATTCTGAAATACTATACACAGTATGAAGCAATCCCTCAGTTTTACACCTTTGCCGAGATAGACAGGAGTAAGCTGGATGTGACTGCTATCGCACAGCACATCTGGGATGAAGATATGGGACAGCGCAAGAAGTCGGAATATATTGACTCTATATGGGACTCCGGTGATGATACTATGCTTAAATTATTCTTTGGAAGGAAACTATATTTTCTCCGTCAACTCGACATTGAGCTGATGAAACTATCTCATTCTTCTGATCTGTATGAAGACCGTGAAAGCAATGTGAAATATGGTACACGAGCATTGGAAGATTTGCCACTCTATGAGATAGGGAAGATTGACCCCATGCTGGAAAAACAACTAAGAGATCAGGCCTTTGAAAAGGCAAGGAACAAGCGGGGATTCTATGAGTGCGCTTGCTGTGGCAAAACGGATCAATCTCGGGTTTACTTTCAGGTAGATCACATCGTTCCAATGAACGGTGGTGGTAAAAGCGTTGCGGAAAATCTTCAAATCCTGTGCCGCCAGTGCAACGGCATGAAGGGTGACAGCTAGTGAGGGCGCTTTTATATTCAGCCCTTGACCTTGCCGTCATCATCAATAGTATGGAGCTTACTTGTAGAGAGGAAAGCCGTATCATTGATTTGATATGGGAAGGTGAGAAGGCCTTTTTTGTTGACAAGTATCGCAGCGACAAACGAAAGTTCATTTTGGACATTCGTTATTGGATGCATTATTTTTATGAAAAATCCATCCTTAACCAGGAATTTCCCGCCATACAAAAGGACCTTGCATACGGCAAGCACACTGTAAATATGGAAGAGTACATAAGCGACTATTCTGATTTAGATTTGTTCTTTAAAAGTGTGCGTATTCGTATCCTCTATGGCAAGGGCAATGGGTATGTGAGAATCAAACTGCGCTCTTTGCTTACGCAATATGGCTATCAGCGGCGTTCTTCCTTGCTTCTTCAACATATCAACCGGTGTATGTTGTTTTATCATTTGGAAGCAACACTGCGTGGCGGTACCCCTTGCGACATTGAAACATGTGGACTGGATAAGATGTTGATATTTCGAGTTGTGTGAAAAATTGAGCGGGGGCAACTTGGTGCGCTTTCACAGTTATTAAGTTGAAACAGGTCATTGGAAAGATGCTGGTGGAGAATGAGTACATCGATAACAGTAGATCCTCGCTTACTTTTACTCTCACCCGTTAATTGCTTAGAGCATTTATTTCTTAAAGAGTTTGCACAAAAATCTTGACAGTAACATTTTTCACCTATATATGATAATTATGAGGAACCTTTTTCTTTGGGAAAAGTAAATAATTGAATAGAAATAGGTAAAGGAAACATAAGCTTTGATTACATGTGCCATTGATTGTGATGATATAGGTGATCTTGCTTATGTTTTTTGTTTAGCAAATTTATGGGTGAATATGTAATATAAAAATAATGTTTAGATTTAAACTCTATTTATATAACAATTAGATTAATTCCCATTTATGGCGTAAAAAATTTTACGCCATAAATGGGAATTGATATAATGGTTGTATCGATAAAAATGTTGATGTACTTTTTGAACTTGCTATAAGGATAGGGTAGATGCCATAGAACTTTAGAAAGAAACTGAAACGAGATACTGTAACCCTAGACGAACTAAAGTAGATAGCTGATGTTATGGAAGTGACCTATGAGCAGTCGTTTATCTTTCCTGACGGTAATCAAATAAAAACGAGTAATGAATAGGAGAAGACTGAAATGGAATTACTGTTAAATGATGTGTTGCATCTAACACAAGAAGAGATAAGAAAAAGCAAAATTGAATTTAATATGCATAATGGCAGGGGTGAACCTTTTCTTGAAAGATGGCTAACACACCCTGATGAAGAAAAGGAAAAAGGAACTTGTAAGGCTTGCTCGTATTGGGGCTGGCAAGGAGGAAGGAGAAATTTTTCTCAAGGACAATGGGTCTTTAGTTTTGCAAGAATGCCAGAAGATGAATGGCTCCTTATTTCGGCTGCAGAGATTATTGATACGCCAACTAATGATTGGGCTACTGTTCAGGTTTTAGAAAAGTATATACCTCTGTTTGGCAGATTAATCATTAAGTGTAAAAAAGGGAATACCTTTTCAAGATATGTATTTAACTTGAGTAAATACCTTGATCTAGCAATAGTCAAAGAAGTTCTTCCATGCCTTTATAGTGGTGAGAAGTTTGAAGGTTATGATAGGGTTCACTTACCATTTCGTAGATTAGCTGATATTTTTGCCGGAAGAATTCTTCCAACATATTATGAGGCATTGAAAAAAATTACTGGTGTATATTGTTTAACGGATACTCATACGGGTAAATTGTACATAGGTTCAGCTACTGGGGAAGAAGGAGTTGCTCAAAGATGGGGTAATTACCTGGATTCAAAGCACGGTGGAAATAAAAAGCTAATAGCACTTTACGAGCAAAAAGGGGAAGAGTACTTTGAAAAGTACTTTACATATACCCTGCTTGAGTATTTTGGACTTTCGCATGATCCGGAAAAAATCAAAGAACGAGAGCAATACTGGAAACGCTGTTTTGATACCATCAAAAACGGGTATAACGATAATTAATGCAAACACTTTGTTGTTTGCCTATACAGGCAATAAGAGAACTCAACAGTTTAGTCGGCTCGATATACCGATTTTAGTGCAAAAACAGGTGTTCCTTCGTCAAATACGATGTCATAAATAAATTTTGTTTTGATTTTGTGAAAATTTCAGTATAATCTAATGTAGGCATATGCTTCAGTCCTTTCTTTTTTGTTAGCTACTTATATTGTAAAGCAAACTGAATGATATGCCTATTTTTATGCAAAAAAATATACCTTGGGGGGATGGCTTTTGCCGTCCCCCAAAAATATTTTATAGAGCCATAATTTGTTAGCAGCATTTAATCATTTTATTATAGATTTAAATAAAAAGAGTAAATACGCATTTATTTTAAAAGTATTTGTTGAAATCCTTAATTGATGACGTTATAATGTTGTAAATAGATTTAATAAAAGTGCGTATTTACAATATATTATTAAATGGGGTGTGAGAGTGGAAGTACAAAGGCCAAGATATTTAAATCAACTTATCGATAAAAAAGATAATGGAAGAGTAAAAATTATTACAGGCATTAGAAGATGTGGAAAATCTTATCTTTTATTTGAATTATATAGAAAGCATTTACTTTCTAGTGAAGTGCGTGAAGATCAAATTATAATGATTGCACTTGATAGTCTGAAAAATATCAAATATAGAAATCCAATTGAGCTAGATGACTATTTAAGAGATAAAATACGAGATAATGGACGTAAATATTATGTTTTTATCGATGAAATTCAATTTGTAGAAGAAATTTCTAATCCATATCTGGAAGGTACTGACTCAAAGGTAAACTTTGTTGATTTGGTACTTGGACTTATGAAAATTCCGAATGTAGATGTATATATTACAGGTAGCAATTCAAAGATGCTTTCATCAGATGTGCTAACACAGTTTAGAGATCGTGGTGATGAAATAAGAGTATATCCATTTTCGTTTGCAGAATTTTATTCATGTTATGAAGGAGACAAGGGAAAGGCTTTTGATGAATATTGTTTGTATGGTGGCATGCCAATGTCTGTACAACTAAGTAATCATGAAAAAAAGAGTGAGTATTTGAAGAATGTTTTTACAAGTACTTATATTAAAGACGTAATGGAGCGCAACAAAGTTCTTAAAGATGCATCTATCATGGATGATTTGTTGGATATTATATCTTCATCTATTGGTTCATTGTCTAATCCAACTAAGCTGGCGAATACTTTTATGTCAGAAAAACATATAAAGATATCTCAGCTTACAGTAAGTAATTACTTGGATTATTTTATTGATGC
>CAUQIB010000014.1:0-48771 GCA_963518085.1 uncultured Veillonella sp. | reverse complement strand
AAAACAAGTACAAGAAACGGAATCCTTGAGAAGAACGGGAGATTCATTTAAGAAAGTTGTTATAGTTAGAAACAACATAGTTCCTAGATTTGATGATGATGGAATTTTATATATTGGAGTAGAGGATTTTCTCTTGGATGAAACAGCACTAGATTTATAGAACCTATTACAACTGAAGTGGAATAGCAACATATGTGGGGCATCCTGTGGATGAACGCATGTAAACCATAACCAACTTTCATGTAAAATATATCCTATAGAAGCGGTTTATCACTGTTTTTATTACGTCACTTGCCGTATAATAATTACGGCAAGTGTTTTTTTTATTAGAAAGGATTGAGTAATTCATGATTATTTTATTCGGATTTATTCTATTGTTAGCTTGCTTGATCGTTGGTGTAAGACATGGTGGCTTAGGTTTAGCTGCCGTATCTGGTATTGGCCTTGCTATTTACGTATTCGTAATTGGTCTTGTGCCGGGGAAACCACCAATTGATGTCATGCTAACTATTATGGCAGTGGTGACTTGTTCTGGTTTCTTACAGGCCTCCAAAGGGCTGGATGTGATGCTTGTATACGCTGAAAAATTTCTTCGTAGCAATCCAAAACAAATTACTATATTAGCGCCTATTACAACATGGTTCTTAACTGTATTATGTGGAACAGGTCACGTAGTATATACAATGTTCCCAATTATCTATGATATTTCTATTAAAGAAGGGATTCGTCCAGAACGACCAATGGCGGTGGCATCTGTGGCGTCTCAAATGGGGATTTGTGCCTCTCCTGCATCGGTAGCAGTAGTATCTATGGTGGCTATGTTAGGGGCTGTTAGCTTCCAAGCTAGTGTGGTAACGATTTTATCCATTACGATTCCAGCGACATTTGTGGGTGTTATCGTAGCAGGCCTTTGGAGTATGCGCCGTGGGAAAGAATTGGCTAATGACCCTGAATTCCAAGCTCGCATTCAAGATCCAGAACAACGTGCTTACATTTATGCAGAAAACAAAGAGGCAAGCGTTGTAAAAGAATTGCCTCGCACAGCATACTGGGCTACCATAATTTTCTTGCTAGGGATTTTAGTTATCGCTTTATTCGGTAGTTTCCCAGAACAATTATTACCATTAGTGCCGAATGCAAAAGGTGCATGGAAACCATTATCCATGACTCCCACAATTCAAATTGCTATGCTTGTGATGGCATCCTTAATTCTTCTTCTGTGTAAGGTGAAAGTGAGTGATGTAACAAATGGTTCTGTTTTCAAATCTGGTATGATTGCTGTGGTATCTGTGTACGGTGTAGCATGGATGGCAGAAACCTATTTTGGAGCTTACATCCCACAATTTAAAACAACCTTATCTAGTGTGGTAGTCGCGCATCCATGGACGTACGCCATTGTATTATTTATCATTTCTAAATTGGTTAACTCCCAAGCAGCAGCCCTTGCTATCGTGGTGCCAATGGGCTTAAGCGTAGGTGTGGAACCATTGATTGTATTATCCTTTATCCCTGCATGTTATGCATACTTTGTATTACCAACATATCCATCTGATCTAGCATGTATTGGGTTTGACCGATCTGGTACAACACGAATTGGTAAATTTGTTATCAATCACAGCTTTATTATTCCAGGCTTAATTGGAGTATTTACAAGCTGTGTAGTTGGGTACTTTATCGCTCACGCTTTATTCTAAAATGATGTGAGGATATGTGTATATCTCGTGTATATACACTTTAGTAGTACAACTGAAACCTCTGGAGGTAACAGTGTAAGGAGAACGTAGTATGTTAAACAATAAGTTAGGTCTCATGAGTATTATCCTCTTAGGGGTGAATGCAATTATTGGGACAGGAATTTTCCTATTACCTGGTAAAGCAGCTGCATTAGTGGGCGTCAACAGTTTATGGGTTATCGTATTTGATGCTCTGCTAGTTATGTCTATTGCATTATGCTTTGCAGAAATGGGTGGCATGTTCAATAAAAACGGTGGTCCATATGTGTATGCAAAAGAAGCGTTTGGTAACTTCGTAGGTTTTGAAGTTGGTTTTATGAAATGGGCTATTGCTACTATTGCTTGGTCTGCTATGGCAGTAGGATTTGCTACCGCACTAGGTGCAGTGTGGGAACCAGCAAGTACAGAAATGGGTAAAAATATTATCGCTACATTGATTATTGTGGTACTTGGTATCATGAATATCATGGGTGTCAAAATTTCTAAAATCATCAACAATATCGTAACCATCGGTAAATTGTTGCCATTGATTTTCTTTATCCTAGTAGGCATTTTTTATGTGAAAGGCGTTAACTTCACGCCAATGGAATCTGTACCAGATATGACTCAAGCAAGCTTTGGGGCGGCAGCATTAATCATTTTCTATGCTTTCACAGGGTTTGAATCGATTGCAGTAGCTGCGGAAGATATGGAAAACCCTGAACGCAATGTACCCAAAGCGATTATTCTTGTGTTAACATTAGTATCTATCGTGTACATTTTGATTCAAGCAATCTGCATCGGCATCATGGGGGATTCCCTTGTGACATCTAAAACTCCAGTAGCAGATGCGGCGTTCGTATTCATGGGACCATTGGCAAAAGCAATCGTTACAGCTGGTACATTGATCTCTATCGGTGGTATCAACGTAGCGTCTTCTTTCTTGGCACCACGTTCTGGCGTAGCTATGGCAGATGATGGGTTGATTCCTAAAGTAGTGTCCAAACGTAATAAAAAGGATGCTCCTTATGTGGCAATCATCGTCACCGTTGTGTTTGCAGTAGCATTGTCTTGGACGGGTAGTTTTGAAAAACTAGCGGCGATTTCCGTGGTATCTCGTTTTGCTCAATACTTGCCTACTTGCTTGGCAGTGATTGTGTTCAGAAACAAACGACCAGATATGGCGAGAACATTCCGTGTACCATTTGGTCCGGTGCTTCCAGTGTTAGCCGTTGTCATTAGTATTTGGCTGTTAACTCAATCTTCCTTGGAAAAAGTTGTTTGGGGACTTGGTGGTTTAGTCGTAGGTGCTGTATTGTATTACATTATGAACCGCAACGAAAAACAAGAGGCTTAGTCTCTTAACATGGTAACCCTATAAGAATGTAGAGGTTACTGAGATTAGAGGACTACCAGTAGGTTATGAATGTTAGAGCGGTACGCTCTATGTAACAAATACATAGAAAAGTAAGAAACATAAGTAGGTAATGTAATTAGTGTTAATGGACACAGAAAGCCTGCTTATGTTTCTTTTATATAATTTTCACTGATTTTTCATGTATGGACTGGGTAAATGTGGTATAATTAAGATATTGTCTAAAGGAAAACTATCCAGTGCAACATAGATTGGAGTGAGATATTTGCGTAAGTTATTTGCCCTATTGGGTATATTAGTACTGGTGTTACCAGTCTTATTTGGAGCCACGAAAGCTGCCAATGTGACAGATCTTCATTGGGTGACGAGAAATGATGCGCCAATCCCTTTTGTGAGAATGGTCTTTAGTTTGTCTAGTCCTGTTCATGCGACGGCCTCTATTAGTTCCAGCGGTACATCCACTACATTGGTGTTGAAAAATGCCACAATAGCAGGCGCTCCTACATCGATTGTAATGGATGATGGTATTGCGAAAAGTGCAACACTTTCACAGTCAGGAACAGATACGGTGGTAAAAATCGAAACACCAAAGGCCATCGATGTAGAAGATTTGAAAGTATTTACTTTAAAAAAAGACACAGTCAATAACAAACCATATCGAATGGTGGTGGATATCCAGAAAAAAGGGGTAACTCCGCGAGATAATTACTATGGTAAAAAAACAGTGAATCCATTAGATGAGAAAGCGCCAGCCAAGGTAGGTGAGATAAAAACTCCACCTAAGGAAATGCCAAAAGCTGAGACGAAACCGGCACCAAAAGTAGTTGAGAAACCGGTAACAAAACCAGCTGTATTACCACTTAAACCAGAGCCTAAAGCTATACCAAAACAGCCAGTGGCAGCACCAGTGGTTCCAGAAAAACCAATTCCGCAAGTAGTCAATTATCGCACCACAGGCGGTATTAGTGGTAAAATTATTGTATTAGATCCAGGACATGGTGGCAGTGATCCAGGTGCCATTGGACCAACAGGATTACAGGAAAAACAAGTGACCTTGCCTATTGCTGAATATTTAAAATCTATCCTAGAAGCAAAGGGGGCTAAAGTTATCTTGACTCGTACTACGGATGTAGATGTGTATGGACCACATGCAAGTGGTGTGGATGAATTGCAGGCCCGTGTGAATGTAGCAAATGGTAACCAAGCGGATGCTTTTATGAGTATTCATATTAATTCCTTCTCAAATCCTAATGTAGGGGGAATTGCGACATACTATTTTGATGGATCTGATCAATCGAAAAAATTAGCATCTTCTGTACAAGGTCAGATTGCTGAACACAGTGGATTTAATGGTAACCGAGGTATCCAACCTGGGAACTTATACGTCCTACGTCATTCCTTGATGCCATCCATTTTGGTAGAATTAGGGTTTATTTCTAATCCTACGGAAGAAGGTCATTTAAAAGAATCATCAACACAGAAAGCTTTTGCCAATGAACTGGCAAAAGGTTTAGAATTATATTTTGGAGGTTAATTCATGAAACAATCATTACGCTATGGCTTAGTGGCTATGATGAGCGTATGTGTCATTGCGTTGGCAGGGTGTAATTCTCAAGATTTAAAGGTAGATTTAGGGAAACAAACAACGGCCAAATCTTCTGCGTCGCAGGATAATAAGACGCTAGATAAAATGACAAAAATCGTGGTCTATGTACCGCGACAAGATGGAAAAGGTGTTATGCCACAACCGCTTACGATTGATAAAGAACGCAAAACGGTAAAAGATGCCATAAACTTGATGATTGAGCAAGATGGTCGGGCAGAGTACCCAGTTTTTGTAAAAGGTACAAAAGTAGTAGAAACATCAAAACATGATGACACGGTTACAGTCATTTTAAATGATGACTTTTTGCAGGATGCTACTGGTTTAACAGCTACGTTACGAATTGCCTCTATCGTTAATACAGCAGTAGAATTTGATGGTGTACATAAAGTGTATATCAAGGTAAAAGGAGTGACTTTACCTACCTATGGTAACATTGACTTGACGCATCCATTGAAACAAATGAAAGATAAAATCGTAAAAGATTAAGCAGTATGTTGGGGGACTCTTATCTAAGGGCCTTCAACATTTTTATACCTTAAATTCATGGTAAATTGATATGATAATCAATAAAGATGTTGTAGAAAGGATGGTTTGATGATACAGAATTTGGTGGAAGAGTTAAGTAAAAATGGGGCATTTTATTTGCATTTATTACTCGAGCACATAGGAATTACTTTTACAGCCGTCATCATTGCTACAGTGCTAGGATTGGCTATGGGGATATTTATAGTACAAAACCAGAAATTGGCAAATTCTATCATTTCTGTAGTGAATATTGCGTATACCATACCGTCTATTGCTTTGTTGGGGTTTTTGATTTCTTTTACAGGTGTAGGGAATACGACGGCTATCATTGCCCTTACCATATACGCACTATTGCCTATCGTGCGTAGTACCTATGTAGGGATTACCACCATTGATCCAAAAATAATTGAGGCTAGCCGTGCCATGGGGAGCACAGATAGCCAAATTTTATGGAAGATACAACTACCGCTAGCATTTCCTGTTATTTTTGCAGCTATCATGAACATGGTGACTATGACCATTGCCTTAGCGGGGATTGCCTCTTTTGTGGGGGCGGGTGGTCTAGGTGTTGCTATTTATCGCGGCATAACTACGAATAATGAAATATTAATTTGGATTGGCGGTATTCTAATCGCCTTGTTAGCTTTGGTTATAGACGGTATCTTAGGTTTTATTGGTAAACTAGTAGAAGGGCACAAGGTACATACGGTAGTGAATAAAAAAGTAGGCTATGTATTGGGTGTTTTATTAGTGATTATTTTGGGCGTTGTGGGAATGCAACAGTATAGTAAAAGTGATACTATTCACATCGCATCAAAACCGGTATCGGAAGGATATATTTTGGCAGACATCGTGGGAACCCTAATTGAGGCGGACACGAATCTGAAAGTTGAGTACACCCACGGTGTTGGCGGTGGCACTTCTAATATTCATCCTGGTATGGTGCGAGGCGATTTCGATATGTATCCGGAGTATACGGGGACATCTTGGCAAATTGTGTTAAAACATAAGGAAGACTACAAGAACGATAAGTTTCCTATATTGAGTGCAGAGTACAAGGATAAGTATCATTTCTTGTGGAAGGGCATGTTTGGCTTTAATGATACCTATAGTATTGGCATTCGTGCAGATTTGGCGAAGGAATATGGAATCAAAACATTTACTGACTTGGCGAAGTATGCAGGACAGTTAACCTTTGGAGCAGAATATGACTTCTTTGAACGAGAAGATGGGTACAAAGCGTTAGCTAATGCCTATAATTATCACTTCAAAAAAGTAGTAGATATGGACAATGGTTTAAAATATCAAGCTTTATTTGATAAGAAAATTGATGCTATGACTGTGTTTACTACAGATGGTCAATTATCTGATCCACGGGTTGTAGTGTTAGAGGATGATCGCAACTTTTACCCAAGTTATATGGCAGGTATGGTCGTTCGCGAGGAAACCTTGCAGAAACATCCAGAGCTAGAGGCTGTATTACATCGTTTGGATGGTATCTTAGATGAAAGTACTATGGCACAGTTGAATAAAAGAGTAGAAATTGATAAGGAAGATCCGAAACAAGTGGCAAAGGAATTTTTACAATCGAAAGGATTGTTGGTGAAATAAATGAATCAGATTATAGAATATAAAAATATTGGAAAATCCTATCAAGGCAAATGGGTGGTGAGGAATTGCAATCTTACCATCGATGAAGGAGACTTTCTCTGTATTGTAGGCACATCTGGCTCAGGGAAGACGACACTGTTAAAAATGATTAATGGATTAATTGTACCGGACGAGGGAGATATTACTATCTTTGGAACTCGTGTTATCGATCAGGATATTATCTCTTTGCGGAGAAAGATCGGCTATGCCATTCAAGGAGATGGATTATTCCCACATATGACGGTAGCAGATAATATTGGGTATGTACCTAAGCTAGATGGTGCACCGAAGGAAGAAGTGGATGCTATTGTAGAACGTATGCTTTCATTAGTAGGTTTACCATTGGACAGTAAGAAAAAATATCCTAAGGAATTATCTGGAGGGCAACAGCAACGTGTTGGCATTGCCAGAGCTTATGCAAATTCGCCAAAGATATTACTTATGGACGAGCCATTCGGTGCGGTGGATTCCATTACGAGGTATCAACTGCAAGAAGACTTAAAGAAAATTCACAAACAAACTAACTGTAGCGTTGTGTTCATCACCCATGACATGCATGAAGCTTTTAAGTTAGGTACACATATTCTTGTCATGCACGAAGGCAAGATACAACAATACGGAACTGCGGAAGAAGTAAAGAATCATCCGAGTAACGACTATGTGAAACAATTGATTGAGATGACGAGGTAGTGATACCTAGTTGGTGAAGTTGATGCGGTAGGTCACATACATTGTAACAACATAATGAAAGGGGACCCTGATAGGGGTCCCTTTATTATTTAGATAAATTTATCTTATCTTTAGGCTCTAGTATGATACAATAAGAACAACATATATAGAGAAATTGATATACAAATTTTATAGTTTAGTTGAAATAGTTTATTTCATGAGTCTGCCTGAATAGATAATTAGTTAATGACATGTATACAAGAAACGAGGTGGTACGATGTATAAGGATTCCTTAGATGAATTTGCCCTTATCGATAAACTAACACAACATAGTATCCACAATCCTACTTACGTAAAGGTAGGCGTCGGTGATGATTGTGCTGTCTATGATACTCCTCATAATGTAGATCAACTAGTGAGCACGGACATGATGGTGGAAGGTGTTCACTTTAGTGAAAGTACTACATCACCGTTTGATATAGGCTATCGGTTGGGGACAGCGAATATTAGTGATATAGCAGCGATGGGTGGTACTCCACGACATATGGTGGTGTCCATTGCAGTGCCTAAGAGGCGACATACATCCTATGTAGAAGCAGTTTACAATGGGTTGCGTCACATCTGTGCAGACTACGATGTAAATATCATCGGTGGCGACACGGTGTCAACGGAAGGTCCTTTTGTGATTTCAGCCACAGTCTTTGGAGACGTTCCAAAACATCAATCTGTTTTACGCAGTGGTGCTCAAGATGGTGATGCAGTGTTCATCACGAACTATCTGGGATTATCGTATGTGGGGTTGCACAGTTTGTTGGAAGGCAGCAAGGACTATCCCGTGAGTCAATCCGTTCATCAACGGCCCATTCCTCATGTGGAATGTGGTATAATAGCAAGAGACTTAGGTGCCACGTCCATGAATGATATCAGCGATGGCTTGTCTAGCGAACTCAACGAGATTGCTAAAGCATCGCAGGTGACTATTTACGTCGATGAAAGTACTTTACCTATCCATCCAGAGGTACACGCTTACTGTGAAAGCCACCAGATGAGCCCATACTTTCCTATGTGGACTGGGGGGGAAGATTTTCAGCTAGTGGGGACCATCCCAGCAGAAAAGGCTGATGGCTTGCCTAGGGATACTTTTACTATTATTGGGCATGTCAAAGCAGGTAATGCACAGGTATTAGTAGACCGTGATGGAAAATGGATGACAGTAGAACCTAAGGGATATAATCATTTATCTAAGATATAAGTAGTTAGCTGATTGACAATATGGTTACTCATAGAGCGATGTGAAAAATATTTAACTGTTATAGTGAGATAACACATAATAGAGGAAAGCACCTATATCATGAGTTAGAATCGTTAGAAATGCAACATATAGATTAATGAACGATATAATATAAAGGATTAATATGAGTAGTATACAATATACAACACATTCCGTAGAGGAAACGTTGTCTCTAGGTCACAGCCTAGGGAGATTTATGAAAGATTATGAAGGCCCTATCTGTATTGCTTTAGATGGTACATTAGGGGCGGGGAAAACGCATTTTTCTCAAGGTATTGCCAAAGGTTTTGGGGTCACAGAAGAAGTGACAAGTCCTACCTTTGCTTTAATGAACACTTATGAAGTAGATGGTTCTTACCTGTATCACTTTGATTTATATCGAATGGATTTGGTAGAAGAATTGGAGACCATCGGCTTTTACGAATATACAGAGGAAACAAAGTCCGTTGTGGAATGGGCTAGTAAGTTTACGGACGAATTGCCAGATACGACGGTGTGGATTGAGATTTCTGTAGCTGATGATGGATCTCGTCAGTTTACAGTTCATACAGAGTTACTTTCAGCAGAAGAATTACAACGCATAGGAGAGTACCTATGATTTTAGGCATTGAAACGAGTAGTGCCATTGCCAGCGTGGCGGTGGGAAATGACAAAGAAATACGAAGCGAACTCATTGTTCAGGCAGGCCTTACTCATTCTGAACAATTGGTGCCACATATTGAAACGGTGCTGACAACGGGGAAAGTGAAGAAATCTGATATTACCGGCATTGCTGTAACCATCGGACCAGGTTCCTTTACCGGTTTGCGCATTGGGCTTGGGACGGCAAAAGCTTTGGCTTACGCATGGAATGTACCTGTTGTAGGAGTTCTTACTACAGATGTATTAGCACAAGGGTTTATGTACTCGAATTACCGTGTGTGTACCGTTGTGGATGCGCAAAAAAAGCAAGTCTATGCCCGTCAATATGAGTGGAACGGTACAACTCTGGAGCCCCTAGATTCGGTGGCAGTCTATCAAGTGCCGGAGCTGCTAACATCCTTGATGAAATTATGCGAAGAATGTCCAGTGGTGATTGTAGGAGATGGTCTGAAACGTCTGGAAAAAGAATATGCTCTAGGCGTAGAAGAAGGACGTATTGACCCTATGAAATTGGTGCTAGGGCATGAATCAAAACAACGACCACGGGCATCTCATGTGATTCAAGTAGCATTGCCACAATTCGGTAGTGGTAATATTCTTGACGCACAATCCATTGAGCCATTCTACATTCGTAAATCGGAGGCGGAAGTGGTCTGGGATGAGAAGAATAAAGATATGTTAGCTACAGGCACCTATGTAGAACCTACGGTGGTAGTCCGTGAAGCGGCAGGTGAACGATAATGGTCACATTACGAGAAGCCTTACAAAGTGATATTGAAGGTATCTACGAAATAGAACTGGCCTGTTTTTCAACGCCTTGGTCAAAGGAAGCTTTATTAGATGATTTAGAAGTAGAAGATAAGCTATACCTCGTAGTAGAAGCGGAAGATGGGAAGATTATTGGCTATGCAGGATCATGGCTAGTCTTGGATGAAGGTCAGATTACGAATATTGCTATTCATCCTGAATATCGTCGTGCAGGCTATGGGGCTAAGATGACCCGTAAATTAACGCAAATGCTCCATAAACGAGGTATGAAACATATTTTTTTAGAAGTGCGTGTCTCCAATATTGCTGCTCAAGCTATGTATCGTAGATTGGGTTTTACTGCAGTAGGAGTACGCAAACAATTTTATTCAGATCCAATAGAAGATGGATTGATTATGACGAAAGAAATGGAGGAACTGACATGAGTATCTACACACTAGCCATTGAAACTAGTTGTGATGAAACAACGGCAGCGGTCTTACAAGATGGCAGAACAGTCATTTCTAATGTGATTTCCAGTCAAGTTCCCATACATAGAAAATTTGGCGGTGTCGTGCCAGAAGTAGCATCCCGTCATCATATTGAACAGATTATGCCAGTTATCGACCAAGCTTTGGAAGATGCGAATGTAACATTAGATGATATAGATCATATAGGTGTTACTTATGGGCCAGGTTTAGTAGGAGCTTTGTTGGTAGGCGTGTCGGCAGCGAAGGCTCTATCCTTTGCAAAAGATATTCCTTTGGTTGGGGTTCATCATATGGAAGGGCACATCTTTGCGAACTTCTTGTTACATCCTGATTTAGAGCCGCCTTTCTTGTGCTTAGTTGTATCTGGTGGTCATACTATGATTGTTCATGTCACAGATTATGAAAGTTTTCAGGTACTAGGACAAACACGTGATGATGCGGCAGGTGAAGCCTTCGATAAAATCGCTCGCGTATTAGGGTATCCGTATCCAGGTGGACCACATATTGATGCATTGGCGAAACAAGGTAATCCTGATGCTATCGATTTTCCAAGGCCTTTATTGGAAAAAGGAAATTTTGACTTTAGTTTCAGTGGTTTGAAGTCAGCTGTTCTTAACTACATCAATGGAAAACAACAAAAAGGTGAATCTATCTGTCATGAAGATGTGGCAGCCTCCTTTCAAAAGGCCATTACAGACGTATTGGTAGAAAAAGTGAAAGAAGCAGCTCATACCTTGGGAGAAACGAAGATTGCCTTAGCTGGTGGCGTATCGGCAAACAGTGGACTGCAACGAGATTTACAGGCTATGTGTGAAGCAGAAGGCTTGACGTATCTCACGGCAGGGTCTATGTTGGCCACAGATAATGCAGCTATGATTGGATGCCGTGCCTACTATATGGCACAAGCTGGCAAATTCAGCAATTACACATTAAATGCAAAACCGTCTATTCCATTGGGCAGTGATTTGTGGAAAGGAAGCCAACATGACTAGCTGGAAAGACGTCCTAGAGAAAGAAACAGATTTATATCCTACACAACAGGCTCTACTATTGCAGTTTTCTGAGCGATTAAGCTTTGGTAAAGCCATCAGTGAACAAGGGGTGTCCCTCTTAGTGCAAGCTAAGGACGGACACCTTTTACTCAGTGGAGCTTTGGATAGCAGTCATACCGGAATGATACAGAAATACAAGGTGCCTACGGACCATCCCATTCAACAGATCTTACAGAGTGGCAAGCCCTATACAGGAATCATGGATTGGGAAGAAGTTACACAGGCAACAATGACAATAGAAACCTATTATGCCTATGTGTATCCCATTGTAGATAATGGAGGTAAATGTATCGGTGCCTGTGCCTTCACGAATCCTGTGTCCGAAGTGTACTCTAGTCGATATAATGAATTTATGTCTATCGTGTCACAGACGAGCTTTCAAGGAATGTTGGTTCCACAATTACAACAACCGGAATTATATGAAGGAATTTCTGTGTTAGACGGAATACTTTTTTTTGAACAAGATGGTACTATTCTTTATGCGAATCGAGCGGCGAAAAAGCTAGGGGACATCTTTGGCATTGACCGACGATTACAGGGAACATCTATTTACAGTAGTACCTTGAAAGTAGGACGCATTAAAAAGGCCTTAGAAGATAGAGTGGGTACCATTGATGAAGAGTTGTATGGCGATATTGCTTTGCGACAAGTGATGATTCCTGTCGTCCTTGGTGTGAAATGGAAACGTGGTATTTTAGTCTTACAAGATAAAACTGAACTGCGTAAGCGAGATCAAGAATTACTGGTGAAAAACTCTGTTATCAAAGAAGTACATCATCGCGTGAAAAACAATTTACAATCTGTGGCAGGATTACTGCGCATGCAAAGTCGTCGCAGTGGTTCTGATGACGTGAAACAAGCCTTGCAAGATAGTATTCATCGTATTGAAAGTATGGCACTTGTCCATGAAATCGTGTCGAACTTTGATGAAGATTATGTGGCATTGCGCAGTATTATCGAAGAATTATGGCGCTTGTTACGACAAGGATTAGGATCTTCTGAACATAAGATCGATATGGAGTATATAGGCGATGATATCATCATGTCATCTCACAAGGCTAGCTATGTATCCTTAGTTCTGAATGAACTATTTTCCAATATCTTTAAGCATGCTTTTAAAGAGCAAATGGAAGGCCAAGTACAGGTAGAGGTGCGAGATGTAGGAAACATTGAAAATCGAGATATGCTACACATTATCATCCGAGATACAGGCTGTGGTTTACCAAAGGATTTTGAAGACACCAAACAACGTAGATTGGGTTTGCAAATTATAGATAATCTAGTGCGGAATGAACTAGATGGAAAGATTTCATGGATACCCCAAGTAACTGGGACTGTAGTAGATATTTGGATTCATAAAGGAGAAGAGTATGCGCGTCTTAGTAGTAGATGATGAGTCGCTGATTCGCATGGACTTGCGAGATATATTAGAAAGCCAAGGCCATACCGTTGTAGGGGAAGGGACAAATGGTGTTGAAGCCATCCAATTATGCCAAAGTTTACAACCTGATATAGTGCTCATGGATGTGAAGATGCCAGAACTAGATGGTATCGAGGCAGCTCGGCAAATTCGTCATAAGCGATTGGCACCGGTGGTGCTATTAACAGCGTACAGCCAAGATGATCTAATCCAAAAGGCATCCCAATCTGGGGTATACGGCTATCTGATTAAACCTTTGCGTGAACAGGACTTAGGTCCCACTTTGCAGATGGCTATGGGTCGCTTTCAAGAAGAACGGGATTTGCTAGAACAGGTAAAAGGTTTAGAAAGTTCCTTAGAGGAACGAAAATATGTGACGAAAGCAACGGGCATATTGATGAGCTTGCACGGATTTTCTGAGGAAAAGGCGTACGAGAAAATACGAGTTTTCAGTATGGATAAACGGATTAGTCTGGTGGAAACATGTAAAAAAATTATCGCAGCCCATGAAGCGAAATCATAAAATTAAAAAGTATTTAGTCAAAAAGTCAAAAAAGACTTGCAAAAATTTTAAAATGATTTATAATAATACTTGTGATTAGCACTCACCATTATTGAGTGCTAACATCGATATTATAGTGTATATGAGAAGAGGTATAACAATGAAACCATTAGGCGATCGTGTCATTATTCGTGTATTAGAAGTAGAAACAAAAACGGAAAGTGGTATCTTTTTAGCATCTTCCACAAAGGAACGTCCATCCGAAGGTACTGTTATCGCTGTAGGTCCTGGTAAATTATGTGACAATGGCGAACGTGTAAAACCAGAAGTAGAAGTGGGCAATACAGTTATGTTCTCCAAATATGCTGGTACTGAATTCAAAATTGATGGCGTTGACCATTTGATTATCAGTGAAAAAGATATTTTAGCAGTATTATAATCTGACCAAAGAGGGGGATGACCCCATAGAGGAGGCTATACAATGGCAAAAGAAATTTTATTTAATGAAGAAGCGCGCCGTGCATTAGGCCGTGGCGTTGACCAATTAGCAAATGCTGTAAAAGTAACATTAGGACCTAAAGGTCGTAATGTAGTATTAGAGAAAAAATTTGGTGCTCCAACAATCACTAACGATGGCGTGACTATCGCTCGCGATATTGAACTTCCAGATCCATTTGAAAATATGGGTGCACAATTAGTGAAAGAAGTAGCTACAAAAACTAACGATGTAGCTGGTGACGGTACTACAACAGCGACTGTATTAGCGCAAGCAATGATCCAAGAAGGTATGCGCAATGTAGCGGCTGGTGCTAACCCTATGATTCTTAAAAAAGGTATTGAATTAGCAGTTAAAAAATTAGTGGCTGAAATTCAATCCAAAGCGATCGACGTAAACGGTAAACAAGACATCGCTCAAGTAGCATCTGTATCTGCAGCTGACGAAGAAATCGGCGCATTGATCGCGGAAGCAATGGACCGTGTAGGTAACGACGGTGTTATTACTGTAGAAGAGTCCAAAACATTGCAAACTGAATTGAATGTAGTAGAAGGTATGCAATTCGACCGCGGTTACTTATCTCCTTACATGGTAACTGACCCAGACAAAATGGAAGCAGTTGTGAACGAGCCATTAATCTTGATCACTGACCGCAAAATCTCTGTGATCGCTGATTTATTACCAGCCCTTGAAAAAGTGGTAAAACTTGGTAAAGAACTTGTGATCATCGCTGAAGATGTAGATGGCGAAGCATTGGCTACATTGGTAGTAAACCGTCTTCGTGGTACATTAAAAGCAGTGGCTGTGAAAGCTCCTGGTTTCGGCGACCGTCGTAAAGCTATGTTAGAAGATATCGCTATCTTAACTGGTGGTGTTGTCATCAGTGAAGAAGTGGGCTTGAAATTAGAAAATGTAGATTTAGAACACTTGGGTACAGCTCGTCAAGTTCGCATCACAAAAGACGAAACTATCATTGTTGATGGCAATGGCGACAAAGAAGTAATCGCTCGTCGTGTAGCACAAGTTCGTGCACAAGCAGAAGAAGCGACTTCCGAATTCGACAAAGAAAAATTACAAGAACGTTTGGCTAAATTGTCTGGTGGTGTAGCTGTCATCGAAGTAGGTGCTGCAACAGAAGTAGAATTGAAAGATAAAAAACTTCGCATTGAAGATGCATTGAATGCGACTCGTGCAGCTGTGGAAGAAGGTATCGTTGCAGGTGGTGGTACTACATTGATCGACATCATCCCAGCATTAGACGGTATCGAAGCTACTGGCGACGTATTAACAGGTGTAAACCTTGTGCGCCGTGCGGTGGAAGAGCCTCTTCGCCAAATTGCTTACAATGCAGGTTTAGAAGGTTCCGTTGTGGTAGAACGAGTAAAATCTACTGAAAGCGGTATCGGTTTCAATGCATTAACAGAAGAATATGTAGATATGGTAAAAGCTGGTATCGTGGACCCTGCTAAAGTAACACGCTCTGCCTTGCAAAATGCAGCATCCATTGCAGCGCTAGTATTAACTACTGAATCCATCGTAGCTGATAAAGTAGATGAAAATGCTCCAATGATGCCTCCAATGCCTCCAATGGGTGGAATGGGCGGTATGATGTAATCTAAGATTACATGTATTGGTCATAAGCACTACATAATTGAACAGTATGGGGACTACGAAAGAATAGGTAACTATTCTTTCGTGGTCCCTTTTTGGAATTCAACAGATTGATAATGTTATAGTTTGTAACATCGAAAATAAAAATAATTAATGGAAAATCATTATTGACAATAAAAGAAAATAGATTTATAATGAATTCATAAGATAACGGATAATAATTATCCGTTGTAAAAGATGGATGTAATTTTTATATGTATAAGTTTACAAAGGAGAAAGTTATGAAAGAAGAAAAATTGACAACAGCCTTTGGCGCTCCTGTCCCTGACAATAATAACAGTGCGACAGCTGGAAAACGTGGTCCTGTATTGATGCAAGATGTTTGGTTGATGGAAAAGTTGGGCCATTTTGCTCGTGAAGTAATTCCTGAACGCCGTATGCATGCAAAAGGATCTGGTGCATTTGGTACTTTCACTGTAACAAATGATATTACTAAATATACAAAAGCAAAAGTATTCTCTGAAGTAGGTAAACAAACTGATTTGTTTGTACGTTTTTCCACAGTAGCTGGTGAACGTGGTGCAGCTGATGCAGAACGTGATATCCGTGGCTTTGCTGTAAAAATGTATACTGAAGAAGGTAACTGGGATTTAGTTGGTAATAACACACCAGTATTCTTCATCCGTGATCCATTGCAATTCCCAGACTTGAACCGTGCAGTAAAACGTAATCCTGAAACTAACTTACGTGATGCTACTGCAAACTGGGATTTCTGGACTAGCTTGCCAGAAGCAATGCATCAAATCACTATCGTTATGAGTGACCGTGGTATTCCAGATGGCTACCGTCATATGCATGGTTTCGGTTCCCACACTTATAGCTTAATCAATGCAAATGATGAACGCGTATGGGTTAAATTCCATTGGGTATGCCAACAACCAATTAAAAATTTAACTGAAGATGAAGCAGCTGCTCTTATTGCGAATGACCGTGAAAGTGCACAACGTGACTTATTCGATGCTATCGCTAAAGGAGATTTCCCACGTTGGAAATTATACATCCAAGTGATGACAGAAGAACAAGCAGAAGCACTTCCATACAATCCATTCGACCTTACAAAAGTATGGTACAAAAAAGACTTCCCATTAATCGAAGTAGGGGTAATGGAATTGAATCGTAACCCAGAAAACTACTTCCAAGATGTGGAACAAGCTGCCTTCGCTCCATCTACAATCATCCCTGGTATTGGATTCAGCCCTGACCGCATGTTACAAGGTCGTTTGTTCTCCTATGCTGATGCACAACGTTATCGCTTAGGTACAAATTACCATCAAATCCCTGTAAATGCACCTAAATGTCCATTCAACTCTTACCATCGTGATGGACAAGGCCGTGTAGATGGCAATCATGGCTCTACTATTGGATATGCTCCAAATAGCTTTGGCCAATGGGCTAACCAACCGCAATACAAAGATCCAGGATATGACGTATCTGGTAAAGCATATCAATACGACTTCCGTGAAGATGACTCCGATTACTACACACAACCAGGTAAATTGTTCCGTCTTATGACTCCAGAACAACAACAAGTATTATTCAGCAATACAGCTCGTAATATGGCAGGAGTTCCATTATTCATCCAAGAGCGTCATGCTAAACATTGCTATGCATGTGATCCTGCATACGGTGAAGGCGTAGCGAAAGCATTGGGAATTACAGTGGATTTCTCTACACCGGCTGACATCGGGTAACACTTGAAGCGCTATTTGTCTATAGCGTTCCTTCTTGAAATAGTATAATTTAAGACCGCAACACATCCCCTCACAAACGGTATTTCATAATGTTTGTTCGGGAACATGTTGCGGTCTTTTTGTATTAGCATGATTTGGATGAGAGGAACGCCATAGACTGCTACTGACAACCGCGTTAATGGGTAGATTTTTTGTGATAATGAAAGTATAATGAATGATATTAGATTGAAGTTCATAACAGTGTTGGAATGAAAGGGTAGTATTATGGTTCATTTTCTATTGCGTGGTAAACCGACGTATATTAATTTTGGAATATTGGTGCTTCGATTAGGATTAGGTATGTCTATGGCCTATCATGGATATTTGAAGTTCTTAAGTGGTGCAGCTGGACTGTATAAGGTCGGTGCCATGTTAGGCGCTCTAGGACTACCTGGATATTTTGAATTTTTTGGTGCGATGGCTGCGATTTGTGAGTTCTTAGGTGGTATTTTAGTTGTATTTGGATTATTCACTCGCCTAGGAGCATTTTTGTTAGCTGGAGTTTTGTTTACGGCTACTATTCTTCATTTGGATGCAGTTTTTTTCTCCTGGGATTATCCGTCACAAATGGCATTTGCTGCATTGGCAATTTTTTTCATGGGTGGTGGACGATATAGTATAGATCATTCCTTATTTGGGAAGTAACTTGTTGTGCTATGTAGCCTGTGGCGTTCTAAACTTTATATGACAAAGGAAAGCCCATGGCATACTTCTTCTCAAACGGTATTTCATAATGTTTGTTCAGGAGCACGCCATGGGCTTCTTATGTTTGTGTAATATAGGCAGCAAGGAACGACACAATACTACTACGCACAATTGCGTTCCTCAGGTGGAGCACACCGTGCTCTTCTTGGGGGTATCTAATGTATACAGTAAGGAACGCCATAAGGCTACTACGCGCAATTGCGTTCCTTAGGTAAAAGTTGTATTTTATAAGCTATCTATAATTGTTTAATATATGAATTCTATAGAATCTTTACAGTTCTATAGAATTTGTGTTACAATACGTTACGGTATTCATATACTATCAGTATTTAATGGCATACAATTACTCCTGTTTTCATAGTGGGGGAAATCGTGCTGGGGGGCTTAGTCTAATATATGTGAGACTTGTCTAAGATACTAAATATAGAATGCCTATTATTTTACTTATTGCTATATTACAGGAAGAGGCTGTATCATAGTAGATGACAGATAGATAGAGGAGTTATGATGAACGTAAAAACAACACCATTTACAAAGGAACAATTAGAAACAATTATTACTCAATATCCGACACCATTCCATATTTATGATGCGAAGGGGATTATGGATAACATGCGCGCATTTTTGGATGCTTTTAGCTGGGCACCAGGATTCAAACAATATTTTGCTGTAAAAGCAACGCCAAATCCATACATTATGAAAATGATGAAAGAAATTGGTATTGGGGCAGACTGCTCTTCTATGGCAGAATTAATTTTGAGTGAAAAGGTAGGTATCACAGGAGATGACATCATGTTCTCTTCCAATGATACGCCGTACGAGGAATACAAAAAAGCGATGGAATTAGGTGCCATCATCAATTTAGATGATATTACGCATATCGCTTATTTAGAACAACATGGTACATTACCAAATCGTTTTTGCTTCCGCTACAACCCAGGATCTTTAAAAGAGGGTGGTAACACTATCATCGGTCTTCCAGAAGAAGCAAAATATGGTATGACAGAAGAACAAATTGTGGAAGCTATTACCTATTTAAAAGGCAAAGGCATTACTAACTTCGGTTTACATACAATGGTGGTATCTAATGAATTAGATATCGACGGTTTAGTAGGTACAGCAGAGTTGATGTTTAATTTAGCATTACGAGTGAAAGAACAAACTGGTGTAGAAGTATCTTTCATTGACCTTGGTGGTGGTATTGGTGTTGCTTATAAACCTGAACAAACACCGGTGGATTACAAAGTGTTGAGTGCAGGGGTGAAAGAAGCCTATGATCGTTTAATTCTTGGATCTGGTCATAGCCCAATTCACTTGGCCTATGAATGTGGTCGTATGGTAACTGGACCTTATGGATATTTGGTGGCTACAGCGATTCATAAAAAAGATATTTACAAACATTACATTGGTTTAGATGCGTGTATGGCTAATTTAATGCGTCCAGCTTTGTATGGTTCTTATCATCATATTACGGTGATGGGCAAAGAAAACGAGCCGGCTACCATGACTTATGATGTGACTGGATCTTTATGTGAAAATAATGATAAGTTTGCTATCGATCGTCAATTACCAAAAATTGATATGGGCGACCGTATTGTGATCCATGATGCTGGTGCACATGGACATGCTATGGGCTTTAATTACAATGGTAAATTGCGTTCTGCTGAATTGTTATTGAACGAAGATGGTAGTGTCACACAAATTCGTCGTGCAGAAACATTGGATGATTATTTTGCTACATTGGATTTCTCTAACTTATAATTAGCCGGCTTGAGGTTAGCTCCCATAGAAATTCATATAAGATTACATAGACATATACTTTGTTTGCAGTTGCAACGAGGTATATGTCTATTTATATATCCCTAAAAAAATATAGGAATAGCATTTACAATATTGATAAAATTCAGTATAATAGACGTTGTTGAATCTCTTGGTAGAGAATATAAATTTCAATATGCTATAAATGAATAGGTGGTATATAAATATATCATCAAATTCATAGTGAAATAGTAGAAATTAGCTTGCGGTCTCCATCTATACACGGTATAATATATCTAGTATATTTACTATTTTAGATGTAAGCCAAAGTGGCGTTCTCGTGCTATGAATATGACAGCGGATTACACTTTGGTGGAATCCGTTTTTTTACGGTATTCGACGCATTCTAAGACCTAACTAGTCTTCTTTTGTATATAGTAGCTTATTTGATAAGGAGTGACATACGTGGCAGAATTACTTCGCGTGGACAATGTGCGTGCCTCTATTGAAGAAAAAGAAATCTTAAAGGGCATCAATTTAACGATTAATAAAGGTGAAATCCATGTAGTAATGGGCACAAATGGTGCCGGTAAATCTACATTGGCAAACGTAATCATGGGCAACCCTGCTTATGAAGTAACAGAAGGTTCCATCGTGTTCGATGGTGAGAACATTACAGAAGAAGCTGTAAACGATCGTGCTAAAAAAGGCATTTTCATGTCTTTCCAAACACCTATATCTGTACCGGGTATTACGGTAGAAAACTTTATCCGTACGGCTAAAAACACCATTACTGGTGAAAACGTGCGTGCCTTAGCTTTCAAAAAAGAATTGAAAGCTAAAATGGAAGAATTATCCTTCGATACATCTTATGCTAATCGTTATGTAAATGAAGGTTTCTCCGGTGGTGAAAGAAAGAAAAATGAAATTCTTCAAATGTCTATCTTGAACCCTAAATTGGCCATCCTTGATGAAACTGACTCCGGTCTTGACGTAGATGCGGTGCGTATTGTATCTGAAGGTGTGAACCGTTTCCATAATGAAGAAAATGCGGTGTTAATCATCACTCACCATAATCAAATTCTTCAAAAATTACAACCGAACTTCGTACATATCTTAATCGATGGTCGTATTGTAAAAACTGGTGGCCCTGAACTCGTTCGTGAAATCGAAGAAAAAGGCTACGACGCATACAAAAATTTAGCATAGGAGGATCTCATGGAAGCGAGAAAGAAAACTCAAATTGAGGAGATGGATCGCGGCGTCTATGACATTCGTAATGAATTTGAATTCTCCTATAAATCAGAAGCTGGTTTAACAGAAGATATCATTCGTGAAATGTGGGCTAATAAAAATGAACCACAATGGATGTTAGATTTCCGTTTGAAATCCCTTGAAATTTACAATCAATTAGACGTTCCTAATTGGGTACCTGATATTAGCGCTTTAAATATGGCGGATATCGTTACCTATGTAAAACCTAAAATTGATATGAAAGAAGACTGGAGCGAAGTTCCAGACGACATTAAAGATACATTTGACCGTCTTGGTATCCAAGAAGCTGAAAAAACTTCTTTAGCCGGTGTAGGCGCTCAATATGACTCTGAAGTTGTATATCACAGTATTCAAGAAGACTTGATTCGTCAAGGCGTTGTGTACACAGATATGCAAACAGCATTGCATGAGCATGAAGATATTGTTAAACAATACTTTATGACATTGGTGCCACCTACGGATCATAAATTTGCAGCCTTACATGGTGCAGTATGGTCTGGCGGTTCCTTCGTATATGTGCCAAAAGGGGTAACTGTAGATATTCCATTACAGTCCTATTTCCGTTTGAATGCACCAGGAGCTGGTCAGTTTGAACATACATTGATTATCGTAGAAGAAGGGGCAAAAGCACACTTCATCGAAGGCTGTTCTGCTCCAAAATATAATGTAGCTAACTTACATGCTGGTTGCGTTGAATTATTTGTAAAAGATAATGCTACTTTGCGCTATTCCACGATTGAAAACTGGTCTAAAAATATGTACAACTTGAATACGAAACGTAGCCGAGTTGGTAAAAATGGTACTATCGAGTGGGTATCCGGTTCCTTTGGTTCCGCTGTATCTTGCTTGTATCCAATGAGTATTTTAGCTGGTGAAGGGGCACACTGTGAATTTACAGGTGTTACATTTGCTGGTGAAGGTCAATACTTAGATACTGGGGCAAAAGTTATCCATGCGGCTCCGCATACAACAAGTAATGTTAACTCTAAGTCCATTTCTAAGAGTGGTGGTACAGCGATTTATCGTGGTGTCTTAAACATCGGTAAAAATGCAGACCATTCCAAAGCAACCGTATCTTGCGAATCTTTGATGCTAGACCAAGAATCTCAATCCGATACAATTCCATCGATTACCATTGAAAATGACAATGTCGATTTAGGTCATGAAGCAAAAATCGGCCGTATTTCTGATGAGGCTATTTTCTACTTGATGACTCGTGGTATTAGTGAAGAAGAAGCGAGAGCTATGCTTGTTCGCGGTTTCGTAGAACCAATTTCTAAAGAATTACCATTAGAATATGCAGTAGAAATGAATAATTTAATTACCTTAGAACTTGAAGGTTCTATCGGTTAGGAGGTTAGGATGAGCAACACATTACATTTTAATGAATTGCCTAGACCGACTTTCCGTTGGTTAAAGGTAAATCATACAGAAGGCAATGTATGGGCTGGTACAGAAAGTGCAACGGTGACTGTGGAAGGATCCAAGCACATTGTAACAGACATTACAAATAAAGAATTGTTAGAACCTTCATATGAAGGCGTTCACGCTGGTGCATTGCGTGATGCATCTCATCACTTCACACATGGGTATCACATTCAAGTACCAGCTGGTGCTAAGGAAGCATTGACCATTGTGTTAGATGTGCAAGGTGCTGTGAGTGAAAGAACGCGCTTACAAATTGAAGCTGAAAAAGACTCTACGTTAGAGTTAACACTTTGCTTGAAAGGTGAAGCAACTGATGGTCATGTAGGATTACTTTCAGAAATCGTATCCCACACAGGGGCTTCCGTAGTGTTCAAGAAAGTACAATTGTTAACTGGTAAGGTGCAACAATTTGAGCATCGGTATACACGAGTAGAAGAATCTGGTCATGTAGAGTTTATCAATGTTGAATTGGGTGGTTCTGAAAACTTCTTAAATTACCAAGAAGATTTAGTAGGTGACTATGCTGAAGTTGAACATGACCTAGGTTACTGTGGTCATGATACACAAGTATTTGATATCGCTATGTTGATGAAACATATTGGTAAAAAAACATTCAGTAATATCAACAATTTAGGTGCATTGAATGGATCTTCTAAAAAATCATTCCGAGGTACCTTAGATTTCTTGCGTGGTAGTATTGCATCAGAAGGTGCAGAAGAAGATACATGTTTGTTATTAACACCAAAAGTTAAATCCATCTCTTTACCATTGTTATTATGTAAAGAAGATAATGTATCTGGTAATCACGCATCCAGTGCTGGTCAATTAGACCAAACTAAATTATTCTATTTAATGAGTCGTGGTTTCAGTGAAGATGAAGCAAAACACATCATTGTAGAATCTATGTTACGACCATTGATTGATCGTATTGGCAATGAAGAACTGGAAGAAGCTGCCTTAGCAGTACTACGACAAAAAATATAATTGAGAGGGATAGTATGAAACCAATAGCAGAGGCATATAAAGATTTTCCAATTTTAACAAGAATGCATCGTGGTAAACGCATTGCTTACTTAGATAGTGGAGCCACCACACAAATTCCAGTGCCAGTAATGAAAGCTTTAGAAACGCATATGTCAAATCACAATGGAAATCCTCATCGTGGGGCCCATGTGCTTGCCATGGAGGCGTCCGAAGCATACGAAGGTACTCGTGATGTGGTGCAACGATTTATCAATGCTCGAAAACGAGAAGAAATTATTTTTACTCGCAATACGACAGAAAGCTTGAACTTAATTGCTCACTCCTATGGATTGAAGCATGTGAAAGCAGGAGATAAAATCGTCATCACGGTAGCGGAGCATCATGCAAATCTTGTGACTTGGCAATATGTATGCCGGGTAACAGGGGCTACTTTGGAATATTTGTACCTAGATGAAACAGGTCACATCAAAGACGGTGAAATGGATAAAATTGACGCATCTACGAAAATTGTATCCTTTGCTCATGTAAGTAATGTGCTAGGTATGGAATTTCCTGTGAAAGAATTGGTAGAACGTGCTCATGCTGTTGGTGCTATCGCTATCCTAGACGGAGCGCAATCAGCTCCTCATCAAGCGATTGATGTGCAAGCTTTAGATTGTGATTTCTTCGTTTTATCAGGACATAAAATGTGTGCTTCTCAAGGTATTGGCGTTGTATATGGTAAATATCACCTATTGGAAGACATGGATCCATTCCTATTTGGTGGAGACATGATTGAATATGTGAAAGAGCAAACTACTACATTCAATGAAGTGCCTTATAAATTTGAGGCCGGCACACCGAATGCACATGGTGCTATTACATTGAAAGCTGCCATTGAATATTTGGAACAATTTGGTATGGATGCGATCCATGAGTATGAACAAGAATTAGTGCGCTATGTATTACCAAAACTAGCAGCTATGCCACATATTCATGTATTAGGTAGCGCTAACCCAGAAGAAAAGCATGGTGTTATCGCTTTCACTGTGGACGATGTACATCCTCATGATGTAGCAACCATCATGGATAGTCATGGAGTATGTTTACGATCTGGCCATCATTGTGCACAACCACTAGGTGCCTATTATGGAGTACCGGCATCCAACCGTATTAGTATGTACATTTATACTAGAAAAGAAGATTTAGATCAATTTTTAGAAGCCCTGAAAACAGTTCGACCAACCATGGGCTTGTCAGAGTAAGGAGAACACCATGGAAATGGATCAAGTGTATACGGAACTGATTTTGGAGCATAACCAGGACAAGCGTAACAAGCGTTTATTAGATGTGTTTACTGCTAGTGAGCATGGTCATAACCCAAGTTGCGGTGATGATTTAACATTGCAAGTGAATGTGGTAGACGGTATTGTAAAAGAGGCTGCTTATACTGGTTCCGGCTGTGCTATTAGCCAAGCATCGGCATCTATGATGATTGATGTCATTACTGGAAAATCTTTAGAAGAAGCGTTTCAATTAGTGGATCTTTTTTTAGGAATGATTAAAAAAGAAGTGACAGATGAAGATGAATTAGAGGCCTTAGAAGATGCTATTGCTTTGCAAAATATTTCTAACATGCCTGCTCGTGTTAAATGTGCAGTGCTTGCTTGGCATACATTGCGTGAAGCATTGAAGAAATAAATAGAAGGCTGCTATAGAATGGTGTACATTCTTGAGCAGCCTTTTTTGTGTTTAAAAAAGATAGGCGATGTATATCGCCCATCTTATGACTCTTATGTTGGTCGGTTACCATTCGCCTTCTTGGTGTTCTTTTAACAGCTTCACCACTCGTGGGCCACAACCTTTGCCACCGCATGCACCGGTACCGGCACTAGTGCGTTCTCTAATTTTAGGAAATGTATCGCAACCATCTAAGATTGCCTCTTTAATTGCTTTTCTTGTAATACTACGGCAAGTACAAACTTTTGTTAATTTATCTAAAATGGCCGTAGGAATTTGGTTATCTTCCATACTGTCCTCCTAAATAGAAACTTTTCTATGCTCAGTATACTCTTTACTGTATTAGTTGTAAAGGTATTTTCTATCACCAAGAAATGTATCTTGTACCTAAGAAGATATATACTTAGTATATTTTTAAAGTGGAGTTGTACTATGGAAAAATGAATTAGTATTCATTATATGTATTAGAATAGATGCATTATGTTGCGTTTATTTTTGATAGGAGTTATTATGATTTGTGTTATTTTTGATTTAGATGGAACATTAACAGATTCCCATGAAGGGATTTTAAAATCCATACGTCATGCCTTAACGAGTATGAACCATCCCATTCCAGATGAGGATACTTTACAACTGTTTATTGGACCACCATTGGCAGATTCTTTCAAAGAACATTGCCATATGACGGATGAAGAGGTGGAGCAGGCCTATAACTTCTTCAAAGAACGATATGATACCATTGGTAAATATGAAAATGCAGTGTATCCTCAAATTGAGGAAGCCTTAAAAGCACTCCGTAAGACGGGGGCTTATGTTGGAATTGCTACGGCAAAACCAGAAGAACAAGCGAAGGATATTATTAAGCATTTCAAATTGGATCAATATTTTGAAGTCATTCGTGGAGCCAATCGAGAAATTGGGTTAGTACATAAAAAAGATATCTTGCAAGAAGCCTTACAAGATATGAATAAGGTGACTGAACTAAAATATAAAATCTCTCGTTGGTATATGGTAGGAGATCGTAAATACGACATGGAAGCCGCGAAAGAATTAAACTGTGTGGCTATGGGTGTGTCCTACGGCTATGGTTCAGTAGAAGAGCTAGAAACTGCTGGTGCTGATTACATCTGTGAAAGTCCATCTGATATATTAGTGAATATTGCAGTGGATACATTGTTATAACATAAAAAAGGAACGTTGACTCACATCAACGTTCTTTTTTGCGTATATTATACTTGCAATCGTCCTTCAATCATGATAGGCACTGTTTTGCCATCTTTGGTAGTGCCCATGATATTCATGTTTTCATGACCAATCATAAAGTCTGTGTGCGCTAAGGATGTATTTAGTCCACGAGCATGGAGTTCTTCTTGAGACAATCCATCGCTATTCGCTAAACAAGTGGGGTATGCAGCACCTAATGCCAAGTGACAAGAGGCATTTTCATCGTATAATGTTTCAAAGAAAATCATATTGGATTGGCTAATAGGTGAATAGTGATCTACGAGAGCTACTTCCCCAAGGTAGCATGAGTTTTCATCTGTCTCAATTAGGTTTGTTAAATATTCGCGACCTTGTTTCGCATCGTAGTCAATGACTTTTCCATCTTTGAATGTGATGTGGAAGTCTTCGATACGGTTTCCATCATAGATCAATGGCTTAGTGGAGTATACGATACCATTGGCGCCTGCGTAATGAGGGGCGGAAAATACTTCTTCTGTTGGAATGTTAGCATCAAAGATGATTCCTTTTTTAGAGGCTTCTTTACCACCTAACCATACATGACCTTCTGGCATTTGCAACGTTAAGTCTGTACCATTTGGACAAGTGTAATGTAAGGACACTAATTGTAAGTCGTTAAGTATTTTAGTCCGTTTCGCTAAGCGATCCAAATGGTTGGCAAAGGATTCTTCTTCTGGTACATGTTTCATACGACATAAGGTGAAGATAGTATTCCATAAACGATTGATTTTTTCTTCTTCTGTTCCTTCATAGCCAAGTAAGTTAGCCCATGTGAGAGTCGCTACAGAGGCAACGCACCAAGTAATAGTAGAATCCATGATTGCTTCGTGATAAAATTTAGTTAACTTGCCCATGCTACGAGATGCCAAAGCAATTTTCTTTGATGGCACGCCTTCATAGGCAAATGGATTAGCACTGATTAAGGATAATATACATGCGTTGGAATCAAGGATATAATGATACATGTCTTTAATCCAAGGTGCAGGATTAGATAACACTTCATCTGTTACATGGGAAAGACGAGACTTCGCTGTGATAGTACTTCGCCAGTTGATGTGTACATCTTTCGCACCAAGTGCATAAGCCTCATCCACAACGATGTATACAAAATCTTTATTTTCAACATCTCCGTTGATAACCAATAATTGATCCTGTTGTAAATTAACCCCTTCTTGTAGCAAAAGACGGGCATATTGTTGCAAATCTTCTTTCATAATACCTCCAAATATATACTGGTAGTGAATTTTAAAGGATACTTTTTATCTATGACGAACCTTTTGCTTGAAAGGATGTGATAGAATGAAAGTAACAAATCAAAAACGAATTGGCATCATCTTATGCCTATTCCTACTGTGTGTATGTGGGTACTATTTTATTATAGCAGATACACCTATGAAAGGCGATGGAGATGTATCACAATCTGATGCGCCGAAGATTGTCAAACACTCTGAAAAAGGGGACCGAGGTGGTCCAGTGGAGAAGGAAACAAAGGCAGACACAATTTTGGTGTATGTTACAGGAGCTGTAGAAGAACCAGGGGTGTATGAATTACAAAGCCCGGCAACGGTGAAAGAGGCTATTGAGGCAAGTAAAGGACTATTGCCTTACGCCGATGTCAATCATCTACAGCTTCAAGATACCTTAGAAGAAAGCACACATATCCATGTAGACTTTAACTTTCAAGGTAACCCCGAGGAGTTGCTTAGAAAACAAAATATATCTATTAATGATGGAACAGAAGCTGATTTACAAAAAATATCTGGTATAGGTCCGAAGATGGCGAAGAAGATTGTGGACTATCGGCAGGAACATGGTCCGTTTAAAAGTTTAGAAGAATTACGACATGTGAAGGGCATAGGTCCTGCATTGTATAAGAAAATTGTGGAGAAAGTACGATTATGAAATGGTTACCAAAGCCAATAGACTTAGGTATTACCAGTGTATTGGGAATATTATTAGGCATTTGTATTGGTTTATATCAAAATGAATTACATACATATCTCATGCATTGGTTAGGTGTAATCACTACATTTGGTATCCTAGGAGTGGTGGCTTTACGTGGGTATGAACAACGAAATAAACCTATCTATGCCTCATTACGATATGTGCTGTCCATGGTAGGCGTTATTTGTACGTTTGCAAGCATAGGATATATACATACAGATCGAGTCATTGCACAGTATTTTGAAGATAGACCGTTTTATTATGGTGCCGATGGTGTGTATTATGTTCAATTAACTAGTAATCCACAATCTACGGTGACTCTTGATGGAGTTATGACCATGGTAGATGGCACTGTGGAAGGTATGGATATTGATAAAAATGGCACTACTGAGCATGTGCCAGCAAAAGGCAGTATCCGAGTGTATGTACCAGGAGAACCAACGATTCATATGGGAGACCGCTACATCATTCGTGGTACCGTGAAAGGATTTACTTATTACGAACAAAGTGGTACATTGTCTATGAAAACGAGACATATCAATGATGGATTACAAGGGAATTTGTACCAAGGGAATATAGAAGGTACCTATGTAGTAGAGAAAACTCTAAGTATACAGCTTGTTGATGCTTGGTATGCTATCGGTGCTTACTTGGATAAGGTCCACCATTGGGTGGCACAACAATTTGAAGAGAATTTGGATCCATCCATAGCTATCTTAGGCTCTTCCTTAGTATTAGGTGGTCAATATGCTATGTTGCCAGAAACGATGATAAAATTATTCAGTGAAACAGGTCTTATCCACATTTTGTCTGTGTCAGGGTCTCATATTGCCCTGGTATTTCTCATCATGTCTACTTTGCTACAACGATTACAGTTACGTAAAGGCATAGAATTTTCCATCACCTGTACTTTGATCTTATTGTACTGCACAATCGTGGGCTGGAGTCCTCCAGTATTGCGCTCTGCCATGATGGGACTATTAAGTGGATATGTGGTTATGCATGGTGGTACCTACCGTGCCTTACATGCGCTACTACTATCTGCCTTATGTCTACTGCTGTGGAAACCATTGTTTGCTGTAGACATTAGTTTTGTCTTATCCTTTGGGTCTACCTTGGGCATCATTGGCTTGTACCCCTATGTGTATCGACTCTTTCCGCCGAATCCTGTCTCTAAAGGTGTGGCATTATGTATATCTGCACAAGTTCTCATATTTCCCATAGAATTATATTATTTTCATATCCTCAGTTTTCTTAGTATATTATCCAACCTGATTGTAGGTCCCTTATTAGATATAGCTATCATTGGAGGACTGTGCCTATCTTTGCTCAATGTAGTATTTACGTTTACATTAGGGTGGTCCCTCTTAGGGTTCATTCTGAAAGCTAGTATGTCTCTTTTATTTGCCATCCGTAACCTAGGGCTATTGTGGTCACCTCCTATGCCTTTGTGGTTAGTGCTAGTATGGTATCTCGGGGTGGCGTATGTGTATTGGTTATTAGCTTTGAAAGAACCTATTCAAGTAGCATGGAACAGAATCGCTAGCATTGCACTCTTGATAGTAGGTCTGTTGCCATTAGGACTATCCTATGTGAAACCAATGGTACAAGTAGTTCCTATTGCGGTATCGACAGGACCCGCCTTTATGGTGTGTAAGACAGGCTTTCAGAGGGAGGCGTACTTATATATAGATGCAAAGAATGGAGATATTTCACCACGAACGTTGAAACAATGTATAGATGCCTTGCATCATCAGGGATTTAGTCAGTGGAATGGAGTCTTTGTAGAAGGATATCAGAAAGGGTATACGCATGTAGATACCTTAGAGCATCTTTACAGCAAAGGACAAGCCGGTAAAAAGCTAACACTAGATTGGTTATCTGTACAACTTCACCAGAAAGCAGGCTATGAAATCGTTGTGAACGGACAGAGAAAGTTTCACTTTCACCCTCGAAAAGAAGGAGAAAAAGTTCAAGAAATAGTGTATAATACTAAGAGTAAAACGAATACAATATATGGCCTTACAGCTAGCAATCAACTGTTACACTATCAAGAGCAAGGAGCGACTCAGTTTATCGTGTGGAATACTTTGCATAGTCAATTTGATGTGGAGGAAGGCGTGTATATTGTAGGTAGTGATGAAAACAATGTAGTGACATTATAAGAGGTGACAGATGGTTACATTACTCTATGGAGATGAACCACAATTATTAGAAGAAAAAAAACAGAATCTCTTACATCAATATACAGATCGGACCTTGCTTACCTTGCGTGAGGAGCAAGGTCCCGGTTCTATTTTAGGACAATTACAAGAAGTATCCCTCTTTGGTGAGCCACGAGTATTTTTACTTGTCCATTTACCCATCTTTGATAAACCAAAGAAAAAAATGGCTCCAGAGTGGCAAGCGTTGCGAGACTATTTGCAAAGCTATCGTGGAGAAGATCCGATTATTCTAGTGTATCCAGAAATAATGGACGGACGGTTGCAAGGAAATAAAACGTTTTTGGGAGCCGTAGAATCCTTTAAGTTTGAAAAAGTAGAGGGAGAAGCTCTCTTTCAATGGATACAGCAACATTGTAAGGCCCATAAGCAAAAGATAGATCCTGATGGTATGGCATATGTACGCGACTTGGTCGATTTGTGGAAAGATGTGCCTTTAGCATTTTTGCGCACAGAATTTGATCGATTGTTCCTCCTACTCAATAAAGGGGAATCGATAACAGCGCCATTTTTAAAAGAACATATGACGGACTTCGGAGAAAAAAACATTTTCCGCTTTAAAGATGCTTTATTAGCAAGAGATGCAAGGACATTGTTGGACTTGTTTCCTTCCATGTTAAAAAACAAAAGTGTAGATATGGCGATGGCTTACGTGCATAATCAAATGCATTTGCAACTCATGGTCAGTGAATGTGCCTATTATGGGATGACATTACCGGAGATTCAAAGCTTATTTAAGGAAAAGGGGATGAAAGCCAATCCCTATACGATTAAATTAGCTTATGAAGCTCGCCGAAAAATTCAAATCCCCGCAGTGGCGACGTTGATTAGCCAGCTGTATCATTTAATTTTGCAAAGCCGCCAAGGTATAGCAGATATGAGTCAATTTCAAGATATATGTTTAGCTTATTGCGCAAGCTAGGAGAGATATGATGAAATATTATCATATGGTACTAAAAGGAGAGTCCAAGGTGGACTTTCACTTTTATTTGAAAGAGGGAAAATTACATATATTGGGTTCTCATGTAAAGGGAGCATTAGATAAGGTAGTGCAAACCCGTATTGAAGAAATCTGCGACTCCATTGGCTGTACCTATGAATTTGTGGACGCTGGGGAGTGTATGAAACAAATCGTTCTCACACGGATGCCTTATAGGCAAGAATGCGATTATACTGGTTACAGTGAAGAGCCTAGTGTGACAGACGATGATGCGTATCTCTTCTTACAACATGCGAACGAACTGTCAGATTACGATATCTATTGGGATATGGATGAAGAGAATCGATTCGATGAGATGGAACTCTATGTGGGCCGAGATGGTAGTATCAAGACTTCATCGGACTATGACGATTTATATGAGGCACCGATAGTTATTGATCGACCTAATAGGTCAAATCCAACGGCGATGGGGAGTTCTCCATATCCTATGCGAAGACGGAAGTTAACCACGGAAGACGGAATGCTATTAGGTCCTGCTTTTGATGAACCAGACTCGCATCGAACAGATGATTTCTTTGTGAGAACGGGAGAAAATGTTGTTATCTCTGGGTACTTTCATAGTTTAGATATACGAGAAATACGTCCTAAAGAAGATAGCAAAGCAGTACAAAAAGCCCGTGAAAAAGGTGAGGAACCTAAAAAACGGTATATCATTACAGGGCATCTAGTGGATGACCATAATAGTTTGGCTATTAAACGATTTACTAGCCCTTCTGAAGATGGCCCCAAGCTGTTAAAGATTTTGAAATCTGTTGGAAAGGTACAAATCAAAGGGGAAGTCATCTATGATGAACAATATGTACGGGACTATGTGTTAAATATGGATTCTATCCGTCCTGTGGAGGATACGGACAATGCGAAACGCACGGACACCCATGAGGACACAAGGGTAGAACTTCATTTGCACACAAAAATGTCTGAAAAAAATGCCTTAGTGGCGGTGAAAGACATTGTAAACCGTGTGAAAGATTGGGGACATCCAGCGGTAGCCATTACTGATCATGGTGTGGTACAAGCGTTCCCAGAGGCACAAGCGTACTCCCTGGAAAAAGGTGTGAAGATTCTTTATGGCGTAGAGGCCTATTTAATCGAAAAAGAAGACCAACGAGTACCGCATCATATCATTATGTTTGCTAAAAATATGGTAGGCTTGCGGAATTTGTATAAGATGATTTCCATAAGTCATTTAAATTATTTTGATGAATACCCAAGATTGCCAAGAGCCGTCATTGAAGATCATCGTGAAGGGATTCTGATAGGAACAGCTTGTAAATCTGGTGAGTTGATTCAAGCGATAGCCCATGGTGCCACCGATGAAGAATTGCAAGAGATTGTTAAGTTTTATGATTACCTTGAAATACAACCACATGATAATTACAAATGCTTTATCAGAGAAGGATTATTACACAATGAAGATGATTTAAAAGAAATAAATCGTCGTATCGTTGCTTTAGGGGATACTGTACAAATGTTAGTGGTGGCTACAGGAAATGTGCATTATATGGACCCTAAAGATAAAATGTACCGTGAAATTATGCTTACCGCCAGCGGTGTCAAAGCTCCAAAAGACAAAGCAGATCAGCATATGCGTACCACTGATGAAATGCTGGAAGAGTTTGCCTATTTAGGAGAAGATATTGCTTACCAAGTGGTGGTGACCAATACAAGAGCATTGGAACAAAGTATAGATTACATTATACCTATCCCAAATGGTACCTATTCTCCGAAAATCGAAGGGGCCGATAAAGCTTTGGAAGAGATGTGCTATGCGAAAGCAAAGTCTATCTATGGAGATCCCTTGCCAAAAACAGTACAGGACCGTTTAGATTATGAACTTAAAAGTATCATCGGTAATGGTTTCGGCGTTTTGTACTATATCGCTCATAAACTAGTAAAAAAATCCCTAGATGATGGATACCTCGTAGGATCCCGTGGTTCTGTAGGGTCTTCCTTCGTAGCCACTATGGCAGATATTACAGAGGTAAATCCATTGGAACCGCATTATGTGTGTCCACAGTGTAAGTGGAGTGAGTTCTATTTAAAAGGGGAATATGCGGGGGGCTTTGACTTACCACGTCGTAATTGTCCAGAGTGTGGGACGCCACTCATCGCCAATGGTCACGATATTCCGTTTGCTATTTTCATGGGATTCCATGGGGATAAGGTGCCAGATATTGACTTGAACTTCTCCGGAGATTACCAAGGTCGTGCCCATAAATATACGGAAGAATTGTTCGGACGAGACAATGTATTTAGAGCGGGAACAATCGGTACTATTGCGGATAAAACAGCTATTGGTTATGCCTACAAATACGCAGATGCCAATGATTTGCAAAAACGAAGAGGCTTTATCGAAAAGTTATCTACTGGCTTTACAAAAGTAAAGAATACTACGGGACAACATCCAGGGGGTATTATGGTTTGCCCTCGAGATATGGATGTGCATCACTTTACACCGGTCCAATATCCAGCTAACAAAAAAGTGAGTGGTATTATTACCACACATTTTGACTATCACTCTATTGAAGGCCGTATGACGAAGCTAGATATACTGGGCCATGATGATCCTACCATTATTCGTATGTTGGAAGATATGACAGGTATACCGTCTACGAGCATTCCCTTTGATGATCCAGCTACATTGAGCCTATTCTCTTCGACAAAAGCATTAGGCTTGACACCAGCTCAATTGCAAGGAGATAAAGTGGCGACCTTGGCAGTGCCTGAATCTGGTACGGGATTCGTACGGGCTATGCTAGAAGATTCTAAACCACAAACCTTTTCGGACTTAGTGCGGATTTCTGGATTCTCCCACGGTACCAATGTGTGGGTAGATAATGCCCAAACCTTGATTAAAACTGGTACATGTAAATTGAATGAAGCCATCTCTACTCGTGACGATATTATGAACTTTTTGCGCAATCACGGTGTGGCAGATAATGTAGCCTTTTCTGTTATGGAAAATGTGCGTAAAGGGAAAGGTATCGAAAAACGAAACAAAGAGGGCATTGCTCAAACAGATTACGAAGATCAGATGCGAGCAGCGCAAGTACCAGAATGGTTTATCGCCTCTTGTAAAAAGATTTCCTATTTATTCCCGCGTGCCCATGCCGTAGCTTATGTTATGATGGCATTCCGTATTGCTTGGTACAAAATTAATTATCCATTGGCATTCTATGCATCATACTTTTCTATTCGGGCGAAAGCCTTTGACTTGAAAATCATGATGGGCTCTCTAGAAGAGCAACAACAAGAATTTAAACGGTTGAAAGCGTTAGCCGCTAAGTATGAAGCATCACCAAAGGAAAAAGATTTGATGTCTGCCTTAGAGGTATCCTTGGAAATGAAACAGCGAGGTTACTCCTTCGGTAATGTAGAATTATATAAATCACAAGCTAGACGATTTATGATTAAAGATGAAACATCTTTATTACCGCCATTTGTGGCTGTCACTAGTTTAGGTGAAAAGGTAGCTGATGCCATCGTAGAAGAACGAGAACAGGCAGAGTTTTTATCTATTAAAGATTTGCGAAGACGTACAAAAATGTCTCAAACCATTGCCAACCGCATGGTTGAGTTAGGTTGCTTAGGAGACTTACCAGAAGACGAGCAAATGAGTTTGTTTGGATAATAGGAGGTATATATGTCAGAAGTTAAAGAAGCAGTATGGATAGGCGTTGATGTGGGAACCACAGGCGTACGTGCTATGGCATATACCGCACAAGGTAAATCAGTAGCTGTGCGAGATGCTTTCTATCCATTAGAAACACCACAATATGATCGAGCAGAACAGAACCCTCAACAAATTTATGATGCCGCTGAAGAAGTCATTGCTGGGGTAGTCAAAGAGTTACAATATAAATTAGTGACCATATCTGGAATTGCTTTGAGCACTGTAATGCATAGCTTTATTCCTCAAGATGAACAGTTTGAATTATTAGGCAATATGATTACCTGGGCGGATAGCAGAAGTTCTAACATTGTGCATCGTATGGAACAAGACGAACAGTGTAAACAATTCTACTTTAGAACAGGATGTCCGTTACATGCATCCTATCCATTAGCTAAAATCATATGGGTGAAAGAAAATCAACCGGAAATCTTCGGTCGTATGGCTCATATTGGGTCTATCAAAGATTACATGTTCCGGTTGATGACGGGAGAATGGGTTACAGATAAGTCGGTAGCCTCTAGTTCTGGTTTATTTAATGCCTTTACAGAAACTTGGGACTCTGAGATTTTAGAGTATGTAGGGATTGAAGAAGAGCAACTACCAAAGGTAGTATCCACAACGTATAGTGGTAAGTTAGTAGCTAACGTAGCAGAGCGCCTAGGGTTACCTGTGAATACGCCTGTTGTCATCGGTGCTACGGATGGAGTACTTGTGAATGTAGGTATTGGCGCTGTTTCTAAAGGACAGTTAAGTGCTACCATAGGTACATCTGGTGCTATACGCATGCTCACAGAAAAACCACAAATGGACTCAAAAGGTCGCACCTGGTGCTATAATTTAACAGATACCATGTGGGTGGCTGGGGGAGCTATCAACAATGGGGGGATGATTTTGCGTTGGATGCGTGACCGCATTTTGCATTATCATGGCTCTCAAATGGAACAATTATCGGTGGATCCTTACGATTTAATGACCATGAAAGCAAGACATGTACCGGCTGGATCTGGTGGGTTGTTATTAATGCCATATTTTACTGGTGAACGAGCTCCGTACTGGAATTCAGATTTGCGTGGTGCATTCGTAGGATTATCCCTAAATCATAGTCGTTCGTATATGATTCGTGCCACTATGGAAGGTATTTGTTATAGCTTGCGATTTGTGCTTGATGCATTACGTGAGTTTGAAGATGTGAAAGATATCCGTATTAGTGGTTCTTTCACTAAATCTGAACTCTGGGGACAAATTATGAGTGATATATTCGGTGAACATATCACCTTACCAAATAATAGTGAAGGTGCCTCCTTTGGTGCCGCTGTGTTAGGGTTTATTTCTGATGGAACCTTATCAGATATTAAAGATACGGCGGAATTGGTACAGCCTGAATGTATCTATCACCCTAAGGAGCAGAATCAAACGGTATATGATGAACTTTTTACTATTTATGAAAGTTTATATATTCATATGAAAGACGATTTGGCACGTCTTGTTCAGTTCCAAAAGGAACATCCATTTAGTCGTTTATAATCAGAAAGGAGACTAAGAATGCCATTAATCATTCTCGCATTGGGAATTATTTTACTATTTTTCCTAATCGTAAAAGTAAAGATGAATAGCTTTTTATCATTGCTATTAGTCTGTGTATTATTAGCCTTTGGTGAAGGATTACCGATTGATAAAATTTTCCCAACTATCCAAAAAGGCTTGGGAGCTACCTTAGGGGGCTTAACCATCGTAGTAGGTTTCGGTGCTATTTTAGGTAAATTGATGGCCGATAGCGGTGGAGCACAACGTATTGCAACGACACTTATTAACATGTTTGGTCGTAATAATGTAAGATGGGCTGTATGTTTAACTGGATTTATTGTAGGGATTGCTTTATTCTATGAAATCGGTTTCGTCTTATTGATTCCTTTAATCTTTACCATTGCTAAATCGGCAGATATTCCCTTATTAGAAGTAGGCATGCCAATGGTAGCAGCCTTATCGGTAACGCATGGTTTCTTGCCACCACATCCAGGTCCTACAGCGATTTCTGTATTATTCAATGCAGATATTGGATTAACGTTGGTATATGGTATCTTAATCGGTATTCCTACAGTTATTTTGGCAGGTCCATTATTGTACAATACGGTGAAAGATATTAAAACAGATATTCCGGAAGGACTTCATAATGATAAAAACTTTACAGAAGAAGAAATGCCATCCTTTGGAGTATCCATCTTTACTGCCTTAGTACCAGTTATCTTAATGGCAGCTACAGCTATCGGTAAAATGATGAACTTGCCAAAAGCATCTCCAGTCATGGTTATTCTTAACTTCATTGGTGATCCATCTGTGGCATTAACAATTTCTTTGATCATTGCCTTCTACACATTTGGTTTCGCTCGTGGCAAATCTATGAAAGATATTATGGCTACTTCCGAAAAAGCGATTTTAACAGTAGCTATGATTCTATTCGTTGTAGGCGCTGGTGGAGCCTTAAAACAAGTATTGATCGATAGCGGTGTGGGTACTTACATCGGTGAACTTGTGATGCAAGTGAATGTATCTCCATTAGTATTAGCTTGGTTAATTGCTGTGGTGATTCGTATTGCTGTAGGCTCTGCTACAGTGGCAGCTATGACAGCTGGTGGTATCGTAGCACCGTTAATTTCATTAACAGGGGTAAGCCCTGAATTGATGGTAATCGCAGTCGGTGCTGGTTCAGTATTCTTTAGTCCACCAAATGACCCAGGATTCTGGTTATTCAAAGAATTTTTTGGATTAACTGTAAAACAAACATTACGCTCTTGGTGTATGGTGGAAACAGTGATTGCCGTCTGTGGATTAATTGGTGTGGAAATCATTAATTTATTCTTATAATTATGAGATTATAAGTACATATGTGATAAAAAAGGGCTGTAATAAAATAGCCCACAAATGAAATAGAGGAAAGTTGATTAAAAAGTATCAACTTTCCTCTATTTTTATATATGATCTACAGTAATTGTTATAGCATGGGAATATAATGAAAATCTGATGTTTTTACATATGTAGTGTGTTAGTCTCAATAGTATGCATTGCATAACAAGAATACCCCAACCTATTGCAGTAGGCTGGGGTGTATTTAATAAACAATCTTGAGTCTAATCGGTGGACACTTAGATTACCAATAGAACTGCATAATCCAATGTAGAATAGGAATACCGAACACATTGATTAATACTGTGGCTGTAATAGGCACAACTAAGAAAGCTTTTACAGATTTTCTATAGCGACCACCAAGGGTAGCAATGGTTGCTACTGTATTCGGAGTGATGCCTAAGCCGTGCCCGAGCATGGCAGCACCGATGACCACGCCATCGTAATCTTTACAGAGCACAGGGAATACGATGAACCGTGTAAACAAGATAATCGCAACGATTTGGACAATTAGAATCACAAGCATAGATCCTGTAAGAGATTTTAATGCGATGACAGGTATGCTCATGAATACAGTAGTTAAGAAAATAGTAATGCTAATTTGACTGAACAAGGCAATAGCTTTGGAATTAATGAAAGTTTGTCCCATTGCATCACCGCCATTACGGATGAGGATGGCCAATAGCATAGATACGATGAACGTAGGAATATGCAATCCGAAAGTATCTAATAAGTAATGGGAACCACCGATGCCGATACTCACACAAAGTAATACTAGCAATAAATTAATGATGATGCCAATCGGTGTAGGTGCTGGTGAATCTGGTGGAGGAGGCGCTGTTTCATAGCGATTGAATTTCTCGATTAAATATTGTCCCATAGGACCACCGATGAATACACCGATAATGGTAGTGAAAGCAATAATACCATGTGCTACCGTTTCACCATCTAGGGCATTGCCTAAATCATGACCTAAGGCAGAGACAAAGTTGTAACTACTTTCAAGAGATAGGGAGCCTAATAAAATGGCATAATGTGTATCCAATCCAAATAGAGTAGCGAGGCCTAAACCGATGATGATTTGCATGATAACAAGTAAGGTACTCATACCCCAGTAACGAGGGATAGCTTTCAGAGAGGATGTACAAATTTGTACCGGTGCTACTAGTCCCATGGTGGCAAAAAATGCCACCATAGCAGGAACAAGAACAGATTTGTCCAAAGTGATGAGGATCAGACCAGAAATTTGTAATAGAAATATAATGATTGCCACGGTTAAACCACCAATGGCAGGGACGGGGACAGCCCAACGATGCAAACTGTTGATATGCTTGTGCATAAAGGTGCCTAGTAAAAAGGAAAACAGGGAGAGTATGACTGTTTCTACGGCGCCAAGATGAAATTGTAGTATGTATGACGATGCCATGAAATGCCTCCTAACGTTAGGGATAATACAATGATGGTGCAGTAAAGCACCAAGTTTTACTTAATTTTTATATCATAGTAAGATAGTCTGAAATAATACCTTCCTATTATACAACGATTCATCTAATATGTAAAAGTTATCCATAAGAAACAAATATCAATATATCAACAGAATAGGTTAGTGTATCAGATGCATAACAAGATACATAGGTACATACAAAAGCACATACACATATGTCAATAAAGGTATGCAAAAAAAGCGCACCGTCCATGAAGGATAGTGCGCTTTTGTGAAAGAGCAAGAAAGTACTTTTTGAGTTTAACTTTCAGGTATTTTAAGAGGACACCATAAACCTCGGCGGTAGTCGCGTATTCCAGAAAGGACAACGCGGAGTGCACGCTGTGCGTCAGCTTTTGAGAGGGGCGGGATTCCATCTAAACGATAGGAAATGCCAAGACTTTCATATTTAGTAACCCCCATGACGTGGTAAGGTAAGCAATCTACGGCTTTCAAATGTTTGAAAGCACCTAGAAAGAAACCAAGCCGATACCAGCGATCGCGATTATCTGTGATGGTTGGGACTACCACGTGGCGCACCCAAAAATCAGTGCCCTGGTCGTCTACAAATTTAGCGAATGCAAGGACCGCATCATTAGGCTTGCCGGTTAGTGTTTCGTGTATAGAGGAATCGATCTCTTTCACATCAAGAATGACTAAATCCGTTACATCAAGAAGCAGTTTGTACTCTCTAGCCTGTTCTTGTGTGTAGCAAATCCCGCTTGTATCTAAACAAGTATGAATTCCCTTTCCATGAAAGAAAGTAAAGAGTTCGATAATAAAGGGGAGTTGCAACAATGCTTCACCACCAGTGACAGTAATGCCTCCGGTATTATAAAAGTCTCGATTCCTTTCAAATTGTGTCCACACATCTGCCACCGTCATTTCTTGGGCATACGTAGAGGGATCCCAAGTGTCTGGGTTATGGCAATAGGCACATCGCAATGGGCAACCTTGAAGGAAGAGGACAAATCGCATGCCCGGACCATCAACAGTACCCATGGTCTCAATGGAATGAATGCGACCTACCATAGTGCATTACATGGATTGATGGAATGTACGGGAGATCACTTCGTCTTGTTGCGCTTTTGTCAACTTGTTGAAGTGCACAGCGTAGCCAGATACACGGATAGTCAATTGTGGATACAATTCAGGATGTTTTTGAGCATCTAATAATGTTTCACGATTGAATACGTTTACGTTTAAATGGTGGCCGCCTTTTTTGCTGTACCCATCTAATAATTGTACTAAGTTATCAACTTGTTGTTCGTTTGTCATAGTTACTCCTTTTCTTCAGGGATAGTAACATTTGGCTCACGGCACGCTAGATTTTCACAACCATCGGCTAAGGCATGTTCAATGTTGCCAAGGTCTAAATCTAGGTCCAAGTCGCCTAATGCTACCATAGACTCTCCAGATTTACCAAGGGAATCTGGAATAATCGAGAATGTATTAGAAATACCATCGCAACAATCACGCCATGGCATTTTAGCAACAGATGCTAGGGAAGAGATAGCTCCGTGTTCGTCACGACCATGCATAGGGTTGGCACCTGGAGCAAATGGAATACCTGCTTTGCGTCCGTCAGGAGTCGCACCAGTCGCATTACCGTATACTACATTGGATGTAATGGTCAAAAGCGACATGGTTGGTACGGATTGACGATATGTAGGATGTTTACGAATTTTATTCATAAATCCAGATACCACCGTAGCCGCCAAATCATCTACACGATCATCATCATTACCGTATTTAGGGAATTCGCCTTCAATTTCAAAATCAATAGCAATGCCATTTTCATCACGAATTGGTTTTACTTTCGCATATTTAATAGCAGAGAGGGAGTCAGCTACTACGGAAAGTCCAGCAATACCTGTGGCAAACCAACGAGTAACCTTGCGGTCATGCAATGCCATTTCTAATTTTTCATAAGCGTATTTGTCATGCATGTAATGAATGATGTTTAAGGCGTTTATATACACACCTGCTAGCCATTCCGTCATATCTTCAAAACGTTCCATCACTTCGTCGAAGTCAAGATATTCAGAAGTAATAGGGCGGAATTTTGGACCAACTTGTTTTTTCAACTTTTCATCTACGCCACCATTAATTGCGTATAGCAAGGCTTTCGCCAAGTTACAGCGAGCGCCAAAGAATTGCATTTCTTTACCAATACGCATTGGGGATACGCAGCAAGCGATGGCGTAATCATCGCCAGAGTTAGGGCGCATGATTTCGTCGTTCTCATATTGAATGGAAGATGTTGCAATAGAGAGTTTCGCACAAAACTTTTTGAATCCTTCAGGAAGAGAAGGAGACCAAAGTACTGTTAAGTTTGGTTCAGGCGCAGGACCAAGGTTTTGCAATGTATGTAGAACACGGAATGCTGTTTTAGACACTAGTGTACGTCCGTCAGTGCCCATACCACCGATAGATTCAGTTGTCCATACAGGATCACCAGTAAATAAATTGTTGTATTCATGGATACGTGCGAAACGTACCATGCGCAATTTCATAATGAAGTGATCCACCATTTCTTGGATTTGTTCCTCTGTATATTTACCAGATTTCAAATCACGTTCTGCATAGATGTCCAAGAAAGTGGAGTTACGTCCGATGGACATAGCTGCCCCGTTTTGTTCTTTGATAGCACCTAAGTAGCCAAAGTATAGCCATTGGATAGCTTCTTTTACATCGGTAGCAGGTTTGGAGATGTCAAATCCGTAGGACGCAGCCATTTCTTTTAATTCTTTTAAAGAACGGATTTGATCTCGAATTTCTTCACGGTCACGAATGACATCTGGCATCATATCGCCCATGGTAATGTTGAATTGATCTTCTTTATCTTTGATCAAATAATCTACACCATATAAGGCTACACGGCGATAATCACCGATAATTCGGCCGCGACTATACGCGTCAGGTAGGCCCGTAATAATGTGAGCAGAGCGCGCAGCTCTCATCTCAGGTGTATATACATCAAATACACCGTCATTGTGTGTCTTACGATGAGTTTTAAAGAAAGCCTCAAGAGTTGGATCCATTTTATAACCATACTCTTCGATAGCACTTTTAGCAGTTCGTAAACCACCATAAGGGAACATGGCACGTTTTAGAGGATAATCAGTTTGAAGACCAACGATTTGTTCATCTTCTTTAATAATATATCCAGGGGCATGCGCCGTAATATGAGTGGCTACATCAGTATCTGCATCGATGACAGAACCTTTTTGTCGTTCTTCCTCATATAAATCTAATACCCGTTGCCAAAGTCTAGTAGTTCGTTCTGTTGGACCTACTAGAAAAGAATCATCGCCTACATAAGGCACATAGTTTCGTTGGATAAAATCGCGTACGTCCACGGATTTATCCCATACACCTGTATTGAAGTCTTTCCATGCTTGTTGCATAATATACCTCCAAATACACATTAAAACGTAACCCATAGGGTTAATCTTATTGTAATCTATAACGATTATCATTACAATATAAAATTTTTTATGGGCTTATGTTATTTTTGAAAGTAATGTATGCATAAATGATTAGGCTTGCAATAATTCTGTGTACAGTTTCATTAAGGCAGCCACGCAATCTTCTTCTGTCATGGATAGAGAGAAACCATAGGCTCGCATTACAGCAGCATCATTGGCACGATGCGCTTGTAGCAACTCTTTTGGCATCAGCACCGTGTCATAGAGGTCGGCTAAGGAACTATCTGGATACAAGGCACGGGCATCTAAAATAGCTTGCGCAGTACGACTGATTTCTTTCTCTTGCTCTTTTGTCGGCGTAGGCCAAGGGAAGTTGTTGTAGACGACTTTAATGGAATATCGATATCCATTACCAAGGCGACCCGACACAAAACGGACCCAAGCCATATGAACATTAGAGTGTAATATGCCGAAATCATATAAAGAGGCATTTGGTATAAATTTTAATAAATCAGTTGGAATAGTTTCTGAATCTAAATATGATAAAGGAATATATCGTCTAATATCGGAGGATACATAAGGAATTGCAATGTAATGTTCTGGATTATATGTTTCTCTAAATAGATGAGGTGTGTCAGCTAACTTCTGACGATCACTTGCGCCCAGTAATCTATCTTCTCGACATAAGCGCAGACGTTCCATAACAGCAGGCATTGATTTTAATATTGCAGGTGTTGTATTAACGAGCCATAAACAATATCGAATTTTATTGTTGATTAATTCATCAGAACCTACTAAATATTTAATATAGTTAATAGCTTGTGGTTCTCGGTGAATGAATTCGTCATAATCCTTTTCATCGATAATAAGATGACCGCCATCTGCTGGTCGGTTTCCTGTTAACAAAATTTTTGTACTAGGTGAAATTGGCGTAGATCTATTATCTACAAAAAATAGAGGAGCATTGTGTAGATACGCATTGATATAATCCGCTTGTATAGTGGCACCATCACTAAATAGATGTTTGATTTTTCGTTCGGAACTTATATGTGAAAAGCCAATAATGACACAGACAACCCCAGCTTGGTTTTCTGATTCACTCTTCCATTGAAAACTTTTCCAACCAAAATTTATAACAATATCAAAGTTTTTAAAAATCGGTTTCCATATGGAGGAAACTTGTTCACCCTGTGTGATGCTATTTGTAGATACAAATGCAACTTGGATAGGTGTGTCCTTAATATATTTAGCTGCCAAATAGAACCACGCTGCTACATAATCTATTTTTCCTGTTCCTTTATATTGCTTACCCTTTTCATCGGTGAAGATGCTCAATAGATCTTTACGTTGTTGAGGAGAAGTTCTACCATACCCCAAAAACGGCGGATTCCCCATGATATAATGCAACTCACTAGGAGCAATGACTTCTTGCCAATCTAGTTGTAAAGCATTGGCTTCGTGGATGTTCACAAAGGTATGAAGGGGAAAGAAGTCAATATTGCGATGTATGATGTCCTGTGTTTCTTTCAACATTTGCGCCTCTGCAATCCATAAGGCAGTGCGAGCTACCGCTACGGCAAAGTCGTTGATTTCGATGCCATAAAATTGTTGAATGCTGACTTTCACAGGATTGATTTCCTCAAAACCGAGTAGAGCTGAACCAAATTTATCGATATGTGTTTCCCGTAGGATATCATTTTCTAGTCGACGAAGGGATAGAAAGGATTCTGTTAGGAAATTACCAGAACCTGCTGCGGGGTCCAAGAACGTTAAGCTTGCCATATAGGTTTGTAAGTCTAATAGACGTCGGATACGATCTTTATTAGTTAGACTTGTGAGGGACATAATGTGATGAAACTTTTGTTTTAAATCCGTCAGGAATAAAGGCTCAATCACTTTGTGAATATTTTCAATGCTCGTGTAGTGCATGCCACCATGTCGACGAGTCTCTGGGTTCAATGTACTTTCAAAGATACCGCCGAAGATAGTAGGGGAGATTTCACTCCAGTCAAATTGGCAACCATCATTCACGAGAATGTGCAAGGTGGCTTCGTCAAACTGAGGAATCTCGATGACCTCCGCGAACAAACTGCCGTTCACATAGGGAAAGTCCAAGAGAATTTGCTCTTCATAAGGAGAGCGTTCATCCATCGGTGTATCCAAGATACGGAATAAGTCTAGCAAGGCTTTTCTAACTTGGCTCGGCTTATGTTCGTTGAGATAGTCTCGGAAGTGATGTTTAGTGCCAAACAAGCCAGCATCCTCTGCGTATAAACAGAATACAAGGCGAACACATAATTTATTGATAGATTGGTGTATCGTGTCCTCTGTTAGATTTGGATTCACTTTGTATTGCAAATACAGTTGTTCATAAATACGACCGATTAACTCACCAGCATGTTTGGAAATTTCTAGCTCACGCTGGATACGGTCTTCTTTTACATTGACGAGAAATTGTAAACGGTAATATTCCTTGCCTAGGTTTTGTAACAGAATAGATTCGGGTGTATCGTTAGGACGTTCCATATCAAAGATAAGAAATTCCTGAAAGTTACAACTTACGATCCAGCGAGGTCGTTCGCTGTAGGGTAAATTTTGTGAATACCGTTTGGCTTGTTCAAAGGGAGTCAGCATCATACCGTCAGATTGTTTAATGGGTGTATGTAACGATTTATTGCTGCTCTTTTGTTCAATCATGACATGGGTGGAGGGAATCATCGCATCGATGTAGCTAGTATGCCCTAACATCACACGTTCTTCAAAGTTGATAAACTCCGTCGGTTGCTCGATACCAAATACATTGCCTAATAAGTCTAACCAGAATCGACTAGTATGTTGTTTTTCATCGCCACGATGTTGCCATCGTTCTACGAAAGCTTTCGCAGCCTCTTGCTGTTGTTTTACTGTTAACATAAGTACCTCGTTTGTAAGGGAATGTGTATATACTTGTATCATAACATAAGCACAGGACTAGGGGTAGGGGCATTAAATAGGTGATTATGTGTAGAATAATGTAGGAAAAGTTGTCCAGCAAAGAGAGAGGTGAATTGATTACATGATGATTTAACCGCATAAACATTATTTTTTTATGCAAATGTACAAAAATATTACATGAAGTATGATTGATTTAGCATACAATCGTAGTGTAATATATACATATAAATAAACATATTAGCATATACGATGCTATCATTGTGTAAGAACACACGGAATAGTGGTTTGTTTGGTTTGTATGATTGATGTTGTTAGTGTAAAAGGAGAGTTTATGAATAAGAAACAGCGTAGTTTATTATCTGTACTTGTATTGACGAGTATCACAGGAATGGCATTTGCGACGGATACAGACAATTTGTCCATTGGGGGGGGACAGACAGGTGATGCAACCAATACGAATAACCTCACCGTAGGGGATGGTGTTAGTTTTGCTACTAATGCAAAAAATAATATCATGAATACTATGGGGACAAGCAATTTTGGTGCGTCCTTTAGTTTGGCTTTAGGCAATCATGCTGGCTATGGTGCTGGCAATGGCTCAGGTTATCCTGGATTTTTGATGCTAGTAGGTGACAGTGCTGGGGAAGGCATGTGGGGAAATAGCAGATATAAGCTTGTATTTGGTTTAGGTGCTGCATGGAACTCTGGTGGTGAATATGGATTTGCATTTGGTCAGAATGCAGCTCGCAGGACAGGGGGAAATTATAATTTTACCTTTGGACAAGATGCGTATTCCCAAGATAGCGTGGCTTCTGGAAGTTATAACTTCAGTTTTGGCCAAAATGCAGCTTATAATAATACAGGTAGTCAAAATGTAAGTATTGGATTCCATGCTGGCGAAGGAATGACGGGATCCAATAACTTTGCTTTAGGCCATCATGCGGGTAACGCTGTTACAGGGGACCATAACTTTATCTATGGCCAAGATGCGGGTAAAAATATGTCTGGTAGCCGCAATATCGCCATGGGCCAAAACTCTGGTCAAAACGTAAAGGGCAAGGAGAATATTGCCATAGGTTTGGGCGCGGGTCAAAACGTAGATGGACATATTACAACTCCAGCAAGTGGTACTACAGCTGCGGTGTATGGTCAATCTGAAGGCTCCAATAATATGGCCTTTGGTAAAATGGCAGGTTCTAATGTAGCTGGTAACTTTAACATTGCTTTTGCGGAAAATGCTGGTAACTATGTGGGCCATAGCTGGACGAATACCTATGATACAGATGGAAATGTAACAGGTACCACGGATACAGGTACCGTAGACGGTGCGGAACACAACATTGCCTTTGGGTATAGTGCAGGTCAATGGATTGCGGGTCAAGATAACTTTGCAGCAGGTGTCAATGCAGGTAAATGGGTGAAGGGTGAAAGTAACTTCGTATTAGGCAAAGAATCTGGTAAAGAAGTAACCGGCAACTTCAATACCGCACTGGGCTATTATAGCGGTAATAAAGTTACTGGTGGTAATAACTTTGTAGCAGGTTATAAAGCGGGTAACAAAATTACTGGTGATGATAATATTACTATGGGTCATGAAGCGGGTAACTCGATTACAGGTAATGATAATATTGCTATCGGTAAAAAAGCTAATACCATTGATGGTGGTTTAACAGCTACTGAAACAATTGCCATTGGTAAAAGTACGAAAGCGCTGAAAAAGAATGCCGCTGCCTTTGGTAATGAAAGTGAAGCAAAAGAAGAAGCTAGTTTTGCCTTGGGCTATAAAGCCGTAGCGAATGTGGCAAAAAGCGTGGCTCTCGGCAGTGAAGCAGAAACGGTGGCAACAGCTGGTACAAGTACGAAAGGTACTGATAATGCCTATACTTCTGATACATTGAATTTAGGTACAGGAACATCTGTTAGGGCATATAGCTTAAGCTTTGCTGGTGGTGATACAGTAACAGGTGTAATCAGTGTTGGTAAATCTGACCAAACACGCCGTATCCAACACGTAGCACCAGGACTTATTAGTGCCACAAGTACAGATGCTATCAATGGTAGCCAATTATATAGTGTAGCCAATGAAATTAACAATAAATTGGCTAATATCACAGGTGGACATAGCTGGAATATCTACACAGGTGGATCTGGGGAAACAAACACATTTACACCAGGAAATAAAGTAAATACAGGAACCATTGAAGGATTAGATTTTAAATCTGGTGACTTCAAAGTTGTAGAGAAAACAACAGCAGACAATAAAAAATACGTAACCATCGAATTGAACCGTGAGGCTTTAAAGAACGATCTAGACTTTAAAGGACCGAAAGGAGATAAAGGGGACCAAGGTGCACAAGGAGTAGCAGGACCAAAAGGTGATCAGGGTGTAGCAGGTCCAGCAGGTCCACAAGGAGCAACAGGAGCCCAAGGTGAAAAAGGCGAAAAAGGTGACCCAGGAGTAGCGGGTCCAGCAGGTCCACAAGGTGCAACAGG
>CAUQIB010000013.1:0-56816 GCA_963518085.1 uncultured Veillonella sp. | reverse complement strand
GCTTTGACAAATTCATTTATGTTTATATTATGACAATATCATATGTCGTTCATAAGAAAAAAGGTGTGACCAACCGTCACACCTTTATCTTTTCCACAAAATGTGGTATACTATACGTAACAAAAAGAAGGGCCACCAACGTTTGGTCGGCGTTAGGCTCATCTCAAAAGCAAATAAATAGATGCGCCTAACGTATTAAGGTCTAGGAAACCTTATGTCGTTAGGCGTTATCATTAGTTATATAAAGCAATGATATTAACTACTAATGTTAAAATAGAAATAATTAAGCTAATTTTTTCATATTTTGTCATAGTACCACCTCCTCCTATAATTAGGAAGAGATGAGCCCAACTCACGTTGGTGATCCTTCTATATTTTCATTATAGCATAAAATATACAAAACGTTATCTTTTAAAAGATATTTTTTAGAAAATAGACAATCCATTCTCGGCGCCCCAACTGTGAATGAGTTCCTTCCATAGGGCATCAAAATTAATCTATGCAAGAAACGAGCAACCCATCATTTAGATATGCTATTAAGGATGGCGTCCTTGTGGCGTTCCTTTATTACCTAAATAATATAAATATGAAAAGAGCACGACATGTTCCGGAGCAAACCTAACCACTGTATCAGTTTGCGTAGGAATGTGTCGTGCTCTTTTCTTTATACTATTCACGCAAAACGCCGCAAGCTACATAGAATTACAAGAGACGATACATTATGAAATACCGTTTGTGAGAGGTATACCGTGCTCTTCCCTTTGCTTACTTAAGTCCCAACCGCTATAAAGTTTAATAACAAAACAAGTGACGCTCTTTTCCTCGGCGCCCCACCTGTGAATGAGTTCTTTCTGTGAGGCATCAAAATTAATCTATGCAAAAAACGAGCAACCCATCATTTAGATATGCTATTAGGTATGGCGCCCTTGTGGCGTTCCTTTATTACCTAAATAACATAAATATGAAAAGAGCACGGCATGTTCCGGAGCAAACCTAACCACTGTATCAGTTTGCGTAGGAATGTGTCGTGCTCTTCCCTTTGCTAGCTTAAATCCCGTACGCCACAAACTTCATAGAGAAACAAGTATCCATTCTCTCCTCGGCGTCCCACCTATGGATGAGTTCTTTCCGTAAGGCATCAAAATTAAACTATACAAGAAACGAGCAACCCATCTATTAAGGATGGCGCCCTTGTGGCGTTTTTTATTACTTAAATATAACCAACTCAAGAAGAGCACGGTGTGCCCCGAACAAACATTATGAAATACCGTTTGTGAGGGGTATACCGTGCTCTTCCCTTTATCTGATTCACATAAGAACGCCACAAGGCACGAACCACAATCAGTGGTTGCTCGTTTCCATTAACGTTGATTCCGCCGAAAGAACTCATACACAGCAAGCGCCGCTTTTTTGTTCATCCCTTCCACTGTCTCCAGTTCATGTAACTCCGCCACTCGCATAGCATCTAAGTTCCCAAAGTGCTTATACAACGCTTTTCTTCGTTTTGGCCCTATGCCCTCTACATGATCGAGAACAGATTCTAAGTTCCGCTTTCCACGTAATCTGCGATGATAGGTAATAGCAAAGCGATGGGCTTCGTCACGTATTTGTTGTAATAGTTGTAACTCCGGCGTATGGTGTTCTAGAATAATACTTTCCGATTCTCCTTCTACGAATACTTCTTCGATTCGTTTTGCCAAAGATATGACGGGAACATCGGTCACACCCATAGCGCGGATCACCGGTAAGGCTGCATTTAATTGTCCTTTACCACCATCGATGATAATCAAGTCTGGCATAGGCCAGTCTTTTTCATTGCCATAGCGGCGTTCCATAATTTCCGCCATAGATGCAAAATCGTCTGGCTTTCCTTGTACAGTTTTCAGCTTGAATCGACGATACTCTCGTTTTGCTGGCTTTCCACCTTCAAAAACGACCATAGATGCCACCGTTTCTGCCCCTTGCATATGGGAAATATCATAACATTCCATGCGTTCTGGCAATCGTGGTAAGTCTAGTACTTCTGCTAATTTTTTCACCGCACCACCAGACTTATCGATGGTGTATTGCCACTGACGGCGACGTTCAGACAAGAAGTTCTGTGCATTTTCCTCCGCCATCTTGATGAGGTCCTTTTTATAGCCTCGCTGAGGTACAGACACGTCCACTTGTTGCCCTTTCATAGAGGTGAACCATTCGCTAAACAGTTCACGGTCCACACTATCCATAGGCAATAGCAATTCTTTAGGAATGAAGGTAGATCCTCCATAATACTGTTTAATGAACTCCGTCATCACCAGCTCTGGACCATCCCCTTCATGTTGAACAAAGTAATTTTCTCGTCCCAATAAGCGTCCACTGCGAATAAAAAACAGTTGAATACACGCCATAGGACCATCGATGGCCATACCTAGTACATCCATATCGCCTCGCTGTGTGACCATGCGTTGCTTTTCTTGTACTTTTTGGATACTTAATAAATCATCACGATACTTAGCAGCTAATTCAAACTCCAAGTCTTCTGAAGCTTGCTCCATCTTGGACGTAATCTCTTGGATGACCTTAACTTGTTTCCCTTCAAAAAGAGCTACAATATCATCGATATATTTACGATAGGATTCTACCGTTACATAGTTCATGCAGGGTCCTTCACAATAGTGCATATGATATTGCAAACAAGGTCGTTCTACTTTCATACTTTTACAAGTGCGCAGTGGATAGTAAGAACGCAAGATACGCAGTACATGGTGCACCGCTGTCACATCTGTGAAAGGCCCAAAATACTTCGCTCCATCTCTTTCTAAACGACGAGTCATGAAAAGACGTGGAAAGTCCTCTTGCACAGTGACTTTCACGTAAGGATATGTCTTATCATCTCGAAGCATAATATTGTATTTCGGATGGTGTTCTTTGATTAAGGTCGCCTCTAGGATAAGCGCTTCCATTTCTGTTTTCGTTTGGATTGTTTCCACATCCCAAGCACGGCGCATCATAGCGGTCACTTTCACAGAACGATTCACATCTTGTTGCACATAGGACCGCACTCGATTGCGCAAGATGATGGCCTTCCCTACGTAGATGATACGCTGGTACTTGTCACGCCACAAATAGACCCCCGGCGTAGTCGGCAGATGACTGACCTTTTCCAGGATATACGCTTGCTGTTCCGAATCCCCCATCATCATATCTTGTTGACGAGACGGCTGAAAGTCTACTTCTTCTGCTTGCAATTGTCTATCGATAGGATTCATGGTGTGTCCTCAGTGTGCAACGGATGTTGTTCCATATACTTCCTAGTTTTCTCTAACACGGGGCCTAAGAATTTACCAGTGTAACTTTCAGGTAAAGCAGCAATCTCCTCAGGGGTGCCAGTGCCCACAATGGTACCGCCTCGGAAACCGCCTTCTGGACCTAAGTCAATAATATGATCCGCCGTTTTAATGACATCTAAATTATGCTCGATAACCACTACTGTATCGCCACCATCAGTAAGTTTTTGCAACACCTCTAGTAATTTACGAATATCTTCCACATGAAGGCCTGTGGTCGGCTCATCCAGGATATATAAGGTTTTTCCCGTGCTGCGACGAGCCAGTTCAGTAGCTAACTTCACACGTTGCGCTTCCCCACCAGATAAAGTAGTCGCCGCTTGGCCTAAGCGAATATATCCTAAACCCACTTCTTGTAAGGTTACCAATTTACGGTGAATTTTCGGAATAGCGCTAAAGAATTCAACCGCTTCATCTACTACCATATCGAGTACATCGGCAATGCTTTTCCCTTTGTATTTCACTTCCATAGTCTCTCGATTGTATCGAGCCCCTTTACATACCTCACATGGTACATACACATCTGGCAAGAAATGCATTTCAATTTTGATGATACCATCCCCACGGCACGCCTCACAGCGACCGCCTTTGACGTTAAAGCTAAATCGTCCAGCTTTATAGCCACGAATCTTCGCTTCATTTGTTTGGCTATACAGCTCGCGGATGGCATCGAACACACCTGTGTAGGTAGCTGGGTTCGAGCGTGGTGTTCGACCGATGGGACTTTGGTCTATGTTAATAATTTTATCCACATACTCTAAGCCACGAATCTCCTTATGGGCTCCCACCTTATGATGACTTCTATAGAGTGCATTGGCTACACTTTTATATAAAATCTCATTAATTAGTGTGGATTTACCAGACCCACTGACTCCTGTCACAACAGTGAACAATCCAATAGGGAACTTCACATTCACTTGTTTCAAATTATTCTCTTTAGCACCACGAATTTCTAAGCATGCTTTCGTAGGTTTTCTTCGTTCTTTTGGTAATGGAATATATTTTTGACCACTTAAGTATTGACCAGTAATGGATTCTTTCACAGCCATCACCTCTGGCACTGTCCCTTGCGCCACGATTTGACCACCATGTTCACCGGCCGCAGGTCCAATATCTACCAAATAATCCGCCGCTAGCATTGTATCCTCATCGTGTTCTACCACGAGTAATGTATTGCCTAAATCACGCAGCCCTTTCAGTGTTTCAATTAACCGATCATTATCTCGTTGATGCAGACCAATAGATGGTTCATCTAAAATATATAAAACCCCAACAAGGCCTGAACCAATTTGTGTAGCCAACCGAATGCGCTGTGCTTCCCCTCCAGATAAGGTACCCGCACTACGGTTCATCGTTAAATAATCTAAGCCTACATTATTCAGGAATCCTAAGCGAGCATTGATTTCTTTCAAAATTTGAGCACCAATGAAAGCCTCTCGTTCCGTCAATTGTAGATTGCCAAAATAGTCCACTGCTTCACTAATTGTTAGCTGTGTCACTTCATCTATATTTTTTTCACCTACACGGATGGCAAGAGATTCCGGTTTCAAACGAGCTCCCTTACAAGCTGTACATGGTTTGATAGACATATAGGATTCAAACTCTTCCCGCATGCTATCTGTAGTAGCCTCTGCATGACGACGTTTCACCATTGGCAAAATACCTTCATATTCGGTATGGAATGTTTTAACCTCACCACGCATATTTTCATAGTCAAAGGTCACTTTCTCAGTACTACCGTACATCACTTCTTTTTGTAACCCTGCTGGAAGTTCTGCGAAATTAGCCTCTAATGTATAGCCATGAACTTTCAACAAACCTTCTAATTGGCGCATGAACCACGCATTGGGGTTGGAACTCAAAGGTGCTACTGCACCATCTGCAAAGGATACTGTCGGATCAGGAATCACTCGATCCTCATCTACCTCCATAGTACTACCTAAACCCAAGCAGGATGGACAGGCACCAAAAGGACTGTTGAAAGAAAACATACGAGGTTCAATTTCTGGCAAGGAAATATGGCCATTCGGACACGTAAAATGAACGCTGAATTGGTGAGCTGGACCATCTACCTCTTGGATGATGACAAAGCCTTCTCCATGATGAATGGCAGTTTCCAAAGAATCCGTTAAGCGGCTTTCTAAGCCTTCTTTGATAACAAGACGGTCCACAACAATTTCAATATTATGTTTTTTATTTTTATCTAAGGAAATTTCTTCCTCAAAGGTATGGATTTCTCCATTGATGCGAACACGAGCAAAGCCATTTTTACGAATTTGTTCCAACACTTTTTCATGGCGCCCTTTTTTACCCCGCACCACGGGAGCCATGACCATAATTTTAGTGCGTTCTGGTAATTTCATGACCAAATCTGTAATTTGCTCGATTGTCTGTTGGGCAATCTCTTCTCCACAAGTAGGACAGTACGCACGACCAATACGAGCAAATAATAATCGCAAATAGTCATAAATTTCTGTCACCGTTCCCACCGTAGAACGAGGATTGCGGCTCGTTGTCTTTTGGTCGATGGATATAGCCGGTGAAAGCCCTTCAATGTAATCCACATCGGGTTTATCCATTTGCCCTAAAAACTGACGAGCATAGGCAGACAAGGACTCCACATATCTGCGTTGCCCTTCTGCATAAATCGTATCAAAGGCCAAGGATGACTTACCAGATCCACTTAATCCTGTTAATACGATAAATTGATTTCTTGGCAGAGCCACGTCAATATTCTTCAAATTATGCTGACGGGCTCCTTTTATAATTAATTGATCTTTCAAAATATCTCCTATTCTTCGTTCATATCCGACCACAATTGGCGTAATCTACCTAATTCATCACGCAACTCTGCAGCCCGTTCAAATTCTAATTGTTTTGCTGCTGCTTTCATAAGGCGTGTAGTCTCTTCAATGGCATTAAACACATCTTCTTTCGTTTCGTATTGCGTTTTCGGTGAAAGTGGTTGCCCCGCTTCTGCCACCACTTCTGTCGGTGCTGTACTATCATACACCACAGGACTATCTGCTTTAGGCTTGCGTCCTTTCTTAGGTGTAGCGGCTTCGCCTTCTACTTTGGTCAATTCAATTAAGTCTTTCACTTCCTTGCGCACCGTACGAGGTGTGATGCCATGTTCTGTGTTGTACGACTCTTGCAAGGCACGACGGCGTTCGGTTTCATCTATCGCCCGTTGCATAGACCCCGTGATGCGGTCCGCATACATGATAACTTTCCCTTTTTCATTACGAGCTGCACGGCCTATGGTCTGAATCAAAGATGTATCACTGCGCAAGAAACCTTCCTTATCTGCATCTAGGATAGCCACTAAAGACACTTCTGGCATGTCTAAGCCTTCCCTCAACAAGTTAATCCCTACGAGAACATCAAAGACACCGGCCCGTAAATCACGGATAATATCGGCACGCTCAATGGTAGCAATATCGGAGTGTAAATAGCGTACACGAATGCCCATCTCTTTCAGATAATTCGTTAAGTCTTCTGCCATTTTCTTCGTCAATGTAGTGACCAATACCCGTTCATCCGACTTCGCTCGGTCTTTAATTTCCCCTAATAAATCATCCATTTGCCCTTTGATAGGACGAATTTCGATGATAGGGTCTAATAAGCCAGTCGGTCGAATAATCTGTTCTGCCACATTGGTTTGCACTTCCATTTCATAGGGACCTGGTGTCGCTGATACATAGACTATTTGGTTGATGCGTTCCACAAATTCTTCGAATTTTAAAGGACGATTATCTGCTGCTGACGGCAAACGGAATCCGTAATCAATCAGATTATGTTTCCGCGCTTGGTCACCATTATACATAGCACGAATTTGTGGTAATGTCACATGGGATTCATCAATGATAATCAAGAAATCGTCTGTAAAATAGTCGATGAGGGTCATCGGCGCTTCCCCAGGTTGGCGATTGGACAACAGGCGGGAGTAGTTTTCAATGCCTGAGCAATAGCCCATTTCCTGCATCATCTCAATGTCATACCGTGTTCGTTGCTCTAATCGTTGTGCCTCTAAGAGACGACCGTTTTCATTAAAGTATGCCAATCGCTCAGATAACTCTGCTTCGATGCGACCGATGGCAAGGTCTAATTTTTCTTTTGTCGTTACATAGTGAGAGGCTGGATAGATGGCCACGTGTTTACGCTCTACAATCACATCCCCTGTAAGCACATCAATTTCCACTAAGCGATCGATTTCATCGCCGAACATTTCTACTCGAATGGCTCTTTCACTAGTGCCGGCAGGGAAAATCTCTAACGTATCCCCTTGTACTCGGAAGGTACCACGGACAAAGTTCATATCATTTCGGGTATATTGAATAGACACCAATTTACGAAGAATATCATCACGGCTATATTCCTGACCTTGTCGTAAGGATACGCAGAGGGTACTATAATCCTCTGGGTCCCCTAAGCCATAAATACAGCTAACAGAGGCAACGATGATCACATCTTTCCGTTCAAATAAGTTCATTGTCGCCGAGTGGCGCAGTTTATCGATTTCTTCATTGATGGACGCATCTTTTTCAATATATGTATCGGTAGAGGCAATGTACGCCTCTGGTTGGTAATAATCGTAATAGGACACGAAGTATTCCACTGCGTTCTTAGGGAAAAAGCTTTTGAACTCGCTAGCCAGTTGGGCCGCCAATGTTTTATTGTGGGCGATGATCAAAGTCGGCTTTTGCACCGCCTCAATGAGCTTTGCCATGGTATATGTTTTTCCCGTGCCCGTAGCACCTAGTAATACCTGTGCCCATTCCCCTCGTTCAATGCCCTCCGCCAAGGACTCGATAGCCTTTGGTTGGTCTCCCATGGGGGAGTACGGCGCCTCTACTTGAAAGGGGATGCCTTCTTCAGGAAAATGATGCAATCCGCTCATAGTCCCTCCTTATATCTTCTATATCTGTTAACGTGAAAGTTCACTGTCAATTCTATATCTAGTAACTTCTATATTATACCATGTATGTCCATATTATTGTACTGTATGTTCGATACAAATCCATTACAACTATTATACTTCACTCATGGAATAGATTCACATCTACAACTAGTAATATCATTTCCTGTCACATGGTTACTTACACTACAAACCTACACTATATATAAAAAGAAAAGCTGAATCTAAGATCCAACTTTTCTCTCACTGTCTACTATAGTATTGTAATAGTATGTATATCCGAGCCCTACAGTACCTTTACTACAGACTAAGTGCTATTAGCATTAGCCCTATCAATAGGCGCTAGATATCTATCCCTTGCCACGGATACGTCGCAATTCTTCTTGCGTAATTGGCGTATCTCCTTGCAAGGTTTGTGTGGCTGTGTCATCCCCTTCTAACATTTCAATGAAGATGGCAATCCCATGATCCGATAAGTGATGGCTTTCATCACCATGGTCATGTTCTAAGGAACATTTCATATTCTCAGCGATACGATGGACGAAATTCCATTGCTCATCCGTATAACTTTCAATGCGGCTAGCAATTTCCTTCCAATTGCTCAAAAGCAATCGTGTGAGGGGTCTGTATAAATCTCCGCCTACAAATTCCATAATATCTACAGCACATTCAATACTATCACCGTCGACGCCATAACCATTCATCTCATTTTGGTCCACAACGTATTCATATAATTTCTTTCTAGTCATGGGCCACTATTCTCCCTCATCAAAGAGGGCATTAGCAAATTCTTTTGCATTGAAAGGTCGCAAATCATCCATTTGCTCACCCACTCCAATCCAACGTACAGGAACTCCTAACTCTTCTTTGATAGAGATAACTACACCACCTTTAGCAGTACCATCTAATTTGGTCACCACAATGCCTGTTACAGGCACTGCCTCGCCAAATAATTTTGCTTGGCTCACTGCATTTTGACCTGTCGTACCATCTAGCACTAATAAGGTTTGATGCGGTGCCCCTGGGATTTGTTTATCCGCTACACGGCCAATTTTTTTCAATTCTTCCATAAGATTGACTTTGGTATGTAAACGCCCTGCTGTATCTACAATCACTAAATCCGCTTCTTTTGCAATAGCTGAGGCACAAGCATCGAATACAACGGCTGCTGGGTCAGCACCTTCCTTATGTTTTACAATGGATACACCTACACGGTCCGCCCAAATCGATAATTGTTCCGATGCAGCGGCACGGAATGTATCCGCTGCGGCAATGATAACCTTTTTACCTTGTTCTGCATAATAATGGGCCAACTTCGCAATGGTTGTTGTTTTACCAACACCATTCACACCAACCACAAGGATGACTTCCGGCTTATGCAATGTTAGTTGCTCCTCTTGAGCTCCTAACATTTCTGTAATGCGTTCTTCCATGAAGGGCATCACTTCGTTAGTGTTATTGATAATTCCTTCTGTAACACCACGGCGGATTTCTTTCATTAAATACGTCGTTGTTTTGGGCCCTAAATCACCAGTCAACATAGTCGCTTCTAAATCATCCAAGAAATCATCATCAATTTCAGCATAACCGATAACGATGGTTTCTACTTTTTTTACAAAATTATTTTTTGTCTTTTCTAAACCCGCTTTCACACGGTCAAAAAAACTAAATGCCATAATCGCTGTTCTCCTTTACTTCATCAAAGGCTACTGTTAATAGACGTGACACGCCTCGTTCCACCATAGTCACCCCTTGTAAAACATGGGCTGATTCCATGGTCCGCTTACGATGGGTTACCACGATAAATTGGGTCGCATCTCCTAAGTTGTGCAAATAGTGGCTAAATCGCTCCACATTGGCATCATCTAGGGCCGCATCTACTTCATCAAGTACGCAGAATGGAGCAGGTCGATAATCTAGCAGCGCAAAGAGCAAGGCTATAACTGTCAACGCTCGTTCCCCACCAGATAACAAGCTTAATTGTTGGCGCTTCTTTCCTGGCGGTTGGATATAAAAATCAATGCCACTTTCTAAAATGGATTCTGGGTTAGAGACTACAATTTGCGCTGTGCCTCCCCCAAACAATTGGGAGAATACATGTTGGAATTTCTCACGAATGACAGTAAGTACATCTTGCAACTGTTCAGACATGGCCCCATCAATTTCAGCGATAACGCTTTCAAGTTGCTCTTTAGCTATCACCAAATCTTCTTTTTGTGCATGATAGAATGCTAATTTTCCTTCCGCCTCTTCATATTCTGCAATAGCATTAGGATTGATCGCTCCTAAGCTTTCAATTTGTCTTGCCAAATTTGCCTGTTGTTGTTTCCACTCATTTATGGAACCACCTAAGTGTATATTCTGTGCCTCTTGTTTAGTATACCCTAAAGAGCCTAATTGTTCCAATGCTTGTTCGCCTTGTAATTGATATTTTGTTAAGCCCTCTTGTAAGTCTACTAGTTTCTTCTGCACAATTCGTTGGCGCTGTTCCTTTTGATTTCGTTCTTCTTGTAATTGGTTTAATTGCAACTCCCAAGTACGTACTTTGCCTTGGCCACCTTTACGAGATTCTCCAATGGTGATGACTCGTTTTTCTATAGCTTGTTTTTCTGATTCTAATGTTAAAACAGGTCCGCCACCTAAGCGTACGACGTCTTCACGTAATTGGCTAATTCGATGATCTAAGTTTTCAATCTCTACTTTCTTATCTCTCATATATTGTTCAATTTGAGCTGCTTCTTTTTTGCTTTGCTCTAACAATAATCTAGATTGTTCCCAGTGTAAGCGTATTCCTTGTAACGTTTCACTTTGTTCTCGCTCTTGTTCTTGTAAGGTTTGCTCTTGAGACACTAACGTTGTGACTTGCTCTTGATATCCTTCTCGATTCTCTAGCTGTGAAAGTTCACCTGCTAGCTTTTTAATTGTCTCCCCTAATGTAGTTTGTTTTTCTTTATCTTTTTGTAGTTCTTCATCATAGGTCTGCGCCATTCCACTTAAGTTAGCTTGCTCACCTTGGGATCGTTGTTGCTCTTGCAGCAAGCTACGTAACTGCAATTCTTCTTGTTCATAGGTTTGGCGTAATTCCTTACCAGACTGTGTTAAAGTTTCAATTTCTTTGTCTAATCCTTGTAAAGACTGTGTTAACTCCTGTACTTTGTCACGTAATGTACGAATATCTTGCTGTAATGTGTCTTGCTCTTCTTTACGAGATAAAATAGATACTTTCTTCCGTTTCGTAGCACCACCTGTGAGAGCTCCACCTGATTGTAACTGCTCCCCTGTTAAGGTAACAATTCGCAATTGCTGATGGTATTCTTTTTGCAATGTTAATCCATGCTCTAATGTGTCTACAATAAGAGTGCGCCCTAATAGTTGATTAAACACACCTGTATATTGTGTGTCAAATTGAATGCAGTCTACACCGAGTCCCAGTACATAAGGAGATTGTAACGCTTTATGGTCTAGTCGTTTTCCTTTTACCATATCCATTGGTAAGAACGTAACACGACCACCTTGTGTGCGTTTTAGATACTGCACCGCTTCCGATGCAATCTTTGCTGTATCTGTAATAACTTGATGAATCGCACCTCCTAAGGCAGTTTCAATGGCCACTAAGAATTTCTCTTCCACTGTAAATATATCACCAATAGCTCCACGAATATGAGAAGACCACGTTTCTTTTGCTTGTAACACATGTTTTGTTCCATCCAAATAGCCTTCGTGTAGTTCTTCCCAACTATGTAATAGTTCTAGTCGGCCTTCTTTAGATTGCAGTGTTCTTTGTATTTCTACCAATTCCTGATTGTTTTGTCGACGTGCATCCTCTAACTCTTGTAAAGATTGACGTGCTCTTTGCAATCCTTCTTGTGCTTCATTGACAACCTGTTGTTGTGCCTCTAACTGTGCTTTTACCTCTGTCATAGATTGCTCTAAATCTTGTAAAGTAGCTTGTAAGCGTTGCGCATCATCTTTCTTTTGTGTCTCTAACTCCTCTGTTCTTGCTAGTTGATGGCGAGCTTCTTCCAACTCACGAACCACACTAATATGACGTTCATGAGCCTGCTGCTCAGCAATGCGCATACCATCTAAATTAGTCTTCACTTGACTAAGAGCATCTCGGGTACTTTGTAGATGAGATTCAGCTTCTTTCACCTCTTCTCCAATGGATGTTAGGGTACTTTCCTGATCTTTCAAGGATACTACATCTCGGTCATACTGTTGCTCTTTCTCCTGAATTTCTTTCTTCCAAGCTGCTAACTTTTCTTCCCCATCTTTTAACTCTGCCACCATATTGGCTTCTTTTAGACGGGCTACTTCTATCTGTCCAGTTAGCTCCCCTAATTTTCCCTGTAAAGTAGCATATTCATCTTCCATACTTTGTTGAGTTTCACGAAAGGCTTGCAATTCATTTTGTGTGATCTTATAGGCCTCTTGGATCGTAGCTAAAGTTGTTTCTAATTCTTCTTGCTCACGAAGATAAGATAAATTTTCATTTTCTTGTCGAGTAAATAAACGATCTGCCGTTTTATAATCATGAAACGCAATGGCTCCATCATAACTTCGTTTTTCTTGAGATAGACTATTATACTCACGTGTCACATTAGCTTTTAACTCTAATTCCACTAATTGATCTCCTAGAGTACTCATTACATCATCTAAACGCTCCATATTGCGGTCCGTGCTATTGATACGTCGAATAGCATCTTCTTTATTCATTTTAAAGCGAGAGATACCTGCCACATCTTCAAAAATTAAGCGCCGTTCTTCTGGTTTACTGTTCAAGATAGCATCGATACGATTTTGTCCGATGATGGCCATAGAATCTTTACCTAAGCCTGTATCCACTAATAATAGATGAATATCTTTTAACCGGCAATTTCTCTTATTGATTTGGAACTCACTTTCACCATTTCGATACATACGGCGTGTGATAACTACTTCAGCTAGTTCTTTTCCCAACGTACCATCACTGTTATTAAAAATTAAATTTACCTCTGCCGTATTATGCGGGCGACGAGCTTCTGTACCAGAAAAAATAATATCTTCTGCTTTTTGCCCACGCAAATGGCGCACATTTGATTCCCCTAAGACCCAACGAATCGCGTCGGTAATATTACTTTTACCACTACCATTAGGGCCTACAATCCCAGTCATGCCTGGAGAAAAAGACACTACAGTTTTATCAGCAAAGGACTTAAATCCTTTCATTTCTAATCGCAATAATTGCATGACTGCTTCCTTTCTATCTATAAATAGGTACATTCTAAAATTATACAATGTCTATAGTTTTCGTTTTATACTTATACCTATATTACACACCTTATCACATACTATCTATACAAAACATGAGTCAATCCACTGTTATATAACCGTAGGGGGCCCATTAAAGACCCAAGCTATATAATACATCATCTATCGTAACATGCACGATTCCAGTATGGTTATCTTCCGCTTTTTGTTTCCAAGTCCATTCTATCTGCTCATATTCCTGTCTAAAGTACTCTATATTTCTATTCTTCAATCCACGTACCTTTGATGTGAAAGGTCTTGGGTATTCCAATGTAACCTTATGAATCACACCAAACACCTCTAGGTGTTCTTCTACTGTTTGCTGTATCTGCTGACGCCATTCATAATTGACAACTAATTCTCCAAAGGCAGGAGCGTAGGGACCTCCTACAATACCACGGCCAGCATCAAAATCTTCTGTACTTTGTAATCCTACACGTATCACCTGTGTGCCTTTACGTTCTAAATAAGCTTTTAAAAAGGCACTATATACTACCCCTTGTTCTATGGTTAACGGTACATAACTACCTTGACGAACACGGTCCGCTAGTTCTGTATCTTCAACGACAATCACAGGATAGATACGACATAAATCCGCCTGTAAGTGACCTGCTTTCACCGCCGTATTTACTAAAGTCGTCCACGTCTCTCCTGGTAATCCAGGAAGCAACTGTATACCCAGTGTCAGGCCTTGCTCTCGAATCATTTTACAAGCCTGTTCAACATCCTCTACCGTATGTCCTCGTTTAGCCTTCACTAGCATGGACTCCTCTAATGTTTGTACACCTAATTCAATAGTCCGTACACCACTCTCGTAAAGCTCTGCCAATCGTTCTACTGTTATAGCATCTGGTCTCGTAGATAATCGTATTCCTTGGATGATTCCCTGCTGAAAGGCTTCTTTAGCAGGTTCCAATAATGTATCTTGCACTTCTTGCGGGATAGCCGTAAAGCTACCGCCAAAGTATGCCACTTCCCATTGTCCTTTATGACCTTGCTCAGATATTGCCTCACGAATGGACCTACGGATGGTATCCACCGATACCATTTCTTGTTGACCCGATATACGTGGCTGATTACAAAATACACAAATATATGGGCACCCAATATGAGGAATAAAAAATGGAAGTAGTCTAGTTTTCTCTTGTTTTACTTTCCTCATAGAATCCCCCTTAACTATAGCTATTTCGTGTATGTAACACTCATCAAAGAAAAAGGGAGTGGTTCCCCACCCCTCAATCCTTACTGTTGTATAAGCTTTTCATAAGCCTCTTTAGCAGCCGCTTGAGCTGCTATTTTTTTATTTCGTCCAGAACCTACTCCTGATGGCACTCCATCAATCACTACTTCCATAGTAAAGAACTTATTATGATCTGGTCCTTCCTCATTAATGACATGATACCGTATCACAGATTCTCCTTTTTGTTGTACCAACTCTTGGAGCAATGTTTTAAAGTCTTTTCCTACTTTTCCTGAAAGCGCCATTTGGAGATATCCATGCAAATGACTCAAAACGAACTGTTTTCCTACTTCGTAACCACACTCTAAATAAATAGCTCCTAAGACAGCCTCAAAGGTATCTGCTAAAATAGAGTTTCGATTAGCTCCACCGCAGTGACGTTCTCCTCTACCTAGTCGTAAGTAGGTACCTAATTCCAACGTACGGCTACATTCAGCTAAAGAACCTTCACATACAGTACAAGCTTTTAAGCGAGTCAGTTCACCCTCAGTCATTTCTGGATATGTAATAAATAAATATTCCCCTATGATGAGATCTAGTACAGCATCCCCTAAAAACTCCAAACGTTCATTATGGTGTTCATGGGATAACTTATGTTCATTCGCATAGGAAGAATGTGTTAAGGCACGATTTAAAGTACCTATATTTTGTAATGGCAAATGTAAATTCGCAACAAGCTCGTGAAGTGATTCTTCACGAGCCTTGCTACTTACCTTGCTACTTTTAGGAGCATTCACAATTACGCCTCATAACGACGAACAACGATTGTACCGTTGTGTCCACCAAAACCGAAGGAGTTAGAAAGAGCTACATCAACTTTCATATCACGAGCTCCGTCAGATATATAATCTAAATCCAATTCTGGATCTGGATTGTCGAGATTAATTGTTGGATGCACTTTGCCAGTTTCAATAGCCATCGCCATAACAATAGCTTCGATAGCACCAGCCGCACCTAATAAGTGACCTGTCATAGATTTGGTGGAGTTTACAGCTAGCTTGCTAGCATGGTCTCCGAATAATTGTTTAATAGCTAATGTTTCATTCGCATCATTAATAGATGTAGATGTACCATGAGCGTTGATATAATCAACTTCTTCAGGTTTAATACCTGCATCATTCAATGCTAATTCCATACATTTACGAGCTTGTGTACCACCTGGAGCTGGAGAAGAAATATGGTATGCATCGCCATTTGTACCATATCCAACTACTTCTGCGTAGATATGAGCCCCACGTGCTTTTGCATGTTCTAATTCTTCTAATACAACGATACCAGAACCTTCACCCATTACGAATCCGTCGCGATCTGCAGCAAATGGACGAGATGCTTTTGTAGGTTCATCATTGCGTGTAGACATAGCTTTCATAGAGGCAAAACCTGCTACTGCTGCTGGAGAAACTGCTGCTTCTGTACCACCAGCGAACATAACGTCTGCTTGACCATGGGCAATCATGCGGAATGCTTCACCGATTGCATTAGTACCAGATGTACAAGCTGTCACCACAGTTTCTACTGGTCCTTTTAATCCCAATTGGATAGATACACGACCAGATACCATGTTAGCAATCATCATAGGCACTGCAAATGGACTTACGCGACCTGGACCTTTTTCAAATAAAGTTACATATACATCGTGGATGGAGTCAATACCACCAATACCAGTACCTACTACAGTGCCGCAACGATCCAAGTCTTCTTTATCTAAATCTAAGTCAGCATCTTTTCTAGCCAACACAGCAGCCGCAATAGCAAATGCTGCAGAGCGGTCCATACGACGCGCTTCTTTTTTGTCGATTCCAAATTGTGTTGGGTCGAAATCTTTAATTTCCCCTGCAATACGAGTCGCATAATCACTTGCATCAAATCGAGTAATAGGACCGATACCAGATTCACCACGTAACAATGCATTGTAAAAGTCATCTTTACCGATTCCTACTGGTGTCACAGCACCTAAACCAGTAATAACAACACGTCTTTCCATTATTCCACCTCTTTATAATCTCATTTAATCAATGGCTGCAGCCTCAGAAACTAGGCGAGCAAAAATTTCGTTCACAGGTAATATGGAGTCTACTTTACGCATATTATTGCCTGAAAATACTAGTCCCGTTTCAACGTCCCCTTGTTGAGCACGTGAAAGAGCTTTAATAATACAGAATTTGTGAGAACAATGCTTTAAGCATCGATGACATTCTGTAGGTGGCGGTACTGTACCGTCTAATACTGTTTCTGCAAACTTATTGCGCAATGCTTGCCCTGGAAGTCCTACTGGACTTTGAATCAAGACAATGTCATCTGGAGCATCTGCACGTACGTACATTTTTTTCAACTCATCAGAGGCATTACACTCCACGCTAGCAGCAAACCGGCTTCCCATTTGCACTCCACTAGCACCAAGTTTAATCATCTCCACAATATCTGCTCCATCAAGAACCCCTCCAGCACCGATGACTGGGATGTTTTTCACAGCTGCCACCACTTCTGGTACTAACTCACGAGAAGAGCGATCTGTACCTAAGTGACCACCTGCTTCACAACCTTCCACAATGACTGCAGAGGCTCCTAATCCTTCAGAAATACGAGCTAATTTAGGAGTGGATACGATAGGTACAATAGGTGTACCAGATTCACGTCCTAATGCAAACATATCTCTGGAAAATCCAGCGCCAGCTACGACGAGATCAATGCCCTCTTCAATGGCTGTTTTTACAAGCCCCAAAAATTCTGTAGCGGCTACCATTGCATTTATACCGATAATGCCCGTAGGCGATAATTTTCTTGCTAATTGTATTTCGTATCGTAATTCATCAAAAGGCATGCCAGATGCTGCAATCAGGCCGATACCACCTTCATTTGCAACTGCTGCAGCCAAGCGAGCTGTAGACAATCGGATTGCCATTCCACCTTGAATTACCGGTACTTTGGCTACCAATTTCCCTATTTTAAGTTCAGGGAGTTTCACTATTATTCCTCCTATGTGCGCATCCACTAAGGGGGCTAGGCCCCCTTTCGTGGTGCATAAGTGCTAAGACTTATTTTGTAGAATCGATGTAATCAACTGTATCTTTTACAGTTTTGATTTTTTCAGCAACATCATCAGGGATTTCAATATTGAATTCCTCTTCAAATGCCATGATCAATTCAACGATGTCAAGAGAGTCAGCGCCCAAATCATCGATGAAAGTGGAATCGATAGCCACTTCAGATTCGTCAACGCCCAATTGTTCAACAACAATAGCTTTTACTTTGTCAAATGTGCTCATTACGTACACCTCCTTTCATGTAGTCTATGTATAGGATCTTGCGTTTACATCACCATTCCGCCGTCTACATTGAGAACTTGGCCAGTAATATAACTTGCAAAGTCAGACGCTAAAAATGTTACTACACTAGCAATTTCTTCCGGTTGACCCATACGACCAAACGGAACTGTCGCTGCAATACCTTCTTTAATTTTTTCAGGTAATACATCTGTCATTGCAGTTTCAATAAATCCTGGTGCTACTGCATTCACAGTAATACCACGAGCCGCTAATTCTTTAGCACAAGTTTTGGTAAAGCCAATTACCCCTGCTTTAGCAGCGGCATAATTGGCCTGACCCACATTACCAGTAACACCAGATACAGATGTCATGTTGATAATGCGACCAGAGCGTTGTTTTACCATGATTTTAGCCACAGCTTTTGATACTAAATATACACCTTTTAAATTGATATTTAATACATCATCCCAGTCTGAGTCTTTCATTCGAATTAACAATCCATCACGAGTGATACCTGCATTGTTAACAAGAATATCAATGTGACCAAATGTAGCCACAGCTTCATCAACCATAGCTTGTACTTCCTCGGCATTTCCTACATCCGCTTTAATTTTAATTACTTTACGACCCAATGTTTCAATAGCTTCCACAGTTTCTTGTGCAACTGCTTCATTACCAATAAAGTTTACCACTATGTCTGCTCCAGCTTTGGCTAATTCGATTGCAGTGGCTTGACCGATACCACGGGATGCGCCAGTAACTAAAGCTACTTTACCTGTTAAATTCATCTTATTCTCCTTGTAAGAATGCAATCGCTGATGCTAAGGATGATTCATCTTCAACATTGGCTAATTCCATTGCTTTGTTAATTTTCTTTGTGAAACCTGTTAATACTTTACCAGGGCCTACTTCTACAAATCGAGTTACCCCAAAGTCTACCATAGTAGCTACGCAATCCTCCCAAAGTACCGGTGCTGCTGCTTGTTTTACTAGGGCTGCTTTAATAGTAGCTCCGTCTGTTAGGATTTCCCCAGTAATGTTTGCTACCACTGGAATTTGAGCATTCTTCACTTCGATTTTATTTAATTCTTCTTGTAAGCGTTTCGCTGCTGGCTCCATCAGGCGACTATGGAAAGGCGCACTAACAGGTAACATAACGGCACGTTTAGCACCAGCTTCTTTCATTTTTTCAGCTGCTACTTCTACTGCTTTTGTAGCACCAGCAATTACGATTTGTCCTGGACAGTTAAAGTTAACCGCTTGCACAGATCCTACTGTGTCATTCACTTCTGCACAAATGCAAACTACTTCTTCACGTGATAATGCTAAGATAGCCGCCATAGCACCTTCGCCCAATGGTACCGCTTCTTGCATGTATTCGCCACGTTTATGAACTACATAGACAGCATCTTTAAAGTCAAGAACCCCGGCTGCTACTAAAGCGCTATATTCACCAAGACTATGACCACCTACGATATCAGGCGTAAAGCCTTTTTCTTTTAAAATTTCATAGCACGCTACACTGGCTGTCAAAATCGCAGGTTGTGTATTAGCTGTTTTTACTAATTCCGTATCTGGACCTTCAAAACATAATTGTGAAATGGAATATCCCAATGCTTCATCTGCTTGTGCAAAACGCTCTCTTACGATAGGATACGCTTCGTACAAGTCCTTCAACATACCTACTTTTTGAGACCCTTGACCAGGGAATACAAATGCTGTTTTCATAAGCTTTCCTCCTGCTTATCGGATAACAGATTTTAAGTTCAACATAACTTCTTCTGCTTCACGAACAATATCTTGAATGATTGTTGCGCAAGGTTTTACATCAGTCAACATTCCTGCAATTTGTCCAATCATAACGGAACCGTTTTTAGTTTCCCCTTCAATAGCAGCTTTTCTAAGTGTACCAGCACCTAAATTTTCAAGAGCTTCTTTTGGTGCTCCGCTGAACTCAAGGGATTGATATTTACGAGCTAATAAGTTTTCAATGATACGAACTGGGTGACCTGTTGTCAAGCCAGTCATTACTGTGGAGCGATCTTTCGCCTTTAATACAGCTTCTTTATAGTTCTCATGAGCAATACATTCTTCGGATACTACAAAACGAGATCCCATTTGAACTGCACTAGCCCCCAATGCCAAAGCTGCTGCCATACCACGACCATCAGCAATACCACCAGCTGCAATAACAGGTACGTCCACTGCATCTACGATTTGAGGAATTAAGCACATTGTTGTAATATCCCCAACGTGACCGCCAGACTCAGTACCTTCCGCAATCACTGCGTCAATACCACCACGAAGTAAACGTTTTGCTAATAGCACAGATGCCACTACTGGAATTACTTTGGTACCGATTTCTTTGAAAGCTGGTACCCATGTAGATGGGTTTCCCGCTCCTGTTGTGATTACTGGAACGCGCTCTTCTAAAGCCACTTCCATGACTTCATTCACAAACGGAGACATCAACATGATGTTACAACCATATGGTTTATTAGTGCGTTCTTTTAATTTATGAATTTCTGCACGGAATACATCTGGAGGCATATGACCTGCACCAATGATTCCCAAACCGCCTGCTTCAGACACAGCAGCTGCTAACTCAGCTGTACCTAACCAAGCCATACCACCTTGAAGAACGGGATACTCTATCCCTAACAAATCACAAATATCAGTCTTAATCATCTTTTCCTCCTTAGCACCATTTCATTACTAGACTTGCCCAAGTTAATCCTGCACCAAATCCAGCAACGGCAAGATTATCACCTTTCTGTAATTGTCCTGCACGCACTGCTTCATCTAGAGCAATCGCAATGGATGCTGCTGATGTGTTTCCATACTTAGGTAAATTAATAAATACTTTATCTTCTGTCAGATGCAAACGATCTGCTGCAGATTTGATAATGCGAGTATTCGCTTGATGTGGAATGAAGAAATCTAATTCTTCCAATTCCATATTTGCCATTTCTAGAGCTTTCAATACAGTTTTACCCATTGTTTTTACAGCAAATTTATATACTTCTTGTCCATTCATATGAATAAAGGTTAGACCCTCTTCGCGTCGTTCCGTAGTCGGTGGCAATGCTGTACCACCAGATGGAATACATAGATGCATACCGCCACTTCCGTCAGCACCCATATCCATACCGAGCATACCATACCCTTCTTCTACTGTAGACACCACAGCAGCTCCAGCACCATCTCCGAAAAGAACACATGTATTGCGATCTTCCCAATTCACAACTCGCGATAGTACTTCTACCCCTACCACAAGAACATGTTTAAACAATCCAGAATTTACATAAGAACCAGCTGTAATTAAAGAATAGACAAATCCCGAGCAAGCTGCCGACAAATCAAAGGCCGCTGCTTTTGTTGCACCCAAATTTGCTTGTACTAAACATGCCGTAGATGGAATTGCCATATCGCCTGTTAATGTAGCAACGATAATACAGTCAATATCTTCAGCTGTTAACTTAGCTGCTTCTAAAGCTTTTTTTGCTGCTTCTGTAGCCATATCCGAAGCATTTACACCTTCTGGCGCAATTCTACGTTCTTTAATGCCGGTTCGTTCTTGAATCCAAGCATCGCTAGTATCTACCATTTTTTCTAAGTCCGCATTTGTAAGAACTTTTTCTGGCACATAACTACCGGTACCAATAATTCCGACTGGCTTATTCAGCATTGTCATATGTTAAGGTCCCTTCTTCTTCAATACTAGAGGAAATATGTTCAATCAATTTCCGTTCTACTAAATCCCCAGCAATTTTAATGGCTGTCATAATTTCTTTTGACTTAGAGCTACCATGGCAAATAATAAATACACCATTGACTCCTAAAAGTGGGGCTCCACCATTTTCTGTATGATCTAGTCGTTTTTTTATTTTCTTAAACACAGGAACAATCAATAAGGCTCCTAATTTAGAGATAATACTACTTTGTTTAATGCCCTCTTTCAGAATATCTTGTACAACAGATACAAGGCCTTCCGCAAATTTAAGCACCACATTGCCTACAAATCCATCACAGACTACCACATCAACGGTTCCTTTTGGAATATCTCGTCCTTCTACATTACCTTTGAAAGGGATTGTCTTTAGCTGTTGCAATAAAGAATATGTTTCTAACACGACCTCATTGCCTTTCGTAGACTCTTCACCGATATTCAATAAACCTACCGTTGGATTTGGTTTACCGAGTAACAATTGTGCATAGTTATATCCCATAATAGCTCCTTGCACTAGGTGTTTTGGTTTACTATTTGCATTAGCTCCAGAGTCTAGCATAATCGTTACACCATTCGCCGTTGGCAATGGTGTGGCAATACAAGGACGTTCAATTCCTTTGATTCTTCCCAGTCCCAACAAAGCTGATGCCACAGCTGCTCCAGTGCTACCTGGTGCAATCACCGCATCACACACTTTATCACGAACTAGACGAGTCGCAACAGCAATGGACGCATCTTTTTTCTTGCGTAAGGCAATACTCGGATGTTCATGCATTTCAATGACTTCACTAGCATGATGAATAGAAATCCTTGGATTATCCTGTTCCCCTTCTGCTTCTAAAATTTCTTTAATTTTACTTTCATCACCGACAAGCACGATATCCATCGTATCGTATTCGTGCACAGCGGCAATAGAGCCTAAGACTATTTCGAGGGGGGCAAAATCGCCACCCATAGCATCAACTGCAATCTTCATAATTCACCTTTATTCTACCACAGACTCCATAATGAATTTAGCGCGAAACACTTCTTTTATGGTATCTTTGATTGTTACTTTTATAAAGAATTTTTCTCCTCGTTGTCGCACTAACTCTGCTTTCGCCGCCAAATTAACATCACTCTTAACGAGACTTTTATATTTAATGTTACCAACACCAGCAATCATCGTAGGAACTCCTACAATGGCTCTCGCCAACGAGTTAGCCTGCGCATATAAATATTGTGCCGCTACGTAACCAGATCGATCTAGCATGTCTTTTGTAGTGCGAAGAACACTGATGCCGTACTGCCCCACTGTTAAATCAATGACATCTCCTACCACATCTGCCTGATCAATATGCTGTCGGTCATCAGAATGTTCCTGTGCCATTGCCTTAATCCGTTCACGTAATTCAGGAATGCCTAGAGCCAACCGATCCAATCGAATGGTGGGAACACTAACGCCAAAGTATGTGGCCAATTCCTCATCTGTCGTGAAGGGACTTATATTCAGTTTTTCGCGCAATAACTGTTGTCGTTCTTCCTTCTTTACACGACTCATATAACCACCTTTTATGACCAAGTAATAATATTTCTATACAATTATACTCTAGAACGCTAATAGTATGCAAGCCTTTCTTTATTACTATGCAAAATATGCATAACTACTTGAGAACAGTTAATTCCCCTTTATTGGTTTTCACGACAATGGGCGCTGATCCTTTCACTACAGATGGTCTACGGTCTATCACATTAACATAACCAGTTAACTCATCTACTATAATTGGATATACATCTTCTTGGTAAATGATACCCGCCTTATCTGGTGTATCCCCACCAATGAGATTCTGGATATGGCTTCCTGTGAAAGTATATTCTTTACCTATAGACAACAGCAATGATTCATGATCACTGCGATGGCGCTTAGCTCCAATCCATTGATTATGCCACGTAGCATTGTTTTTTAATACCAAGGTAATCCCTGATTGATGAGGATTATCGCCACTTTCAGCAAATTCATTTAAAGCCCCACCAGTCCAACTAGAATCACTTGTACCCAAGTTCATCATGATATAAGAACCATGACGTCCTGGATTAGGGTTCAATCCATAATTTTTATTGAGCACCCCAAGATTGCCTGTCACTTGTACTGTCGGATACTGACCAACCTGTTCCGCAGAAGCACTCGTTGTCTCTGTATAGGTATCAGCTAATCGGTTAGTACCAATGCCAATGCTACCTTCTTCTACAATTGCACTATACACATCGGCTTGTTGGAAAGGTACCGTATTTATGGTTACAGAGCCATCCAAAGTAATATAACTATCTTTATTCGCTTGCACACCATTACCAATAGCATGAATCACAGTAGGACCATGGACAACAACCTTTGTGTCATACTTCGGATCATCAAATTGTTTGCGCCCAAATCCTGCATAAATGCCACTCATGTAATAATGTGCCATCTCATCTGCTTGGTCATAAGGGGTAGCATTTTTCACATCAATATACAAACCCTTATCCACTATTACCTTTGTACCATCCAACACATACATACCAGTCACATTATGATGCTTATCCAAATCCTTATCATAACCTACACCACTCACTTGCATGTACAATCCTTCTGGATAATGCAATACCTCATGATATTTCCGCATTCCCAATGCACGCCCTGACGTACTCACTTCGATCTGTTCAGGGTGTGTCACCATTTGCTGAAAGTCTATATCTGCGGATGCCCCATAAACAATCGGTATCGCATTTAAACATCCCAAGATAAGTCCTAGCATTATATTACATTTATGCTTCATCTGTACTCCCTTTAGAATCACATATATCTATACGATGAATATTCTTTTTTTTAGTATACCATTGGTCTAGACCATTGCCTATGGTAGTATTATTCCGATTCGGCATACAACATATAGTATTTCAAAAAATAAGGCTGTATCGGCATAACTTTATTCATTACTATTATCTTTTCATACGTACAATATGCCAGCAATAGATATCACTTAATTCTCTTTACCTTTTACAATATAAAAATAGAGGAAAGTCGATACTTTTTAATCAACTTTCCTCTATTTTATTGGGAGCTACTTTGTTGCAGTTCCTTTACGCATTTAATATTAATCATGTGGTTTCACGTAGTCTTTTGGCAATACTACTTCATACTCTTTACCTGTTGCAATAGTATCTACCATGCACCGTAAGCCTTGAATAACAACTTCTTTTGCCATACTGGGTTGACCAGGCTTTGTTACTACTTGCGACGGTAAATACGGAATATGTACAAAACCACAGCGGATACCTTTATTATGTACTTCATAAGATACCCCATAAAAAATATGATTACATACAAAGGTTCCTGCTGTGTTTGATATACTTGCAGGAATCCCCGCATGTTGTAATCCACTCACCATATGCTTAATTGGTAACGTAGCAAAATAAGCAGGATTACCCTCTTTCACAATTACTTCATCTTTTGGCTGATTCCCTTTATTATCAGGAATACGAAAATCATCTACATTGATTGCCACACGTTCTACAGTTATATCAGGGCGCCCTCCTGCTTGTCCCACAAGCATAATCGCTTCAGGGTGATATTCTTGAATCGCTTCCCGAACAGTGTCAATGCTATCATAGCGCACTGTAGGAATCATTTTTGTAACTACTGTATATCCATTAGATAAATACCCATTAAGTTCTTTGACTGCTTCCCACGCTGGGTTAATAGGTTCTCCACCAAATGGGTCAAACCCTGTAAGTAATATTGTTTTCATCATATAAACCCTCTATCTAAAAGATTACTAAATAATACATAATTAAAATATTAACTACTAATAATGCCATAGCAACAGGCCACTGTGCTTTGATAACTCCATATTGATCTTTCATTTCTAAAAGAGCTGTAGGTACAATATTAAAATTCGCTGCCATAGGTGTAACTAATGTTCCGCAATAACCTGCTAACATGGCAATAGGACCAATATAGGCAGGGTTTGCACCATGCATTTGAATTAACATCGGAATACCAATACCCGTAGTCATCATGGCAAAAGCAGCAAAAGCATTCCCCATTACAATGGTAAATATAGCCATACCTATACAATACGTGGCCACTACCGTAAAAATATTCTCTACAGGAATAACACTAGAAATACCAGTTGCAATTACTTGTCCAACACCTGCAAGACCGAATACATATCCTAATGCTGCTAGTAATTGTGATAAGATAGCAGTCCAGCCAATGGCATCAATCAAACGTCGACCTTCATTAAAGCCTTGATAAATAGATACACGTGTCAATCCAAATGCGAATAACAATGCTGCAATTGCGGCAATCCCTAACCCTACTAAAGCGCCTAATTTTGTAAAAATACCAATGATAAAGGTGACAATTCCAACTAATAAAGCTGGCACAAAAATAGCATTACCAATCCGTTCAGATTCAGACTGTTTCATCTCCATAGTAGATTCATTATAGCTTCCTTTACCTAACTGTTTTGTAGCTACAATAACAGCTAAAGCAATAACCATCCAACCATTAATTTCATCAGGAATATACTTGCCAAAAACAAAACTAATTCCGTATATTAACCAAAATAATCCTGTGCCAAAACGTTTCGAATTTGTTGTATCCATAAAAGATAGTACTGAAACAACAATTAAAATAATACCTGTTAAAATATATATTAATTCCAATGCAGGTAAACCAAATACTTCCATTATTGTACCTCCTATTGATGCGCAGAATGTTTCGATAATAAAGCTTTCACTCTATTATCAAATAGAATATATCGGATCGATGCAAAAATATAGGCAATAATAGCAGTAGGAATGCAATATATCACCATATCTCCTAACTCTACTGGTATACCCGCTTGGTCCATAACGCCTTTGATTAAAAGAAGACCACCTGCAGCAATAAACATATTTTGCCCAAAGAAGTTACCAATATTATCAGAAGATGCTGCCATAGCACGTATTTCATCTAGTACTTCTTGAGGTGCTTCTTTACCATGCAACGCAGCTGCTTCTGCCATAGGAGCTATCAAAGGTCGTACAAAAGCAGGCATCCCCGCCAATGTGATTCCTAATGCAACTGTAATTTGTCGGATTAACATATAAAGCATACAAATACGCCCTGCTGTTGCTGCATTAATCTTGCCTATTAAGTATTCTGCACGCTCACGTAAGCCATGGCGCTCCATAATCCCCACCACCGGTAAAATTAAAATAAATAAAGACATATAACGGTTGGTTACAAAAGCTTTACCAATCGCTGCAATTGTATCACGTACACCGATACCTCCAGCTAAGCCAGTAATAATACCCGCAACTAAAATAACTAAAAGTGCATTAAATCGAAAAGCTAAGCCTAAAATCATTACTACAATACCAGATAATACTAGCATAGATATCCTCCTTCCATAAAACACAACACATTCTTATTATATGTAATTTCATCACTAATTTAAACTATTAAATTTATATCTATACAAAATAATTATGTTATGAATTTATACACATTAATACAGTTGCAACCACTTCTTTAATACTTAAATCTAAAAAATAAAGGAAAGTTGACAGTTATTAATCAACTTTCCTCTATTTTATTGAGAGCTAGTTTGCTACGCATCCTTTGTTCGCATTATATATTCCGCTAGAATCTAAATGCCATACCTACAGAATAAGTACGATCTGGAGCTACTTCTTTTGCATAGTATTGGCGATCAAATATATTTTCTACTCCTACTTTCACAGTAGCTTCTTTAGATACTTTATAATTCACAAATGCATTTGCTACAAAATAGCTATCTTCAGATCCATATTCACCACTTGCTGTTTCTTTATCTTGACGGGCACTGACATACTGCATATCCCAAACCGCATTCCACTTACCGCTGTTGTATTCAATGCCACCATGGAATAGGTGTTTAGGAATATCAAAGTTTTGTTTATTTTCATCTTTCAAGTCGGTATTAGCCAGTGCCCGGGTATGAAGCTCACCCATTTGCCAAGTATAATTGCCGAATGCAGACCATTTAGGTGATAGTTGGTGACGAAGTTCCACCTCTACACCACGACGCATTTCAGTTCCTGCGTTCATATATTTTTTGTAATCATCCTCACCATTAGCTTTTTTGAAGGTTACATATTGAATCTTATCCTTCGTTTTCACGTAGAAAGCAGACACATCTAACGTAGTATCTTTATTCCAGGTCTTTTTTAACCCAACTTCAAATGTATCAGATCGCTCTGGATCCAAGTTTGGATTAGCTTTAATCAAATACTTAGATACTTTGCCATAGCGATACACTTGGTATAGTGTTGGAGGTGCAAAAGAGTGTCCATACGATGCATACACATTTGTTGTGTCATTGATATATCGTTCAACAGACAGTTTAGGACTGATTTCTGTGTAAGAACCATCTTTATGCCGTACTACATCATAGGTTTTAGTCTTTTTATTGTATTCTCCATGAGACCCATTATACTTTTTAAAATGATCCAATCGAAGTCCTACATACACTGCCCAATTGTCATTAGGGCGATACGTATCTTGTACAAAACCAGCTATCGATCTTGTAGACCCGGCATTAGTTTCACTTACACCATTAGGAAATAACTTAGTATCTATAGCTCCTATATCACGCCAATGAGTAAGCATAATTTTTTCTTGCTCAAAATATTCTTGTTTCCAGTTCAATCCTCCTACAATTTGATGCTTCCCCCAGGTTTTCCATGCTTTTTGTACATCTAGATTGTATGTCTTACCTGGATAGAACGACTGATTTCCAGCTCCTTCATAATTCCCACTATTAGGGTCCCTTGGCTCAGAATAACCATCTTTTTTCTTATCTAGAAAGCCTAAAGAGATTTGCAATTTATTGGCATCATTCTTGTATTGAAGGTTATGAGAATGGTATTCTTGTTCCGCATCATGTCCTAACATGCCATCCAACTTCACGTATTTCGTATCAGTGACCTTAACAGAACCGCTAAATATAGGCTTTCCCTGTACCAAAACTCCGGAACTTGCATTATGATAGGAGTATTTATGATTCCCATACGTATAGCGATAGGTCAATGTTTGTCTATCTCCTACATCTAATGTTATATAAGAAGATATATTTTTCGTATTCATGGATTTATCACCACGATTACCTAAGATATATTTACCACTTTTTGCTCGTTCAATCGGCACATCTGTTGTGACAAGTTTAGGTTTCACCTCAGATGTTATATCCTTAGCTTCTCCTAAAACAAAAAATCCAGGAAAGCCATTTGTCTTTCGTTCCTCAACAGATATCCCCAGTGCTACTCGGTCCGACACGCGAGCGTCAAAACCTAATTCATTGTTCCAAGTACCATAAGTGCCACCATTGACCTTACCGTGCCAATAAATTTCCTTAGTTCCTGTTTTTGGCGCTATCTGTTTTGTGGTAATACTAATGACACCTGCTACACCTTTTCCTCCATACAGTGAGGAACTAGCCCCTCGAACTAATTCGATGCGTTCAATAGAATGAACTGGAATTACTTCCCAATCCACCTTATTATTAAATGTATTATTCATAGGAATACCATCTACCAGTACAGATATATTTTTAGAGTCAAAGCCTCGAATTTGTAACTCTCCCGTTGAAGCCTGACTTTTATATACTCCTGGCAATAATTGAAGTGCATCAGCTACCGTATCTACCGCACGATTATCTATATCTTTTGCCGTAATAATAGATACAGAGCTCGGTGTTTCCGCAATATCTTGTAATGTTCTAGTAGCAGTGACTGTAACCGTAGGTAAGATCACTGCTCCTTCCACCTCTTGTGCATTTCCTGCATAACTACTTTGCCCATTCATAGCTACGAGTATCATGGATAATAAGGTAGAATACGTTATCTTTTGTTGTATGTGTTTCATTGGTACTTCCCTTCTTCCTATAAAATAAATATTAAATTTTGATTAGAAGAGTGATAACAAAAAAGCGGCCGAAGCCGCTTTCTATATATACGTAAAATTATTTACGTAAACCTAATTTTTCTAAGATCGCACGGTAGCGTTCGATGTCTTTACGACGAAGGTAGTCAAGCATGTTACGGCGTTGACCAACTAATTTTAAAAGACCACGACGGGAATGATGATCTTTTTTGTGCTCTTTTAAATGCTCAGTTAGGTATACAATGCGGTTAGTTAAAATCGCGATTTGTACTTCTGGGGATCCAGTGTCACCTTCGTGAACAGCAAATTCTTTAATAATAGCTGCTTTAGCTTCTGTAGTTAACATGTTTCATGTCCTCCTAAAAATTACAATTCCATAGGCCAAAGTAATGGGCGGAGACTCAATTACCTCGCCTAGGTTAATACATCGGTATCTATCATACTATACATTGTGGTAAAAGTAAAGTACTTAGCCCAACATCATGCGGTCACTGAGGGTATTTTCACTAGCTACTTCAAAGCGCTCTAATAAATCTTGTACCGTTAAGCTAGCTTTTTCTTCTCCTCGTACATCATAGATGACTTTACCATTATCCATCATAATCAAGCGATTACCAAATCGTAAAGCATCACGCATATTGTGAGTAATCATCAAAGTGGTCAAGTGATGTTCTTTGACTAGTTCATCAGTGAGTTGCAATACTTTTTCTGCCGTTTTAGGGTCCAAAGCTGCCGTATGTTCATCTAGCAACAGCACTTCTGGTTTCAACATAGTGGCCATCAACAAGGTAATGGATTGACGTTGACCACCGCTTAATAATCCCATACTGGATGATAACCGATTTTCTAAACCCAAATCTAAACGTGCCAACTGTTGTTTAAATAATTCTCTTTCATTTTCTTTGAACGCCCAAAACAATCCCATTTGTTTTCCACGACGCAAAGCAAGCAACATATTCTCCTCAATTTGCATATTCCCAGCTGTTCCCAACATAGGATCTTGGAAGACGCGACCAATGTATTTGGCCCGTTTGTATTCTGCCATATGCGTCACATCTACATCATTAATATGCAATGTACCTTCATCCACAGAGAATACACCTGCAATGGAGTTTAACAACGTACTTTTACCAGCTCCATTGCCACCGATAACAGTCACGAAGTCGCCATCTTCTAAGCGTAAATCAATGCCACGAAGAGCAATTTTTTCATTCACAGTGCCTTTATGGAAGGCTTTCACAATTCCTTTTAATTCTAACATGTGTACACCCTCCTCTTAACCACGACGAAATTTACCTTGCCATGTTGGTAAAGATAAGGCAAGAGCTACTAAGATAGCGGTAAATAATTTCAAATCATTTGGAGGCATACCTAGGTATAGCACAGTTGCGATAACAATACGGTAAATGATGGAACCGAATACAACAGCTACTAAACTCAACACGAAGGAAGAGTTACCAAATAGTTTACGCACTACCGAAGAAGAAGCAAATAGTACTTCCCCAATGATAACAGATGCTAAACCGATAACAATGGTGCCTACACCCATACCGATATCTGCAAAGCCTTGAGATTGGGCAATTAACGCACCAGACACAGCTACGAATCCATTGGACAATAATAAGCCAAGGACAATCATAGTGTCTGTGTTCACCCCTTGGGCACGAATCATTTGTGGATTTACCCCTGTGGCACGGATCGATGTACCAAGCTCAGTACCGAAGAACCAGAATAAGAATAATCCCACTACTACAGTCACTACTATACCAATAATCGTTAGTGCTACCGCATTGGAAACACCCATACTATGGATGGCAGAGTACACTGTATCCATTCGCAATAATGAGATATTTGCTTTCCCCATAATATGTAAGTTCACAGAGTACAAGGCAATCATCGTTAAGATACCCGCTAACAATGCTGGAATTTTTAGTTTTGTATGTATCCACCCCGTTACGGCACCGGCAATCATACCACCAATGCCTGCTATCACCACGGTCAACCAAGGATTCACACCCATGGTAATCAATACCGCTGAAATAGCAGCCCCCATAGGGAAGCTACCTTCTACTGTTAAATCAGCTACATCTAAAATTCTGAAAGTAATAAATACACCCAATGCCAACAGTGCCCATAATAGGCCTTGTGCAATGGTGCTAATGATTAAGTTTGTCATAGATCCTCCTACTCGGGGTTACCCCCACTACTATACTACTGTTGTCGTAATGACTCTGGAATCTGAATATGCAAGCGATCTGCTTCATCTTGATTAAATACAAATTTAATAGGCTCTTGCATCTCGATTGGCATACTATCCGGCGTGCTTTCACCGCGAAGTACACGGGCTGCCATATGACCTGTTTGAACCCCTAGCCTATAAAAATCTACAGAATAGGCTGCTAATCCACCTGTTTTTAACCATGTCTCATCAGAGGGAAACACTGGTAAGTTAGCGCTACTAAATACGGTGACGATATTCGCATAAGACGAAGCTATGATATTATCTGTTGGAAAGTACACTGCATCAATACCCATAATAGCTAGTTGATTCGCTGCTTGCGGTACATCATTCACATTGGATACGGTAATTTCCACTAATTCCATACTGTATTTCTGTGCTTCTTTTCTAAAACTCTCTGCTTGTAATTGTGAATTCACTTCACTCGACGAATAGATGGTACCGATTTTTTTTGCCTTTGGTAATAATTGATGTACTAGTTCGACCCGTTTTTGCATAGGCACCATATCTGTAGTACCCGACACATTACCACCTGGATGTTCATCACTATCCACTAATCGTGCCGTGGTATAGCTGGTCACTGCTGTGGCTAATACAGGAATATCTTTTGTAGCATTTGCCATTGCCTGCACTGCTGGGGTAGCAATAGCTACCACTAAATCGGAATTACGTGCCACAAATCGTTGGGCAATGGTGTTGAGATTGGATTGATCTCCTTGCGCATTTTGATGGTCAATGATCACATTTTCCACAAACCCCTCTTCACGCAATCCATCTACGAAGCCTCTATTTGCTGCATCTAGTGCGGGATGCTCCGCTAATTGCAAGATGCCTACACGGTACATCTTGCCTCCTCCCGGTGCTTCTAGTGAAGATTCATGCCACAGCAAGAAACCCACCAGACAGACCACCAACAGGGCCAGTCCTTTTTTCCACATAAAAATCTCCTTTCTACTATACTACATGGTAGCCTCGCGCTACCTCCTACAGTCTTTCTATGGGAAAGATATAGAGATTATACCACATGTGAAAGTAATAGAAAATATATAAATTTCAATTCCTATAGAATACTAATATAAAAACGACTAGCTCAAAATGACCTAGTCGATTCTTCTTATTTACGTACAATTCCAATATGCACCATGCCGATAACAAAACCAATAATAGATGGCACAATCCAACCCATACCAATAGAGGCAAATGGAAGCATTCCGTAATATGGTAATGCCCATTGTACAAATCCAGATTTGTTAATAAATGCTGGTGAAGTTGCCATGGCATCACCCAATGCCGCCAATAGGGCAAAGGCTGTTGTCCAAGCATACACAGCTTGTCTTTCTTTGAAGATTGGTGCTGCAAAGGATAACAAGATAATCGTAATGGACAATGGATACAAGAACATCAACACTGGGATGGCAAGTTCAATTATTTTTGTTAATCCTACGTTAGCGATTAAAAAACCCACTATTGTTGTTAAGTATGCATAACCACGATAGCCCAATGTGTTTGGGAACATTTCATCGAATGTTTCACCACAAGCACCAATTAGGCCTACACATGTTTTTAAACATGCTAATGTAACGATGATAGCCAACAATATAGCTCCTACATTACCAAAGTAGAAGGCATTCATTTGCGCCATGGTGATACCGCCATTTTTAGCAATACCTAAAGTTGTAACACTAGTAGCACCACTGTAGGCTAAGAAACCATAGATAATAGCCATAATCGAGCACGCCACGAAACCAGCTTTCACAAGACCCATGGCAATAGCTTTAGGTTCAGTAACCCCTACACCTTGTAAAGCTCGAATAACAATAATACCGAATGCTAAAGATGCCAATACATCTAGAGTATTATATCCTTCAGTAAAGCCTTTAAAGAAAGCATGTGTCGCATATTCCCCTTGTGGTGCTACTGATGTATAATCCCCCATTGGCATAACTACAACAGTAATTAATAAAATACTTAGGAAAACTAAGAATAATGGTGTTAATACCTTACCGATATAGATCATCAATTTGCCAGGGTTCAAAGAGAACAAAATGGCGATGATGAAGAACACCGCAGAGAATACTCCTAATGCAAGATCTGGATTTACACTCCCAAGGAATGGTTCAAACCCGATAGTATAGGACACTGTACTTGTTCTTGGAATAGCAAATGCTGGACCAATGGTGATGTACAATAATAAGGTGAAAATTTTACCATACGTAGGGTGTACGCGGCTTACCAAGTCTTGTAAACCATTACTACGAGATATACCCATAGCTACAATACCCAAGAATGGAAGGCCAATAGCTGTTACCAAAAACCCTATTGTCGCTGGCCATAATGCTTCCCCCGCTTCTTGTCCTAAATGAACTGGAAAAATCAAGTTCCCTGCGCCGAAAAACATGCCGAATAGCATAGTTCCAATAAAGGCCACGGAGCCCCAAGATAATCTTTGATTCATCACTATCCTCCCTTACATGATAATTTTTAATACATCTAACACTTCATTTGGCAACTCATCTTTAGTTCCTTTTAACTTTTCAATGTAATCGTATCGGAACTCAAATGCTTTATGTAGAATATGGTGATACTCACGAACTGTAAAATCTGGTTCGAATCCTTCCACTTTTACATATTCTAAATTTTCATATTTATAGAATGGTTCAAAGTTAAGGCTACCTTCTACTAAGCCCTCTAACAAGCCTAATGTGACTTCTTTTGGAATTTTTTTATCCAAGAAGAAACCAGTATTCATAATATAGCAATCTACACCAGATTGAGTGAATAATTTTTTGTAGCTTTCATAATCGGTACGCAAGGAATAGGTGCGGAATGGATTCGCATAAGGTTCAATAACCAATGCGTTAGGATCTACATTGTCATCTAATTTTTCCGCTGTAGAACGACGTGTTGCTAGCGTAGCACCCATAGTAGCCGCCAAAATTGGATCATCAATTTTTAAAATTGGTGGTAATGTTTTATCTTTCATCAACCACACGATAGCATTGACTGGGTCTTTCACAAAATTCACACGATTGTCTGTCCAGAATTGCGATTTAATAGCACGACCATTATTATTACGCACATCTTCTGCTAAGACAACTTTATTGCCATCTTCATCTAAGGTTACACCCACATTTTGCAATGTTAATAGATATTTATTGGCAGGATGTTCCACCGGATAGTCTTGCATTTTATCAAAATATGTTGGCTCTAAGGCAATGGAAGACAAATCTTCTGTATGAATGATATACGCATCGTCATGTAAAACAGAAATATCATAGCGTCCATCATGTTGTTCATGGGTTAATGTAGATTTACCTGATCCGGATAACCCGAATACGCCAATTGTATAGGAAGAACCATCTTGTAAGTTATATCGTTTCATACCACCATGGCATGCCACATAACCATAACGATTTGCTAAGGACCATCCTAATGTAAGAGCGCCTTTTTTATGTTCCCCAAAATAACGCATACCTAAAATCATAGCGCAGTTATGAGCAGGGTCAAAAATAGCAAGTCCTCCAGGGTATCCTTCTACCACATAATCTGGGTCAGAATAGATAAAAATATCCCCTTCAGGAATTTCCTTACTCTCTCTATAAAAAGCCTTTACTTCTTCATTGAAAAATTGGAAGTTGATAGCCCAGGAATACAAGATAGAGGCATGTTCTTTAGGAATCATTAAATGTGCACGAGCCGTGAAAGCTTCATCCAAACCTACAATAGCTTGTGCAGAAATCCATTCTTTATGACGGCTATCATACACAGCTTCACGAGCAATATCGCATAATTCTACTTCGTTAATCCCCTCATCACCGATGATACGACGTGCTTTTGCATAGCGACCTGTAGTTTTACCATTATTAGTAACTAATACTTTTGCATCTTGTGGTAACCCTTGCTCTTCCGCACGGTAGATTGGCATATCTAATACAATGACACCAGGTTCCTTAGCTGCTAACTCATAGGCCTGTGCAATGGATTTAACAGGTGTTACATTATTTCCATAAAACGCTGTTTCTATCGTGCTTCTCAATTTAGAAAAAAGCGGGTTTTCTTTAATTTCGGAATGTTTCCATTTTAATCTTGTTGCCATAGTTTCCTCATTCGTTGTAACTTATTATACTTATGTATATTCTCTTATATTCTAACATTTAATTAAGTATTTCACAATATGAGCCCCATCATATACACAGCATTAGTCTTAGTAAATACAAGTATCTGTGACATGTATCATAATGCATTCTTACTATGCAGTGAGTAGATATGCAAAAACGGATGTCACAAGGTATACACCTCATAACATCCGTTACTTATATATACAACTACGCTTTAAGATTCATAACAGAATCGATGTCTAGCTCTTCTAAATAGGTTTTGAAAGCCTCTGCCAACTGTGGATTGCGCAAGCCGTATTCTACAGTAGCTTTTAAATAGCCTAAGCGATCGCCTATATCATAACGTACCCCTTCATAGGAATAGGCTAGAATTTTTGACGAAAGTCTCGCAATAGCATCGGTCAATTGAATTTCATTGCCCGCTCCTTGAGGCGTTTTTTCTAACTCGTCAAATATGTCTGGAGTCAAAATATAACGACCTAACACTGCCAAGTTCGATGGGGCATATTCAAGTGGTGGTTTTTCCACTAGCCCAGCTACCTCGTACACATTCGGTTCAATTTCATGTCCTGACACAATACCATAAGAACTAACTTTTTCTGGAGCTACAAATTGAGTACCTAAAATTGTTACGCCATCATGGGCGTAATGACAATCAATCAACTGCTTCAAACATGGACTTTGTGGATTATACACCACATCATCCCCCAAGAGAACAGCAAATGGCTCATCCCCTATAAAAGATTTAGCACAATAGATGGCATCACCTAAGCCACGAGCTGTTTTCTGACGAATGTAATGAACTTTAATATTCGCCAAGTTTCGTACCATCTCTAGATGTTGTTGTTTACCTTGTTGTTGCAATAGTTGCTCCAACTCCACACTAGTATCAAAATGATCTTCAATAGCACGCTTATTGCGCCCCGTAATAATCAAAATATCCTCAATACCAGAATCGATGGCCTCTTGCACAATATATTGTATAGTTGGTGTATCCACAATAGGCAACATCTCTTTGGGTTGTGCCTTAGTGGCTGGCAAAAAGCGCGTCCCAAAGCCTGCCGCTGGAATGACTGCTTTTCTAACTTTTTTCATGGCGTCCCCTTAGATTAAAAATCTTTTGCTACCAATGTATATTCCCATTTCTTTTGTTTCGTACGATATGTCAATGAACCTTCAAAGGAATGCAAATCTCTATGCCATGTCAAATCCACATAGCGTAGTTCATGGGTTTGTAAGTCTCGTTGCATTTGTACACTAAAACGATCTAATCGTGTAGCTTGTACACTTAGCCCATAGTACAGATTATACTTCACATCGATTTGGTCAAATGGATATGGAGAATCTGCTGAAACCGATACATTACTTTGACGATATCCAGCCCATGCATCCACTCGTGAGCCTAATTTTGTAGTCGCTCCTACGCCCCAATATGGCATAGACCGTACGGATGAATCATATCCATAATAGTCCCGTTGGTAACCACCATAGAATTTTACCTCTGTCTTTGGTCCAACGTGAACTGGGTCATGAGAAAGTTCTCCAAAATACTTAGCATGAGAGCCCTTGATATGGCTTTCTACCCATCTACCATAGCTAGCACCGCCACGAATGGTAAACGGCGTAGTACCTATATGATAGGCATGTGTATCTATGGACAGTTCAGGTTTCTTTTCTACCCATATCTTTTTAGCATTTAATGTAGCTGATTCACGACTGTATGCAATTTTTGCTTCACCCCATGGCAAGAACTGTACATACCCAAAAGATGGTTTAAATCCAACATTGGTACCCCAGGTATAATGCAAGAATAACTCTCCATGCTTAGATACAGGATAGTCAATCTTACCATTTAAGCTCAACCCATCAGAAGAATTGTATTTTGGTCTTGGTACAAAGGAAAATACACTGACTTGTCCTTGTTTATCTTGACGCAAAGACACGGTATATTTTTTTACAGAAATAATTCGTTTATTTTTAATATAAAAGCTCGCATTATGAATGACTGCTTTATCGCCAGGGAATACTTCAATATAATCCCCTTCCACACGATAATCAGGGGCTCCTTTGAAAGCAATAGCATGTTTAGTAGTTAACCAACCTTTTTCAATGCGCCCTGTTTTACCATCAAAGTCACCCACTTCAGCTTTCACCCAATAGGGATCTGCATAGCCAAATACGTCCTTTGTATGCGCTTCACCAGTAGTCGCATTGTAGGTAATATGAGAACCTTTTAGGTCTTTTGTGTCCCCTTTATCTTCTAAAAAGCGATAGTCTGATACGCTTTCATATTGTTGTGTCTTCGTATTGCCTTCTAGCTTCTCTGACAACAGTTGTTGATTGCCACGTTCAACTTCTACAGAGCCATGAGCCCATACACGACCAGTGGTATCATTATAATACATTTTATCTGCATCAATACGAACTGGCACAGCTGGCTTCTGTACCTCTTGTTTTTCTTTAGGAGCTACTGGCTTAACTTGCAGATTTGGTACATACTTTGTATCCGTAGATACAGTGGAACCCATAGGAGTTTGCACATACTGAACCGCAGCTACTTTGGGCTCCGCTTCAAATACTGGAGCTGTAGTATCTACTGTTTGTGCATGGCTTTGTGTACATGCCAATGCTGACAAAATGGCAGCGGCTGCTACAGAATATCTTTTCATGCCCATCTCCTAGTTTTGCTCGCGTTTTACAATAATAACAGGCTTTTCTGTTAATGTATCATCTGGTACTACTTGTACTGGTTCTGCTTTTGCAGCTTTTCCTTGTGTAGCAACTGGCTCTGCTACTTTTGGCGTCACCATTGGCTCTACTGGAGCTTTAGAAGCTATGCCGGTATCCACACCATGTATTTCTATACCAGAAATAGTAACAGATGATTCAGGTTGTACGTATACAAGAGTTCCTACTGGCAAATCAATAGACTTCCCTTTTACAAAGAAACCACCTACTAAGCCCACTGGTCCCAATAACACAGCCCCCGCTACAGAGGCACCAGCAGCTTTTAATTCGCCTTTTGTTTTCGCTTTTGCTTCTTCCCCTTGGATAGCTGTGAAAATTGTACCATCAATACCTTGTAATTGATCAAATACAATGTTCAATTTGGCATTACGACCAAAGGAACGAGCTTTTGTAATTTCTGTAATATGGCCAGTTCCTACCGTACCTTTAGGAATCAACAAAGTTTCTCCATCCATCACATCTTCTGCCACTTTCACATGAACTACATCATCTTTCACATTTTTTTGAGATGTTACTGGTTCTGTTAATTCTAGAGTAAACACTTGATCTGCTCCAATTGTGCCCGCCTTAGTTTTTAACGCTACTTGTGTGCCAAAAATAGATTGTTTTAGTTTTTGTACACGGCTTTGTAAAGAACCTTTTGCTTCTAATCCATCCACACTGCGTTCCATTTCCCCAATGCGTTCCACGAGAGATCCACTATGAACTTCGTCAAAATACATCCATTCCAAAGCATTCACTTCTTGATGTAACGTTACCTTTGTACCTTGCCCTTCTACAGATTTGTACAAAGATTCCACTTGACCAGTAATACTGCCTTGTTGTTTGGCTCCCAAAATAGTATCTTGCAATTGATGTACTCGATCTGTCAATGCACCTACTTGTACTTTACCATACACAGTACTTTCCAAAGCTTCTGTTTTTTCCAAAACTGTGTCTGGTGCAGCCCATACACTTGTTGTTAAAAGAGCGAATACCGCTCCTAATACAGCAGAACGTTTCATAGTATCTCCTCATCTCTACTAACACATAGATAGCACGGGCAAGCCCGTGCTAATTTACTAAATCTTCAAATCTATAATTGCTGATACACCAACCCCTTGAATACGATTTGCACTCGTAGGGTTTTTGCTATCAATCGGTACTAGTCCTTTTACGCGAGCTACGGAATTAAAACTAGCCTCTATTTGTGCTACTGCTTCTACTCGTTCCACTTCACTGCTCGGTCCTGTGACCTGTGCGGCACCGATATGTGCGCCTCCGCCAAGACTGACGATAGGAACTACCTTCGTAGAATAGGTAGTGCTTAAATTATTTTGTTTCAATAAATTATTTAAGAACCCATTGATAGAATCTGCGTATTTATCGATGACGAAGTTTACTCCTCCTACTTTTAATACGCCACCAACTAGGCTACCTAAATTAAATGCCTGTGCTTGTTGTACTCCCACAACACCTACTGTGGCTACTGAGAATGCTACCATAGCAGCTACGATTTGCTTTTTCATCGTAATATCCTCCTTTTCCTTTCCATTGTATCAAAAAATACATTTTTATTCTATACAAAGTATACGGGATATGTATGATTTTTTCATGAAATATTACAATTTTCTAGCAAATTCGTGGCACTTGGTCTTCTCCCAGCATATCCAAGAGGCGAATCCCACCTACTGCCGTTTGTAATCCTACTTTACCGGCATTGCCATTCACCACATCGCCGATGATCACCGCATCACGACCTTCTGTGAAAGTACGCATTACCTGCACTACCTCTTCTGCCACATCAGCGCGTACAATGGCAATCATCTTACCTTCATTTGCCAAATACAATGGGTCGTATCCTAACACTTGGCATACAGCTTGTACTTCTTCTCTAACAGGGATGGCAGACTCTTGCAAACGAATCCCTTTTTGTGCAGAGTTGGCAATCTCTTGGAGCGTCGTCGCTAAGCCACCACGAGTAGGATCTCTAAAGAATGCAATATCTTTACCAAAGGCTTCTAATAACTTGTGAGCCATTTTATGTAAAGGCGCACAATCTGTTTGTATCGTATCTGGTAAATCCAATCCATACCGAGTTCCCATGACAGCAATCGCATGGTCCCCCAAGGTGCCGGAAATGATAACTTTCATACCACTTTCAATATAGGAAGTACCTAACTGTACATAGTCTGGTACGATACCTACGCCGGCAGTATTGATATAGATGCCGTCAACAGAACCCTTTTCTACTACCTTCGTATCCCCTGTCACAATGGATATCCCTGAAAGTTGTGCCATATCTGACATCGTTTGTAACACAGTTTCTAATGTAGAAATAGGCAATCCTTCTTCTAAGATGAGCCCGCACGACAAATACTGAGGCACTGCGCCCATCATGGCCAAATCATTTACTGTTCCGCATACAGCTAACTTACCAATGTTGCCACCGGGGAAAATATGTGGTGTCACTACATAGGAATCTGTACTCATAGCCATACGTCCCGTTGCGACTGGAAATACAGCGCCATCATGTAATTCATTTAATATTGGATTCGAAAAATATTTCACAATATATTGGTCCACCAATTCATGGCTAAATTTACCGCCATTACCATGGACTAAGCGAATACGTTCCATTTATTCCTCCCAGGTCATTCCACCACTGGAAAAACCATATTTATACCAAGCTGAGCAACTGCCCTCTACGGACACCATACAAGCCCCCACTGGATGCTCTGGTGTACAAAGTTTACCAAATAAAGGACATCCATCCGGATGAATCATTCCTTGAATGACAGATCCACATTGGCATCCTTTCGGCCCATCACTAGTTGTAAATGTTCCTAAAGGTAGTTGTACCAACGCATCATAGGCAGACCATTCTCCGCGTAATTTTAAACCCGATGCTGGCAATACACCGATACCACGCCAACCATCATCGGACGGTTCATATAAGGTATCCATCAACTGTTGTGCCACAGGATTGCCCGTTTTTGCTACCACAGAACGATACGTATTACCTACATAAAATTTTTGTTCTTTTCGTTGTTCCAATAAATTCACAATAGCCGCCAAAATTTCCACACCATCAAAACCAGCAATACAGCTTGGCATATGATATTCATCGGCCAAGAATTGATACGGCTGTTCCCCAATGATAACACTTACATGACCTGGCAACAGAAACCCATCAATTTGATGCTCTGGATTACTCAATAATGCACGTAATGCAGGAGGTACCAATTTATGAGAAATCAAGAAAAATACATTTTTTAATCCCTTAGCATGTACTGCCTGAATAGTGGCTGCAATGACGGCGATAGTCGTTTCAAAGCCGATGCCCAAGAAAATAATCTTTTTATCTGGATATTGTTCACTCAATCCAAGCACTTCCATAGGGCTATAAATAATTTCAATATGAGCCCCATTTTCTTTTGACTGCCATAAATTACCTGTCGTACCAGGAATCTTCAGCATATCTCCAAAGGTAGCGATAACTACATCCTCTCGATCCGCATAGGCCAAGGCTTGATCCATATATTGTTGGTCTGTCACACACACAGGACATCCAGGACCGCTGATTAATTCTATACCTTTCGGCAACATTTGACGGATACCTTCACGAAAGATAGCCACTGTATGGGTCCCACAGACTTCCATGAATCGTACAGTTTCCTCTGGATTATGTAATTCGTGAATGCGCTCTAGTAAACTAGCTGCGACTTTCGATTTTTCCGTTAAAGTAATCTTGTTCAAGTTCTTCTAATTCGCGGAATGCCTCAAGGGTCAAACGCGCTTCCTCCTCATCTACAATTTGTACGGCACAGCCCGCATGGACTAATAACCAATCTCCAATTTTTGCTTCCGGCACCAATAACAGGCTGCACTCTCGTTGCACCCCTGTTAATTCCACGGTACCGATGGTTTCATTAATATGCACCAATTGTGCAGGTACTGCTAAACACATAGTATCTCCTATCTATTCATATGACTTCCTAACCATAGTTGTCCCAAGGCGATAGCGCCATCATTCATAGGGCTTTGGGTTGGAACGTGGACCTTATATCCCTGTAATTCTTGCATTACTCCTCCTAGGAGAATGCGATTTTGGAATACTCCTCCACACAAAACAATATGCGAAATCTGTCGTTTTTCACAACATTGTTTCGCCATCTGTCCTATATAATATATCAAAGTTCTATGAAAGTTCGCTGAGATTTTTGCTACACTTTCACCACATTCTAATTGTTCTATCACAGAACGCACTAAACTCATCGTATCTAATACAGTTTCATCCATCTTCATATCTAGGATGCTGCCTGTCTCTGAAAGCGCCAGTTGCTCTAACTCGATAGCAAGATGCGCATCATAGAGATGCTCATGACCTAACCCCAACAAAGATGCTACAGTATCAAATAAACGACCACCACTAGAAGACTGTATCATCTGCATATGGGGCATCATTGTTTCTAACAATTGCCATCCTTTAGGCAGTGATTCTTTCCACTGTTCTATCACTGTAGGTGCTCCTGTTGGATAGATTTGATTTACATACCATAATGCTTGGCGCCACGGTTCTCGTACGGCTACTTCACCACCTGGCAAGGGGGCATAACTCAAATGTGCCATCCGTTCCATATATTCTTTGTGGCAATATAAAAATTCACCACCCCATAAAGTGCCATCTGTGCCATACCCTGTCCCATCAAAGCAGATTCCTAACACAGGATCTTGAATGTTATGCTCCGCCAGTACCGCTACCACATGAGCATGATGATGCTGTACTTCTATGACAGGTAATTGATGCTTCTCAGCATAGGTTCTACCACACTGGGAGGTGTAATAGCTCGGATGAGCATCCACAATGACTTGCGTAGGCTGTAACTGAAATAAGTCTTCATAACGCTTCGTCGTAGTCCACAGCAAATCCTGTACTCGCTCATGTTCCATATCTCCCATATAAGGACTAAGGATCGCATGAGACCCACGATTCATGCCAAAAGAGGCTTTCATATCTGCCCCCATGGCAAGCACGGTAGGACTCTTTTCTAATGGTACTACAGGAATAGACAAAGGTGCGTATCCTCGGCTACGACGGATTAGAATAGGTTCATTATGCACCACTTGCACCACTGAATCGTCCACTGGGGAAATAATCTCCCGATTATGAGTCAATATATAATCTGCAATGCCCTGTAGCTCTTCCGCTGCCTGTACATCATCATATAGCACAGGGTCTCCACTGCGGTTGGCACTGGTCATCACCCACAAAGCATCAGACGGTATCAAGCTATAATGATACGGTGCATAAGGTAAAAGAATGCCTAACGTTGCCATGCCAGGAGCTACACTAGGGGCTACAGTATGTTCTGTTATCTTTTGCAACAACACTATCGGTCTTGCAGGACTCAACAACAGTTCTTCTTCCTTTTCAGATATGTGCGCATACTGTTTTGCAGTCTCCAAGGACCCTGCCATAACTGCTAATGGTTTTCGAGGTCGTCCTTTGCGCTGTCGCAAGGTTTGCACTGCTGTTTCTTGCAAAGCATCACACACCAAATGATAGCCTCCCACGCCTTTTAGTGCCACGATGGCACCTTGTTGTATGTACTCTTTGGCTTGCTCTATCGCATCCAGCCCAGTGGTGAATACCGTTCCATCTGTGCCTTTCAAAGTAAATATGGGTCCACACTGCGCACACGCATTGGGCTCTGCATGATATCTCCGACCGCTTAGGTCGTCATATTCCTTCTGACAGTCTTCACACATAGGGAATACTTTCATTGATGTTTTGTCACGGTCATAAGGGGTACTTTCAATAATCGTATACCTTGGACCACAATTCGTACAATTCGTAAATCCATAGTGAAAACGTCGATTTTCAGGGTTCTGTATCTCTTTCAAGCACGCCTCGCAAGGCGCCATATCAGCCCCAATAAAGGCATGTCCTTTCACACCATGAGAAAGGATAATAGTAAAATCATTCAAAGCCTGTAGTTCCGTCGATTCCATTTGTAAAGTATCGATACGTCCATGTAAAGGTAAATCAGATTGCAATCGACCAACGAAATCTTTGCAACTCTTTTCCATACCTTGTATATGTATCTCTACACCGTTTGTGTCATTTCTAACTGTACCCACTAATTCTAACTCATGAGCAAGCTTAGACACAAAGGGGCGGAATCCTATGCCCTGTACAATGCCTGTTACATGTATGGTATATGCCTTCATAGAACCCGCCTCCCTTCTGTTATATAATTTTAGTAGTTTTCTTGTCGGATCCCAGCTGCATCGAGTTCAGCTTGGATCATAATAGCACATTCAATACGTTTTTTCTGTAATTTACATCCCATTTCATATGGCGTGCTAAGGTCTCCACCTAATGTTTCATTATTCGCATGGCAACCGCCAGAACAGAAGAATTTTGCCCAGCAATTAGCACATGTTTCTTTCGTAAATACGTGAGTGTTTCTAAACTGCGTTGGTATATCGTAGTTTTTCAAACCATCGAAAACAGTACCAATTACATACCCATCTTTACCTACATATTGATGACATGGATAAATATCTCCATTTGGTACGACTGCCATATATTCATGACCCGCTCCGCAACCACGTAAACGTTTTGCCATACATGGTCCACGATATAAATCCATACGGAAGTGGAAGAAGTTGAACTTCTCACCCCAACCAGCTAATTGACGTTCTAAATATAAGTCTGCCAATTTTTCATATTCTTTTTCAATGATTGGCATATCTTCTGGGCGCAATACATAAGCGCCGTCTTCTCCTACCACTGGTTCCATAGACAAATGCTCGAAACCTAAGTCGGACATAGCTTCTACGTCTTTGCAGAAGTCTAGATTATTATGCGTATACGTGCCACGTACATAGTATTCACGACCATCACGCTGTTTTACCGCATTGACCAAGTTCTTCGCAACCGTTTGGTACGTATCGCGACCACCTGCACTTGGACGCATGCTATTATGTACATCTTCTCGACCATCTAAAGAAAGAACTAAACTCATATTATGCTCATTCACATAATCGATTTTATCTTGTGTCAGTAATACACCGTTGGTGGTTAAAGTCAATTTAAAAATCTTTCCATGTTTATCTTGGATCGATTCAATATATTCTACAGTTTGCTTCACAACATCCCAGTTCAACAATGGCTCTCCACCGAAGAAGTCAATTTCACAATGTTGGCGTGGACCACTCATAGAAATCAAGAAATCTACGGCACGCTTCGCCACATCAAAACTCATTAATTCCCGTTTCACTCCGCCGTAATCACCTTGGCTGGCAAAACAATATTTGCAAGCTAAGTTGCAGTCATGCGCAATGTTTAAGCAAAGAGCTTTGACGATTGGCTTTTCATCCACCACAAGTTTGAACTCTGCAGACATAGGAGCAAAGAGCATTTCCTCTTTGATGAGCTCATCTAACTCATCCATAATTTCGTCTAATTCTGCTGCATCCTCTGTCGCATCTAGTGCACTATGTACCGCCTCACGGTTTGTGCCATTATAGATATCTAACACGCGATCGATAAGCTCATCGATAACATGGATAATGCCACTATTCACGTCTAGTAGAAAGAACTTATCTTTCATTTTAAATTTATGAATCATCGGTTGTAATTCTAACATTCATACCTCCATTAACTTACTAAAGTCTAACTTGTATTATATCACTTTATACGTATAACGTATAGAAAGCTATCAATATAGGGTATACTTTTTCTAAAATTATAGTATGCAAAAATTTGTACTTTTAAAGCACATGTATTATAATTTAGACAAGCTAAAGATATAAAGGGTTAGCATACAGAATCCCCGTAGATCATGCACATCTAGGGGGATTTTTTTGTATACTCTTAAATACAATATAAAGCAAACAAGCTGTCCACCGAATGGTGAACAGCTTGTTGCTAATCCAATGATTATTTTTGTTTGCACACTTGGTTGCCTACTGTACAGCTAGTTTTGCAAGCAGATTGGCAGGATGTTTGACATTCGCCGCAGCCGCCTGTTTTAGCAGTTTTTTGTAGGGATTCAGTGTTAATTGTACGAATACGTTTAGACATCTTCATTCCTCCTAAGCACAAAATTACTCTTATATATTATCATCTAATACCGATTCAAGCAAGCGCAAGGGACAGGAATTAGTGAGCTAACGCTTCTTTCAATGTTTTAAGGTTTTCTTCCATGATGTCAAGGTATGTTACATTTTTTTGTGTTTGTTCTTCTGTTAAACCTTCAGCTGGGTTCAATACATACACTTTTACTCCAGTTTCAGCAGCGATAGCATTCGCCAATTTAGGGCTTACCAATTCTTCACTGAAGATAGCTTTTACATTATGTTCTTTGATGAAAGCCACAATATCTGCCATACGTTCTGGTGTTGGTTCTGCATCTGGAGATACACCCATGATACCTAATTGTTCAAAGCCGTATGCTTTTGCTAAGTAACCAAATGCCATATGGCTAACTACTAAATGTTTATCGTGTTGTGTTTTACCAAATTCTTCATATTTAGCATGTAAAGCTTGTAATTTTTCTTTGTATGCTTTGCCATTTGCTTCATAGTATTTCGCATTCATAGGGTCTGCTTTGGAGAAAGCTTCTACAACAGCGTCTACTTCTTTAGCAACATTCATTGGATCTAACCATACATGTGGATCAAACTCGCCATGTTCATGTTCGTGTTCATGTTTATCCTCTTTTTGAGCTTTATCATGGTCATGCTTGTCTTCTTTATGATCTTTGTCATGATCGTGATCTTTATCGTGGTCATGATCATGTTCGTCTTCATCTTCATCTGGAGCTGGCAACAATGTTAAAGATTTAGCTAATTCTACTGGTTGCGCATTTTGTAGCACATCCTTTGCTAAGATCTTTTCTGTTGGTTCCAAGCCTGCACCACTATATAGGAATACTTTTGCAGTACCAATTTCTTTCAAATCTTTTGCAGTTGGATCCCAATCATGTGGTTCTGCTCCTGGAGGCACTAATAAAGACACATCAACTTTATCTCCCCCTACTTGTTTCGCTACATCATATACAGGGAATACTGTAGTCACTACTTTCATTTTTTCAGCTGGTGCTGCTTGTTTTGTATCACTGCCACACCCAGCAATACCTACTGCAGTCGCCACCATAGTAGCACCTAGTACAAAATAGGTTAATCGTTTTTTCCAATTCATGAGTATACTCCTCCTAACACATAAAAAAACAAGAAGTGATTAGATTTTGCTAATTCACTTCTTGATTATATCCGATTTAAAAAATCCGTGCTTGAATGCATGAGCAGTCTATACACTCAATTTCATTATCATTTAAACTTCTTAATCACTGCCACTGCCACTGGTGTGACTACAGCTACCGCTAGTAGTGCTTCTGGAATACCATGAGACCATACAATGCCCATCACCACATTAAATACCGCATCTTCTGAAATATGTGTCGCTTTAGCAAATTCTACACCATATATCGTGTAAATGCCAGACATAACAAGTACTGTATTTGTAACAGTTCCTAGGAATGCAGCTAAGCCGATACGGATCGCTTTCACATTAATTGGCACATACATATATACTAGCGCTGCTACTAAACCGATCAACATTCTTGGCAATACAGAAATGATAGGATTCATGAACGCAAAAGATAAAATATTAGGCGCCATGTACGCTTGTACCATACTGTACGCACCGAATAGGAACCCTACGGACATCCCCACTTTAGGTCCTTCCACAACACCACCTAAGATAGTTGGGATATGCAAGATTGTGGCACTGATTGGTGGAATTGGCACAAAGCCCCATCCTGTCATACCAAGTACAATGGTAATCCCTGCCAATAAACCAATGATCGTTAATTGACGTACCGTAAATTTTTGCGATGGCTGTGTTTGCAACGCTGTTTCTTTTTCCATGTTTTCCTCCGTTCTTATTCCCTTAGGATATAAGTCGAACCAATACTAAAAAATGGAACTCAGTTCTGTTCTTCTTGATACAGACTATACAGTTAGTTCCTCGTATAGAGTAGTACAAATCAGCAGTTCTGTCAATCATAAAATGTAACTTTTCTTACAGTTATAAACATACTCTTTGTAAAATGTGCGACTACCTGCCCCAACATGTATTATAGACCTACAAAAAAAACGAACACCTTATGAAGTGCTCATAAAAGTGTTCGTTATTAACTTACAGACCTAACAATTTTCTGCCCTCTTCCCAAGCAAAAATAGGTGTTAAGAATGTCATTAAGTTTTCTTCTTCAAATGGATAGGCACGCATCCCAATCGCTTCAGCCGCTTCCACATCAGATGGTTTGTCACCTACAAGGAAACTGCCATCTACATCTACATGCCACTCTTCAATAGCTTTTGTTAGCATACCTGGATTCGGTTTGCGACAATCACAAGCCTTCTTGTACGCTTCCACTATTCCTTCTGGATGATGCGGACAATAATAGTAGGCTAATATATGTACCCCTTCCGCTTCTAAACGACGGGACATTTCAGCATGTAACGCTTGTACATCTTCCTCTGTATAGTAGCCACGAGCCACCCCACTTTGGTTTGTCACCACAATGATGTCATACCCACGTGTTTGGGCTTCTTTCATAGCCTCAATAGCACCAGGAATAAATTCCAATTGCGCAGGGTCGCTCAAATATCCTACATCGACATTGATAACCCCATCACGGTCTAAAAATAATACATTTCTAGTTTCCATTATTTTACATATCCTTCATTATCTCGTAATAATGCACAATATTCATGAACTGCTTGCTCTAATGGTGTAAATCCTTTGTCATACCCAGCAGCTAACAATTTTGTAGTATCTGCTTGCGTATAGCTTTGGTATTTGCCTTTTAATACTTCTGGGAAATCAATATAACGAATCTCCCCTTTTCCAGCGAAGGAAATGACAGCTTTCATAAACTCATTAAATGTATGAGCATGACCTGTACCACAGTTAAATACACCACTAATTTCAGGATGTTCCCAGAAATAAAAGTTTACATTGACCACGTCGTTGACATAGATAAAGTCACGTGTTTGCTCACCGTCACCATATCCATCGATGCCTTTGAACAAAGTAATTTCACCAGTTTCCATCAATTTATAATACATTTGGCGCACCAAGGATGCCATTTTATCTTTATGTGTTTCATTCGGCCCAAATACATTGAAATAGCGCAAACCTACACATTGAGATTGCAATTGTAAATGGTTTCTAAACTTTGCCACATAGCGGTCAAACAACAATTTAGAATACGCATATGGGTTTAATGCTTGTTCGCAGGCTGGATCTTCACGGAATCCATTGGTACCATGCCCGTAGGTGGATGCAGAAGAAGCATAAATGAAAGGAACTCGACGTTCTTGGCAATAATGAAAGAGATTTTTAGACCCTTCATAGTTATTTTTCATCATATATCTGCCATCATAATTCATGGTGTCCGCACAAGCACCTTCGTGAAACACGACTTCGATAGGACCACAATCGAAAGTATTTTGCTCTACCGCAATATCAAAATCTTCATAATCAATGTAGTCAGCAAAATCCAACATTTCAATATTTCTGATTTTACGTCCATCCGTCAAATCATCAACAATTAAAATGTCATTGCGACCTTTATTATTCAACTGTTTTACAATATTGGAGCCGATAAACCCAGCACCACCTGTAACAATAATCATAATTTTCCTTCCTTTACTAATCCTTTGATGCGTTCAATGATTCCTGTTGTGGAATATCCATCTTGGAACGGCAAAATTTGCACTTCTTCTACAAATTCTTTGCCAATCACTTCTTCTGGCTTGTAATCTCCACCTTTGACCAATATATTTGGTCGCAACTGTGAAAGCACCTCTGCTGGTGTATCTTCTTCAAAGAGAACCACTCCATCTACAAAACCTAAAGAGCTCATCAACAAAGCTCTATCTAGTTCATGGTTGATAGGACGACTATCCCCTTTTAAACGGCGCACCGAACTATCTGAATTGAGGGCCACCACCAAATGATCACCCAGTGTAGCTGCTTCTTTTAAGTAGGTCAAATGACCACGATGTAAAATATCAAAGCACCCATTTGTAAAGACAACTACTTCGCCCCGATCTTGCCACAATCTAATTTTCTTTGCTAATGCCTCTACAGAATAGACACTTTCTTTATCTTCTTTTTTTGCTTTCATAGAAGACAATAAATCTAACAGTTCTTGACGATGGATAGGATAGGTACCCACCTTAGACACCACTACACCCGCTGCTGCATTGGCTGCTACTAAAGCTGCTCGGATAGATAAGCCCGCAATTAATGTAGTAAGCATCATAGCCACTACCGTATCACCAGCACCACTCACATCAAATACATCTTGCTGTTTTGTCTCTGCATTGTGCCATACATTGCCATCTTTACGAACTAAGGTAATCCCTTTAGCCGAACGAGTAACAATGATGAAATCTAGTTCCATCTTATGTAAAATATGGTGCGCTGCTTTCACAACTTCTTCATCTGTATTCGGTACTTCATAGCCTACGGCTTCACTAAGTTCTTTCACATTAGGAGTAATGCAAGTGGCACCATTATATTTTGACCAATCAGAACCTTTTGGATCCACAATAGTCATAATCCCAGCAGCTCGCGTTTTACTGAATACTTGGCTTAGCAAGGATGGTTGGCAAATCCCTTTCCCATAATCAGATATCACAAGACCTTGTAACCCTTTGCGTAACAACTCATCTAGCCAAGTAAGGATCGCTGTTTCACTATCACTGGACAAAGGCTGATTCACTTCATAATCTAAGCGAATCATTTGCTGTTGCCCACCTAAAATACGTGTTTTCGTTGTGGTCGGAATAGAATCTTCTGTAAAAACGCCTGTACTTTGTATTCCATTCTCTTCTAATAATTGACGTACTATCTTACCATGTGCATCATCGCCAATACGGGATGCCATATGCACTTGGCAATCTAATTGAGCCAAATTATTCGCCACATTAGCGGCACCGCCCAAAACTTCCGTTTCACGTTGGACTAAATTCACAGGCACCGGAGATTCTGGAGAGATGCGGCTTACATCGCCAAAAATATAGCGATCTAACATGCAGTCACCAATAACCCCTACTTGTAACTGTGGTAAATCACGAAGTAAAAAGGATTGTAATGTACGATTAGGCATAATCTTCTTCCACCAATTCACATAAAATATGGCCCGCCAAAATATGCATTTCTTGAATACGGGCTGTCACTTTAGATGGCACTGCAAACGTTAAATCGCATAACTCTGCCATCTTTCCGCCACCTTCACCAGTAAAAGCAAAGGTATGCATGCCAATATTGCGAGCAGATTCTACGGCTTTTACCACATTCTTACTATTTCCAGATGTGGAAATACCAATCAAAATATCTCCAGAACGGCCTAACCCATCTACTTGGCGGGCAAATACTTCATCATAGCCATAATCATTACCTACGGCTGTCAAAATAGACGTATCTGTAGTCAATGCAATGGAAGCCAAAGAACGGCGTTCTTTTTGGAACCGTCCCACCAATTCTGCTGCTAAATGCTGAGAATCTGCAGCAGATCCACCATTACCGCAAAATAAAATTTTATTGCCTGATGCTAGCGCAGCTTTGCAACGCTCCGCCATGTCTTCAATAACACCCATTACCTCATAAGTAGCACTCAATGTGTCTACATGATCTGAAAAACGAGCACTAATAATTGGATGTAACTCACTCATGTGTTGTATCCTTTCCATCATTATCCAATAATTCATGTAATTCTTGCAAGAAACTTTCTACATTATTAAATTGTCGATATACGGAGGCAAATCGCACATATGCAACTTGGTCTACATCTTTCAACAAGGATAATACAATTTCACCAATTCGTTCCGTAGTCACTTCTTGCTCTACTTCCATACGAATTTGTTTTTCTGTTTCATTCACAATCGATTCTAATTGATCCGTAGAAATACCTCGTTTACTACAAGATCTCCACAAGCCATTCATCAATTTAGATCGATCAAATAATTCTTTCTTCTGATCTCGTTTAATCACCATAATCGGTAAATCTTCAATGACTTCGTAGGTCGTGAACCGCTTGCCACAGCTCATACATTCTCGACGGCGACGAATATTATTATCGTCCGTAGACCGTGAGTCTGTCACTTTGATTTCGTCATGATGACAATAAGGACATTTCATACCGTATCCTCCTATTGGTTGCGCAAGAAGCTCTTTCCTTGCTGTTGAATTTCTTCTATAAAAGTATCTAACATTTCATAGCGTTTGCGATACATATTTCGTTTATGTGTTTTCGCCGTTTCGTAAGTTTTACGTTCCTCTGCTAAAGGAATCATAAAGAACCTAGAATCTTTCTCCCATACGTGACCACCTAATTCTTCCCAGAAGTCATCAAATTTCACTAATTTATGACGATTGAAACGAATTAAATGTGTATTCGTATAGAACCCTTCATCAGACACTGCATACAAAGTTTCAATGCCTAAGCAAGTTGCCAATTGTCGTAATAAAAAGAACATAAAGTTTTTAGGACGATAGCCATGCATTTTTTTCGTTAGCTTTTTCGCCTTATCTAAGCCCTCTTTATATCCCTGAATAGTGCCAACCCAAATACATGGTTGTCCCGATGGATCCACACCTAATCGGAAGTTAATATGATAGATTCCATCCCCTTCGTAGGTTAAGAGCAAACTAAGTAAGCCTTCTTTTCGTTGCCCAGGCATATATTGTAGAATAGCCTCTAAAGCTAATTCTTCAGAATGCCATAGACGAATACCACTTTCAGAGGGACTGTACAAAGCACGAATTGCACCGTCCGTGAAATATTTTGGTAATGCATCAAAATGTTGAGTAATACACGTCAAGCGTTCTTGGGCTGTCGATTCTTTATACAAGAATACACGATTAATAATCTCCCAAATCCCTTCTTGATCTTGTAGCAAATTAGGATAGCTACGATAGTTTGCAAAATATGCTTCTAATTGTTTCAGCTGAGATTTATTTTTATAGGAACGAGCAGTGAACAAAAAGATACGTCGTTTTTCACGCCAGCTATGGTATCCATAGATTCTTTTACCTAATTCCCATTGTTGTTTTGCATATGTAAACACGGTTCATCCTCCTTAGGATAGACTATATCAAGCTATATTATACTCCATTTTAACAATGAAATTCAATGTGTCCCCCTCATAGGCCACAGTATTTCTATGAAAGTATAGTTCCATAAAAAACTAGAGAGTCCTAAGACTACCGCTTAAAACTCTCTAGTGAAAGAAATGTCACTACATTCCCTAGTATATGTTGTTATTTACTTCCTGTACTACCGATACCACCAGTACGAATACCGCGTGCATCGTCATCATTAGTCAGTAAGTATTTAGAGAAGATACCTTGCGCCACTCGTTCTCCTTTTTCCAAGGCAACAGGAGCGTCTGTGATGTTGTACACAGCAATCATAATATGACCTTCGTTATCTTCATTGTTATAGTAATCAGAGTCGATGATCCCTGTACTATTTGTGAGCATCAAACCTCGTTTTATAGCCATGCTCGAGCGAACGTGGATCGCCAAATATTCATCATAATGCATGAACGCTTTCAGCCCTGTAGGAATCAATACCGTTTCCTTAGGACCTACCACAACAGATTCTGCACATTCAATGTCATAGCCTGCACTTTCAGAAGTCTTACGCTTCGGCAAATTGATGCCTTGCCCTTCAAATGCAGACACTACTTCAAATCCACGAATATCCATAGTGCACCTCAATTATTTCAATAGCTCTTTGCGAGACAAGTTAATACGGCCCTTGTCATCGATTTCAATAACTTTGACCATAATTTCGTCGCCTACATTCACTACATCTTCTACTTTTTCCACACGTTCTCTTGCTAATTGAGAAATATGAACCAAACCTTCTTTACCTGGCAATACTTCTACGAAAGCACCGAAGTTCATCAAACGAGTGACTTTACCCATGTACACTTCGCCTGCTTCTACTTCTTTTGTCAAGTTCGTAATGATTTGGATTGCTTTTTCAGCTGCTTCCGCTTCTACTGCAGCAATGGAGATTGTGCCATCATCTTCGATGTCAATTTTAGCACCAGTTTCTTCAATGATGCCACGAATAACTTTACCGCCTGTACCGATAACGTCACGAATTTTATCTGGATCAATTTTCATCGTTACGATGCGCGGAGCCCATTTAGACATTTCTTCACGTGGTGCTTGGATAGCTTCCATCATTTTACCCATGATGTGCATACGACCTTTGTGAGCTTGCGCTAATGCTTCTTCTAAGATTTCACGAGATAAACCGGAAATTTTAATATCCATTTGGATCGCAGTCACACCTTTTGTAGTACCTGCTACTTTGAAGTCCATATCGCCTAAGGCATCTTCCATACCTTGAATGTCCGTTAAGATTGTGTAATGTTCATCTTGTGTTACAAGACCCATCGCAACACCAGCTACTGGCGCTTTGATCGGCACCCCTGCATCCATCAAGGATAAAGTGGAACCACATACGCTAGCCATGGAGCTAGATCCGTTGGATTCTAATACTTCAGATACTAAACGCATCGCATATGGGAATTCTTCTTCTGTTGGAAGTACGGCTAGTAACGCTCTTTCAGCTAAGGCACCATGACCAATTTCACGACGTCCAGGGCCACGAGAGGAACGAGTTTCCCCTACGGAGTAGGATGGGAAATTGTAATGGTGAATGTATCGTTTTTCTGTATCTAAGCCAATACCATCGATAGTTTGTTTTTCAGACAATGGCGCTAATGTACAGATATTTAACACTTGTGTTTGACCACGTGTGAACAAGCCAGAACCATGAGTGCGTGGCAAGGCGCTAACACGGCAAGAAATAGGGCGAACTTCGCCTAATTGACGGCCATCTGGACGGATTTTTTCTACCGTAATCATATGGCGTACAATTTCTTTCACCATTTTTTCTAATGTTGCATAGATATCGCTTGCTTGTTCTGGGAATTGTTCAGCGAAGTGAGCCAATACCTCTTCGAACACAGCTTGTTGTTGCTCTTCACGTTGCACTTTATCTGCGCAACGTACAGCTGCATCTAATTTGGCATGTGCATAGTCACGAACTGCTTCTGCTACCACTGGGTCTACTTCTTTAATTGGGAATGTGCGTTTCGCATGTCCAATTTCAGCCACCATAGACTCTTGGAAAGCTACAATTTTTTTGATTTCTTCGTGAGCTGTCATGATCACTTCTAAGATGATGTCTTCAGGAATTTCGTTTGCTTCCCCTTCTACCATCAAGATTGCATCTTTCGTACCAGCTACAACCATATTTAATGTAGTTGCTTCTAATTGTGCTTCTGTTGGGTTGACTACGATATTGCCATCTACAAGACCCATGCGCACGCCAGCAATAGGACCTGCCCAAGGAATATCGGAAATGGATAATGCCGCAGACGCACCAATCAATGCACAGATTTCAGGTGCATGGTCATGATCAACAGATAATACAGTAGCTACTACATGTACTTCATTACGGCTACCTTTATCGAATAAAGGGCGAATTGGACGGTCAATCAAACGGCTATTCAAAATAGCAGACTCTGGTGGACGTGCTTCACGTTTAATAAAACCACCTGGGAATCTACCAACAGCATACATTTTTTCTTCATAATCCACTGTTAATGGGAAGAAGTCAATGTCTTTTGCCTCTTTAGATGCCGTTGCTGTAACCAATACAACCGTATCACCATATTGTACTAATGCAGAACCACTTGCTTGTTTTGCTAACTCGCCAGTTTCAATCGATAACGTGCGACCAGCAAGTTCCATTTGGAATCGATTCATTCCATGCCTCCTGTTTAATTCTTTATCCTTAAAAATCTTTATAGTTGTTATTATACACGAGAAGAGGGGGAAATACAATTTAAGTCGTGATACTGACGGTGTCAAGTTTTTGTTGGAAAAATAATTACCTAGCTTTAAAAGAGGGTTCC
>CAUQIB010000012.1:0-66899 GCA_963518085.1 uncultured Veillonella sp. | reverse complement strand
GAACCCTCTTTTAAAGCAAGGCAATTATTTTTCCAACAAAAACTTGACACCGTCCTATTTTTATGTTTTTCTTGCAATTCTAGGAGGAATAGTGTACAATAATAAAGCTTATTGATGGTAAGCATCTTCCTACCCCTATGTGAGATAGGGGCGTTAGTCCGAAAGAGGAGGTGATTTTGTATGAACAAATACGAAGTCATGGTGATTGTGAAACCGGCTGATGAAGAGACGAACAAAGCTACTTTTGATAAAATTGAAGCTTTAATTGCTCGTGTTGGCGGTACAGTTGAGAAAGTTGACGTTTGGGGTAAACGCCGTTTAGCGTATGCAGTAAACAAACATACTGATGGCGTATACGTATTGATTAACTTTGAGGCAGCTCCTGGCGAAATCAAAGAAATCGACCGCGTACTTAAAATCGACGATAACGTTCTTAGACACCTGATTGTAAAACACGAACAATAATAGCCTAAGGAGGTTAAGAATATGAATTCTGTACAACTTTTAGGAAATTTAGCTCGTGACCCTGAGGTGCGTTATACAAAAACTGGTCGAGCTGTTGCTACTTTTACAGTGGCTGCATCCAATACCTATGTGGATCAAAATGGTGAAACTAAGGAGCAAACTGCGTTTGTAAACTGTGTAGCTTGGGGAAAATTAGGAGAAGCTGCGGGAAATTTGCGCAAAGGTAATCGTTGTTTTGTAGAAGGTCGTATTGCGACTCGTTCTTACGAAGCACAAGATGGCACAAAACGATATGTAACAGAAGTGGTTGCTAATTTCGTGGGCCAAGCCTTGGATACGCAAACATTTGATGCCTTTGACGGTGGTGCATCTAATTTTGATGATTTTGGTGCAGGTTCCGGAGCAGGCGCAGGTGAAGAAATTCCGTTCTAAGCTAAGAACTCCACAACTATATCAAAGGAGGTTTCTCAATGAGAAGAGATAGAGGCAGAAAACCAAGAAGAAAAGTATGTAACTTCTGTGTTGACCATGCTGATCAAATCGACTATAAAGATATTGCTAAACTTCGTCGTTTTACGACTGAACGTGGCAAAATTCTTCCACGTCGTATTTCTGGTGTTTGTGCTAAACATCAACGTAAATTAACACTTGCAATTAAACGTGCTCGTGCAATCGCGTTGTTGCCATTCACAGCAGAATAATTCAATACAAAATGAAAACCCAGTAACTAGCCTAGTTACTGGGTTTCTTGTTTTATAAAAGGGAGTTAAAAGGATATAATTTGACTTTGTTGGCTCCCGGTTGGAACCACTTTTTCATATAAGGAGATGGAAGTTAGATATCATAGTTGTGTAGTTACTTTTAATACAGGTATATACTAGATATGTTATACTCCTATATAGTCTATAGAAATATGCGAAAATGAGGAAAATTGATGATGGCCATGAGTTTTAGTCATTTGTACAAATGCAGGAGACCTTATTATTCGTAACTAGAAAGTATGTCACTGTTATGTATACAAAATGCATGATATAATACAAGTATATCATATAGACAATGCTAATACAGTAGAGGCATATGATGTTGTATGAAATGAGGTATATTATGAGAAAAGAACATGATTTTCTAGGTGAATTAGAATTAGCGGATGAGTTGTACTATGGTGTACAAACATTGCGTGGTATTGAAAACTTTTTTATTACTGGCAAACAAATTGATTTAGACTTTGTAAAAGCTATGGCGATGGTTAAAAAGGCATGTGCCTTAGCAAATATGAGTACAGGCCGTTTAGATGAAAAAATTGGCCAAGCTATTAGCCGGGCTGCTGATGAAGTGGTACGTGGTAATTTCAATGATCAATTCCCAGTAGATCCTATCCAAGGGGGTGCAGGGACTTCTTTCAATATGAACATGAACGAAGTATTGGCGAACCGTGCGCTAGAAATTTTAGGTTATGAAAAAGGTCAATACGACATCGTATCTCCTAACAATCATGTCAATATGGCACAGTCTACGAATGATACATTCCCTACAGCTATTAAAGTATGTGCCATTATGAAAAGTAAACCATTATTAATGTCACTACGTAGACTAGCGGATGAATTAGATAAAAAAGCAGAAGAGTACAAAGAAATTCTAAAAATGGGTCGTACTCATCTACAAGATGCGGTGCCAATTACATTGGGACAAGAAATGGGTGCCTATGCATCTGGTGTGCGTCGTGGTATTCGCCGGATTAAATCGGCTATGTTAGAGGCGCATACTGTGAATATGGGAGCTACAGCTGTTGGTACAGGACTAAATGCAGAACCTACATATATCAAGGCTGTTGTGGATGAGTTATCTCGTATTGTAGGAGAGCCGTTTATTACTGCTGATAACTTAATTGATGCTACGAACAATACAGACGTGTTCGCAGATATTTCTTCTGGTTTGAAAGTAACGGCCCTAGTATTGATTAAAATGGCTAATGATTTCCGTTTAATGGCATCTGGCCCTCGTTGCGGTATTGGTGAGTTAAAATTGCCTCCGCGCCAACCAGGTTCTTCCATTATGCCAGGTAAAGTAAATCCGGTTATCGCGGAAGTATTAAACCAAACTTGTTACCAAGTCATTGGTAATGATTTGACGATTTCCCTTGGCGTAGAAAATGGACAATTTGAGTTGAATGTAATGGAACCAGTTATTGCTTATAATTTGTTCAACTCCATGTGTTACTTAAAAAATGCAGTCAATACATTTGTCGATAAATTGTTGGTTGACCTTGAAGTGGATAAGGAACAATGCGAATATTGGTTAGAACGTTCTGTAGGTATCGTAACAGCTTTGTTGCCACATATCGGTTATGAAAATGCCTCTGCTTTGGCAAAAGAAGCATTGGAAACTGATCGTAGCGTAAAAGAAATTATTTTAGAGCAAGGTTTGTTAACGAAAGAAGAAATGGATTATATCCTGTCTCCAAAAGAAATGACACGCCCTGGTATTGCGGGTCAAGATTTAGTAAAACAGCTTGGAAATTAATCTATAAAAAGGACTGCTTAGCGATAAGCAGTTCTTTTTTGGGGTATAGGACAAAATGAGTTGGTTTTAATAGCAATGAGCCTAGTTAAATACTAGGCTCATTGAATTTTAAAGTTGTTTAGAAAAACTTTGAGGTAGGACAAAATGAGTTGGTAAAAAGTCCGATACCCCTTGCAATTACTGCACTGATTGATATTTAATTTTCCTAAATAGTAGATAGTTAGGGAGATTGAATAATGAATCAGATAAAATGCATAAATTGTGGATTTCCTTGCCATAAATATGGAAAAACAAGAAAGGGAGCTCAAAGATGGCAGTGCCCTGAATGTAAAATAGTTTTTACAAATACAATTGATCGTACCGCAAAGCACTTTCATCAATTTATCCAATGGTTGTTAAGCGGTAAAACCCAAGATGAAATGTCTGTAAGTAGTCGTACATTTAGACGAAATACAGCTCAATTTTGGGAGATATGGCCTATGCCTCCTAAGGTAGAGGAGCATAAGGATATAGTGTTTGTTGACGGCATTTATTTAGGACGAAAAGCATGTGTATTAATATGTTGTGATGAGACACACGTATTGGGTTGGTATGTATGTAGATACGAACATACAGCGGCATGGGAGGCTCTATTGCAACGGATTGCTTCGCCCAATATAGTCGTTACTGATGGTGGTACTGGCTTCAAGAAGGCTTGTAAGAAAATCTGGAAAACGACTAAGGTCCAAAGATGTTTATACCATGTGTATTGCCAAGTTAAGAGATATACGACATCTAGACCAAAAACATTGGCTGGAATAGAGTTATATGTACTTGCAAAAGATCTATTAGCTATACATACAGATGAAGAAATTAAAGCATGGGAAGAACGATTACAGAACTGGTCTAACAAGCATAAGATATTTTTAAGTGAAATGACACGAGATGAATATGGCACATTACGCCCTAAACATGAGAGATTGGTAAAAGCAGAACGATCTCTTTGGCAGTTAGTGAAGAAAGATATATTGTTTACCTACCTTAAAGATACGTTAGCTAATGAAAGAGTATTACCAGCCACAAATAACAGGATAGAAGGGGGCATTAATGCGCAATTAAGGGCTATGTTACGAGACCATAGAGGGTTATCTATCGAGCGTAGAATAAAAGCTGTTTTTTGGTGGTGTTATATGCATTTACCACACCCACTTCCATATAATGAGATTCTTAAGGTGATGCCAACGGATAGAAGTATAGCTAAGATATATAAAGAGATGTCAGAAAGACAAACTCTAGAGGAAGAAATACCTACCTGGGGAGATGCAATTGTATGGAGTGATCTACATAATTATGATAAATCTTTGACAAAAGACTGGGATTAGTCTACCAACTCATTTTGTCCTATAACCCTCTTTTTTTGTATAGAGTAAAATAAGGTCTGTGGAGTCTTGTAATAGATAGAAGAAAGCTAATGAATAGAGTCTAGCCATACGTTATAATAGTGGCATCACTTATCAAAGTGAATGCAACATATAGAAGAAATATATTGTACTCACATAATATATAGCTTATAACTATTATAGCTTATATGTAAATCGAGAGAGAAAATCTAGCGCTGTAGTATATAAACTGTATGGGGTAGTGTATAATATAAAAATAAAGGAGTTTAATTATGAATGGATATATAGCGGTGGCTATAGGCGGGGCTATAGGAGCCGTCACTCGGTATGGTATTGGCCAGTACATAAAAGGTGGTCTGTATCCATGGGGGACAATGCTTGTCAATATCATAGGTTCCTGTCTCATTGGCTTAGGGATGGCTTACATAGAGGGGCACCCTAATATATCGTCTGGAGTAAAGCTACTATGCATTACAGGTTTTTTAGGTGGGTTAACAACCTTTTCCACCTTTATCTTTGAGGGATATATGTTACAAGAAAAGGGTTTGTGGCATATGTTATCCTACATGGGTGGACAAGTATTAGTCGGTTACGGCTTATGTGGGTTAGCTTTCACGATAGGTAAACGAATGTGGGGATGAACGATGAAAGAAATGCATGTAAAAGAAGCGGTAGGCCAAGCACTTTGCCACGATATTGTGCGCATCGTTATTGGAGAAGTAAAAGATACGCCCTTTAAGCGTGGACATATTATACGCGAAGAAGATGTGGCATTATTGTTGCAATTAGGTAAAGAACATATTTATGTGATGGAAGAATCCGATTATAATTTGGTTCATGAAGAACAGGTAGCTGAAGAGTTATATCGTTTTTGTGAACATTCATCCATCAGTCCTACGCCAGTACAACAAGGTAAGATTGAAGCGTTGGCAAATCACGATGGTGTATTGACAGTAGATGTAGAAGGACTTCATAACATCAATAGTATTGGAGAATTGACCATCGTCACACGTTTACATGGAACACCTGTAAAAGCAGGACAACCTGTGGCGGGTATGCGATGTATTCCATTGTTGTTGGAAGCCTGGCAATTAGAGGAAGCAAAACGATTACGTGAAGGGAAAGATTCTATCTTGCAGGTGCATCCATTTGTGCGTAAGAAAATGGGGATTGTTACTACGGGTAGTGAAGTCTTTGCTGGCCGTATACAAGATGCTTTCACAGCAGTTATCCAAGACCGCGTATCGGACTATGGTGTAGAATTAGTGGCTCATGAGATTGTACCAGATGATACAGAGAAAATTGTAAATGCCATTGATATAGTAAAATCTCAAGGGGCAGAGATTATATTTTGTACGGGCGGTATGAGTGTAGATCCGGATGATTTAACACCGGGTGCCATTGCACGTCGTGCTAAAGAAGTAGTTACCTATGGATTGCCAGTTTTACCGGGCTCTATGGTATGCATTGCCTATTTAGAAGATGACACTCCAGTATTAGGGGTGCCAGGTGGTGTATTGTACAATAATCCGAGTGCCTTTGATGTGATTACACCACGGTTATTGGCAAATGTGCGTATTACGAAAGAGGATTGTATTCGTATGGGGCATGGTGGCTTTCAGTCAAAATAATTAGAATTTTGAGAAAATATAGTTGACAAAAACAAATCCCACCTATACAATAGGAATAAATTCAAGTGTTTTATATTGAAGTCTAAGTAGAGGAGAGTTATTATGGCTATTGTAAAAAACGCAATTGACTTAATTGGAAACACGCCAATTTATCAAATCCCAGATACTAATGTATATGTAAAATTAGAAAAGTATAATGCTGGTGGTAGTGTTAAAGACCGTGCTGTTCTTGGTATGCTACAAGATGCCAAAGAAAAAGGCTTAATTAAAAATGATACGATTATCGTAGAAGCTACTAGCGGCAACACTGGTATTGCATTGGCTATGTTAGGCGCTATGCTGTCTATCAAAACGATTATTATTATGCCTGAAAGCATGAGTAAGGAGCGCCGTGAGTTAATTAAAGCGTATGGAGCACAATTAATTTTGACACCCAAAGAATTAGGTATGAAAGGTGCTCTTGGAAAGGCGCAAGAAATTCTTGATAACTATCCAAATGCAGTTACATTGGGTCAATTCGTGAACCCTGCAAATCCAACGGCACATTATGAAACAACGGCCAAAGAAATTTTACGCGATGTTCCTAATGTGGGAGTTTTCGTAGCAGGTATTGGTACGGGTGGTACGTTCACTGGAGTTACAAAAGCTTTGAAAGAGCAACATCCGTACATTAAAGCAGTTGCTGTAGAACCAGAAGGATCTCCAGTGATTTCACGCGGTACTGGTGGAGTTCATAAAATTCAAGGTATTGGTGCTGGTTTCATTCCAGAAAACTTTGATTCTTCCTTGATGGACGAAGTACAAACTGTAACCGATGAAGATGCTATTGAAGAAGTAGGTAACTTCATGCGTGAAACTGGTATAGGTATTGGTATTTCCGCAGCAGCAGCGATTTTGGTGGCTCGTCAATATGGCCGTAAATTCCCAGATGTAGATGTTGTGGTAGTAGCTCCAGACGGAGTAGAAAAATATCTATCTATGATTCAATTTGAAAGTGTAGATTGGATTCATTCTTAATCGATTGTGATACGAAAGATAGCATGGTCTAGGCCATGCTATCTCTGTATAGGGAGGTATTTATGAGAGAGGTATGGAATTCGATTCGATATAACATACAGCGCGTATTACAATCTGATCCAGCAGCTACTTCTTGGTGGATGGTAGTTTGGACGTATCCTCACATAACAGCTTTATTTTGGCACTTTTTTGCTCATCGTTTATATCGAAACGGGTGGTTTACCTTGGCGAGGCGAGTGGCATTACATGCACGGCGGGTAACAGGCATAGAAATTCACCCAGGCGCACAAATTGGTAAAGGTTTGTTTATCGATCATGGTATGGGGGTTGTTATTGGTGAAACAGCTATCATAGGAGATAATGTGACACTCTTTCATGGAGTCACCCTTGGGGGAATGGATTCTCGTAAGATAAAACGGCACCCTACGGTAGAAGATGATGTACTCATCGGAGCAGGTACAAAGGTACTAGGTGATATTACGGTGGGAAAAGGTTCAAAAATAGGCTGTAACCTAGTCATTAAACGAGATGTGCCGAAAAATGTGATTATTTTTGAAACGGAACCTGACCATATTATTTATCGTCGTCCTAAGGTGGATCGATTTGATAAAGAATCTTATGTACCACGGCGCCATGCATTGCCATTAGAACCGAATAAGTTTTCAGACCACATGGCGTGGCATATCTAGGAGGAATGATGAAAGAGTTGCGATTAGGCATTGTTCAATTAGCTACAGAGATTGGTCAAGTGGATAGAAATTTTGATACCTTAGAAGCAAATGTGCGAGCGGCTGCTAAGCAAGGTGTTGATGTAGTAGTATTGCCAGAAACATGGAATACAGGATTTATGACGGGACCAGACTTACAGGCATTGGCAGATGAAGGGGGTCAACGCTCGCAATCTCTGTTACGTGAGTTGGCACAATCAGAAGATGTGAATATCTTTGGCGGATCAGTAGCTGTTAAAGAAGGTGACTTTATCTACAATAGAACTTATGTATATAACCGCAAAGGGGAATTGTTATCTACCTATGACAAGATGCATGGTTTTAGTCCTGCTAAAGAAGAACAATATTTTACAGCAGGCACTGATGTGCATCAATTTGAGTTAGATGAAGTACTTTGCTCTAGTGCGACTTGTTATGATATTCGTTTTCCTGAGTTAATTCGTAAATCTGCGTTACAAGGAATAGAACTATTCTTTTTACCTGCTCAATGGCCGATGCTGCGATTACATCATTGGCGTATATTGAATCAAGCAAGAGCTATAGAAAATCAAATGTATTTTTGTAGTGCTAATGGTTGTGGAATGATTGGGAAATTACCAATGGCAGGGCATTCTATGGTGGTAGACCCGTGGGGGGAAGTGCTACTAGAGTGTGATGAGACACCACAAACACAAATAGTTACTATCGATGTAGATACAGTGAAAAATATTCATTCTAAAATCAATGTGTTCCATGATCGGAAACCCAATTGCTATTAAAAGACTATGTATGCATTTTAGGCATATATGAAATTGCCCATAGGTATTGCCAAGATGTAATACCTATGGTATAGTATATGAGTACTTAGTACACGGCCCCGTGGTGTAGCGGTTAACATGTCGCCCTGTCACGGCGAAGATCGTCGGTTCAAATCCGATCGGGGTCGCCATTTTTTTTACCTATTTTTAGATGCACTCATATATTTACATATATTTGTCTCTATTTGTCTCGGTAGCTCAGTCGGTAGAGCAACGGACTGAAAATCCGTGTGTCGGCAGTTCGATTCTGCCCTGAGGCACCATGTACATATCCTCATGCGGATGTGGTGGAATGGCAGACACGCCATCTTGAGGGGGTGGTGAGCGTACGCTCGTATGGGTTCAAGTCCCATCATCCGCACCAAACGAGGGCCTATAGCTCAGGGGTAGAGCAACCGGCTCATAACCGGTCGGTCCCTGGTTCAAATCCAGGTGGGCCCACCATAAGTAGACCATCTCACATTGTGAGATGGTTTTTTATTATCTATAGAGGTTCATTGTATAATGAAAGAGAAGTTGTAAGCTATGGCACTTTCAAAACGATTAGAAGAAGTATTACATATGATTCCACCATGCCAAATGGTGGCAGATGTAGGGACAGATCATGGGTATTTAGCGGTGGCTTGTATAGAAGAAAAAGTGGCTACACAAGTCATTGCTATTGATGTCAATCAAGGACCATTAGAGTCTGCTAAAAGGTTCGTGAAAGAACAAAAATTAGAAAATTATATTGAATGCAGATTAGGAGATGGATTGGCTGTCACAGCAGCAGGAGAAGTTGATTGTGCAGTCATTTGTGGCATGGGTGGAGAGTTGATGCAACATATCATTACAGTGGGTCCTGAATTGTTAAACACCTATGTATTACAGCCACAAAGCCATCGACGAGAGTTAAAACAATTTTTAGTTGACCAAGGGTATGGTATTGTTAAGGAAACATGCTTAGTAGAGGGCAACCAATATTATGATATGTGGTTGGTACGACGAGGAGCTCCTTCGGTGTATGATGAACTACCTAAGGAATCGATGTTATGGGAATATGGAGCCTTATTACAACAAGAACAATCTGAAATTTGGAGGCAAAACATACAGCGTAGAATTAAGATATTGCAATCTATCGTAGAGCATATGCGTGATACAGCAAAGTCTAATGACGCTATTGAAATGATGCAACAAGAAGTGCAAGGGTTGCAAAGTATTTTATCATAGGCAGGAGCTTTCACTATAAATAAATCTAACTATTGATGAATAGGGCACTCTAGTTGAGACCTGCTTAGAGATAGTGGATAGGAGGTATATATGGTTACAATGAAAGACATTGCTACGGCGATTGAAAGTCAAGCACCATTACAGTTGCAAGAGTCTTGGGATAATTGTGGTTTACAAGTAGGATCTATGTCTTCACCGGTCAAACGGGTATTAACAGCCTTAGATGTGACACCAGAGGTAGTGTCAGAAGCGATAGACCGACACGTAGATGCTATTGTGACACATCATCCTATGATATTTAAAGGCATTAAATCTATTAACACAGATACGATGCAAGGAAAGATGATTAAAGATCTATTATGCCACACCATTAATGTGTATAGTGCGCATACCAATTTGGATGTTACAGTGGGTGGTCTTAATGACGAAGTAGCCACACGATTAGGGTTGCAACATGTGCAAGGATTAGAAGAAACAAGTCGTGATGTAGCGTATAAAGTGGCTGTCTATGTGCCCGCTACACATAGTGAACAACTTCGTCAAGCCATGGGCGATGCGGGAGCAGGTCATATCGGTGCCTACAGTCATTGCAGTTTCTCTACTCCGGGAGAAGGAAGATTCTTGCCGTTAGAAGGGACTAACCCTTTTATCGGTCACGTAGGAACCATTGAAACTGTACAGGAAGAACGAGTGGAAACGGTAGTGCCAAAAAGACTATTAGGTAAGGTGTTAGCGGCGATGGAAAAAGCCCATCCTTATGAAGAGATTGCTTATGATGTAGTGGCCTTAGAGAATGCTTATGATTCACACTATATCGGTCGTATTGGTAATTTACCGCAACCACTATCGATAGAGAACTTTAAAGAACTGTTACAATCTGTATTCCCTCATAGTCAGTTGCGTTGGGGTGGGGCTAAGCAATCATCCATTCAGCGGATTGGTCTATGCACGGGTAGTGGAGCAGAGTTCATCAAGGTGGCGGCTAAACAAAAAGCGAAGGTGTATATTACAGGTGATGTCAAATACCATGATATGCAACTGGCAAAAGAACTAGGAATCACAGTTGTGGATGCGGGCCATTATGGCACAGAATACATGAGTCAAACCGTGTTGAAACGAATGATAGAAAATACGTTTACTACTGGAGAAGTAGAAGTCATAGAAAGTACAGTACAAAGAGATTTTTTCTTTGACGTCTAAGCTGTTTCGGTTATAATGAAAAGAAGAGCTATTGACCGTATGTGAGGTCTATGCTAGACTTAAACAGTAAGTATGAAAGGCGATTGCAAGTCTATTGACTTGAGGAAAGTCCGAGCTCCATAGGGCAGGATGCCGGCTAACGGCCGGCGTGGGTGACCATAGGGAATAGTGCCACAGAAAAGTAAACCGCCACCTACGGGTGGTAAGGGTGGAACGGTCGCGGTAAGAGCGCACCAGGTACATGGTAACATGTATGCTCGGTAAACCCCATCCGGAGCAAGGCCGAATAGGAAAGGGTTAAGGGTTGCCCGCCTACCTTTCGGGTTGTGCCGCTTGAGCGTATAGGTAACTATGCGCCTAGAAAGATAATCGCCACTGCGAAAGCAGGACAGAACTCGGCTTATTGATTGCTTGCTCAAAACCGCTCTTCGGAGCGGTTTTGTTATTGTAGGAGGTATTGTGATGAAATTAGAATCCATTAAGAACTATGAAGATTTTAAAACGATTGTAAAAGGCGATGATGAAATCGTTTTAGCTTGCTTTACTGCAGAATGGTGTTCTCCCTGTCAATCCATGAAAGAAGAACTAGATGTGTTGCATGATGAATTGCAAGGTGTGGCGCGTATGATTTCCATTGATATTGATAATGCTAAAGAGATTGCTTTAAAAGAAGACGTACAAGGGGTTCCCACAATTATTTGTTATAAAAAAGGTAAAGAAAAAGATCGTGTGGGAGGCTATAAAAAAGCGGCATCTGTACGTAAATTGTTGAAATTATAAGTAAAAGATATAAAATAACTTTTAAAATTGTGACTTATATTCTATAGAAGAGGTGTATTTCGTGGTATACTATACGTAATATACCAATGTATATAATTGCTATAAAGTTATTGCAAGAGAAAGGGGCTTTTTGTGTGAAAGAAACATTGAACAGTTTATGGAACTTATTCCAAGAACGTAAATTAAGCCGACGTACATTTATGAAATCCTGTGTAGCCTTGACAGCTATTTTGGGATTACCACCAGCATTGACAAATAAAGTCGTGGCGGCAGCGGAAACAAAAGAATTGCCTACGGTAATTTGGTTACATGGACATGAATGTACGGGATGTGACGAATCGTTTATTCGGTCTACATCACCTTTCGCATCTGACGTGATTTTAAACATGATTGCCTTGGAGTATGATGATACTTTGGCGGCTGCGTCTGGTGCACCATTTGAACATCATTTACATGAATTGCTAGAAACGAAAAAAGGTAAGTATGTATTGGCTGTTGAGGGTGGCGTGCCATTGGATGAAAATGGATCCTACTGCCAAGTGAGTGGTCGTCCATTTGTAGATGTGTTGAAAGAGTGTGCTGAGGGTGCTGCTTTCATTATTGAGTATGGTTCCTGTGCAGCTTGGGGTGGTATTCAAGCAGCAAAACCAAATCCTACGAATACAGTATCTGTTTCTTCTATCGTAAAAGGTAAAAAAATCATTAAAGTACCAGGATGTCCTCCAATTCCGGAAGTTATGACGGGTGTCATCATGCATTATGCTTTATTTGGACAAATCCCTCCTCTTGATGCTTCAGGAAGACCAAAACAATTCTATGGTAATCGTATTCATGATACTTGTTATCGCCGTCCATTCTTTGACTCTGGATTGTTTGTGGAACATTTTGATGATGATGCATCTAAAGCAGGCTGGTGCTTGTACAAAGTAGGTTGCCGTGGACCAGAAACCTATAACTCTTGTGGCAACTTGCGTTGGTGGAATGGATTATCCTACCCAATTCAATCTGGACATGGTTGTATTGGTTGTTCTGAAAAAGGATTCTGGGATAATGACAACTTTTATCAACGACTACCTCATATTCATACACCAAATACCATCACTGATGTGGATACATTAGGTACAGTGGCTGGATTCGGCGCATTTGGTGCTGTAGTGGCTCATGGTGGTATTACATTAGCAAAGCATAAATATGATTCTATTCAAGAAGAAAAGAAACATTTGGCTGATCAAGAAGAACAGAAAGGTAGTGACCAATAATGAAACGAGTTGTAGTAGATCCAGTGACCCGTATTGAAGGTCATTTACGTGTAGAAGTAAGTGTAGATGAGTCTACAGGTAAAGTGCAAGATGCTTTATCTAGTGGTACGGCTTGGCGCGGCATTGAATTAGTAGCAAAAAATCGTGACCCTCGAGATGTGTGGGCTTTCGTACAACGTATATGTGGTGTGTGTACATCGACACATGCCTTGGCATCTCTTCGTGCAGTAGAAGATGCACTAGGAATTCAAATTCCTAAGAATGCAAACTATATTCGTAATATTATGCATAGTTGTTTAGATACGCATGACCATCTTGTGCATTTCTATCATTTGCATGCTCTTGACTGGGTAAGCCCGGTAGAAGCGTTGAAAGCTGATCCTAAAAAAACGGCAGAATTACAGCAACAAGTATTGGAAACGTACAATGTGAGTGGCTTGCAACCTAGTGAGTTAGCATCGTCTACCTCTGCATATCCTAAAGAATTTCCAAAAGGGAACGCTACGTATTATGCAGCTGTTCAAGCAAAAGTGAAAAAAATTGTAGAAAGTGGACAATTAGGTATATTCTCTGCGCAATGGTGGGATCATCCAGATTATCAACTACTACCTCCAGAAGTGCATTTGATGGCGGTTTCTCACTATTTAAATATTTTAGATCGTCAACGTGATATTGTGACACCACATGTTATTTTCGGCGGTAAAAACCCACATCCTCACTATATCGTAGGTGGCATGCCTTGTTCCATTTCTATGGATGATATGAATGCGCCTGTCAATGCAGCTCGTTTGGCAGCAGTAGATGAATCAATTGCTCTTGCAAAAGACTTAGTAAATTATTTCTACTTGCCAGATTTATTGGCTATCGGTCATATCTATGTGAAAGCCGGCATGGTTGATGGTGGCGGTTTAGCGAAAAAACGTGTATTAGCATACGGTGGTTATCCAGATGATGCATACACAGGTATTAAAGATGGAGATTTCTTCAAAAAATCTTTAGTTCGTGCGAATGGTGTAGTAGAAAACTTTGAACTTGGCTGGGAAAAAGCGACTTTCACTGCCTTAGAAGGGGAAGATTTGATGAACCCTGATTTCTTATCAGAAGAAATTAATCACTCTTGGTTTGAATATCCAAATGGTACAACTACATTGCATCCTCTAGAAGGGGTAACAAAGCCAGCTTTCACAGGTCCTAAAACAGGAACTAATAAACAATGGGAATTTTTAGATGAAGAGAAAAAATACTCCTGGATTAAATCTCCTACATTTAAAGGGAAAGCTTGTGAAGTGGGTCCATTAGCGAAATATATCGTTGTCTATGTGAAAGTAAAACAAGGTGTTATCAAAGATCCTACTTGGGCTGAAAAAATGATGGTAGACCAAATTGAGGCTGTATCCAAAGTATTAGGGGTACCGGCTCATGTATGGATGTGCTCTACTGTGGGCCGTACGGCAGCTCGAGGCTTAGATGCACAAGTAGCAGCTAATTTAAGCCAACATTTCTATAATCGTCTAGTCGAGAATATTAAGACTGGTGATACAGTAGTAGCAGATACTACAAAGTTTGATCCTAATTCTTGGCCAAAAGAAGCAAAAGGTGTCGGTTTATTAGATGCGCCACGTGGTGGTTTAGGACATTGGTGCGTCATCAAAGAAGGCCGTATTGATAACTATCAATGTATCGTACCAACGACTTGGAATGCATGCCCTAAAACGATTGCAGGAGAACATGGTGCGTACGAATCTAATATGATAGATACAAAAGTAAAAGTTGCGGACAAACCATTAGAAATTTTAAAAGGTATACATTCATTTGACCCTTGTTTGGCATGTGCTACACACTTGTACAATAAAAAAGGTGAAAAAATAGTATCTGTTAATACAGATGCCCTATGTAAATAGGGAGGAGGCTGTCTATGTTACCATTAAATAAAAAGCCTTATCGTGTGTTTAGTTTATGGCTCCGTATATTTCATTGGACTATGGTGCTTTGTGTAACAGCCCTATTCTGGACAGGTCTTTATATCGGTAATCCGGGATTTCAAGCGACTCCAGGCAGTGTAGAACCTACCATTGCGGTAGGCGGTTGGTTTTCTATGGAGATGATTCGCAAAATTCACTTTATCGCAGCATTTATCCTAATTGCTGCACTTATATTTCGTATTTATGGTGGAATTCGATATCGCGGCGATAGATTGTTTCCTAGATTTCATAAGAAGTCGTATTGGATTGGTCTATGGGATACCATTAAGCATTATCTAATGTTACCACAACAACGAGAGCATCGTTTCTTGCGTAATTCTATGGCCCGTACTAGTTATTTAGGGGTATATGTGATGCTGTTCCTCGAAATATGTACAGGCCTTGCTATGTTTGCACAAGTGTATCCTAATACGTGGATTGCACAAATTTTTAATCCTGTGAATCTATTGTTTACAGAGTATGAAGTGCATATTATTCACCATTATATTGCTTGGGGATTTTTGCTGTTTACAATTATACATGTGTACATGGCATTCCGCGAAGATGTTATGGAAGAATCTGGAGAAGTATCTAGTATGGTTTCAGGTATGAAATTTTATCCTACTGACCCAGAAGATATAGAGGACTTATATGGATCAAATAAAAAGTAATCCCATCGTACTATTAGGGGTAGGCAATATTTTGCTTACTGATGAGGGATTCGGTGTCCATGTGGTGAACCAATTACGGGAGGATTATGTATTTAATCCTCCTATTACCATTTTGGATGGGGGAACCATGGGCATGGAGCTTCTCACTTATATGCGAGGTATGACAAAATTATTGTTAGTAGATGCTATCAATGGTGGTGAGGCACCGGGTACAGTATACGAGTTTCCTCATGAGGAAATGAATCACTATTTTACAGATGCTATCTCTGTACACGAGGTAGGAATGCAAGATATTTTGCGCATTCGTGCTTTACAAGAAGATCCACTAGAGGATGCAGTTGTCATCGGTGTAGAACCTGAAAGTCTTGAATTAGGATTGGACTTAAGCGACACGACACAAGCGGTTGTGAAAGATGTAAAGAACCGCGTATTAGCTGTATTATCGTCTTGGCATGTGACGGCTAGTCCAGTGAATACGGGAAAAGAGTAAGACTCTAGAGAGTATGAACCGATAATGATTTGATAAGGAGTTTCTATGCAAAATGAATTTGGCCGTGTAAAAGCTGTATTTCAAGAATTAAAAAATGCCTTGCAACAGTTGCGTAAAACTGGTGAGACCTATACGATTTATGTGGAAAATACAGGACTCACTATGGAAGAGCAAGTGGAGGTGTTAGAAACACTAGGCCGTGGTGATGTTACGATATATCTAAAAGATACTGATCAACCTGTAGAATGGTATGAATCTACTATTCGTGGAATATGGATTGGTACATTCCGTAATGGACGAGACGAAGCAATACTGTATACCATTGAAGTATGCCGTTACCCAGAATTAGCAGGGGCTTATGATGAAGATATCATTGGCGGTGAACAAGAGTTACAAGAATGGATTGAAGCAGCTGACCTATAATTAGTAAACTTGTCTATAACAAATATTACAGGTATAGATGGAAATGACCTATATTGGTTATATCAATAAATCATAGTTAGTACTGTTTTCATAAGAAAATATATAAAATAGTACAAATAAAACTCTCTCATTATAAATTAATGAGAGAGTTTTTCAATTTTTTAAAGATGTAGTTGTATACGAATATAGTAGTTTTTAGTAGGAAATTATGTATTGATAAGATTAAATATATGTGTATTTTAAATGGTTTATAAAGGGTGGATATTTGTCCATATAGAAAATCAATCATAAGATTTTGGAACACCTTAGAAATAGAGAACTATATGCATTTACCATTAAATGATAATAAATTCTATCATAATAAACAGTTATAGTACCTATTCTTAAGGAATTGAAAAAGGTAAGGCAATGGTGTTACAATAATACACAAGAGAAAGGTCTCTGTTTTAAGTTGAGGAGGGATTACTTTGCGTAACATTCACGTTGAGAAAGTAACAGAAAAGGTAGCAGAATTATGTATGAATGCAGCATATCATCTTCCAAAGGATATGTATAATGCATTGAAAAAAGGCTATGAGTGCGAGAAATCTCCAGTAGGTAAAGGGGTATTGGATCAAATCATTAGAAATGCGGAAATCGCTGATGCTGAAGATCGTCCAATTTGTCAAGATACTGGTCTTACTATTGTATTCCTAGAAGTTGGTCAAGATGTACATTTTGAAGGCGGCAATCTTGAAGAAGCTGTTCAAGCTGGTGTAGCAAAAGGGTATGTTGATGGATATCTTCGTAAATCCGTAGTAGCTGAACCTTTGTTCAACCGTGTAAACACTAAAAATAACACTCCAGCTGTTGTGTACACTAAAATTGTGCCAGGCGACAAAGTTGACATTAATGTAGAGTTAAAAGGATTTGGTTCTGAAAATAAATCTGGAATAAAAATGTTGGTTCCAGCTGATGGCGTTGAGGGCGTTAAAAAAGCGGTTCTTGAAATTGTTAAAAAAGCTGGCCCTAACCCATGTCCTCCAATGGTACTAGGTATTGGTATCGGTGGTACTATGGACTATGCAGCATTCCTTTCCAAAAAAGCACTTCTTCGTTCTGTAGAAGTACGCAATGCACATCCTGAATATGCAAAATTGGAAGAAGAAATCAATGCAATGGTTAACAAAACTGGTATCGGACCTCAATTAGGTGGTTCTACAACAGCAGTTTCCGTTAATATCGAGTGGGCAGCAACACATATCGCTGGTCTTCCTGTAGCAGTTACTATCTGCTGTCATGCTAGCCGTCATGCTCACGGTGAAGTTTAAAAGGGGGAATAACCATGGCAGAACAAATTCGTATTCAAACACCTTTAACAGAAGAACAATCCCGTAAATTAAGAGCTGGTGATATGGTTCTTATCTCTGGTAAAATCTATAGTGCTCGTGACGCAGCTCATAAAGTAATGACTGAAGCATTAGCACGTGGCGAAGAATTGCCAATCGATTGGCATGATAAAATCGTTTACTATTTAGGACCAAGCCCTGCTAAACCAGGAGACCCAATCGGTTCCGCTGGCCCTACAACATCTGGTCGTATGGATGCTTACACACCTACAATGCTTGATCAAGGTATCAAAGGCATGATCGGTAAAGGTTCTCGTAAACCAGAAGTTATCGAATCTATGAAGAAAAACGGCGTAACATACTTTGCAGCCGTTGGTGGTGCAGCAGCGTTAATTGCTAAATCTATTAAAAAATATGATGTTATTGCATATGCTGACTTAGGTCCAGAAGCATTGGCAGAATTGACTGTAGAAGATTTCCCTGCAATCGTTGTTATCGATAGCGAAGGAAACGATTTCTACGAAATCGGTCAAGCTCCTTACCGCGAAGACGTTTAATGAATCACTAAGAGGCTTTCTTTAGAAGGCCTCTTTTTGTATTACATTGTGGATTTAATACAACTACACATTGGGTTGCGAAACATACGCATTTTGCAGATAAAAAAGTAAAAGCTAGTATAGAATGTATTCTATTCTAGCTTTTTCATCTTTTATATAAAAAGATTGTGATATAATACAGGTAGGTTAGTATATAATTAGAAAGGAGAGATTATGATAGAACTTATAGTGAGTGGTATTATTTTGCTCCTCATCGAAATGATGATACCTGGGTTTGGCATTTTTGGTCTAGCAGGCTTATTGCTATTTCTCTGGGGTGTCTATGATTGGATGGGCGGTGGCCCTATGGCAATATTCACTGTCACAGTACTTTCAGTGCTAGGTGTACTATTGTTATGGTGGATTATTTCCGTCTTTCCTAAGACATGGTTAGGGGAACGATTGACATTGCGTTTGCAATCGACAAAGGAAAAAGGATATGCCACGCATCCAGACCCTAATCGTTGGTTGGGCAAAAATGGATATACAAAAACAGTATTGCGACCATCAGGAACTATCGTGGTAGAAGGAAGCTTTCTTGATGCTGTTACTGATGGCGAATTTTATGAGCCTGATACAGAGGTGACTATTGTATCTGTTACAGGTGGTCGTATTGTAGTGAGAGCTACAGACAGATAGGAGGCATTATGGAAACAATTATTGGAACTGTGGGATTCATTATTTTTCCGATCATTCTCATCATCGGTATTTCTCTATTTTTACATTTTGTCCCATTAGGACTTTGGGTGTCTGCCTTGGCAGCAGGTGTGAACGTTAGTATTATGACCCTCATTGGTATGCGCCTTCGTCGTGTATCGCCATCCCAAATCGTTCTTCCTTTGGTGAAAGCTAATAAAGCAGGTTTAGATGTGACGGTAGACCAATTAGAGGCCCATTATTTAGCAGGCGGCGACGTAGACCGTGTAGTAGATGCGTTGATTGCAGCAGAACGGGCTACTATGGAGTTGACCTTTGAACGTTCAGCAGCTATCGATTTGGCAGGTCGTGATGTATTAGAAGCGGTACAAATGTCGGTCAATCCAAAAGTCATTGAAACACCAATTATTTCAGCAGTGGCTAAAAATGGTATTGAACTAAAAGTTCGTGCTCGTGTTACTGTACGTGCTAATATTGATCGTTTAGTCGGTGGTGCAGGGGAAGCCACAATCATTGCTCGTGTTGGAGAAGGGATCGTTACTACCGTAGGTTCCTCTGAAGAGCATACAGACGTATTGGAAAATCCAGACCATATTTCTCGTACTGTATTGAATAAAGGATTAGATGCAGGTACAGCCTTTGAAATCTTATCCATTGATATTGCAGATGTGGATGTGGGACGTAATATTGGAGCCCAATTGATGACAGATCAAGCAGAAGCTGACAAAAAAATCGCTCAAGCTCAAGCAGAAAAACGCCGTGCTATGGCGGTGGCACAAGAACAAGAAATGCGTGCTCATACACAAGAAATGCAAGCAAAGGTAGTAGAAGCCCAAGCAGAAGTGCCAAAAGCCTTATCTCAAGCGTTACGTGAGGGTAATTTAGGAGTTATGGATTACTATTCCATGAACAATATTATGGCGGACACTAAGATGCGTGAAAGTATTTCTGAAGGTGAATATGCGTCTACTATCGATGGTAAAGGCACACATGAATAAGTAGAGGAGGTATCCGATTATGGAAATAGGGATACTCATTCTAATTATCTTAGGATCCTTTATTTTTAAAAAGGGGAAATCCAACGAAGAGTCTCCACAAAAGCCAGTCCCTAGTAAGGACATGACTTGGGAAGAAATGGAAGAATACTATGGGATTACACTGTCACGGGATTCAGAGGAATCTGTGAAAGTGATCCCTGATGTAATGGTGGGCAACACCTCTGAAGGGGCTGATAACATAAGCAATTCAGTGGGTGTAGATACCTATAAGGAACCAGTAGATTCAGCAAGATATACTACAGAGGAAATGTATGCTGAAGTTCATGAACGAACAGAAGATACAAGACAAACTTTTGTAAGCTCCTCTGTTGAAGAGGTGCGGAAAGAAGGAACTGGTTATCCTAGTACCTCTAGGAAGGAATCTTTGCGTTTGGCTGCTAGACATGGTATGGTGTGGTCTATGATTTTAGAAACGCCTAAAGGAGTACATATGTTACGCCGTCATAATCGATAGCAGTGCAATAGTATCTATGAGATATAGCTCATTTTGTGTTGTAACTCAAAAGCGACCCTACTTAGTAGGGTCGCTTTTTGTATAGATTATAAAGTCTTAATATCTGTGTCTTCTAAGGAAGCAACGATAGTATCAGCTAATTCTTCAAACAATGGTAATTGTGCTTCGTGTAATGCGCCTTTAATATCTAGTGGAGTTCCAACGATTTCCATATTTTTGAACTCGTTTGTAAAGTACTCAACCATACGTTTCATTGCACCAGATGCCCAAGAATGGTTACCTACGATAGAAACTTTGTGGTTATGGAAGTTTAATGCATGTAATTCATGTAATAAGGTTTCCATAGTTAAGTATAAGCCTAAGTTGTAAGTTGGTGCCATACATACTAAATGGCTATATTTCCATGCATCAGAGATGATATAGGATGGATTTGTTTTAGATACATCATAAATACGAATATCTGTTACACCACGTAAAGATAATAATTTAGCTAACTGTTGTGCCATGTCAGCGGTGTTCCCATACATGGAACCGAAGGCGATGACAACACCCTTTTTCTCTGCGTTGTATGTGCTCCAGTGCATATACTTATTAAGGATGTAAGAGATAGTCTCAGGAGTTCTCCAAATTGGTCCATGAAGTGGTGCGATAATTTTTACATCTAAAGCAGATGCTTTTTTTAATGCGTTCTGTACTTGAGCACCATATTTACCAACGATATTAGTATAATAACGACGAGCTTCATCTTCATATACACGGTCAAAATCTAATTGATCGGCAAAGATATTGCCGTTGATAGTACCGAAGGTGCCAAATGCATCAGCAGAGAACAATGTGCCAGTCGTTGCTTCATAAGTACAAGTTACTTCTGGCCAGTGAACCATTGGCATGGTGTAGCTGTGAAGCTTGTGATGACCAAGATCGATCGTGTCGCCTTCTTTTACCTCGTAGTAGTTATCAGGTGCTGGACGACCATAGAATTGTTCAAAGAAACGGAAAGTAGTTTTGTTACCTACCATTTTTACATTTGGATAGCGGTCTAGTAATTCGACTAATGTTGCACAATGGTCTGGTTCCATGTGGTTTACAATTAGATAATCTAACTCACGACCATTTAATAAATGTTCTACATTGTCAAAGAACTCCTGACGAATGCTATCATCTACAGAGTCTACAATACATGTTTTTTCATCATCAATAAAATAGGAATTGTAGCTTACTCCATTTGGAATTGGAAATAAGTTTTCAAAACGTTCTGTACTCCAATCGTTGCTACCAATCCAATAAATATGATCAGTCAATTTTTGCGCACAATGCATAGTTAAATTCCTTTCATACATACGGGGGATTGTTATGCCCCAGATTTTCTTATCAGATATATATTACTAGTTTATAAGCTAGAACGCAACTATTTTGTACAGGTTTATAAGAAATAGATAGATAAAACTCTATTTGCGGTTTGACAATAGAAATAAATATAGGTAAACTTATAAGTATATATAATAGTAAAAGTTAAGATGAAAGTATGTTATATTCATAGTAGATTGAGGTTATTATGTCTGTATCAGCAGAATTACTGCGCGCTTTTGTGGGGGTAGGGCTACATTTATCGTTCTCGAAAGCAGCGAAAGCGAATGGCGTATCTCAATCCGCCATTAGTCAGAGCATTAAGCAATTAGAAAAGGATTTGGGGATTCCTTTATTTGAAAGGACGACAAAATCTGTGTCCTTTACGAAGGCGGGGAGAGAGCTTTTTGAAACGTCGGTAGAAGCTTTTTCTATTTTAGATAATGGAATTGTAAAGTTACAAGAACGTTTATCGAGGGAATATAAAAGTTTGCATTTAGCGGCTACAGATACATTGAGTAAACATTTTTTGTTGCCCACTTTCAAAAGTTGGCAAGAAAAGAAACTAGATATTAGTTTGCGAGTGACGAATCGGCCGTCACGAGAATGCGTGGAAATGATTGAATCTGGAGAAGCTCAAATTGCTGTAGTGAATGCCTATGATGAGTTGTATGATAATAATCATCTTGAGGTGATGGAATTGGCATCTATGCAAGACATATTTGTAGGAGGCACTACTTACCAAGATGAATCAAAGCTTTGGACCATTGATGATATTATGGCTGAACCTTTGTTACTCTTAACTACAGGGGCAAGTAGTCGAAGATTTTTCGATGCGGTTACCTATAATCGATGTACAAGCCCAGCTTTTGAGTTAGGTAGTTTAGATGTACTCATGGATTTGGTGGAGATTAATTTAGGAATTTCCTTGGTGCCAGAATTGGTTGCTAGGGATAAGTTGAAACAAGGTTCGTTAGTAGAACTGAAAACGAATTTGCAGATTCCTGAACGACGTATTGTACTCGTACGGTCTAGGATGGATGCATTAACAGAAGGCATTTCGCAATTTATAAATATATTGAAAGACAGAAAACAATAAGGAGAATCATCGTGGAATTATTAAAACAACGTATTGATGCAGAAGGTATTGTATTGAACAATCGAGTGTTAAAAGTAGATGGATTTTTAAATCATCAAATTGATCCTAAATTGTTTGTTCAAATTGGTAAAGAGATTGCTAAACAATTTGAAGGTCGTGGTATTGAACGTATTGTGACAATTGAAGCATCTGGTATTGCGATTGCCTTACAAGTAGCTATTGAATTAGATGTTCCTTTAGTATTTGCTCGTAAGAAAAAATCTATTTTGATGACAGAAGATGTATACCATTCTGTGGTTTACTCCTATACAAAAGAAGAAAATTATGATGTAACAATTTCTAAAAAATTCTTGCCTTCTGGTGAAAAAGTATTAATTATTGATGATTTCTTAGCTAGTGGTGAAGCGGCTATGGGGTTAGCAAAACTCGTAGAGGGTGCTGGAGATACAGTAGAAGGGATTGCTATTGTCATTGAAAAGTCTTTCCAACCTGGTCGTGAACGATTAGAAAAAGCAGGCTATGATGTACACTCCTTAGTACGTATTGCACGTTTTGAAAATGATCGCTGCATCTATGTAGAAGATGAAAATTAATAATGATTGAAATAGAATGCAGTTTTATGGTATCATTGTGGTAATGAGTTTTAATTTGAATGTAATGAATATGGAGATAAGACCGTGAATAAAAAAGCAGAATTATTTCAACAATTTATTGAAGAAAATGAATTAACAAACCTCTTTACTCTTCGTGAGATTGAAAATGACCCATATAATACAGTGGTATTTGATGCTACTATAGAATATAATGATATTGTATTCCCATTGTTCGTTGTGTTGGATGACACACCATTTGGTTTTGTACGTTTAGAGATTGCAAGTGGTCGTTTCAGCCCGGAACAACGAAAAGCAACAGTAGATGTATTGAATCAATTAAATAGCGAATTTAAATGTTTTAAACACTATTTAATGGAAGAAGATGGGTACGAAGCCATTATTTTAGATGTAAGCTTGATGAGTGGGGACAACTTTGAGCCAGCACTAGTAGCGTATACTATCTTTGAAGTACTGTATCCACATACGCAAAAAGATTTGACTCGTATTATTGCAGCAGTGGAAAGCGTGAAAGTAGAAACATCTAGCGAGCAAGAAGCTGTAACAACAGAAAAAACACCTAAAAACAATAGCAAACCGCGTAAAACCACAAAATCTAAAAAAGGTTAAGATTTATTTAAGAATCAATTCATATGGGCATTGTGACAAGCAATGCCCTTTTTTAACGAGGTAATATCTATGAATGAAAAAGCTAGAGTATTTGAGCAATTTCTCATTGAAGAAAAGTTAACATGCTTTGAGAAACGTGAAGTGGGAGATGAAGATCATACAGTTGTATTTCGTTCCTATGTACAAACAGAACTAGGAGATATTCCGGTGTTCTTATTATTAGATGATACTATTTATGCGACTATTCGCTTGTTGATTGGAGCGGGGGTTGTGAATAAAGATAACCGCCAAGATATTTTAACTTTTATCAATCGTGAAAATAGTACATATAAAAGCTTTAAATACTATATCGAAGAAGATGATGATAGTGTATATTTGGATTGTATTAATCAAAGCACTAATTCTAACTTTGATCCACGATTATTATATGTACTGATGACTCAAATTGTTGAATATATCCCTGGAAAAATCCAAACGATTGGCGAGGTATTCCGTGTTGAACAATTACCACCGCCAGAACATGTTCATGAATAATATGAGCAATTTATTAATAAAATGATTGTAATGGGATAAAATCCATCATATTTGATTAAAAATGCTCAAAAATATACATGTGCAGTTAGGATAAACAATTCAATTCGTGTAATATAATTCAAAAGTGCTAAAAGACATAGAGAGATACACAATTCGTGAGATGTGAAACAGTGGTTTTCTATAGCAAATCTATTGTATCTCATGCTATAATAGGGATAGGTTATTTATACTATAGATTCACGTAGTATAAGGGGTGATACAATGGCATTAGGTGAAAATTTAAGACATGCCCGTAAACGGATTGGGCGGAGTCAATTAGATGTGGCTCGTGATATTGGCATTAGTAATGCTGCCCTGTCAAATTACGAAACAGGATATCGAGAGCCTGATTTGGAAACCTTAAAGCGATTGGCTAATTATTATGATGTGACGATTGATGAATTAGCTGGCAATGCAAGCATGGCCAGAGAAATTCTCTATGATTTGAGTAGCATTGTAAAAAATGGTCGAATTGCACACAATGGTGTAGAATATGTATTAAGTGATTCACAACGATTAAAATTGAGACGCCAAATTGCACATGCATTTGAAATGTTCAATGAAGGAAAGTCCAATTGGTAGGATAAACATGGTATTCTAAGGACGTTTGTGGAATAGCATATCATCGTATAGAAAGCGTAGAAGCTCTCGGGTACGTTTGAGAGTGCAAGTTACTGTATCTACAAAATAAAAAGCACAGTTCTATGAAAATAGGCTGTGTTTTTTTATTGTAGAAGATAGATATGTTATAATTTACAGGAAGAGGGGCCTACCAATTAGCAATAAAAGGATGAGTCCCTTATAGAATGTACTTTTATCGTGTGTAAATAGATAAAATGAATGAAAGTGAGATTGAATTATGAATAAACCTATTGTAGTAGTACCTGGATTAGTGCGTAAAGATGCAGTGGCCTATTTGAGCGAGCATGTGACAGTACGCCAGTGGACAGAAAAAGAAAAGATGCCTAAAGAAGTATTAAAGGAATGGCTTCGTGATGCAGATGGTCTGTGGAGTATTAATCATTTTACAGTGGATGAGGATCTAGTAAAAGATGCGCCTAATTTGAAAGTAATTGCACAAGCCTCTGTGGGATATGATAATATTGATGTGGATGCTTTAACAGCTCGTCACATTCCTTATGGCAATACGCCTGACGTATTGACAGAAACTACTGCGGAGCTAGCTTTCACATTGATGGCGGCTGCTAGCCGTAGAATTTATGAGAATGCTCAGTTTGTTAAGGATGGTAAATGGGCTGAACGTCCTTCTAATATAAAAGGTAAAGATTTAAGTCGTATGACATTGGGCATTATTGGTATGGGTAAGATTGGTGTGTCCGTATCTCGTCGAGCACGTGCTTTTGGAATGACCGTGCAATATCACAATCGTAATCGCCGTAATGATGATAGCTTGTTGATGACCACCTATGTATCATTAGGAAAGCTATTAACTACTAGTGATGTGATATTAGTGATGGCTCCATTGACAGAAGAAACTTATCATTTAATCGATGCAGAAGCCTTTGAAATGATGAAGGAAACGGCATTACTTGTGAATGTAGGTCGTGGCAAAATTGTGGACACTGATGCATTAGTAAAGGCATTAGAAACGGGGCAAATTGACTATGCTGCGTTAGATGTGGTGGATCCAGAACCGATTGGGGCAGACCATCCTTTGCTTAAAACAGGCAAATGTTTAGTGGTGCCACATATTGGGTCTTTCACAGATCGTACACGAAAAGATATGGCGATGTTAACGGCGAATAATCTGATTGCGGGTGTGCATGGTAAACCACTGTTGACTTGTGTTAATGAAAGTGTCAATTATAAGGCCACTGAGGAATAGTTTGTGATGTTCTAACAGGGTCGCTAGAAAATAATGAGATTCATAAGAAACCAATGAAACATAGCTAGTCCTGTGGTATAATAAAGAGAATGTGCAGAACGTGCACTTGTGTATAATCAATGTAAGAGAGGAAAAATCACATGGAATCGAAAGAGACGATGATGAGTACGGAAGAAACAACGCCTCAAACTATTAACTTTATTGAAGCGATTATTAATACAGATAATGAAGAAAATACCTATGGAAAACGTGTGCATACACGATTCCCGCCAGAGCCAAATGGGTATTTACATATTGGGCATGCGAAATCCATTTGCCTAAATTTTGGTCTTGGGAAAACGTATCAAGGGTTAACTAACTTACGCTTTGATGATACAAATCCTGTAAAAGAAGATGTGGAATATGTAGAGTCTATTGAAGAAGATGTAAAATGGTTGGGCTTTGAGTGGCATGGCGATGTACACTATGCATCTGACTATTTTGGTAAACTATATGAATATGCCCAAGTATTGATTAAAAAAGGTAAGGCTTATGTAGATGATCAAACACCAGAAGAAATCCGTGCTAATCGTGGTGATTTTACAACACCTGGTACGAATAGCCCGTACCGTGATCGCAGTGTAGAAGAAAATTTACGACTCTTTCAAGAAATGAAAGAAGGTAAATACAAAGATGGGGAAAAAGTATTGCGTGCCAAAATTGATATGGCGGACCCTAATATCGTGATGCGTGACCCTGTATTGTATCGTATTTTGCACGCTGATCATCATCGTACAGGTTCTGAATGGAATATTTATCCTATGTATGACTATGCACATCCCGTATCTGATGCGATAGAACGCATTACCCATTCTGTATGTACCTTAGAGTTTGAAGTGCATCGTCCACTATACAATTGGGTATTAGAAGATTGGGAAGATAGGGAAAAACCAAAACAGATCGAATTTGCTCGTTTGAATGTGACAAATATGGTCATGAGTAAACGTAAATTGCGCCAATTGGTTGAATTGAATCTTGTGAGCGGTTGGGATGATCCTCGTATGCCGACGATTTCTGGTTTGCGCCGTCGTGGATATACACCAGAGTCCATTCGTGATTTCTGTGAGCGCATTGGTGTAGCCAAAGCAGATAGCCTAGTAGAAGTGGGTTTATTAGAGTTCTGTATCCGCGAAGATTTGAAATTGAAAGCTCCACGGTACATGGCAGTGTTGGACCCTGTAAAAGTTGTCATTACTAACTACCCAGAAGGTCAAACGGAAACATTAGTCATTGAGAACAATACAGAAAATGAAGCCATGGGCACTCGTGAAGTGACATTTGGTCGTGAAGTATACATCGAACGTGGTGATTTCATGGAAGAGCCGGTGAAAAAATTCTTCCGTCTAGCACCAGGTAAAGAAGTACGCTTAAAAGGTGCCTATATCATTGAATGTCAATCTGTGGTTAAAGATGAAAATGGTAATATTACTGAAATCCATTGTACCTACGATCCAGATACAAAATCTGGTACAGGATGCCAAAAGAAAGTAAAAGGTATATTACATTGGGTAGAAGCATCTACAGCAGTGGATATGGAAGTACGTCTTTATGACTATCTATTAAAAACTGAAGATGAGGAAACAGCAGATAAGGATTTCTTACAACAGTTAAATCCAAACTCTTTAGAAGTGAAAGCTGCTAAAGGGGAAGCTGTATTCCGTACTACACAAGCAGGAGACCATTATCATTTCTTGCGTACCGGCTATTTTGTAACTGATAAAGATAGCACAGCGGACCATATTGTAATGAACCGTACCGTAGGTATGCGCGATACTTGGGCTAAACTACAAAAGAAACAAGGCTAGGCGAATACCATGAATAGAAATATAATATATCTTTCGTGGGGTGTAGTTCTTGCGTGGTTCATGACCAGTATGATGACTACCGCAGAAGCGACGGATAGTGTCTCTATTAAATGGCCGTCCACCATGTTGGTACAAGAAGGTTCAAGCAATAGTATTATTTCTTCTGGGGTAGGAAAGCCATTAGAAGAGGGGCTACGTGAAATCGGCATTGATATGAGTACGTCTTATCAGATACTGGATAAGCAAGGTAATAATTATTATTATGCCCGCTATGGAGAGGGAACCTTGCTCTATGGATTTGGCCCGCAAAAAGGTGATTGGCATCCTACTATGGTATCGGAGGGATCTAAATATACTCTATCAATGATTCAAGAGTATGAAGCATATGTAAAAGAACATCCTGAGATGTTTACATTGGTCGCTCCATTTCGTGAAGTGAAAAAAAATATCTATGTTGGTGAATTTACTGTACATACATGGTTTAAGCAAGTAGAATATCCTATGTATGTGCAGATTGCATTTCTGGCTGATAGCACAGGGGCTCCACGTCTGCGATATGTGGTAACCCATGTAAAAGATGAAATGTTGAGAAAACAATTACAGTATTTATTATAAGAAGCGGTTGCAAACTTTGAGAACTGCTATTACCGTAGGAAACTATGGAATAGTGGAATCGCAAAGAATGCAACTTTTTCTTTTTAAAATGAAAAAAATTCTCATACTTATTGACAGATAGTATGATTATTTGTATTATAATAATAGAAATAATTTTCATTATTTTGTTTCATCTTTCGAGATGATATATATCCGGATTATCTATTTGCTGTGAGAGCAAGTGTTCTCCCCAAACTATGTAAAAAGGCAGGTACGACAAATGGAATCCATCGAGCAGATTATCGGTTACCATTGTGCGCCCGCAATTCGAGGTATTAAAGTAGCAAATCTTGTTGCATTACCTCAGCATTTAGGGGTTGCAATGGTAGAAAAAACACATGAGTATAATGATAAATTTAATCAAAAAGGCCTGTTCTTTTATGAACTATGCCATTGTGAAAAACGAAAATTATTACTCGTATTTCGTGAACGTATGCTCGAGAACTATTTGAGACAACCTGAGGTGCTAGCATTTTTACGTGGCTATGGATATGAATCCTATAAAACATTGTCAGATTGGTTATTGCATTTGCGCGAACGTATTGAAATGAGCGATGTGTTCCCTCATGAGATCGGTGTATTTTTAGGATATCCATTAGAAGATGTAAAAGCGTTTATTCAATTCCGTGGAGCAGGCTATAAAGTCTGTGGTGACTGGAAGGTATATGGAAATCAAGCGTCGGCTATGCACGCATTTCATTGTTTTCGAATGTGCCGTGACTACTGTCACGCACAGTTGAATAAAGGAAAATCTTTAGAGTCTTTGGTTGCCGTAACGGCATGCTAGGAGGTAACATTATGATCGCTGTAATTTATTGGTCTGGAACAGGTAACACAGCTGCAATGGCAGAAGCTGTAGGTAAAGGTATCGCGGATGCTGGTCAAGAAGTGGTAGTAAAATCCGTTTCTGAAATCACTGCTGATGAAGCAGCCGGCTATGAAAAATTAGCATTAGGTTGCGCTGACATGGGTGCTGAAGAATTAGAAGATGCTGAATTTGCACCATTCTATGAAGCATTGGAATCTAAATTAGCAGGTAAAAAAGTAGTATTGTTCGGGTCCTACGGTTGGGGCGGCACATGGTTAGATGACTGGGCTGGTCGTGTAGAAGGTGCTAATGGCGTTGTAGTTGACAAATTACCAGTAATGGGCGAACCTGATGATTCCGGTAAAGAACAATGTGAAGCATTAGGAAAAGCGTTAGTAAACGCATAAGCCAAATATAAGGTACATGATACAACAATATACTAGATCTTAATCATAAGAGGCAGATAGATACATCTATTCGCCTCTTATTTTAGTTTTGCAACCTTCTTGCTAATTCGGAATCGATGATACATTGACCATGCAGGTTAAACTTTACTATAATAAAGAAATCATATAGTGATTAGTATAGGAGGTATTGTATGCAAGTGTTACAAAACTGGAAATTACATGCATTGGCTCTTGTGATCACCATCATTGCAGAAATGATTGGAATCCAACGATTTGGAGCTGTGGTATTTTTACCACTTTTATATGCGTTGATTATGGGGCTTTTTGTATCCATTCCATCATTCAAAATTTTAACGGTGGAAACGATGGAAAAATCTGCTGATTATCTAGGGATTGCAGTGATGCTTTTAATGGTGAAAGTAGGCTTAGGGATTGGTCCTAACTTAGAAATTTTGTCTACTGCTGGATTGGCTCTTATGTTACAAGAGTTAGGTCATTTCTTTGGTACGATTGTATTTGGTTTACCAGTAGCGTTATTAGTTGGAATGCGCCGTGAAGCGGTAGGTGCATGTTACTCTGTAGACCGAGAACCTAATGTAGCGATTATTATCGATAAATTTGGTTTTAGTTCTCCTGAAGGTCGTGGCGTGATGGGTATGTATATTTGTGGTGTATTAATTGGTGCTATGTGGGCATCTGTACTAGCAGGATTCTTTGCTCAAATGGGCTGGTTCCATCCATTGGCATTGGCTATGGGTGCAGGTGTAGGTAGCGCTAGTATGATGGCTGCTTCTACAGCCCCTATCATTGCGGTGTATCCAGAGTATGAAGCTCAAATTGCAGCCTTAGCAGGGGCAGCTAATTTGTTGACTACTGTACTAGGGGTGTATTTTGGTATTTTCGTATCCTTACCTGTGATGGAAAAAACATATAATTTCTTTACAGGCCGCACACGTGAACAAGATTTAGCAGAGGAGGGACAACAAGATGACGATCAGTGAAAAAATTACACAATTTGTCATTGTCATATGCATTGCAGCGATTATGACTGCTGTGGGGAATGTCATTGATGGTAAGCATCTATTGGGCCCAAGCCTTGTAGGTGTGTTTGTTATTGCAGGTTTAGCTATTATTGGTGCTATTATTTCTTATTTACCATTAGCCAATCGTTTCCCTATGGTATTCTGGGTATCTTTAGTAGGTGTCATTGCCTCCTTGCCAGCCATGCCAGGACAAGCGTGGATTATTGCACAAACAAAAGAAGTAACATTCTTGGCTACTACTACACCTGTATTGGCCTACGCAGGTCTTTCCCTAGGAAAAGACTTGGGAGCATTCCGTCGTCTATCTTGGAGAATTATTCCAGTAGCGTTAGCGGTAACAGCTGGTACATTTGTATGTGCTTCAGCAGTGGCACATTTCGTATTGCATATACAAGGTGTAATTTAAATACAATGATATAGGTTATAGGTGAACCTAATAAAAGAGAGTTGATGAATCCTTATCAACTCTCTTTTTGTTTTCATGGTACAATAGGATGTAAGAGTCATATATAAATACCTTTTGTAAAAGGTATGTTCATACAATGTAAAAGGAGACAGACTATGTTAACGAAAGAAGAAGTGAAACAACGTGTGTGTGATGCCATTGTAGCAGGTCAAGATCGATTGCGTGCATTAGCTAGTGCTATTATGGATGAACCAGAGTTAGGATATAAAGAACATAAAACATCTCGAAAAGTACAAGATATGTTTACGGAATTAGGGATTCCTTTTACAACGGGGCATGCCATTACAGGTGTGAAAGGACGTTTGCAAGGCAGTAAATCTAAAAAGACAGTAGCCATGATTGGTGAATTGGATGCCATAGTATGTCACCGTCATCCAAAGGCAGATCCTATGACAGGAGCTGCGCATTGTTGCGGTCATAATGTGCAGATTGCCAATTTATTTGCAGTGGCCATGGGGTTACAAGCAGAAGGTGTTATGGAAGAGCTCGGTGGGGATGTCGTTTTATTTGCGGTCCCAGCAGAAGAGATGATCGAAGTGGATTATCGTAATACATTGCGTGAAAAAGGAACGATTAAATATTTGGGCGGTAAGCAACAGCTGATTTATGAAGGAGCCTTTGATGATATCCATATGGCGATGCAAATGCATGTGGAAACAGCAGATACACCGACTGGAGAAATGAAATTAGGTAGTACATCCAATGGATTTGTGGCGAAATTGATTGAATACCATGGTAAAATTGCTCATGCGGCGGCTTCTCCGCATGAAGGAATTAACGCATTAAATGCAGCCTTGATGGGGGTAATGGGGGTCCATGCTATTCGTGAGACTTTCAAAGAAAGCGATTATTTCCGATTCCATCCTATTATTAATCAAGGGGGGACTTTGGTAAATTGTGTGCCTGATTATGTGCAAGTAGAAAGCTATGTGCGCGCCTCTAATATACAAGCGATTGTAGATGGAAATCAACGAGTGAATCGTGCGTTAAAAGCTGGTGGAGATGCAGTAGGTGCTACTTGTGTCATTCATGATCTACCGGGCTATTTACCGATGCGGGATAATCCTGATATGAACCAGCTGTTACGTTCCAATTCTGAGCCTTTATTTGGCACAGAGAATGTACGTCAGCGAGTGCATATGACAGCTAGCACAGATATGGGGGATGTATCTCATTTAATGCCCGTCATCCATCCTTGGGTAGGATGCATTGAAGGGGTGCTTCATAGTGCGGAATATAATATTACTGTACCAGATGTAGCCTATATTAAAACGGCTCAAGCCTTAGCTATGACTATTGTTGATTTATTATATGATGAGGCGCAGGTAGCTGAGGAGATTCTAGAAAACTTTGAAGCTCCTTTAACAAAAGAAACGTATATTGAGTTATTAGATTCGATTGCTAATAGAAAATAGTAAAAATTATCATATTTAATTTTGTCGATATATGGTATACTATAGATAATACATAAAGAATATCCATTAGTTTAGAAAGGATGACGTCAATGAAACAATATGATGTAATCGTAATTGGTACCGGTGGCGCTAGCTTAGTGGCTGATGCAGCATTAAATGCAGGCAAACGTGTAGCGGTTATTGAAAAAACAGGCTTTGGTGGTACTTGCTTAACACGTGGTTGTATCCCTACAAAAGTAATGGTGACGGCAGCCGATGTAGTACATGAAAGCCATGGTTGGAAAAAAATCGGTGTAGAAGCGCCGATACCTACATTAAATTGGGATGTGGTCAGTGAACGTGTATGGAAAGCCATCAATAAAAGTGCTCAAGTGAAAGAGTTTTATGAAAGCTTTGATAATGCTGATGTATACCATGGAGCGGCGACTTTTGTAAGCGATAAAGTACTATATGTCACATTACAAGATGGTGCTAAAACAGAAGAAATTACAGCACCTACGATTATCATTGGTACCGGCGGTCATTCTAAAGTGAACCATGTGGACGGCTTAGAAGAAGCGGGATACATTACTAGTGAGAAATTATTTGGCAATGAATATCCAAAGGTACCATATAAACGACTAGCTGTATTTGGTGGTGGTCCTATTGGTACAGAATTTGCTGGTGTGTTTGCTGCAGCTGGTACGGAAGTGACATTGATTCAACGTAATGTGCGTTTGTTACCAAAAGAAGATGAAGCGATTTCTGCTCATATTTTAGAAGAAATGAAAGCTATCGGTGTAAATGTATTAACAGATACTGTATGTGATAACGTACGAGTAGACAATGGTGATAAAGTGATCACTGTGAAACATCGTACTACTGGTGAAGTATCTGAAATCCGTGTAGATGAAATATTGGTGGCTACTGGTATTGCTCCGTCCGTAGAAGATTTGCACCTTGAAAATACACATATTGAACAATTGTCAGGTGGCTGGATTAAAACCAATGAATTCTTAGAAACATCGGTAGAAGGTGTGTACGCCTTAGGTGATGTAAATGGCAATGCAGCTTTCCGTCATCGTGCTAACTATGAAGGGGATATTATCTCGCATAACTTGTATCGTGCTACGTCTCCAACAGACTATCGTTGGGCACGCTATGATTTGATTCCGATGGTGACTTTCACCTATCCAGAAGTCGGTCGTATTGGCATGACAGAAGCGGAAGCAAAAGAAGCTGGTTATGATGTAGGAGTTGGTATCAACCATTACTCCAACTCTGCCAAAGGCATGGCCCTAGGTATTGATAAAGGTGATGTACACGATGGATTCATCAAAGTGGTAGTCGATAAAGCTACGAATCGTCTATTAGGGGCTCATATTGTGGGACCACAAGCATCGATTTTGTTCCAACCATATGTACATTTAATGAATAGTGGTGAAGTAAAATTAGTGCCGGTTCATGAAGACATCGGTTCTAGCACAACAAAAGAACTACGTGCACAAGGATTGACACGGTATTTGGATCCACAATCGGTTATCTCCATTGGTGAGGCGATGGCTCCACATCCAACATTGTCAGAGGTTTCTATGTGGACACAAGTGTTCTACGAACATAAATGGTAATCTATTAATAATATATAAATTTAAAAACTGTAGTGATGGGGAGGCTATCACTACAGTTTTTTAGTTCTATGACAGATTTTAAAGTATATAATTGTACCCTAGTAGTATAAAGGAGGCTACTAAGGATACTTGTAAAACTACTTCGTGGCAATGCTAATGTGGATGATTAGTTCACGATATGACCCTATATCCTATGAAAATGGAATGAGCTATTCCTGTAACACATAGGATATGATAATTTTGAAAACTGTCGTTCTCAATTAAAAATATAGTTGATAAAATAAAAATAAAAGTATATAATGAGAAAGTAATTGAGAATAAAAGGTTTGTTACACACAGTAAGATAATACTGTGTTATATACCTTTATCATAACTAGTACAGAATAAATAAAGAAAGGAAGTATGTATGACAGAAGTTTTAATCAGTTTATTTATTAAGAACAAAGATGAAGTAAAAGATACTAGTGTACGCCAACAATATGGTATTATGGCAAGCATAACAGGTATTTTAGTAAATGTATTAGTTTGTTTAGGCGAACTAATCATTGGTTTTCTTATCGGCTCCATTGCTATGATTAGTGATGCCATCCATAATGTAGCTGATGCAGGGGGATCATTAGTATCCTTTTTGAGTTTTAAATTATCTGGACGTAAAGCAGATGCTGAGCATCCATATGGACATGGTCGAATGGAGTATTTGTTATCTATTGGGTTTTCTATATTACTCTTTGTAGTAGCTGCTCAATTAGGTATTGAAGCGGTAGAACATATTGTAAACCCAGAAATAGTAGAATTTTCTATATCTGCACTGGCTGTTATGTTGGGAGCTATGGTATTAAAGATTTGGTTATCCTTCTTTTTACGGTCCGTTGGTAATCGTATTGATTCTCCTATTTTGCGTGCCAATGGAAAAGAAGCCTTATCCGATGTATGGGCTACGGCTGCGATTGCGATTGGCTTATTATTGGGTGGTATATTTCAGCTAAGCGTAGATGGCTATTTAGGATTAATCGTAGCATTAATCATTGCAAAAGCAGGATTTGAAGTGTTGAAAGAAGCAACAGACCGCTTATTGGGATTTGAACCTACAGGAGAGCGAGTACAGGAAATTATTGATTTTGTAGAATCTAAGCCGGGAATTTTAGGAACCCATGATTTAATGATTCATGATTACGGTCCAGGACATGAATATGCTTCTATCCACGTAGAAGTAGATGCGAAACAAGATGCGATGACAATCCATAATATGATTGACCGCGTAGAAAGACAAGCTTTCAAGGAATTACAGTTAAAACTAACCATCCATATGGATCCAATCGTTATCAATGAGCAAACCGTTGCGTTACAACAACGTCTAGTGGCGGTTGTTCAAGCCTATGATGAAAGTTTCTCTTTATATGATATCCGAATCGATGTGGAAAATAAAAAGATAGGTTTCGATGTGCAAGTACCGCATAGTGTGAAATATACGAAAGAGGAACTTTCACAGAAATTGAGTCAATTAGTGGAAGCAGTACTACCAACCTTTGCAGTGAAACCGAATGTGGTACATGGCTACACCGGAGCGTAATGGAAAAAAGATAAAATCTAATGTAGTGCAGATAATACAAGGACTGGTACAGGTTGTACCAGTCCTTGTTAGTGCTTATGTTCATAAGCTATATATGTTTTTAGATTTTATCGGGCATCCCATAGTAAAGAACAAGTAGAGCCTTCAAACACTATGTATGAATTAAGCTTTTATACTTTGTCAGCCGGATATCCGTGACGAGCGTAATCTACAGCAGCTGTAAATAAGATATCTGTAGAAGAGTTCAAGGCAGTTTCCGTAGAGTCTTGGATTACACCGATGATGAAGCCAACACCTACTACTTGCATAGCTACGTCGTTGGAGATACCGAATAGAGAACAAGCTAATGGAATTAACAATAGAGATCCGCCAGCTACACCAGAAGCACCACAAGCAGAGATGGTAGCAATGATACTAAGTAAAATAGCAGTTGCCAAGTCTACTTGAATACCTAATGTAGATACAGCGGCTAATGTCATGACAGTAATCGTAATTGCTGCACCAGCCATATTAATTGTTGCGCCCAAAGGAATAGAAATAGAATACGTATCAGGAGTGATACCCAATCGTTTTGCTAAATCCATGTTCACTGGAATGTTCGCAGCAGAACTACGAGTAAAGAATGCAGTCACACCAGATTCACGTAGACAACGGAATACTAAAGGGTATGGGTTGCGTTTAATCATAATCGCTACGATAATCGGATTAATAATTAAAGCAACTACAAACATACATCCTAATAAGACTAATAATAACTTACCGTAAGTTAGTAAAGCTTCTAAGCCATTTTCACCGATAGATTGAGCGACTAGGCCCATAATACCAAGCGGAGCTAATTTAATAATCCATTGCACAGCTAGTGTGATAGCATCAGAAATAGAAGCCATTACATCTTTTGTCTCATTGGCTGCATGACGAAGTGCAAAACCAAATAATAAAGCCCAACCAAGAATACCGATGTAGTTACCACCTAAGATAGCTTTCACAGGGTTTTCCACAATGTTTGTTAACAAAGTAGATAATACCGCAGTAATGCCATTAGGAGGAGCTGTATCTGCTGGGGAAGCTGTCAATAATAAGGTAGTAGGAAATAAGAAACTACCTACCACAGCAAGTGCAGCGGCCGCAAATGTTCCGATCAGATATAATACAATAATAGATTTCATTCCTGTTTTCTGACCAGAGCGATGACGACTAACTGCTGCGATGACTAAGAAAAATACTAATACTGGTGCTACACCTTTTAGCGCACCTACGAAGATGGTACCTAATAAAGATAACTTCACAGCATTTTCAGGGGACCATACGGCAATACCAGTACCGATTAAGAGGCCTACACAGATTTGCTGGATGAGACTAAATTTATTGATGAATTGAAATAATGCCCTCATAAAAACTCCTTATACTTATAAATACTTAAAATAGAGTACAAATATCTACTCATAAAAGACATAAGGACATTATAAACGGAATATATACTTTTGGCAAGAGAAAAAAATCACAAATTATGGAATATCACCATCCATTCGTGTATAATGAAAAGAAATATAAATAACTGGAGGTATGTTGTGGAATTTAAAACACATGATGATAAAAAAGCCTATGTGCAAGATGTATTCTCTCATATTGCCAAGCATTATGATGTGATGAATACCTTGTTGAGCTTTAACCAAGATGCACGGTGGCGTAGATTTGCAATAGAACAATTACAACTAACAGAAGGTATGCGATTGGCTGATATTGCTTGTGGGACCTGTATGTTAACGAAAACGGCTTTACAAGAAATTCCATCCTTACATGTGGAAGGACTTGATTTTAGCCCTGAAATGTTGGCGGTTGGACAAAATCGCTTGGAGAAAGAAGGGTATACAGATCGAGTGACCTTGACTCAAGGGGATGCGATGGATTTACCTTATGAAAGTAATTCCTTTGATGGTGCCGTATCTGGCTTTGCTTTGCGCAATGTACCAAGTATTGAACAAACCATTCGTGAAATGAAACGTGTCGTAAAACCTGGTGGTAAAGTGGTAACCTTGGAATTAGCAAAACCTACCATGTTTGGGTTTAAACAAGCGTATTACTTGTACTTTGAAAAGATTTTACCTGTGTTGGGAAAATTGAGTCGAGATCAATCATCCTATGCGTGGCTTCCAGAATCCTTGCGCAGGTATGTGGGACAAGAAGGAGTTTTACAGATTTTTAAAGATGTAGGCTTAGAAAATGCTAAGTATTTTGAGCTCACAGGTGGTATTGTAGCGGTCCATGTAGGAACTGTACCAAAAGAATAATAACGATCTGTCATCCTCGATGAGTTGATGACAGGTTTTTAATAAATTATTACATATTGAATAAAAACGTTACAAGTTGTATAATAATGCTACATAATCAAAGTAAATGGTTTTAAATCAATAGTTGAAAGGAGTTTTGTATGAAAACACAAAGTAAACATTGGATATTAGGCGCTGTTATGGTAGGTGTTATGGCCTTAGGTCAAACGGCGTATGCAGCGCAAGATCCCTTAATGCTACCAGAGCAAGAAGGGGTACAAGTGATTTCAGAAATGCAAGCCAAGATTACTGTAGAAAGCCCAAACCGGGAAGTGAAACAAATTGTGGATACCTTTGCTAATTATGGTCAAGCGCATAGTAAACAATTATTTGAATTACAAACAAACCAAGTTATCTCTGCAGGTCAATTAGATGTGACTAACGCATTGTATTATATGAATGTACGGAAAAACTTTTACATCGAAAGCCATCGCTGGAAAAAAGATAGCTATGGAAGAAAGGTACTAAATAATTTATATGCAGATTACCAAAATTATTTGAATAGTCATCGTTATGTACCAGCCAATGAAGTAGGAGCCTATAAAGATGAATTTTTAGGAATTTTGGAGCGCCATGCAGAGAAAGTACATAATGATGAATTGCGTACATATATGAACGAAATGGTTATCTTTGGTTTAGAAAGTGCAATGAAAGAACATAATCCAACAATAAAAGAGTATAAGGTAAAGTAAGTTTTCTATCTGATGATATAGCCTACTCATAATATGAGTGGGCTATTTTTGACAAATCATATAAGTTATGATTTAATATAATTGTATTATGATTAGTGCTACTTCTTAATGTTCCAGAGGAGAATGGAGAGATGACATGAGCGAAATTCAAAAACCGGTGCATCCTATTGACGAAATGTTGCCCTTATCTAAGTTGTTTTCTTATGGGTTACAACATGTATTGGCCATGTATGCAGGGGCGGTAGCGGTCCCTATCATCTTGGCTAATGCGTTGGGGTTATCATCACAAGATTTGATTCGGCTAATCAATGCAGATTTATTTGCTTGCGGGATTGCCACGTTGATTCAAACTCTAGGGGTAGGACCAGTGGGTGCTAGGATTCCTATGATTCAAGGTGTTACCTTTGCTTCTGTAGCACCAATGATTATTATCGGTTCAGAGCATGGAATGACTGCTGTGTATGGTGCCATTATTGTTGCAGGTCTGTTTACCTTTTTAATAGGGCCGTATTTTAGTCGACTCATTCGTCTATTTCCTCCGGTAGTGACTGGCACCATCGTGACGATTATCGGGATTAGTTTGATGCCAGTAGCGGTCACATGGATTGCGGGGATATCACCAAGTGATCCTAATTATGCAAGCCCTACAAGAATGTGGTTGGCTGGATTAACATTGCTAATAGTTGTGCTAGTCAATCGCTTTGCCAAAGGTTTTCTAGGGAATTTATCGGTTCTTATTGGTCTCTTAGGGGGAACACTGATTGCGTACTGTTTAGGAGAAGTACATTTCGCGGAAGTGTCCCAATCGGAATGGGTAGCATTAGTAACGCCACTTGCGTTTGGTATGCCTACCTTTGATGTAAGTTCTATTATAGCTATGCTGGTAGTCATGTCTGTCTGCATGGTAGAGACTACGGGAGATGCCATTGCCATAGGTGAAATCGTAGATAAAAAAGTGGACAAGAAAACATTGAGTTCTTGTTTACAAGCTGATGGCTTATCTACATGCATTGGAGGCTTCTTAAATAGTTTTCCATACACAGCATTTGCTCAAAATATTGGGTTAATTGCAGTAACCAATGTGAAGAGCCGCTTTGTAGTAGCTACTTCAGGAGTTATTTTGATGATTCTAGGGCTATTTCCCAAACTAGCAGCGGTCATTGCGTCCATTCCTAGTCCTGTACTAGGAGGTGCTGGAATTGCCATGTTTGGTATGATTATCGCTAGTGGTATTCGTTCTCTAGGAAAAGTTGAGTATGAAGGAAATCATAATTTAGTGATTGTAGCATTGAGTATTGGAGTCGCTATGATACCGATTGCAGCACCACAGTTTTATCATACCTTTTCTGCAGCGGCAAAAATTATTTTTAAAAGTGGTATTACCTTTGGTAGCATTCTAGCAGTCGTATTAAATGTGGTTTTTAACGGATTGGGCCAAGAAGGTACAAAAGAATAAAAATATCTATCCGTAGTTCTTGGTGGATGAAAGCAAACACACGTTTCTAAGAGATATAATAGTAGCTTATATTTCGATAGGAACGTGTTTTTTATTATAGCTTTACTATGTAAACGTGTTATAATAGAAACTATATAGGTAATTTTGAATATAATGATCTAAGGAGATATAATGGACGCAAAAATTATTGCTATTTCAATTAGCAGAGCAAAAGGACAAAAGAAAACAAACATCCCTGAAGCGGAGTTAGTGGTAAATCATGGTATTGAAGGAGATGCTCATGCAGGTCCGTGGCATCGTCAATTAAGCTTGCTTGGTATTGAAAGCATCGAGTTAATGCGTAAGAGCGGAGCTGATGTGAACCCTGGAGATTTTGCAGAAAACATTACTGTAGAAGGTTTGACTTTATTCCAATTGCCAGTGGGCACTAAATTAGCCTTAGGTAACACTATCGTAGAGGTTACACAAATCGGTAAAGAGTGCCATCAAGGTTGCGAAATTATGCAACAAGTAGGAAGTTGCATTATGCCTACACAAGGGATTTTTGGCCGTGTTTTAGAAGGTGGAAAAATCCAAGTAGGCGATGCAGTTCGTATTGTTGAGGAGCCAGTCAATGCGTGATAGCCAAGGGCGTGTCATTGAGTATGCCCGTATATCCTTAACAGAAGCGTGCAATTTTTGCTGTGCCTATTGTCGGCCACAGGAGATTACGGAAGCAATGGCACCAGTGTTGCCGCCAAGTTTTTGGTTGCCTCTATTAGAGGCGTTGTACTTAGGTGGCGTCAAAGCTTTGCGCTTAACTGGGGGAGAGCCACTGCTGTATCCATATCTATATGAGCTGTTAGCGCATATACAGGAACGCCAATGGTTTTCCGATATGTCTATGACTACCAATGGTAGTCTTTTAGAAACCCATGCGGAACGCTTATTTACAGCTGGAGTACAGCGCTTAAATATTAGCTTAGACTCTCTGGAAGAAGATGGCTTTGCCAAAGTGGTAGGTCGTAATGGACAATTAGAAGGTGTACTTCGTGGTATAGAAGCTGCGAAATCGGCAGGTTTTCAAAATATAAAAATCAATACCGTGGTGCAAGCACCATTTTCTGACAAAGAAGTGGAAACCTTGTTGCACTATGGAAATAAGTGGGATGTGGTATGGCGATTTATTGAATATATGCCATTCCAAGGCAAACAAAGTCATGTGCCTACCTTTGCAGAATGGAAAGCGCAGATAGAACGCATTGTAGGATTCGAGTTGAAGCCAGTTACAGATCGGTTGGGTTTTGGGCCTGCTCAATATTTTCAATTGCCTAATGGACAACGAATCGGGTTTATTTTTCCTTTGTCCAATCAATACTGTTCTTCTTGCAATCGTATTCGTTTCACTGCGGATGGCTCGTTACGCTTATGCTTGTTGCGTGATGAAGATTTGGATTTGCGTGGGCTTATCGAACATGGTGGTACACCGCAAACTATATTGTATTGTATTGAAGAGGCGTTACAAGGTCGGTATGCGAGTCATGATGGAAATTCCATTGAAAAAGTGGAACGTCCTATGTGGCGTATCGGCGGTTAGGAGTTATGATGAAAGTAGAATCTTTTGGACGATTGCAAACAGGCGAAGAGGCTCATGTATATACCATAGAGAATGATGCACTGCAAGTACAAATTAGTAATTATGGCGCAACGATTGTAGCTGTCTATGACAAAGTGTTGCAACGTCATTTAGCGTTGGGCTATGATTCTGTACAAGACTATGAAACAAAACATGGCCAACTGGGGGCTACTGTAGGGCGTGTGGCGAATCGTATTGCCAATGCAGCCTATACGTGGAATGGTACAGTACAACAGCTAGAAGCTAATAATGGGCCCAACCTATTACATAGTGGCAAAGGGAATATTGGACATCGTTTATGGGATGTAGTGGAGGAAAATTGTTCTGATACAGTAGTACATCTATCTCATTCCATTACCTATAAGGAAGATGGATTTCCAGGTGATTTGTATGTAGAAGCGGTGTTTAAATTGGTGGAACAAACTTTAGTAGTCACGTATGCCTATACAACCTCAGAAGATTCCTTTGTAAATCTGACGAATCATGTATATTTTAATTTACATGGAGAAGGTGACTTATCGAACCATGTATTAGAATTAGGTTCTCATCAGTATATGCCATTTGGAGATCACCAAATTCCACAATTGGAACCAGCATCGGTGGAGGGAACCCCGTTTGACTTTAGAAAAGGCATGGATTTACAAAAAGCGTTGGACTATTATGCTGATGAGCTATGTCAATATAAAGGATATGACCATGATTTTCTAACGGCTCCAGTAGAAGGAAGTAGTGCAGTAGATTCTGTAGTACCTTTTGCGGTGTTACAAGGTAAAGATGTAACAGCCGTATTCCATACAGATGCACCACACTTTCAGGTGTATACAGGAAATTGGTTAAACGAAAATGGTCGAGATCGCCACTATGGCAGTCATGCAGGGATTGCCATTGAGCCACAATTTGTGCCGAATGATATCAATATGAATGGTGAAAGCAAAACAAAAGCAGATACTGTTTATGAAAGAACAATTGCCTATTCATTCTATCACCGATAAGGATAGTTACTAGGAAGGAGATAAGGATTAAATGAAATCATTTATGTACCATAATCCAACTAAAATTGTATTTGGCAAAGATTGTGTGAAGGAATCATTAGCTACTGAATTGAGTAATCATGGCACACGAGTATTACTGACCTATGGTGGAGGAAGCATTAAAAAGAATGGTGTCTATGATGCTGTTAAAGAAGCATTACAACAAGCTGGTAAGGAAGTGTTTGAGTTAAGTGGCATTATGTCAAATCCACGGACTACGAAAGTACGGGAAGGTATTGCGTTATGCAAAGAGCATAAGATTGACTTTATCTTAGCTGTTGGTGGTGGATCTGTGATTGATTGCACTAAATTCATCGCAGGCGGAGCTAAGTTACCAGATGCAGTTGATTTTTGGCAAACCTTCTTTTTAGACCATCAACCTGTAACGGAAGCATTGCCATTTGGTGTGGTTTTAACAATGGCAGCCACTGGCAGTGAGATGAATAATGGCGGTGTGATCACAGACTGGGAAACACAGAAAAAATTAAGTGCTTATGGACCTGTGTTATTTCCTCAATTTTCTATGTTAGACCCTACCTATACCTATACGTTACCGAGAGAACAAGTTGCTTACGGTATCGTAGATATGTTGTCTCATTTATTGGAACAATATATGTCTACACCAGATGATGATAATGTGACAGATTCTGCTATTGAGGGGATCTTTAAAAATATAGTGCGCAATGGTCGGAAATCTATGGAAAATTTAAAAGACTACGAAGCTCGTTCTAATATTATGTGGGGCGCTACTTTAGCTTTGAATCGATCCTTAGGGTTAGGTAAAGATCAAGATTGGATGACTCATGCTTTAGAACATGCCTTATCAGCCTTTTATGATATTCCTCATGGGGCAGGATTAGCAATTATGCATCCAGCCTATTTGCGATGGATTTTGCCTAACGCTACAGCGCGGTTGATGCGGTTTGCTACGGAAGTATGGGGCATTGCACAAGGTTCTATGAGTGATGCAGACTATGCCTTAGCAGGTATTGAAGCCTTAGAAGCATATTTCAAAGAAATAGGAGTGCCCTCTACGCTAGAAGAAGTGGGGATTCCGAAAGAATCCTTACCACATATTGCGAATAGTTGCGTCCGCTATCCGACTGCATACAGCAATCTAACAGCTGCGGATGCCTTAGCTATCTATGAAAGTGTTTATGAAAAATAGTATAAGATCTCATGTGTGTCTTGCTAGGATAGGCTTTCAGATTGACATTTATAAGAGAAGTCAGTATAATTATAGCTATTGTTAATAAGAAATTTAAGTAACTTTTTCATAAAAGAGGCAGTGTCGTGTGGCACTGTTTTCTGTATATGAGGAATAGAAATGGAGAGACATACATGGCAGAAGTAAAAGAAACCTTACTTACAGCCGAAGGGTTGAAGAAGCTGGAAGAAGAATTAAATCATTATAAATCTGTACGTCGGATCGAAGTGGCAGAACGTATTAAAATTGCTATTTCCTATGGTGATATTTCAGAAAACTCTGAGTATGATGATGCTAAAAACGAACAAGCTTTCATCGAAGGTCATATCATCGAGTTGGAAAATAAAATTAATACCGCTAAAATCATTGATGAAAATGTAAAAGGCGATACAGTAACAGTAGGTAGTAAAGTGACTTTATTAGACGAAGAGTTTAATGAAGAATTGGAGTATACTATCGTAGGTTCTTCTGAAGCAGATCCTTTCAACAATCGTATTTCTAATGAATCCCCTGTGGGTGTTGCGATTTTAGGAAAAGCAAAAGGTGACAAAGTAGAAGTGAATACACCAGATGGTATGGTGAGTTTTGAAATATTAAGCATTCAATAAGGGTAAAGAAGTATAAGGAGGCCCCTCATGAGCGAAGAAAAACATGTACCGGAACAATTGGATTTAAACGATCAAATGTTGGTACGCCGCGAAAAGTTGGCGCAATATGAAGAGGATAATATCTATCCATTTGGACAACGATTTGTTGTTCAACATAAGGCACTCCAAATTAAGGATGAATTCCGTGATTTTGATGGTCAACCAGTTGTGATTGCTGGTCGATTGATGACAATTCGTTCTCATGGTAAAACAGCCTTCGCTAATTTGCGTGATTTATCTGGCGACATTCAAGTATACTTCCGTAAAGATGTTATGGGAGAAGAGGCTTACAAATATGTAAAAATGCTTGATATGGGCGATATTGTAGGTATCGAAGGTCATGTGTTTAAAACGCAAAAAGGCGAAATTACAGTTAAAGTCAATAAATTGACTTTATTGTCTAAATCCCTTCGTCCATTACCAGAAAAATGGCATGGTTTGAAAGATACAGAACTTCGCTATCGTCAACGTTATGTGGATTTAATTGTAAATCCAAGCGTTCGTGATACTTTCGTAAAACGTACGAAAATCGTGGCAAAAATTAGAGAGTATTTAAACAGCAAACAATTCATGGAAGTAGAAACTCCTATGATGCATGCTATTCCAGGCGGTGCGGCAGCACGACCATTCATTACGCATCACAATGCCTTAGACATTGATATTTATATGCGTATTTCTCCTGAATTATACTTAAAACGTTTAATCGTTGGTGGTTTAGAGCGTGTGTATGAAATTAACCGTTCTTTCCGTAATGAAGGAGTATCTATCCGTCATAATCCAGAATTTACTATGATGGAATCCTACCAAGCTTATGGTAACTTTGAAGATGCTATTGCTTTAACAGAAGGAGTGGTATCCTACTGTGCACAAGAAGTACTAGGTACGACAAAAATTAACTACCAAGGCATGGATATTGATTTGACTCCACCATGGAATCGCATCACTATGCAAGAAGGTATTAAACAATACACTGGGGAAGATTTTGATGCGATTGAAACATTGAGCGAAGCACGTGCCATTGCAGACCGCTTAAATGTAGAATATGGTGAAACCGATGGTATTGGTAAAATCATGAATTTATGCTTTGAAGAATATGTAGAAGAAAACTTGATGCAACCAACTGTCGTATATGGACATCCAGTTGAAATTTCTCCACTAGCAAAACAAAATCGTGAGAAACCATTAACTACAGAACGTTTTGAAATCTTCATTTATGGTCGTGAATTAGCCAACGGGTATTCCGAGTTAAATGATCCAATCGATCAAAAACAACGTTTTGAAAATCAATTAAAAGAACGTGAAGCCGGTGATGATGAAGCTCATCGTATGGATGAAGACTTCGTAACAGCTTTGGAATACGGTTTACCACCAACTGCAGGTTTGGGTATCGGTATCGATCGTCTAGTGATGTTCTTAACAGACTCCGCTTCCATTCGTGATGTGTTGTTATTCCCTCTTATGAAACCAGAAGTGGTGAAAGTAGAAGAGGAAGAAACAGTAGAAGAATAATATATGTATGCGTAGATCACAAAGTATTGTGAGGTGCGTAGATGAACAGCGACTAAACAGTAATAAGTTTGGTCGCTGTTTTGTTATCTTTTCAAAGACAGAGAAAAGGTGAAGGAAAATTGCCTAAGTAAATGCCTATTAAGGTAGAAAAGTAATAGCAAATGTGCTAATATTAAAGATAGATTAATTAAGTACTTAAATGAATTCTATGAGGTCATGATTATGTTGGATTTAAAATTTGTCCGCGAAAATATTGAAACGGTACAAGAAAACTTAGATCGTCGTCATACAACGGGCGACCTGGCTAGCTTTGTTAAGTTTTACGATGAAAGACGTACCATCATTCAAGAAGTAGAACAATTAAAAGCAGTGCGTAATGCAGTAACAGCAGAAATCAGTCAACTAAAACGCAATAAAGAAAATGCAGATGATAAAATTGCGGAAATGCAACGAGTTGGTGACGAAATTGGTGCACTAGACAACAAGTTGCGTGAAGTAGAAGCAGAATTACAACAAGTAGCATTAATGTTACCTAACATGTGTGATGCTTCTGTTCCGGTAGGGGCTGATGAAAATGAAAATGTTGAGCAACGCCGTTGGGGTACACCTCGTTCTTTTGACTTTGACGTAAAGGCTCATTGGGACTTAGGGGAATCCTTGGGGATTTTAGATTTTGAAAGAGCTGCTAAAGAAAGTGGTGCTCGTTTCACTATCTACAAGGGAATTGGTGCTCGCTTAGAACGGGCGTTGATTAACTTCATGCTAGACATGCATGGTAAAGCTGGTTTTACAGAAATGATGACACCGTACATTGTTACTCGTGAAACTTTGACGAACACAGGTCAGTTACCAAAATTTGCTGAAGATATGTACAAAGTGGAAGGGGAAAATTATTTCCTAATTCCAACAGCAGAAGTTACATTGACAAATTATCATGCCAATGAAATTTTGACAGCCGATGAATTGCCTAAATATTACACCGCATTTACAGCTTGTTTCCGTGCCGAAGCAGGCTCTGCTGGTCGTGATACACGTGGCTTGATTCGCCAACATCAATTTAATAAAGTAGAGTTAGTAAAATTTACAAAACCAGAAGAATCTTTTGCAGAATTAGAAACATTGACAGCGCAAGCAGAAAGTATCTTACAAGCCTTAGAACTGCCACATCGTGTTATCACATTATGCACAGGTGATATGGGATTCGGTTCTGCTAAAACATACGATATCGAAGTTTGGATGCCAAGCCAAGGCGTATATCGTGAAATTTCCTCTTGCTCTAACATGACGGATTTCCAAGCACGTCGTGGTAATATTAAATTCCGTCGTGAACAAAAAGGTAAACCAGAATTTGTACATACATTAAATGGATCTGGTTTAGCTGTAGGTCGTACAGTGGCTGCGATTTTGGAAAACAATCAAGAAGCAGATGGCTCTGTACGTATTCCAACAGCACTTCAACCATATATGGATGGTTTAACTCATATTCATCCAGAGGCTTAGAAAGGAGTCTACTATGAAATTCTTCATTGATACAGCTAATTTTGATGACATTAAAGCAGCCTATGAGATGGGCTTTATTGCAGGGGTAACAACAAACCCGTCCTTAATCGTGAAAGAAAAACGTGACTTACACGAAGTGATTCAACAAATTGCTGATCTTGTAGAAGGACCAGTGAGTGCAGAGGTCATTGCTACGACAGCACCAGAAATGGTGAAAGAAGCCCATGAATTAATTAAATTAGGCGACAATGTAGTGATTAAAGTGCCTATGACAGCAGAAGGCTTAAAAGCAGTATCCTTGCTTTCTAAAGAGGGAATTAAAACGAATGTAACATTAATTTTCTCTGCTAATCAAGCATTATTGGCAGCCCGTGCAGGTGCTACCTATGTAAGCCCTTTTGTTGGTCGCGTAGATGATATTTCTATGGACGGAATCCAATTAATCGAAGATATTGCTGAAATCTTTATGATTCATAATATTTCAACAGAAATCATTGCAGCTAGCGTTCGTACGCCTATGCATATGACACAATGTGCCAAAGCAGGTGCACATATTGCTACAGTGCCGTTTAACGTATTACAACAATCCTTGAAACATCCATTAACAGATGCAGGATTAGCACGGTTTCTAGCGGACTGGGAAGCAGCTAATAAATAGTAGACACAAGTGGGAGGATCAAAATGGATCGCACATTAGCCTTAGAGTTTGTTCGTGTTACAGAAGCAGCGGCATTAAAAAGTGGTCGTTTATGTGGTCGTGGAGCCAAAGATGCAGCAGATCAATTAGCTGTTGATGGTATGCGCCAAACCTTCGATACAGTGCCAATTTCTGGTACCGTTGTGATTGGAGAAGGTGAAATTGATGAAGCACCAATGTTGTACATTGGTGAACGTGTTGGGGCAGGTGGAGAAGAAGTGGATATCGCCGTAGACCCTATTGAAGGCACGAATCTAATTGCGAAAGGTCAAAATGGTGCGATTGCCGTATTGGCTATTGCCCCTAAAGGCGGTTTATTACATGCTCCAGATATGTATATGGAAAAATTGTGTGTAGGACCACGTGCCAAAGGCGTTATTGACCTGAATCTTTCCATGACTGAAAATTTACGCCGTGTAGCAGCTAAAATGGAGCGTGCTATTGATGATTTAACAGTAGTCATGTTAGATCGTGAACGTCATCAAGGGTTAATGGATGAATGTCGCGCTGCAGGAGCTCGTATTCGTTTAATTACAGATGGTGATGTAAATCCAGCTATGGAATGCGGATTAGAAGGCTCTGGTATCCATATGGTAGTAGGTACTGGTGGAGCTCCAGAAGGAGTATTAGCCGCGGCCGCTTTAAAATGTACAGGTGGGGATATGCAGGCTCGTTTAAAACCGGCTACAGATGAAGAAATTCGTCGTTGTCATGAAATGGGAATCACTGATCTGAACAAAGTCTTGACCATTGATGATTTAGTCAGTGGTGATGATGTAATCTTCTCTGCTACAGCGATTACGGAAGGTAATGTATTGTCATCTATTAAATATTTCCCAGGTGGAGCTCGTACTCATTCTGTAGTAATGCGTTATCAAACAGGAACTGTTCGTTTTGTTGATACCATCCATCGATTGGATAAAAAGCTTTCTATGAAAGTGAAATAAAATAGGATATATCTATCATAGGAAAGACCGTCATTAGACGGTCTTTTTCTTGCATATACGAACAAGATTTAGTATACTAAGATAGAATGTTTATCCCATATAAATAGCCTTTTTTAGTGTATATTTACTAAGTAGGCTTACATAATAGATGAGTATAGGTATAGAAAATAGTTGTATGTTACACGGTTAGATAAGATTAGGAGGAATTCAGTTGGAAAAGCTTATTATTCAAGGAGGTACGCCTTTAGCAGGTCGTATTCGAGTAAGTAGTGCAAAAAATGCAGTGCTACCTATTATTGCGGCGACTTTATTAGCGTCTACTCCAAGCACCCTGCTTGAAATTCCAGATTTGGAAGATGTTCATACTATTTGTGATGTCATTGCATCCCTTGGTGTGAAAGTAACAAAAGATGGAGAAAATATTACCTTTGATGCGTCTACAATTTCTGCTACAGAGGCGCCTTATGACTTAGTTCGTCGTATGCGTGCGTCCTTTTTGGTCATGGGACCTTTGTTGGCGCGTAAAGGGGAAGCTCGTATTGCCTTACCAGGTGGTTGCGCTATTGGTAGCCGTCCCATCGATTTGCATTTAAAAGCCTTTGAAGCACTAGGGGCTACCATCACTATGGGAGAAGGTTTCGTAGAAGCAAAAGCTCCGGAAGGTTTAAAAGGTAACTTAATTTATTTAGACTTCCCAAGTGTAGGGGCTACTGAAAATGTGATTATGGCAGCTACTTTTGCAGAAGGTAAAACCATCATTGAAAATGCTGCTGAAGAACCTGAAATCGTTGATTTAGCGACTTTCTTGAATAGTATGGGTGCTAATATTCGTGGCGCTGGTACAGATGTGATTCGTATTGAAGGTGTAAAAGAGTTGAAAGGCGCTGTGCATACGGTGATACCTGACCGTATTGAAGCCGGCACATACCTTATTGCAGCGGCTATGGCTGGTGGCGACGTATATGTAGAAAATGCGCTGTCAGAACATTTGAAACCTGTAGTAGCGAAATTGAAAGAAGCTGGTGTTACTGTAGAGGAAGATGTTGATGGTATTCGTGTCGTTAGTAACGGACAGTTGAAAGCTACCTCGATTAAAACGTTGCCGTACCCTGGATTCCCTACAGATATGCAAGCCCAATTCATGGCAATGACGACTATTGCAACAGGTACAAGTACTGTAATGGAAACGGTTTTTGAAAATCGCTTTATGCATGTGGATGAGTTGAAAAAGATGGGTGCCTCTATCGAAGTAGATGATCGTAAAGCCATTGTTACTGGAGTAGAACAATTGGTAGGCGCTGAAGTGGAAGCTACTGATTTACGTTGTGGTGCTGCCTTAGTGTGTGCAGGGTTAGCAGCCTCTGGAGTGACGAAAGTAGGCCAATTAACACACATCGATCGTGGCTATGATAATTTAGTAGCAAAATTAAAAGGAATAGGTGCTAACATTGTTCGGGTGGACGAGTAAGCAGAAAGAACCTCACACAAACGAGGACAGACGGAAACAACGACGTGTACGTAGAAAACCAATAGGAACGACCACTAAACAAACATCCTTTAAACGAGAGAGTCGTCCGGTATCTTTTCTTGAAAAAATAGGCTACTTATGGACTACGGATATTGGTATTGATTTAGGTACCACTAATGTAGTGATGTATGTCAAAGGTCGAGGAATTGTTCTAGATGAGCCGGGATTTGTGGCTTGCTATACAAAGACCAGAGAAGTGATTGCCGTAGGCCGTGAAGCACGGGCTATATTAGGTAGAACTCCAGAGGGCATCGAAGTGATTCAGCCTTTAAAAGGAGGAGTTATTGCTGACTATGATACAACAGCATATATGTTGCGTCATTTTATTCGCCGTGTGGCTCCCGTATCTGGGCTAATTCGTTCTCGCATCATAGCTTGTGTTCCATCTAGTATTACACCGGTAGAAAAACGAGCTGTGTTAGAAGTGCTTTTACAAGCTGGGGCTCGTAAAATAGTGCTTATGGAAGAACCTTTGGCTGCAGCTATTGGCACAGGCTTAGACAAGGCCGACCAGGTGGGGGCTATGGTGGTCGATATCGGTGGGGGCACAACAGATATTGCTGTGATTTGTGATTCTGGTGTGGTGGTCAGTGAAAGCTTGCGTATCGGCAGTGATACCTTTGATGAAGCCTTAATACAGTACATGAAGCGGAAGAAAAAACTCCTTATAGGCCCATTAACGGCAGAAGACCTAAAAATCGAAGTGGGAACGGTAGATCCAAGATCTGGTGAGGAACGTGCTATCGTTAGGGGGCGGCATAGTGTAACAGGGCTGCCACGTGCCGTGGAAATAACTTCAAAAGATATGAAGTTTGCTTTAGATAGACCTGTGCAAGATATTGTGGAGGGAATTATTGGCATTTTAGAAAAGACGCCACCTGAGTTATTAGCGCAAATTAATGATCACGGCATTATTTTGACCGGCGGTGGTTCTTTGCTTCGGGGCTTAGATCGTATGATTACAGAAAAAACGGGACGTCCCGCCTATGTAGTGGAACATCCTCGATATTCTGTAATCTTAGGCACTGGAAAAGCGTTGTCAGAATTGAACCAGTTGCGAGATACATTAGAAGAGTTACGGTAGTCATACTTTCATTCATGATTTTTTCATATTTGGAATATATACTATAGGTAATAATAAGAATACTGTGAATAGTAATACTGTTTTACTAGGAATTAATTGTTCTAACTGTAGAAAGTATGATATACTGTACATGGAAGAAAGATGTAGGAGGTGTATATATATATGAAAAAAGTTTTTCTATATAGTTTGGGGGCGCTGTTAGCAGCATTCTTTTTGACAACTACAGCGCAAGCTGCACCAGTGAATCATGAAACGGTGTTATCTGGTGAAGTAGTATCTGTAGTCAGTGTGGGAACTTCTGTAAAAGAAGGAGACCCATTGTTGACAGTGCAAACATTAGGCGGACCTATGGTGGCATCCCGTGCCACAGTTAATGGAGTGGTGCAAGCAGTTTCTGTGGAACCAGGTGCTTCAGTGGAACGTGGTCAAATTATAACTGTGATAAATAATTAATCATTACTAATCAATAAGAAGAGGCGATATAGATGAAATTACATCGTTTTTGGCGTCGGTACACTAAGGGTGTGCTGGCGCTCTTATTGTGTGGGGCTACTTTTACAAGTGCCCATGCAATAGAATTTATGAAAGTAGAAAATTTACACCGGGGCATGGTGGGTCATGCGGATACGGTGGTGCAAGGGGATAAGATTGATTCTTTTAACGTCGAAGTCCTAGGAATTATGAAAAAACAGGGACCATCAGGAGATCTTATCTTAGTGAAAGTGTCTGGACCGGTGATAGATGCTTCTGGTGGGATTGTTCAGGGCATGAGTGGTAGCCCTGTATACATTGATGGAAAATTAGTAGGCGCCATCGCCTATGGTTGGGGATTTACAGATGGTACTTTGGGGATGGTGACTCCTATTGAACAAATGGTGAAACTATGGGATGAGAAATATCAAAAAGATTTACCGAATCCATGGAAGAACAATCAGCTAATACCATTGGGAACTCCACTAATGGCAGATGGCTATGATGAAGCTTCTTTGTCATATTTGGGAAAGAAATTTAAAGATTTTGGATATAAAGGGTATGCTACGGCTAGTGATAGTACAGATGATATTGTGAAGCCGATGGTACCTGGTGGATCTATAGCGGCATTGCTTGTAAAAGGCGATTTAAAGATGGGCGCGATAGGCACTGTCACCTATGTAGATAAGGATAAAGTTGTCGCTTTTGGACATCCTTTTGATAAACGAGGTTCTACTGGTTATTTTATGAATAACTCTAGTATTTTTACTGTTGTAAAAAGTATAGACGCTGGTTTTAAATTAGGTTCCTTAGGTAGAGAAGTGGGCGTTATCACAGAAGATCGTGGGGCAGGGATTGCTGGTACGGTTGGCGTATTTGGAAAAGGTGTTCCTGTACGGATGAATTTACGTGATTTAGATCGTGGTGTAGAGCGCAATGCAGCAGTCACTGTCGTTGAATCTCCTAACCTAACCCCAACGTTAGTAGCTACATCTGTATATAGTTTATTAAATAGAACGTTGGATCGCGTAGGCGGTGGTACAGCTAAAATCAATATTAAGATTACCCCTGTGGATCCTAAATTGCCTACCTTAGAACGAAGTAACATGATTTACTCTAGTAGCTCAGTATCTGAAAAATCTATCGATGAATTATTTGATATAGTGGAAAGCTTAATGAACAATGCTTTCAAAGACTATGAAATTCGTGATATTCAAGTAGATGTGCAAGTGGAAGAAGCTAAACGAACGGCTACAATCATCGATGCTAGTGCAGACCAAGTCGTTGTTTCTCCAGGAGACAATATTGTGATTACGGCTAATTTGCAAGCTTACCGTGAAGGAAAGATTCAACGAGAAATTATTTTTAAAGTGCCAGAAGATCAAAAATTAGGGACTTACACATTAGAAGTTCGGGGAGGCGGAGAGATTCCGTTGCCATATTTGTTTGAAAAACAAAAATATAATCTAACAGACGAAATTGTAGAACGATTGAAGGTACCTAAAACCTTTGAAGAGTATTTCAAAGAGTTAAGTGAAGATGACCAAAATAACCAAATTGTAGCAGAGTTTTTGGCTGATGATATTAGTATGGTTGAAGAGTCTGGGGAAAAAGTGAAAAAGCAACGACTAGAAGCAGACAGTGATGACTTTGATGAGGATGATCTGCCAAATGGAGGAAAGCATAAAAAAGGTTTGAAAGCATCTGACGATGATGAAAAAGAAAAAAATGAAGCTACACGAGTGGTAGTGGATTACGTCGTCTTAGGTGATGGACAGTTTACTGTGCAGGTGGTGGATAAAAAAGATCGAGACCATTTGCGTAAGAAACGAGTAAAAGAAAAACTTTCAAAACTAGTGGAGAAACCAAAAGCAGAAGAGTCAGATCAAAAGAAAAATAAATAGTCTTATCCGAAGAGAGCGGGAAGTGATACCTTATCATTTCCTGCTCTTATTTTTGAAAACTCCTATGGTACTACTGCACATTCAAACAGTTTTGTGATATACTGAAAGCTGATATAAATACTCAGGAGGAACTATGACTTGGTTAACATGGATTGGTAAGAAAATGATTTTTTTCCTATCTAAGATAGGAGAAGCCATACTGTTACTATGGAGGACTATAGGACAATTACCAAAAATAAATTGGAAACTTACAATTGAACAAATGGCGCATTTGGGAGTACACTCCTTACCAATCTTGTCATTAACCATGTTTTTTGCGGGTGCTGTTATGACATTACAAGTAGCGGATGTGCTCATTCGCTATGGAGCACAAGGAACTGTGGGCGGTATTATGGCCATTGCTATGGGCCGCGAATTAGGACCAGTCTTAGTGGGTGTTGTCTTAGCAGGTCGTGTAGGTGCAGCTATCACTGCAGAACTAGGAACGATGAAAGTTACCGAGCAAATTGATGCCTTAAAGGTTATGGCGGTTAACCCTATTGGGTATCTTGTGGTACCTCGTGTCGTGGCATGTATGATTATGGTGCCTATCCTGACGTTTTATGGTGTTCTCATTGGCACAGGTGGTGGGTATTTGGTAGCTACTGCAGTGAAAGGCCTAGCAGGCTCCACGTATTTAGACTCTATCCAAATTTTTGCCATTCTGTCTGATTTGACGTATGGATTAATTAAATCCTGCGTATTTGGCGCTGTCATTGCCCTGGTGGGCTCCTATAAAGGAATGTACACAGATATGGGGGCTACTGCTGTTGGCTATGCCACAACAAGTTCTGTGGTCACAAGTATTATATTAGTCTTTATATTAAATTACTTTTTATCAGTAGTATTATTCTAGGAGGACCTATGATTGAATTACAAAATGTGGTCCTAGCCTATGAGAATAGAATTATTTTAGACCATGTAGATTTAACTATCCAGGATGGAGAAACCCTAGCTATTTTAGGGGGCTCTGGAGCAGGTAAAAGTACTTTACTTAAATTGATTATCGGTCTTTTACGACCTACGAATGGTACCATTTTAGTCGACGGAGTAGATATTACGAAAATTGATGAGAATGAGTTCGACAAATTGCGACAAACTATGGGAATGGTCTTTCAATATTCTGCTTTATTTGACTCCATGAGTGTAGGTGAGAATGTAGCCTTTGGTTTGCGTCAACATACGACTATGAGTGAAGAAGAAATTCAGCACACTGTGGCCAGGAAGTTGCGCATGGTGGGACTACCAAAAACGGAGCACTATATGCCTAGTGAGCTGTCGGGAGGGATGAAAAAACGGATTAGCTTAGCCCGTGCCATTGCCTTAAATCCTAATATTATCCTTTATGACGAACCAACATCAGGTTTAGATCCGATTACATCGGGAACGATCAGTCGTTTAATACGAAGTATGCAATCTCATTTAAAATGTAGTTCCATCGTGGTCACTCACGATATGAGTTCCGCTTTTTTTGTGGCTGATCGCATTGCGTTGTTAGATAGAGGAAAGTTTATTGAGGTATCACCAACGGAAGAGTTTAGACATTCTAAGAATCCGAAGGTGCAACAATTTATTGAGGGACGTAAATCTGTAAAAGCAGAGATACAAAAAAAAGGAGATAAGCCATGAAGTGGACAACAGAAGCGAAGGTAGGTCTATTTACGGTAGCGGGGATAGTCCTATTTGCTATTTGTATTGTGTTCTTGGGACGATTTGATATTTTTGCAGCGCCTACTATGCACATTACAGGGAACTTTCAATCCGTAACGGGGCTGAAAGAAGGTAATACCGTACGTTTTTCTGGGGTAAAAGTAGGAAAAATCAAATCTATGCAAGTTACTGATAAAGGAATTACTGTGTCTATGGACATTGATAAGGACGTAAAAATTCCTACAGATTCTACTTTTACCATGGAAAGTGATGGTATTTTAGGGGATAAATTTATCCAAATTACACCAGGCCGTAGTACCTTGTATTTAGATGATGGTGCTTTCATCACAGGGGATGGAAAAAGTGAAATCGATAAAACCATGGCACAAGCTACGAAATTGATGGAAGCTGCCACCACTACCTTACAATCCATGAATGGGATTATAGGAGATGAAAAAACGCAAAGTGCCTTGCGCAATGCTTTACAATCCACGGAAGTAATTGCTCAAAATACAGCTAACTTAACTGCTCAAATGAATGCTATGTTAGCGAATAATAGCGACAATATTTCTGCCTTAACAACTAATATGGTGGGTATCACGCGCAATATGGAATCCTTGACGAATCAAATGGATACGAATATGAAGCAATTTAATGCAGATGGCCAAGCGGGCACAGAAATGCGTCAAATTGTGAATAATTTAAAAACAACTACCGATAGTATTTCTAAAATGGCAGGTGCTATGGAAGGTGTGGTAACAGACCCTAAGAGTGCTGCAGATATTAAGGAAACTTTACATAATACAGCACAATTGACGACTAAGCTAAATCGTCTTACCGGTGGGGACGTGAAAGCAGGTTCGGATGGAAAAAAGTCGGATCTTAAGACGCAAGTAGGGGCAGAGGTACTGTACAATCCAGAGGGTAAAAAAGTTCGTACCGATGCAGATGTGCGTCTTATGGCGAAGGACAGCATTTACACATTAGGCATTTCTAATGTAGGTAATGGGTCTAATATTGACCTTACCTATGGTAAACAAGTCTTTAATGAAGTGTACTTGCGAGGTGGCTTATTTGATGGGAAATTAGGTATAGGTGCTGATTTTGGGTTTGGAAAACCATTGGCAATATCTGGAAGCTTGTTCGACATCCGCCATGGTTCCTATCGGATTCGTTCGGATATTCAACTATGGAAAGATACCTATGCAGTAGGTCAATGGACTTGGTACGGACATGACCATACACGTGAGAATTATTTTGGGCTAAGAAAGACATTTTAGGAGGACCCAATGAATACAAAAATAATGACAGTGGCGACAATGTTAGCAGCCTATGCATGTACAGTAGGGGCGGCAGCACCACAGACAGATACAGTGAAATTGGTGGCGTATCAACAGAAAGCAACGGCACAAGCAGCAATGATGACGAAGGCATATCAAAGCCAAGTACAGACGAAAGGACAATCTGTGACTGTCACATTGCCACAATCTATCGCATTAGCATTGCAAAATAATAGAACTCTACATCAATCTCAATGGGATTATGAGGCGGCAGTTGCACAAGTAGGGGTAGCTACCAGTGGTAGAAACCCAGTTGTGACCTATAGCTATGATGCCAGTCATAAAGAAAGTGAAGTAAATGGTATTAGCCAAACTAGCAATGCCTTCTTGCATCAATTAGGGCTAGGAGTATCCCTGTTTAACCGTGCTTTGGATGCGCAAATTGAAGCAGCTAAATACAACCGTGATGGCAGTGGCGCAGCATTAACGGAAGCGGCACAAACAGAAAAATTAACCGCTACAACGAATTATTTGTCTTTAATTAAGTCCCGTAACAAGGTAAGTGTAGCAGAACAAACCGTTCGTGATTACGAAGAGCATTTGAAAAACGCGAATTTACAATATGAAGTGGGCATTGTATCTAAATCCGATGTATTGGCAACGAATACGAGATTGGCCAATGCAAAAACATCTTTAGTGGAAGCGAAAAATGCAGCTAGTTTGGCAGAGGCAAAGTTTAATAATCATGTGGGATTGCCTGTATCTACAGCAATCGTAACAGCAGACAAAGAATTAACCTATGCACCATATGGTATTTCATTGGAATCTGCAAAATCTTATGGAGTAGCACATCGTGGTGCCATTGTACAAGCGGCAATGGCAGTGAAAGCAGCCGAAGAAAATGTAGGCCTTGCAGATGCTTCTGATATTCCAGTGGTGAAAGCCAATGCTAGCCGACGCATGAATGGTGCACATTGGGCTGGTAACGATAGCAAAGACTGGTCCGTAGGCGCTTCCTTATCTTGGAATGTATGGGATGGGGGCCAATCGAAAGCTAACGTAAGTGCTGCTAAAGCAAAGTTAGAAAAAGCGAAAGAAGCCTACGCACAAACGATTGATACGGTAGAGTTACAAGTGCAAGAGGCGTACTTAAATCTAAAAGCAGCAGAGCAAAAAATTCAAAGTACTCATGCAGCCGTAGAAGCTGGACAAGAGGACTTCCGTATTAAAACATTACGTTACCGCTCTGGAGTAGGCACGAATGTGGATGTGCTTGACGCAGAAACGGCCTTAGCTACAGCTCGTAATAATTATGTAGATGCTCTATATAACTATAACTTAAGCATTGCTACCTTAGAAAAAGCTATGGGTATTCCCGTAGTAGCGGCTGTAGGCAGTGGCGTAAAATTTGTTAATCAAGGATAGTGATTATACCAATATGAGGTGAATCATGAAGAGGAAACACTGGCTACTAGGTATCGTACTTGGTGGATGTGTAGTAGGCGTTGGATTCGGCTTGCAACCATTGAGTGAAACCTATGTAGGACCTTATGTGCAAGAACAATTACATACAGCACTGAATGGAACGGTTTCCTATTCATCCTTCTATATTGGCTGGGATGGGGACGTTCACATGCAAGACCTCATCGTAGACGATGCGAAGGGGCAACATGTGCTCACTGCAGATGCGTTGACGGTCTCTATTCAGTGGTTAAAAGTATGGCAATATCCCTTTGGACAGATATCACCGGACGGATTGCTGGGTACGATTACGGTTACCTCACCACATGTGAATGTAGTGCAATATGAACAGGGGCAATGGAATGTACAACAGCTGCTCAAGGAACGGGAGTCAGACAGTCCGAGTCAATTCAGTGGACTAGTTCGGGTAGAGAATGGATCAGTGTCCTTATTGTTACCGCATTCAGAACCATTGCTTGTATCAGATGTCAATATAACTCTTTCTGGTGATGGTGGTCATATGCTAGATGGCGTTGTGGATGCACATCTAGGAAAGGACCAAATTCATTCTAAGATACAATGGGAGTTGGATGACAGCGGTAATCGATTATTCTATGTGGAAACTCCGCATTTAGATATGGCTCCTATTGTAAGTCGAATCTCCTTACCAGGTGCACTAAGCTCTATGACGGGAGAACTTACAGATGTGGCGTTAACGCTTACACAACGGGGCGGTTTCTGGTATGGAGAAGGGGGACTTTCCTTCCAAAATGTGGGGACTACCCTTCAGGAGTACCGATTAACATCGGGGAAAGGTGCACTTCAAATTCATGGAGATGTTCTGTTCTTAGATGGAATTGAAACAAATGTGAATGATGAGCACCTCCGTGTGAATGGTACTGTACACCATATCTTTGATAACGATCCTACGTTACATGTAAATATAGGTTTGAAAGAATGGAATCTAGCCTCTTTTGGTCAACTGCCGGTGACAGGATATGTGACGGCAGATGCACTCCTAACAGGGCCTGTGTCGAATGTAAAAGCCAGTGGAGATGTAGAGCTGCGAGATATTTCCTATGAAGGAATTACGGTGAATCGAGGGAAAGCTCATCTTTCCTATGGAGACCAAGTGATTTATGTGGGAGATGCAGAACTGAATACTCAAGGGGGAACTGTGACTGGCGCTGGCTCCTATCATATAGATACAGAAGATTTCTCAGCACAAGTAGAGGCACAGAAAGTATCCTTATATGGATTGCCTCTTGAGGGATTGCCTCCTGTACAGGGAGCCGTAAGTGGTACTTTAACCATTGAAGGGGAACATGGAGCTATTTCCCAAATAAATGGCTCTGTACAAGGACGCAACATGGGGTATCAATCTATTTTAGTGGATACCTTGGATGCCAGTGTATCTTGGGATGGTACCCAGTTAGTGGTGCCGTATCTAAATGGTACTTGGAGACGAGGTGCTTTCACGGGTAGTGGTCGATTAGGCAATGGTACATTTGGTATTAATTTGCATGGCACTAATATTGGATTAGAACAATTTAATGAGTGGAGCCCCAAACCGTTAGGCGGTACTGTTTCTGTGGAGGCTAACTTACAAGGATCCCTAGAAAATCCGACAGGAAATGTTACTATTGCTGGTGAAATGCTTTCCTATGGGACAACCAAATTTGATCGAGCAACTATTAAAACAAAGTTAGAGGATAATACGTTCCATATTCTTGAAGGAAATTTGGACTATAAAAAAAGCACCTATAACCTAGGTGGATATATCCGCTTAGATGGTGAAAAAAATATGGATATCAAAGGCTCTGCGAAGGATGTACGTATTGAAGATGTATTGCCAACGTTCACAGACATACCTATGACAGGATGGCTTAGCACAGATATTCATGTACAAGGTACATTACAACAACCACAAATAGAGGGTCATCTGCAAGCTCGTGATGGTTCCATATATGGTAAACTGTTTACCTCTATTGAAGGGGGATATACTTATAAAGATGGGCATTTATATTTACCAAGAATAGATATTAATACCTATGGAGCCTCCATTATTGGGGATGGTGGTATACAAGGTAAACAGCTAGACATCAAATTTGTTGGTGACGAGGTGCCAATTGAACCCTTTGCCCGTGATACGGGGCTGAACGTAGTCGGTTATGTAGGTGCTGAGGGTCATCTTGGTGGTACTGTGGATGCACCTATCTTTGAAGGGACAGTACAGTCTGATGCGATGCAAGTGAAGGATACTACTTTACACGATATAGCAGGTTCGGTATACATTACACCACAGGTAGTACATCTACAAGGGTTGACTTTCACGGGTAGTGGTACTGGCCGATACGAAGTGAAAGGTGGAGTTCAATTAGAGGACCAAAAACGCTTATTTGGATATGTTCATGTTCGAGATGGCGATTTGCATCAATTATTAGCATTAACCCATGTACAAGTGTCGGATATGAATGGTAAATTACAGGCTACTATTGATTTAGGGGGTACTAGTGATAGTCCGAGACTAGACATAAAAGGAACTCTGGAAAATACCACAATTCGTAACGAAGTGGTAGGAACTGCTACGGTAGATATAGGCTATGGTGGGCGGACATTTGATATTCGTACTTTCAAACTGCCTATTAAAGAAGGTCTCATTGTGGGTAAAGGTAAAGCTGATTTAGATGGCTCTACAGATATTCAGTTAGTGGCATCCAAAGTGCCCGTACAAACCGTACTACCATTAGTTACACAAGATGTAAATGCACAGGGAAACTGGAATTTTATTATTAACGTACATGGACTCACGAAATCGCCAAAAGTAGAGTTTTCCAGTGAGGTGGAGCAACCTGTTATCAATGGTATAAGCTTAGATCAATTAAGTATATTAGGAACCATGGAAAATCAAGTGGTGAACATCCAACAAGGGATGATTAAGAAAGCCAACGCTTCTATTAAAGTACGTGGTAAATTACCGCTTGGTGCTTTTGTAACCAATGAATATGTGGCGGATGATGTGAGTAAGCAATTTGATGTGTACGTGGATATGAATGAGGCAAACTTATCCGTTCTGCCGTTAATGTTTAAAGAAGTGCGGTCCGCAGATGGCGATATTCGTGGTGTTGTCCATGTGACAGGCAATTCGTCGAATATTTTGGCTAAAGGTACTGTGGAGCTTGCTAATGGATCTATGCAATTACAATCTTTGAAAAAACCGGTTACCAACGTAAAAGGGCAACTTTTATTTAGAGGTAATCACGTAGATATTACTGGCAGCACTACGATGGGGAAAGGCAATGCGGGTCTATCTGGCAATATTGGCTGGATGGGACATAGCATTACGTCCTACTACGGTGCGTTACAGATGAAAGGTATAGAAATTGCTCACTCTTTCTACACAGGACCATTAGATGGTGAACTGTACATCGTAAACAAACAAGATATGCCGACCTTGGTAGGCGCTATCGCATTGCATGATGTGGTAGGAACAATTCCATTGACCTTTGAAAGCTCAGGGGCATCGATTCCGTTAGGATTAGATGTAACTATTGATGCAAAAGATAATGTACGCCTGTATAATCCATTGCTCTACGATATGTTTTTACAAGGTAAGGTTAAATTTGAAGGAACGCTAGGGGAACCAAAGGCGAGTGGTAAGTTATCCGTCAATAAGGGGTATGTGAAATATTTGAAAAATCGCTTTAAAATTACAGAAGGGCAGGCAAAATTTGTCACAGGTAGTATTATTCCTGAACTCAATGTACGGAGTATGGCAAATGTGAAGAACTATCGTATATCTCTACAAGCGGAAGGACCTGCAACGCAGATGAAATTAAAATTAACATCTGAACCTAATTTATCGGAACGTCAAATTATTTCACTGTTAACTTTTGGACGTAATGTGGGTAATACCAGTGGTGTTACATCGGAGGATGCCAATGCCTTGCTGACATCTAGTTTGCAGTCTTTAGCGTTTGGCTATATCGAAGATGTATTACAAGATACATTGAAACTAGATTTGGTGAATATCACTACAGGTTCTTTAGATGGAAAAGACTCTCGTGATTTGCAGGAAAAAAATAACTTTAATGTGACCATTGGTAAATATGTAGTCCCAGATTTGATGGTGACTCTAACTAGAGGGCTCAAAAACGATCATGTATCGTATGGCTTTCAGTATGATATCAATCATAATATTAGTGCTACGGGATGGATTAATAATGAAAATAAACGCTACTTAGGGGCGCAGTGGAGATATCGATTCTAAAGGAAGTGAAAGTATGCTCAATGATTATATTGCCAGCGTGGATACAATTGAATTGTTGACCTGGGAAGAAGAACAAAGGCTCTGGAAGGTTTACGAGGAACAAGGAGACTTGGAGGCTCGTATGACAATCATTGAGCATTACCAACCGTTAGTGTTGAAAGAAGCTAATGTGTATCAATCTTCTAAGATTGATATGATGGATTGCATCCAAGAGGGGACCATAGGACTTATTGAAGCGGTAGAGCGATATGATTCTAAGAAAGGCGTAGCCTTCTCTCTCTATGCAGTACATCGTATTCGAGGACGTATCTTGGACTATCTTCGGAAAGAAGGTAAGGAAGGGATTGTGCTACAATCGGAAACGGAAGACGGTGAAACTTGGTGGGAACAATTGCCCGCTGAGGGTCCGTCTACAGAAACTGTTTGCGAGGAACGCATGTATGGCGATATGGTGACATCGGCTATGAAACAGTTACCTTTAGCGGAGCAGCACGTAGTGGAAGAAGTGTATTACAAAAACCACAGTGTAGCATCCATAGCAGATACCTTGGAATGCAGTCATAGTTATATCCATCGATTGCGAAGAAAAGGTTTGGCACGCCTTAAGGGGTTGTTGGAAACAGCAAAAGAAACATGGGATAAGAGTTAAATATGAAGTACTACCCAAGTATCAACTGATAAGTTGATGACAAGGGTAGTGCTTTTTATCTATAAGGGTATATCGAAAAAACTCGCTTGACATAGATAGGGTTTTTGTTTATTATAATTATATTATTATATAAACAACAGTGATGCGAAGGACATGACCCTAACCATCTATGCTTTCAGAGAAAGATACCTTGGCTGTGAGTATCTAGTATAGACTTAGATGTTACCACCTTCAAACTGGTTCAGTGAAGGCTAGGCTTGTAATTGAATCCGTATGGACCCGTTATCGTCCGTAAGAGTGAGTCCTATGAATAGGGACTAACTAGGGTGGAACCGCGAAGATCTTCGTCCCTTGTGTGGGAGAGGGTCTTTTTTTGTTGGTAAAAAGTATTGCCATTCCCAATGGCATAGTTAGTATTAGACCTAGGGAGGTAACCTATGAGTGAAGTAAATATCATTTTACCTGATGGAAGTTCTAAAGCTTTTGCGGCTGGAACTACATTAGGTGAAGCAGTCAAACAATTATCAAACAGTTTAGCAAAAAAAGTATTAGCCGCTGATGTAAATGGTGAATTAACAGATTTACGTGAAGTATTAGTGGAAGGATCTAAGGTAAGCTTTTTAACATTTGCGGACGACGGAGGTAAACATGCATTCCGTCACACTGCATCTCATGTGATGGCACAAGCGGTAAAACGCTTATGGCCAGATGCACAATTGGCGATTGGACCTGCTATCGAAAATGGTTTCTACTATGATATCGATATGGAACATAAATTAGTGCCAGAAGATTTGCCAAAAATCGAAGCGGAAATGAGCCGTATTGTAAAAGAAAACTTGCCTATCGAAAAAGTATTGATGGAACGTCAAGAAGCGTTAGATTTCTTTGCTGCCAAACATGAGAATTACAAAGTAGAATTGATTAATGACTTACCAGCTGATGCAGTGATTTCTGCATACAAACAAGGGGATTTCACTGACCTTTGTGCAGGGCCACACTTAGCAAGTACTGGTAAAGTGAAAGCTTTCAGATTACAAAGCATTGCAGGTGCCTACTGGCGTGGCGACGAAAAAAATAAAATGCTGCAACGTATCTACGGTACTGCTTTTGAAAAGAAAGAAGAACTAGAGGAATATTTACACTTATTAGAAGAAGCAGCTCGCCGTGACCATCGTAAATTGGGCAAAGAGCTTGGCTTGTTCGTCCTCAAAGAAGAAGGACCAGGATTCCCATTCTTCTTACCAAAAGGAATGGCAGTGCGTAATGCTTTAGAAAATTTCTGGCGTGAAGTCCATCATGATTACGATTATGAAGAAGTTCGTACTCCAATTATATTAAGCCAACATTTATGGGAAACATCTGGTCACTGGTTCCATTATCGTGAAAATATGTACACAACACAAATCGACGGTGCAGAGTATGCAATTAAACCTATGAACTGCCCAGGCGGTATCTTGGTATATGCTAACGAAATGCATTCCTACCGTGATTTTCCAATTCGTATGGCAGAACTTGGTTTAGTACACCGCCATGAATTGAGCGGCGCGTTACATGGTTTATTCCGTGTACGTAGCTTTACACAAGATGATGCCCATGTATTCATGACACCATCTCAAATTAAAGAAGAGTTAATGAGTGTTATCGATCTATTCGGTCGTATCTACTCTCAATTTGGTTTGTCCTATCATGTGGAATTGAGTACAAAACCTGAAGGAGCTATCGGAGACGATGCAATTTGGGAATTGGCAACAGAAGCATTGCGTGAAGCGATTGAAGCTAAAGGTATCCCATACCGTATCAATGAAGGTGATGGCGCGTTCTATGGTCCTAAACTAGACTTCCATATTCGTGATTCTATCGGCCGTACATGGCAATGTGGTACTATCCAATTGGATATGAACTTGCCAGAACGTTTCAACTTGGAGTATATTGCAGAAGATGGACAAAAACATCGTCCAATCATGATTCACCGCGCTTGCTTTGGTTCCATGGAACGTTTTATCGGTATCTTGATTGAACACTTTGCAGGAGCATTCCCAACTTGGATGGCGCCAGTACAAGTAAAAATCCTTCCAATAAGCGAAAAACATGTAGAATACGCTGAAAAATTACGTAAAGCATTTAAAAATGCCTATGTACGTGTAGAGCTAGATGATCGCAGTGAAAAAATTGGTTATAAAATCCGTCAAGCCCAAATGGAAAAAGTCCCTTATATGCTTGTAGTGGGAGATAAAGAAGTAGAAGAAGGAAAAGTGGCAGTTCGTAAACGTGGCGTAGGCGAACAAGGTGCGATTCCTTGGGAAGAATTCTTGGCAAACATCCAACAAGAAATCAAAGATCGTGCATAATTTAGAAAAGTGTAAGAGTATAATACATTTGTGACAAATAAATAAAAAATAAGAAGGCTCTCTGT
>CAUQIB010000011.1:0-70268 GCA_963518085.1 uncultured Veillonella sp. | reverse complement strand
TTAATTACGCCTATATTTAATTATTTTTTATGACAAATTAATTTGTGCTTGACAGCCCTTTTTTCCTCCGTGAGGAACGCAGTTGCGCGTAGTAGTCTTGTGGCGAGCCTTACTAGCTAAATCATACAAATACAAAAAGACCGCAATATACCTCCGAAGAAACATTATGAAATACCGTTTCTGAGGGGGTGTATTGCGGTCTTTCCTTTCACCATATTAGACAAAACGCCACAAGCTACATAGCACAGCAAGAGACGATTTAGCGAGGCAAGTACCCCAAATGCTGCAACAGTATTTTCACTCCAATGAGTATCAATATAACGCCCCCAGCCATTTCGGCTCTTTCACGGAAGGCTTTCATCATATGATATCCACTGAATATTCCCACGAGGCATACCAAGAAGGTAATCACCCCAATTGTGAGTGATGTAAAATACACGTCCACATGTAAGAGTGCAATAGTAACCCCTACCGCTAAGGCATCGATGCTAGTGGCAATAGACAATGCTAGCATCTCTTTCCAATCCACGGAAGATGTATCCTCTTCCTCATCACTGAGCGAAGCACGAATCATATTAATGCCTAAATAGCCTAACGTAATAAAGATCACCCAGTGATCCCACTCATCAAAGTTCTCTGAAAACTGAGCTCCTACGGCTGCCCCTATGATAGGCATCAAACACTGAAAAGCACCAAATAAAAATGCCAGTGTAACCTTTTTCATCTGTGGGTCATCTTTCATCTGCGATGATTTACAAATAGAAACTGCAAAGGCATCCATAGCAAGACCTACAGATAAAATCAATATTTCAAGGTATGACACAAGTCCCTCCTGTAAATAACAATAAAAGTGCTTGGCACTCCCAAGCACTTTTTCCCAAAACATTACATTTCAAATCGAGAACTGTAATTATTTTTAGTACTAATTCTATTATTATACATCACCTATGGCTAATAGGGAATAGGCTTCTAATCCCATTGTGGCATCATTTTCAATCTGTATAGTTCTTTGTAATTCTGTACGCAAGAATTCTAACACTTGTTTTGTAAAAAATACACCCACCTCTGGATGCACCACAATAGATACATCCGTTTTTAATCGCCCAAAGCGATAGAGTTCTCGTAAACGGCGCAAGATTTGCAAATATACCGTTTCTCCTTTTAACACATGTCCAGTACCACCACAGCTGGAACAAGTATCAAAGAGGATAGACGGAACACTTTGGCGCTCTCTTTTCCGTGTCAATTCCAATAAACCTAAGGATGTAATACCACATACCACCGTTTTAATAGGATCCTTTTTCACTAAATGATTCATCAACTGCACCAGTTCTTCCATATCTTGTTTCGGCATATCGATGAAGTCGCAGATGATGATACCTCCAAGATTTCGTAATCGTAATTGTCTAGCAATCATATGGGCCGCTTCTTGGTTAACACGCTTCGCCACCTGTCCTGCTTGTTCATTCTTACCACTGTAATGAGCAGAATTCACATCGATGACAGTAAGCGCTTCTGTTTGGTCAATCTGTAAGGATCCACCAGATGGTAAATCAATGCGATGATTTAAAAGCGCATCAATTTGTTCTTCAATACCATGGGTCTTAAAAATATCTTCCTTCTGATTCCATAAACTCACTTCTACAGGCTTACCAAATCGTCCTGCTCCTAAGAGTTGCTGCAACTCTTCATAGGCAGCTACATCATCCACCATAATGGCCCCCACCGTAGGCCCTACATAATCACGGATCACACGATACCATAAGTTCGCATCTCCATAGATTTCAGTGCCGTTCTGGGCTACCTTATAACGCTTTTGTAAATATTCCCACGTCTGATGTAAATAAGCCATATCCCGAGCAATCTCTTCTTGGCTCGCCCCCATAGCAGCGGTGCGCAAAATAAATCCTACACCTCGTTCCAAATAGGGTTGCGCCATATCTTTCAAAGATTGACGCAGCTCTGGGTCTGTAATCTTTTTAGAAATATGAATCTGTTGGTCTTGCGGCAATAAGACCATGTAGTGACCCGCCAAACTGACATCTGTAGTGACACGAGCACTTTTACCCAGCATGGCATCTTTCACGATTTGCACGAGCAATACTTCCCCTACATGAACTTTTTTCTGTTTCCCTTGTTCTTGTAGATTCAAATACACATTTTGACCGATGCCAATGTCGAGGAAAGCAGCGCTCATACCAGGCAGGACATTTTTCACAACCCCCTTATACATATGATGTACGCGGTTCGACAGCTGTGGTCGTTCATAGATAATCTGTTGTAACGCCCCTGCCTCATCCACAATAGCGAGACGGGTTTCCTCTTTCATCACATTGGCATATAATCGATTCATAGTCTCTCCTTATTCCACTTCTAGTGGCGTAATACAAGCCCCATCCGTTTCAATCAGAATCGCTTCACGGTGAATAGAATAACTGTCTGTTACGGGCCAGCCGTATTGTTCTTTGCCTAATTTCCACATATCCCCAGGTTTCATAGTCCCTTCTGGATATACGCCGATGGCCATGCGAATTGTCACCATTCCATTGTCCACTGTGGCCACCAATGGTTCCTTAATGAAATGCTTCACATCAATAGTTCTTGTTTTCTTCGGCGTTACTTTTTCATACAACACTTCTTCTGCACTGTTGAAAGGCTCCAACAAAGACACCCAATTTACCTCTTCAGTAACAGGGCCCTTGACTTCATATACCGCATAGTTGCAGATAGCCATCATTTTTTTCACTTTATCTGGCATGAATCGGCCTTCGAGCAATTCCAATCCTTTCGGTGCTACTTCTGAAAGTCGTTTCATTAACTCTTCTAATGTGCCTTCTTCTAGAACATCTAGATCGCAATATTCAGCACTAGCCGTAATCCCCAACGCCAGGGCGGAGGAGAAACTAATTTTCATATGTGGATTAAATCCTTCAGAATAAGCCATTTTGATACCACTACGACGAATCATACGCTCAATGGCAGAGGCATAATCTAAATGAGATAAAAAGCGAAGTTCTTCTCCCTTATGTAAGGCCAAACGTAACTTTCTCAACACGTCCACCCTCCTTATAATCAATAATCGGTGTGCCCAACTCTGGACACGCATTACAACCATTGCACGGCTTGCGACGGCAATCCCAAGTTAATGTACCATCTACCGCACGTTCCCATTCGCGGCGTAAAAATTCTTTACTTACCGTATCATCGAGATGATCCCATGGTAAAGCTTCTGAAAAATCACGATTTCGTCGGGCATAGTATTCTGGATCAATATTGGTATTTTTAAAAGCCTGCATCCATGTATCGTAATTGAAAAACTCTGTCCATCCATCAAACTTACAACCTAATTTCCAGGCTTCTACAACAGATGCCGCTAAGCGTCTGTCACCACGGGCAAAGACTGCTTCTAAATACCCTGTATAGCCATCATGGTAGTGATAAGAAATATTTCTATTGTTGATTAAAGATTTCAAGTATTTCTGTTTACGATGAATTTCTTCTACATCTTGTTGTCCGTACCATTGGTATGGAGAATGTGATTTTGGCACAAAGAAGGAACAGCTCACTGTGACCTTACCATTGCGTTTACCAGTAATTTCTCGATGTAAATCAAGCACTTTATAGGCTAAATCGGCAATACCTGCTACGTCTTCATCCGTTTCTGTAGGCAAGCCCATCATAAAATAGAGCTTTACTGTATTCCAACCAGACTTGAAAGCATTTTCACAGGCGGACATCAAATCCTCTTCACTAACACCTTTATTGATAACATCACGCATCCGTTGAGATCCTGCTTCTGGAGCGAAAGTTAAACCACTTTTACGCACTTGTTGTACTTTTTTAGCGATATCGATAGAAAAGGCATCAATACGTAAGGATGGCAAGCTGACACTCACTTGTTTATCTTTAAATTCTTCCATCAACATATCTACTAATTCTGGCAATTTAGAATAGTCCGCAGAGCTTAGAGACATCAAGGAGATTTCATTGTAGCCAGTATTGGCAATAATTTCTTTTGCTAATTGTACCAATCGTTCTGGAGTTCGTTCACGCACTGGACGATATAACATACCAGCTTGGCAGAAACGACAGCCACGTAAGCACCCTCTAAATAATTCCAGTACCGCTCTATCATGAACAATATCTAAGTATGGCACTACAGGTTTTGTAGGGTAGAACGCAGCCTCCATATCTTCTACGATACGTTTTTTTACAATGGCAGGCGCTTCTTCAGCCAATACTTTCATCCCTGCAAAGTCCCCAGATTCTGTATATTGTGGTTCATACAAACTAGGAATATAGGTCCCTTCAATCTGCGCTGCTTTTCGCAAGAAGGCCTCTTTACCGCCAGGGAATCCTTTTGTCTTCTCAGCTTTATATAAATCAATAAATTCATTGATCCAATCTTCAGATTCGCCGATAGATACGACATCAAAGAAATCTGCAATAGGCTCCATATTGTACACACAAGGACCACCACCGATTAATAGAGGGAACGACAAGTCTCTATCCTTTCCATAAAAAGGAATACCTGCCAAATCTAGCATATTAATGATGTTTGTATAGCACATTTCATATTGCAAGGTAAAGGCCAATAAATCAAAGTCACGGATCGGTGTTTTCGTTTCCAAAGAAAACAAAGGAATCTCCCGATTGCGCATTTCCGTTTCCATGTCATGCCAAGGAGCAAATACACGCTCTGCCGCTGCATCTGGGCGTTCGTTGACTATGCCATATAAGATTTTAATTCCTAAATGGCTCATACTCACTTCATACACATCTGGAAAGGCGAAGGCCATCGTCACATCCACTTCCGAATGATTCTTGGTCACGCTATTCCATTCCCCACCCATATAACGGGCAGGCTTTTCCACATGTTGTAACCATGATGGATCTAATTGAATCATACAACCTCCAAGAGGCACTAGCCTCTTTTTTACTACTTAAAACATACGCTTTTTCTGGCGCATCACTATATTTAATAATAAACCTATACTCAATAAATTTGTTGTTAACGCACTTACACCGTAACTAATGAAAGGCAATGGAATACCCGTTACAGGCATAATACCAGTGGTCATGCCTACATTGACTAAAACTTCAAATAACAGCATAGAGCCAATGCCTGTGGCAATCAACATACCAAAGGGATCCACCGATCGTTTCGCAATTAAGAAACTACGATACACAACCACCAAGAGTAACCCTAAGACCGCAAAACAACCGAGAAGGCCTAATTCTTCTCCCACCACGGAGAAAATAAAGTCTGTATGGTTTTCCGGTAAAAAGTTCAACTGACTTTGGGTTCCTTCAAAGAGACCTTTACCAAATAATAAGCCTGAACCGATAGCAATTTTAGATTGGATAATATGATATCCTGCGCCAAAAGGGTCTACATTAGGATTCAAAAACACCATAATCCGTTGCTTTTGATATTCCTGCAACACAAACCAGCTTAACGGCAATAGTGCTACCATAGTGCCTACCATAATTTGCACTAAGCGCATACGAATACCGCTAACAAAAAGCATGCCTGCTAATATAGCTACATACACTAAAGATGTCCCCAAATCTGGTTGCTTAAATACTAGCAAGGCGGGGATTCCTAAAAATAAGAATACCGGCAATAGCTCTTTAAAAGTATTTAACTTTCCTACTCGACTTTCCAACATGTTGGCCAAGCTAATGATCATCATCAACTTCGTAAATTCTGATGGTTGAATCGTAATCGGCCCAATCTGAATCCATCGTTGCGCACCCAGTGCCGATGTACCTACCACCATAACTGCCAAGAGCATAACGATAGTAGCCCCATATATCCACTTTGCATAGGGGCGCAAGCGCTCGTAATCTAGCCATTGTAGACCTACAATGGCAACGATATTTAATCCAAAGAATAGCAATTGTTTCGATACTAACCCAGTAATTTGTAGTCCTTCTCGATTGATATGAGTCGCACTGCCGATGACAACACAGCCAATGACAATCAGACTGATCGTAGATAGCACCAAAATCCAATCCCATTCACGTATAATTCTCTGCCACATAGTATACTCCTAGTCTACCTTTTGTTCCTTTTCAGAGTTTGTTTCTTTTTTAGCATCCTCTTTCTTATCATTCGTAGGGACTACGACCGGCTTAGGAATATGAAAGTATTCTTCCAAAATAGGCCGTACAATAGACCCTGCTGATACGGCACCAAATCCGCCTTGTTCCACCAGCGCTACTACAACGATACGAGGCTTGTCGTATGGCGCATAAGCAACGAACCAACCATGGTCACGGCCAGTGGCATTTTCCGCTGTCCCCGTTTTACCAGCTACGGCTAAGGATAAACCTTTAAAAATTTCCCCTGCCGTACCACCTTCCAAGGTTACGTCTCTGAGACCATTACGGACAATATCCATCACTGCTTTCGATACTTGTAAGACTCCTAATTTTTTAGGTCCAAAAATTTCTTCCGGCGTTCCGTCTGCATTGTCGATACGACTCACTACATACGGCTGGTAGCGAATCCCTCCATTGGCAATTTCCGACATAACCACTGCCATTTGTATCGGGGTGACCAATGTGAAAGACTGTCCAATAGCGGCATCGAAGGTTTCTCCCAAATACCAATCTTGATTAAACACTTTTCGTTTGTATTCGGGACTAGCAATATTACCACTGCCTTCATCATAGAGCTTGATACCCGTCTTTTCGCCGAGCCCAAAAATCTTCGCATATTTATCGATATTATCGATACCTAAGCGATTCCCCATTTCATAGAAATATACATTATCTGACTTCGCCAACGCTTTGTTGAAATCAAGCCAGCCTAACGCTTCTCCCTCTGCATTTCGCTTGTCAATTAACCAGTGCTTACCACTGTCATAAATCATTTCATTAGGCGTCACCTTTTTCAATTCTAAGGCAGCTGCACCAGTAATAATTTTGAAAGGAGACCCTGGCGGATATTCACCAGTAACAACTTTGTTTTCAAAAGGATTTTCCCCTTTTGCATTTAGCTGCTTCCACTGTTCAGTAGTTATCCCTTTAGCAAACCAATTCGGATTAAAGCCAGGTGCACTGACCATAGCGAGAACTGCCCCTGTATTAGGATCTAGAGCCACTACGGCAGCCCCCTTCGCAGGAATACCTTGTTTTCTAAGTGCTGCTAATTGGTCATACACAGCTTTTTCAGCCACTTTTTGTAGATTTAAATCAATGGTTAAGTGAATATTTCGACCGGGTATGGTGTGTTTACGCCCTACTTCTTCTACAGGACGTCCACTAGCATCCACCTCTACCTGACGACCGCCATCCACACCGCGTAGCACAGAATCGTACATTTTCTCTAGCCCAGAACGGCCTAAAATCGTACCAGGGCCAATGGCTCCACCCATATGTGTCCCCTCTAATTCTGCCTGTTTCGCTTCCGCTAGCTCGTCTTCGCTCACTTCCCCTACGTAGCCCAATAATTGGGATGCCATCGTATCATGAGGATAATAGCGAAGTGGCTCTACATCTACGGTAATACCAGGTAATTCATGACGATGTTCTTCAATTTTTGTCACCTTGTCTAAGGTTACATCACTAGCTAGCCGAATCGGTGCATAGCCACCTTTATGGGTTTCTATTTTTTCTGCCAATGTTTTCACCGGGATTTGTAAATACGTAGCCAATTGTTCTAGCTCTTTTGGATCTGCCTGCTTTCCTGTGGGCAACATAGACACCATATAAGCAGGTCGTGAGCCGACCACAATTTGACCGTTTCGATCATACATCAATCCTCGTGTAGCCGTCATAGAGAGTATGCGGAGTCGATTCCCCTCCGCTTTCCCACGGTAATAATCACCTTCAATGACTTGCAGGTAAAACAACCGTCCTAACAAAATAGTAAAAACGATGACGACTATGGTTAGCAATACATCAAAGCGTGTCGTTTTTTTCTTTTTATATAATGCTTTTAACATAGTCTCTCCTTTCTACCACATGTATTCATCTTTTTCTTCCCAGCGCCATACCAATTTATGCACCACAATCCCTACTAAAGCATCAATCCCTATAGAGGGAATGCCATGGTTCCAAATATACGTAGTCATGACAATAGGTTCTTGTACAATCCATAACAAACCAATTTGTAACACCATAACTAAAGCTACGCCTAAGCCCGTCCATCCAGCACTAGCATACCATTGTTCTTCATACACAGTGCCTTGCATGGCACCTAACATATAGCTTACTATCGCATAGGACACTACATGTAATCCAAAATAATTGCCAATTATCACATCTTGAACTATACCACCCACAACGGCCAACATCATGCCATGAGAACGACCTTTCAGTACGGTCACTACCAATGCAATATCTAGTAATAGATGCGGTGCCCAAGAGTAAGGAAACCATCTAGGTACCACTAAGGATTGAATAATAATAACGCCTAGCAACATCAAAGTCCATGCACACCGCTTCATTGTTGCACCGTCCCTTTAGCCCCTTCTACTTGATCTCGCTGCGTACGAGGAATCAATTTTGGCTCTAATTTTGGCGCTTCTGGTCTTGCAATGGATGATGATACAATCACGAAGACTTCTTCTAAACTCTGAAAGTCCACGGTAGGATCGATGATAGCGTGTTTCACAAACCCTTCTTCGTCAGTGACAATATCTTTCACATGTCCCAATAATAAGCCCTTCGGATAAATACCACCAAATCCAGATGTCACGATGGTATCCCCCTTCAGAATATCACCATTTAGAGCGATATTCACCATTTGTGGTTCCATAGGACGATTGCCATTGCCTTTTAAAATGGAGGCAATTCTAGATTCAGGACGTTGGACGATAACCCCAGTCGCTGATCGAGGATCCAATATACTTTGTACCCGTGCAGAGTGTTCGTACACATCAGATACAAAACCTACGACGCCGCGCGGAGCAATGACTGCCATATTCGGCGCTACTCCATCGGCACTGCCTCTGCTAATAGTAAACGTATCTGTCCAGGCTCCTCTATCACGTGTCACCACGGATGCTGCTAACAAGGCAAATTGAGGTTGTTCTCCTTTAAACTTTAGCAATTGACGTAATCGAATATTTTCTGCTACCAATTCATCATAGGCTACTTGTTTTTGTTCTAGATCAGCATTGCGTGCCTCTATGTCTGACATGTCTTTCACGCGCAAAATACCATTATCTATCACGGCTATTCCTGTATGTAATCCAGATAAGAAACGGCTAGCTCCGTAAGTAAAAGGGGCCATCAAATTCTCTAAGGTCACTGTCACCACTGGCACTTGCGTTCTTTGCTTCCACACATACCCAAAGATACCTAATATGGCACAAAGGATTACGATCATAGTCAACCATTTGCGTTCAGATTGTTGCATTAAGATCGCCCCTTTCGTAATTTACTAGCCACTAATAAACGCTCTAAGCGTTGCACATCTGCAGCAGCTCTACCTAAACCAAGTGCTACCGTATCGCCTGGTGTATCCGCAATACGTACAGGAATGCCTAGTTCCTCTTGGATGTGGCGATCTAACCCTTCAAGTAAAGACGTTCCTCCCGTAAGAAGCATGCCACTTTCCATGATATCTGCCACTAATTCAGGCGGTGTTTTTTCCAAAATACTGCGGATAACCGCCACCATATCTGCAATGGGTTGTCGTAATATTTCATACACTTCACTTTTACGAATCATACAGCGTTTGGTGAGTCCCGTTTCAGAATGACGACCTACGATCGTGTATTCCCCTTCGATAGTTGGAGGCATAGCACATCCAAGAGTTTGCTTAATGTCTTCCACCGTTTCATCAGACACCATAATAGAAAACTCATTACGTATATAATGATAAATAGCTTCGTTTAATTCATTACCACCAATCCGTGATGTGCGGCTCGCTACTTTACCCCCCATAGATAAAATAGCTACATCCGTCGTACTGCCACCGATATCGACAGCCATACTACCACGAGCCTCAAAAATAGGAAGTCCTGCACCGATAGCCGCTGCTACAGGGCTTTCTAACAGATGCGCTTCCCGAGCGCCCGCCTGAATGATGGCATCCGTCATGGCTCTTCGCTCTACATCGGTAATACCACATGGCACTGCCATGACAACACGGGATCTACGAACCGCCTTGGACGCTTTGTTCATAAAATACTTTAACATGGACAACACAATCCGATAGTCCACAATAAAGCCCTCTTTCAGCGGACTCATAGGCGCTAATGTTTCCGGATTGCGCAACAACAAGCGCTGTGCATCTTCTCCAATAGTGACGATATTCTCTTGCTTCGCATCTGTTGCCACTATAGATGGTTCCGAAACAACCACCCCTCGACCTTCCACAAAAATATGCGTGTGAAATGTCCCAATATCTATTCCTAAATCTCTTCCTAATGAAGAAAATAATTTCATCGAATCTCTCCTTATAAAGAATTCCGTATTCTATTAATTGTAACATACTTTAGGGAGATTATAAATAAAAAAGCCAGCAGTTCCAAAGTTCTGCTGGCTTTCAGTATGTCTATTTTCTATTCCCACTCGATGGTTGCTGGTGGTTTACTTGTAATATCGTACACGATGCGGTTGATGTGGTTCACTTCGTTCACGATACGGCGAGAGATAGTATCCAATACGTCGTAAGGGATACGAGCCCAATCGGCTGTCATGAAGTCAGTGGTAGTCACACCACGCAATGCCAATGTGTAATCATAGGTACGGAAGTCACCCATAACTCCTACTGTGCGTGTGCTTGTTAAGACAGCAAAGTATTGATTGATGGAACGATCTAAACCAGCTTTTGCGATTTCATCACGGAAAATATAGTCCGCATCACGCAATACGTCTAGTTTATCTTTTGTTACTTCACCCATTACACGGATCGCAAGGCCTGGACCTGGGAATGGTTGGCGCCATACAAGGTAGTCTGCCAAGCCAAGCTCAGCGCCTAATTGACGAACTTCGTCTTTGAACAAGTTGCGAAGAGGTTCGATTAAACCTTTAAAGTCTACTACTGCAGGCAAGCCACCTACGTTGTGGTGAGATTTAATCACTTCTGCTTCACCAGTACCAGATTCGATCACGTCTGGATAAATGGTACCTTGTGCTAAGAAGTCCACGGAACCAATTTTACGGCCTTCGTCTTCAAAAACACGGATAAATTCTTCACCAATGGCTTTACGTTTTGCTTCTGGATCATCAAGACCTGCTAACTTTGTCAAGAAACGTTCTTCTGCATCCACACGAATGAAATGCATACCAGAATCTTTGAACGCTTCTTCTACTTCGTCGCCTTCGTTTTTACGCATCAAACCATGGTCAACAAAGATGCAAGTCAATTGATCGCCTACGGCTTTGGAGATTAACGCTGCTGCTACGGAGCTATCTACACCACCAGACAATGCCAATAACACTTTGCCATTACCTACAGTGTTGCGGATTTCTTCAATAGCTGTTCTGGCATAGTTTGCCATCGTCCATTGGCCTGTACATCTGCACACTTCATACAAGAAGTTGTGCAACATTTCTTTGCCGTGTTCTGTGTGCAACACTTCTGCATGATATTGCATAGCGTATAACCGGCGTTCTTCGTTTTGCATCGCTGCCACAGGGCAATCTTTTGTATGCGCCACGATTTTGAAACCTTCTGGCACTTTTGCCACATAATCCACATGGCTCATCCATACGATTTCTTCTTCTGAAAGTCCTTTAAATAGCGGTGAGGACACATCCACTTGAGTTGGTGTTTTACCAAATTCACGTGTTTCCGCAGAGGTAACATGGCCACCTAATGTATGTGCCATAAATTGCATACCGTAACACATACCCAATACTGGAATGCCAAGTTCAAATACTTCTGCCTCCATTTTAGGAGCATTTTCTTCGTATACGCTAGCAGGACCACCTGTGAAGATGATACCTTTTGGCTGTAATTCTTTAATTTTTTCTAATGCTTTATTGTATGGGTATACCTCACAATACACATTATTTTCACGTACACGACGCGCGATCAGTTGGTTATATTGACCACCAAAGTCAACGACAACAACCATCTCTTTTTGTTCCATTCTGTCCTCCCACAATCTTCTGTTTATAACTTCAATATATAAACACTATATATTAAATATTATACCCTATGCACCAAGTTTTGACTAGAATCGGAAGTCACGTTCTCCCTCTTCCATTTGCGCAATATAGGCTTTAGATTTTTCTTTCACCAGATCATTCTTAATAGAGTCTAATTGCACATCGATCACAGCAGCGCCAACAGCTTTTGTGTCCTCGTCTGCATAATCTAGTAAGTATTCTTTCAATGTCATTAACGCATTTGGTTGACAGCAGTTGGAAATTTGTCCACTTTTAGCGAGTGCCATGAAGCGGTCTCCTGTACGTCCCTCACGGTAGCAAGCTGTACAGAAACTCGGTACATATCCTAATTGCAATAACCATTCTACAATTTCATCCAAGGAACGGCGGTCACTCGTATCGAATTGAGCAGAGTTTTCTTCTTCTGGTTCTTCTTCTACATAGCCACCGACGGATGTACGAGAGCCACCAGAAATTTGAGAAATCCCTAATGCCAAACCACGTTCACGCATAGATTGACTTTCACGGGTAGACATAATCATACCTGCATACGGTGCAGATACACGAATCAATGCGACGATTTTTTCAAAAATATCGTCTGGTACAGCATTGCTGAAATCATCTACATCGATATCATCGGCTGGACAAATTCGAGGTACACTAATGGTATGCGGGCCCACACCAAACTTTGCTTCCAAATGCTCTGCATGCATCAACAAACCTACAAAGTCGTATTTGTAATGCTCCAATCCATAGAGCACGCCAATCCCCACATCGTCGATACCTGCCTCCATAGCACGGTCCATAGCCGTTGTATGGTATGCATAATCGCTCTTAGGACCTGTTGGATGAAGGGCCTCATAATTTTCTTTATTATACGTTTCTTGGAACAATGTGTACGTACCAATGCCTGCTTCATGTAATTTTTGATAATCTTCTACTTCACAAGCCGCAATATTAACATTCACACGACGGATTTCTCCATTGTCTTTTTTAATAGAGTAAATCGTATCGATACATTCTAAAATATATTCTAATGGATTTTCTAATGGATGTTCACCAGATTCGATAACGATCCGTTTATGTCCCATAGCTTCTAATGCCATCACTTCTTCACGGACTTGATCTTGGTTTAATTTTTTGCGAGTGATGGTTTTATTTTTTGCATGGTATGGGCAGTAGACACAACCATTGATGCAATAGTTTGATAAATATAACGGAGCAAACAGCACAATACGATTACCATAAATGGCTTGTTTAATCTCTTTTGCTAAAGCAAATAATTTCTCCTTATATTCTGGCAAGGGACATTCTAACATCACCATCGCCTCACGATGACTTAGACCCACACGAGTTTTCGCCTTTTCTAATATAGCATCTAACAAAGGACGATTTTCCTTGTTTTCTTCTGCATATTTTAGAGTGGCTAGAATCTCTTCATGATTAATAAATTCTTCCGCCTTGGAAGAGTGTACATCATACATAGTAAACTCCTTTTCTACTGACTTAGTAGATCTATGATAGCCTATATCTTTTTAGGCTTTATCGTAACATATGGACTATACCGATTTTATTAGATATAGCCTACTTTTCATTATACTCTACTTAGGAATCAATGTATATAAAATTAGTGTACATTATGAAAGCAAATATTAATACTATGTATGCATAAACAGAAATATACAAAAAAGGCCACCAGATATTGCTATCTAGTGACCTCTTATATGTATTGTTATTAAGCTTCTACAGGGTATACAGAAACTTTACGGTTATAACGACCAGCACGTTCAAATGCTACACGGCCAGGAACCAATGCAAACAAAGTATCATCTTTGCCGATACCTACGTTAGCGCCTGGATGGAAATGTGTACCACGTTGACGAACTAGAATGTTACCACTTTTTACAGTAGAACCGTCATGGCATTTAACTCCAAGACGTTTGGACTCGGAATCACGACCATTTTTTGTACTGGAAGCACCTTTTTTAGATGCGAATAGTTGTAATTGGATATTGAATAACATGTAGTTCACCTCCTATTGTTCACTCACTCTAACAAAATCACTATATTGATTTGCCACATTCTTGATACCAAGAAGCATGGTTTCTAATATAGTTTGTCCTCTTTCAGTAATGGGTTCTGAAAGTAGGATATGTAACTCACCGTCTTCTATTTGGTACTCCATAGATTGCTCAGCCACCTCATGAAGTCCCAAGACCGATGTCTGTGAAAGCATGGATATAGCGGCACATACAATATCTTCTCCGTAGAGACCTGCTTCAGCATGTCCACGAAAATAACATTCTACAATTTGCCCTAACGCATTGCGTTTCACATCAATGTGAGTCATGACAATTACGCCTCGATTTTTTCGATGCGAACTTTAGTGAATGGTTGGCGATGGCCTTGACGACGACGATAGTTGGATTTCGCTTTGTATTTGAAAACCAAGATCTTTTTCGCTTTACCATGTTCAAGTACTGTACCAGTAACTTTTGCACCGTCCACAAGTGGTGTACCAACTTTAACGTCACCGTCTTTAACTACAGTTACAACTTCGTCAAAAGAAACAGTTCCTTCAGCTGCTACATCCAATTTTTCAATAGTGATTACATCGCCTTCGGAAACGCGATATTGTTTACCACCAGTTTTAATAATTGCGTACATTATGACACCTCCTTGTATTCGTACTCGCTGAATGCGGTTATCTAGCCGAAGCCAGATATTACTGACCTCTTCATGCGGCTTGCAATAGTTGGGCGTACCCAAACTATGACTCAATTATTATACATGACTAGAGCTGTCCATGTCAATAAAAGGAAGCTCTTTTCTATCTATATTTTTAAAAGAAGACATTCCTGTTTACCCCCTTACAAACTCTTGTTTTTCCACTAAGCATATACTACTGTAGAATGGCTTCGCTATATACGCATACGATTATGTTATTATTTCCGCCAATATCGATATAGAGCATGTTACCATATATGCTAGCACTAAAGTTATCTATTCATAAACACTACTATAGTAGCGATATACCTATACACTAGGTCGCGCAAATCGATAGTAACACACGAGGGCTATGAAAGAACATACCACCATAGTGATTCCCATAGGAATAGCAGTGTGTGGTCCAGCAATCCCCACGATAGGTGACACAATGCCCGCCGATACCATAGAGAAAAAACCTAATAAGGCAGATGCACTGCCTGCTAGGTGACCATAATGTGCCATAGCCATCGAGAAGCTAGCAGCACCAAATAAAGACACCGTGCCCACAGTAAAGAATAAAATCGTTGTTACCACAAAAAATGGCATATTTAGAGCCATAGCACCTAAGAACAAGGCCGAACCTAAGAATAGGACTGTTAAACTACCTTGTAATAATTGGTAATCTTTGATGACATTACTCAAGCGAGAGCTTATCATGCTGAACAGAATAATGCCACAGCTATTGATACCAAATATGTAACTAAATTGTTGCGCATCTAATCCAAATATATTTTGGTACACAAAGGATGATCCACTGATGTAACAAAAGAACGCTCCAAAGGCAAAACATTGAATCCCACATTGACCTAAGAAAGCTTTATCTTTTAATAAAATCTTGTAATTCTTAAGTGCTACTTGGATGCCTCCTGCTACACGTTGTTCAGTTGGTAAACTTTCAAGGAATAAAACAGAACCTACCAACAAAATTAGAGCAAATCCTGCCAACACGACGAAAATAAATCGCCATGTTTCATAGATTAAAATCTGCCCTCCTAGTAAGGGAGCAATAACAGGTGCCAACCCATTGACCATCATCAACGATGCCAACAGTTTAATCAGAGCCGGCCCCGATACATAATCACGAGCGATAGCCTTAGAAATAACCACCCCAAATGATCCTGTCACACCTTGTAAAAAACGACCTAACAAAAGTACTTCAATGTTCGGTGCATAAGCACAAATAATAGTGGCTACTACACAAAGTAGGTTCCCCACAATGAGTGGTTTTTTACGACCTAGCACATCACTAATAGGGCCTGCAAACAATTGTCCTATCGCAATCCCGATAGTCATAATGCCGATAGTCATTTGAATGTTCGATGCCGATGTATGTAGTTCTCCAGGCATAATTGGAAGTGACGGCAAATACATATCCGTTGCTAATGGCGTTACTGCCGTGAGCAATCCTAAGAATATAATTAAAAATAATGAAACAGACTTACTTTCCTTCATATCGTTCCTTTCTAATAATCTCTGCATTGCGAAGCAATACTTTCTTTCCTCGCCAAGCCCACGCCTTGTGGCCGTACTTCGCTTTAAATTCTTTATTCGTCATTCCCTCTAATTTCTCCGCCTCAATATAGGGTGCCACCTGTTGGAACTCAGGAATAGGTGTCATAGGAACATTTCTATTGTGAGGGCACACCTCTTGGCATACATCGCATCCAAAAATGAGAGGTGTCTTTCTAATAATTCGTTCTTCTTCCTCTGAAAGTTCCCCTTTACATTGAGTGAGGTAACTTTTACAAGTGCGGTAATCTAAATGATTCCTCTGTAAAGCCTTACCTGGACAAGCGCGCAAACAAGCCCCACATTGAAGACAGCTTTCACTAAGAGGCGTAGAAGGCTCTAAAGGCAACGTCGTCATAATCGTACCAATCACCGTATAAGATCCCCAAGTAGGATTGATAAACGTTTGGTTCCATCCATAAAATCCTAACCCTGCCAAATATGCCATATACCTATCCGCCAAAGGAGATGTATCACAGTGAATCTCGTACATGTCATCAGGATACCGTTCACGCAACACATCCACCAGTCGTTCCAAATACTGACGCACCACAACATGGTAATCATCACCCCAACAATACCTAGCTAAATTCGTAACTCCTTCTCTAGGCACATAATAGGGAAACAAACAGACAATAGCAGACTGCGGTGAAAGCATCGTCGTCGCCCCTTGCAAGCGCTCTTCTAAAGTACCATTCGTAAACGGACAGGGATAAGGCGTATCCAAATGCAACGACGCCTCCACCGGCAATGGCCAAGGTGCCACACCTATCACCGGAATATTCAGTTCATTTGCTATTTTTTCAAGTTCTAAATGTATCATAATGTTATTATACTATATATTACAGAGTATAATGCATAAACAAACATCCATATATTATACTAATTACAAACAGACTCTATGCTGTTCAGGAAACTCAATCAAAGCAGTCAGTTTTATCAGCCATAAAACGAGATAGTAATATATTCACTGAATACATTATAAATCAATCAAAAAAATATAAACGTTAAATAGACTACCATATCCACCTAAGGAAGGCAGTTAAGTGTAGCAGCCTCGTGGCGGAATTAACTGCACACACAACACAAATACAAGAAGAGTGAGACATCTCCCCCCCTCCCGAGGAACGCAGTTAAGCGTAGCAGCCTTCATGGCGGGATTAACTGCACACACAACACAAATATAAGAAGAGTGCGACATGTTCCCCCTCCCGAGGAACACAGTTAAGCGTAGCAGCCTTCGTGGCGTTCCTTACTAGCTAAATTACACAAACATAAGAAGAGCACGGCGTACTCCGAACAAACATTATGAAATACCGTTTGCGAGGAGTATGCCGTGCTCTTCCTTTTACAAAAAAAACAGCCACATCGCCACAGGTTGGATAGCAAAACAAGTGACGTGTTGACTAAATACATCTAAAGTTTTATCCTAATACATATTACTTATTTAATAATTTACTTTTAATTTTTAAAATAGGAGGAAAACTATGTCTATAGAACTACGTAAAGTTGCTATTATCGGCACTGGTCATGTGGGCTCCCACGTGGCATTTTCTCTTGCTACCCAAGGTGAGGTTGACCAATTATACATGATAGACATCGACAAAGATAAAGCCATCGCTCAAGCCACCGACATCAACGACGCCGTGAGCTACTTACCACATCGTGTAGAAGCTATCGCTTGCGAGCCTGAAGATATCGGAGACTGCGATATCCTCGTTATTTCTGCTGGTCCACTACCATCCCCAGAACAAGATCGACTAGATACACTAGGCTCCACCATAGAAGTATTACGTGAATTTTTACCTCGTGTAAAAACCTCTGGCTTCAACGGTTTTATCGTGAGCATTTCCAATCCTGCCGATGTAGTGGCCGCCTATGTACAGGAATACTTAGACTATCCGAAACATAAAATCATCTCTTCCGGCACATCCTTAGACTCTGCTCGTTTGCAACGATTAGTGGCTGAACAAATCCACGTACATCGTCGCTCCTTATCTTGTTATGCTATGGGTGAGCATGGTGGCAGTGCTATGGTCCCTTGGTCTCATGTCACAGTATCTGGCAAACCTTTGAAAGAACTGCAACAAGAGCTCCCTCACCGTTTCCCAACCTTTGACGAAAATGCCGTAGTAGAACAAATGAAATACGGTGGCTACCTCGTCCTCATTGGCAAAGGATCCACAGAATTTGGCATCGCTGCATCCGTTACCGAAATCATCCGTGCCTATTTCCACGATGAACAAAAAGTATTGCCTCTATCTTGCAAACTAGAAGGCGAATACGGCGAACACAACGTCTTTGCATCAGTTCCTGCCATCATCGGCAAAAACGGCATCGAAGAAATCCTAACATTACACCTAACCCCAAGCGAGCAAGAAGCCTTCCACAACTCTTGCGAACGCATCCGGGAATATATCAAACTAGCACATACACTATAACACTCACTATAACACTCTGAGGAACGCAGTCAGCATAGCAGCCTTGTGGCGACCCTTACCAGCTAAATTATGGAAATGCAGAAACGAGCAACATGTTTCTTAACAAACCTACCGTAGGAGCAGTTTGAGAAGGAATGTGTTGCTCGTTTCCCTTTGCCCTATTCTCTTATAGTCTCCACAGGCACACAGCTACACAATCTCCCCACTGAGCAAAGCCGTTATGCGTAGCAGCCTTTATGGCGTTCCCTGTTCTAAATTACACAAATACAAGAAGAGCACGGTGTGCTCCGAACAAACATTATGAAATACCGTTTGTGAGGAGTATACCGTGCTCTTCGCTTTCACTAATAAACTAGGAACGCCATATAGGCTGCATAGCAGAACTATTTTGCGAACCATTTAGCATAAATTTTATCATACGTTCCATCTTCACGCATTGCTTTCAAAGCTTCGTTAACTTTATCACGTAATGCTGTGTTAGATTTGTTGAATCCTAATACAAATGGAGGTGCATCTGTGCCTTCTCCCACTAATTTAAGGTCTTTATCCGCACCTTGTTTCAAGTAGTACATAGCCACTGCTTGGTCGATGATAGCGCCATCAATTGTACCCGCTTGTAATGCCATGAAAATATTACTATTGGAATCCATTTCTTTTACATCTGTACCAGGAATTGCTTTCGCCATTTCTACAGGCACTGTACCAATTTGAACACCTACACGTTTGTTAGCAAGGTCGTCCATTTTTTTGATATCTGTATTATCTTTACGAACAATAGTGATGAAACCGCCTTCTTTGAAGTATGGATCAGAGAATGCTAATGCTTTTTCACGTTCTGGTGTAGCATTGATGCCCGCAGCAATCATATCGATATTACCAGATTGCGTAGCCGGAATTAATGCGTCAAATCCCATGCTTACAAACTCTAATTTTAAACCTAAACGTTTTGCTACTTCTTCACTTAAATCTACATCGAAACCAATGTATTTATTCGTATTTTCTTCTGCAAATTCAAATGGAGGGAATGTTGTTTCAGAACCAACTTTCAACACCCCTGCTGTTTGTGTTAATTGCGCTTCTTTTTTATCACTACCACAACCAGCTAGTAAACCTACACTGAGAACAGCCGTACATAAGATAAGGCCTAGTTTTTTCATACTAATCATAATTACCTCCCACAATATATTCACTACTTATGATTATTTATACATAAATTATACCACACAATTATGAAATAGCAAGTATTTTTTATAAAATTTCTATGTATAAGTATATCTATTTCCTCATTCCACTATACAAAGAAAATGCCATGTTATAACGCAACATAAAACAGAGGAAAGTCGAACAAAATCGTCAACTTTCCTCCATCTATAGGTTACTAAGTGAGACTCTAACAAACTGCCCCGCAATCTAAGTCCGTTACAGATCTCACTTATGGCAACACCCGTATATTATGTAATTCTCAGTATTATAAGAAATCTTTAATTTTATCTCGTTTTCCACGGTTGCGTAACTTTGTTAAAGCTTTCCCTTCAATTTGACGAATCCGCTCTCTTGTTACATTAAAGAATTGACCAACTTCTTCCAATGTACGTGGTTTTCCATCCTTCAAGCCGAACCGTAATTCTAGCACTTGTTGCTCACGATCTGTTAAGCAACTGAACACTTCCACGATTTGCTCACGCAACAAGATAAAACTAGCCGCATCATCTGGTGCTACAGCATCTTTATCCTCTAAAAAGTCACCTAAATGGGAATCTTCTTCTTCCCCAATTGGAGTTTCTAAAGAAACTGGCTCTTGTGAAATCTTTTGAATCTCACGTACGCGTTCTACAGTAATACCCATACCAGCTGCAATTTCCTCTGGACTTGGTTCACGACCTAAATCTTGTAATAATTGACGTTGAATACGAACCAATTTATTAATCGTTTCCACCATATGTACAGGAATACGAATTGTTCTAGCTTGGTCAGCAATCGCTCTCGTAATAGCTTGACGGATCCACCATGTAGCATACGTAGAAAATTTATATCCTTTAGTATAGTCAAATTTATCAACCGCTTTGATAAGTCCCAAGTTACCTTCTTGAATCAAATCCAAGAACAACATCCCACGCCCTACATAACGTTTTGCAATACTAACTACAAGACGCAAGTTAGCATCAATCAATTTTTGCTTCGCACTATTCCCTAAGCGCACCTCTTTATAAGAAGCTCCTTCTTGGTTACCTGCTTCAATTTGTTGTGCCAAAATGATTTCTTCATCACCAGATAACAACGGAACACGTCCGATTTCTTTTAAGTACATGCGCACTGGATCATCAATATTCATGCCTTCAGGAATCGACAAGTCAAGATTAATTTCTTTTTCTTCCTCATCATCTTCCTCAGTGATATCAATATCGCTGCTCAAATGTTCCACATCTACATCTACTTCCACTTCAAGCTCTTTATCCAACAATTCATCACCATGCATTGGCAACTCACTTCCTGAATCATGTTCATCATCTTGAATGACTTCGATATTTAAATTGTTAAACACTGCATACATGCTATCTAACTGTTCTGCTGTCACTTCCATTTGTTCTGAAAGTGCATCAGAAATTTGTTTTGACGTAATGACACCATCTTGTTTTGCTTCTTCTAATAAACTCGCTATAATATCTTGCACTTGCGATTGTTTTTTCTTCTTTGCCACTGTGCTCTTCCTTTCACTACATTAAGACCACTGTTTAATTAATTCTTGTAAATCCTGACACATTCGTAATTCTTCTATAAATCTAGGATCATTTGAACGACTCAATTGATCTGCTAGCCGACTATGTTCCTTATATTGATTGCGCAGAGATTTTAATCGCACACTTCGAATCAAACTATGCAACAGTTCCTCATTCATTTCTCGCTCGATCAAAACCGACCATTTGCCAAACATATGCCAAGATTCAGCATCTAAGGATTCCTCCAATAGAACATCTGATAAACTTTCACCATTAGCTACCAGAGCACCTATCTTTTCATAGTAGGCACTGTACATAGGATGTGTAAAATCTTCTACACCTATATATTGGCTCACCAATGCGTATATGTCAGTATCCTTACCTACCCAATACAGCAATTCTTCTTCATCTGTGAAAGTCTCTTTAGGCATGTGTATAGCCTGCTCTTTTAATTCTATATTTCCTTGTCGAAGAAACTGCCTAAAGTAAGTAATGATAGTACTTACATCTAACCATAAGGGTAACGCCAGAGCTTTTAAATATTCATCACGCTGCACTTGGCTTTCATGCCCTGCAATGAAAGGAAATATATCTGCCAAAACAGCCCGTTTCCCTTCCACCGAATTCGTATCGTGAAGGCTCAAACTTTCATTCAATAAGAACTCAAAATCTCTTGGCGATGTATCCACCAATTCTTGCCACGCTTGAGGACCGTGATTTTTGATGAAATCATCTGGATCCTTTCCATCAGGCATAGATACTACCTTAACAGAAAATTCCGTATTTTGCAATAACTCAATAGCCCGCTTAGCTGCCGTACGACCAGCACCATCCATATCATAGGCAAGAACAACTTCCTCTGCCTGGCGCATCAATAGCCGACCATGATCTTTTGTATAAGCCGTACCTAGTGATGCCACTACATTGGTAATACCTACATTGTGACAACTCAGCACATCCATATACCCCTCAACCAGAACCGCTTGTTTCTTCTCCCGAATTGTACGGTATGATTGATAAAAAGCAAACAATAGATGACCTTTATTGAATATTTCTGTTTCTGGGGAGTTCAAATATTTCGGATTACTATCATCAAGAACACGACCACCGAATCCTAATACACGCCCCTTTCCATCCATAATAGGAAACATTACACGTTTTCTAAAATAGTCATATATCTTGCCTTGCTCATTTTTACGACATAGACCCAATTCTAATAGCACATTAGAATCTACACCTCGACCTGTAAAGGCAGTATATAATTTATCCCATCCATCTGGAGCAAACCCTAAACGAAATTTAGTAATAGTCTCCATAGATAGGCCACGCTTTAATAAGTAGTCTAAGCCCTCTTTCCCCAATTCTGTTTTCACCAAACAATTGTGAAAGAAATTCGTAGCTAGTTCATTCACTTCATACATAGATTCTAGACGAGCCATACGTTTCCGCTCAGCTGAAGATACAGTTCGTTCTGGCAATGCAATATTAGCACGAGTTGCCAAACGCTCAATAGCCTCAGGAAAAGTCAAATTATCGTACTTCATCAAAAAACTGATGACATTCCCCGATTCTCTACAACCAAAGCAGTAAAAAAAGCCCTTTTCAGAGGTTACACTAAAAGAAGGTGTCTTTTCATTATGAAATGGACAACAACCCCAATAATTTTTCCCCTTCTTCTTCAATGGAATATGCTCAGAAATGACAGATACAATATCATTTGCATTTTTGACTTGTTCAATTATGTCATCATCGAAAAACTTGCTCATGTCACTCCCCTAAGCTATGTACTACAGTGTATTCTTCAAAATATAACGTTTATATATACGTTCTCTATCTATATTATTCTACACAAATAAAAAAACTCCTACTTGGAGATACTTTCTTTTTCTTCACACTATATATGCAATTCATATATAGTGTGAAAAAAAAGAAGTCAGAGCAGCCAAAGGCTGCTCCAACCACTTATGTAGACTATTTTTTCGCGTAATCTACGACTCGTGTTTCACGAATAACCACAACTTTAATTTGTCCTGGATATTCTAATTCATTTTCGATTCGTTTAATGATGTCACGTACTAATAAGTTCGCTTCTACATCATCCACTTTATCTGGTTTTACCATAACGCGAATCTCTCGACCTGCTTGGATAGCAAAGCATTTTTCAACACCTTCAAAAGATTCAGCGATTTCTTCCAACTTAGATAATCGTTTTAAATAATTTTCTAATGTTTCTCGTCTAGCTCCTGGTCGCGCTGCAGAGATAGCATCTGCTGCCGCTACCAACACAGCCTCTACAGATTTAAACTCTTCATCACCATGATGAGCGCCAATACAATTTTGTACCAATGCACTTTCATGATATTTTTTAGCAAGATCTACGCCGATTTCCACGTGAGATCCTTCAATTTCATGTGTTAAGGCTTTGCCCAAATCATGTAATAAACCGCCTCGTTTAGCCAGCACTACATCGCAACCCAATTCCGCTGCCATCATACCTGCTAAGTGAGATACTTCCACAGAGTGTTTTAATACATTCTGTCCATAACTAGTACGATATTTCAGTCTACCTAAAATACGAATCACTTCTGGATGTAAGCCATGTACATCTGCTTCAAAAGTAGCCTGCTCACCAGCTTCTTTTATGGTTGTTTCCACCTCACGGCGTGCTTTTTCAACCATTTCTTCGATACGAGCTGGATGGATACGTCCATCTACAATCAGTTTTTCTAAGGCAATTCGTGCCACTTCACGACGAATAGGATCAAATCCAGATAGAATAACTGCTTCCGGTGTATCGTCAATAATTAAATCAATACCTGTCAACGTTTCTAACGCACGAATATTACGTCCTTCACGTCCAATAATACGGCCTTTCATCTCATCATTTGGTAATGTTACAACGGATACTGTAGATTCTGCTACATGATCAGCTGCACAACGTTGAATCGCCATAGAGATAATTTCTCGTGCATTCTTTTCCGCCTCTTCTTTTGCCTGTTGCTCAAGATCTTTAAGCATCACAGCAGTGTCGTGGCGAATTTCTTGTTCTACTTTTGTCAGTAAAATTTGTTTTGCTTCATCAAATGTTAAGCTAGAAATGCGTTCCAACTCTTCCATTTGTTGTTGATGCAAAGCTTCGATTTTTTCTTCCGCTTTTTCTAGATTACGTTCCTTGTGGTGCAAGGACTCCTCTTTGCGTTCAATACTGTCTAATTTTTTGTCTAATTGCTCTTCTTTTTGTAAAATCCGTCGTTCAAGACGTTGCAATTCATTACGTCTATCTCGATTTTCTTTATCTACATCAGCACGCAATTTATGAATTTCTTCTTTTGCTTCCAGTAAGGCTTCTTTTTTCTTAGACTCCGCTAAGCGCTCGCCATCAGCAACAATACGTGCAGCTTCTGTTTCCGCTTTATTTAGCTTACCTTCTGCAATATTGCGACGCAATACATAGCCTACTCCAAGACCAATTAATACCATGACCACGGCAATAATACTGTATTCTAAAATCGTGTTCACCTCCCACTTGCATAAAAAAAGGAGAAGTCGATACATCCGCTTCCCCGGTTTCTCGCCCATTTTGCTTTTAAATTTTATTTTGCTTATTATTAAGGCTATTTTAATTTTAGTTCATACACCGTGGAATGTCAAGACAAAGCCCCTACTCTAAGTAGGGGCTCCATTCATAACAAATAGATTGAATTGTGCTCACAGCGAATCCACGATTTTTCAAGAAATAAATTATTTTTCTCTTGCTAAACTTATCTTCTTCGTCCTCTTCGATGGCCGCTAACCGTTCTTCATCAGATATGTGAAACCGTTGCTCTAACAACTTCACTGCCACTGACCATTCATCATAGTCATCTAACGCATAAGATACATCCAGACCTCGTTCGCGCATTTTTTCACGAATGTAATATGTACTATACTTTTCCGCTTCCATATAGGAGCGTAATACTTCTTCCGATAACTCTTCATCATTTAAATATGATAAGGACACAAGTTTTTCTTCTACATCATGAATTAGATCACTAGGCACAGACCGTTGCGACAATTTACGCCTTAGCTCTAGGGTACTTAGGGACCGTGGCCCTAGTAAACGCAAAGCTTGTTCCATAGCTGATGCAAAAGTCCATTCCTGCTCTTTCGATGTACGAAATGCCATTATTCCATATCCACTGTTTCTGTAGTCGCTACATCATCTACTTCTTCATCGTGACCAAGTACATTCAGTGGTTCTGCCGCTAATGTATCGCGAATGATAGAATCAATTTCTTGGGCAATTTGAGGATTTTCTTTCAAGAATACTTTAGCTGCTTCTTTGCCTTGACCCATACGCTCCCCATTATAGGAATACCACGCACCAGATTTTTTAATCACTTCAATATTAGCGCCGATGTCAATCAATGTACCTTCATAGGAAACACCTTCTCCAAACATCAAATCAAATTCTGCCACTCTGAATGGAGGAGCTACTTTATTTTTCACAACTTTTACTTTTGTACGATTACCAACATGTTCTTTGGCAGATGTTAAGGCTTCGCCCTTGCGTACATCTAAACGGATAGTAGAGTAGAATTTTAAGGCACGGCCACCAGTCGTTGTTTCTGGGTTACCAAACATAATGCCCACTTTTTCACGCAATTGGTTAATAAAGATAATAACCGTTCTAGTTTTACTGATGGAGCTTGTTAATTTACGTAATGCTTTACTCATCAAACGCGCATGCACACCTACGTGAGCATCTGTCATTTCACCGTCAATCTCTACTTTAGGTGTTAAGGCCGCTACGGAGTCCACAACAATTAAGTCTACCGCACCAGAGCGAACCAAAGCCTCTGTAATCTCTAAACCTTGTTCACCATTATCTGGTTGAGAAATCAACAAGCTATTAATATCGACACCTAATTTTTTTGCATATACTGGGTCTAATGCATGTTCTGCATCGATGAAGGCAACAACACCACCATTACGTTGTGCTTCTGCAGCTGCATGTAAAGCCACTGTGGTTTTACCAGAAGACTCTGGTCCATAGATTTCAATAATACGGCCCCGTGGAAATCCACCTACACCGACTGCCAAGTCCAAGGCCAATACACCTGTAGAAATGACTTCAATGTTCATTTTATCAGCCGCTTCACCCATGCGCATAATCGCACCTTGACCGAAATCTTTTTCAATTTGTTTTAGAGCCCCTTCTAAGGCTCTCATACGATCTTCTTGAGATCCGCTTTTCATATCAATTGCTGCTTCTTTTGCTTTATCCTTTGCCATTGTTCTACCTTTCTATTAATTCTTTATATACATATTGAATCGCTCGTTCCGCTACACTGTTACGGATACTAGCACGATCCCCTATAAATATCTCTTTATGTACAGTAATACCTTTCGGCGTGCCAATACCAATATACACAAGGCCCACTGGTTTTTCCTGACTACCACCGCCTGGACCTGCTATCCCTGTGGTCGCAATAGCATAGTCTGTACGCAGTACACGAAATACACCTTCTACCATTTCTGTGGCTGTTTCTTCACTAACAGCACCATATGTTGCCAATGTCTCCGATGATACACCTAATACTTGTTCTTTCACCGAATTCGCATAGGAAATAATGCCACCCTGGTAATATCCACTACTACCACCTAAGTCAGTCAATGTTTTTCCTACCAGTCCACCTGTGCAAGATTCGGCAGTTCCTATGGTAACGCCTGCTTCTAGAGCCACCTTGTGAAAGTCTTCCAACACTGACGTATCTAAACTACGGATATTTTCCAAACGTTCTAAGAGTATAGACCTCCACTGACCCAGTTTTTCTTGACAGTCTGCTTTTGACTCTCCTTTTGCAGTTAAACGAATTTCAATATATCCTCGTTTGATGAGTAGTGCTATCGTTGGGTTTTGTTGATTCTGAATCAAGTCCTGCAATAAAGTCTCCAATTGCATTTCACGATATCCATACACCGCATACCGTTCAGAATAAATCATCCCTTGTTGTCCAAAACGTTGTTCTAAAAAAGGGCTGACACTATCTGTAAACGTTCCTTGCAATTCAGATGGAGGCCCCGGTAATAGAATGTAAATCGTGTTATCCTGTTCCACGACCACTGCTGGTGCCACCCCTACCGGATTATGTAATACCTTTGCGCCTTCTGGTAAATACCGATCTCGATCAGATTCGTAAGGTTTTACCCGTCCTTGTTTCTTATAAAAGGAATCTACCTCACGACCTGCTTCTTCGTGAAATACCAAAGGCAATCCCAAGGCATCTGCCAAAGCTTTTCGAGTAATATCTCCTTGGGTAGCTCCTAAACCTCCAGAACTGATCACAATATCGGCTCGTTTCCCTGCTTGTTGAAATACTTCTTTCATGCGATTAGGATTATCTCCTACCGTCGTTTGGTATGACACGGAATAGCCTCGATTGTTCAGCTCTTCGCTGAGCCATTTTACATTTGTATTGACAATATGTCCTAGTAATAATTCCGATCCTGTAGAGATTAATTCTACGATCATACTATCACCATCCTATACAGTTTCTACTACCACATCATAGGCGAAACCTTGTGATACTTTTACAGTCACAATATCACCTTCAGAAAGTTCTGTTACATCTTCTACATACATGTTGCCATCCACATCGGGAGCCTGCATTTGTAGACGACCTCGTGCCAAAAACTTGCCTGGCTCTACTTCATCGATAGATTCTATCATACCTTGGTGAATCGTTCCCTCCAAGTCACGATTATGTTCCTCTGAAACTTGTGCTTGAATGGCCATCAATATATGGTATCGTTCTTCTTTCACTTCCTCTGGAATCTGCTCATCCATCATTCCTGCTGGTGTGCCATCCTCTTGAGAATACGTAAATACCCCCATGTGGTCAAATCGAATATCTTTTACAAAGTCTGCCAATTCTTGGAACTGTTCTTCCGTTTCTCCAGGGAACCCTACAATAAGGGATGTACGAAGCGTAATATGCTCACTGCGATTACGAATTTTATGTAACAAGTCTACAATATTTTCTCGAGTATCCTTACGGTTCATCCTTTGTAACACAGTATTGTTAATATGCTGCAGCGGCATATCAATATACTTACATACCTTTGGTTCCGTCATAATTGTTTCTAGCAATTCATCAGAGAAGTGTTTTGGATATAAGTACAACATGCGAATCCATTCGATGCCTTCAATTTTTGCCAATCGTTTCAACAGCTCTGAAAGCAATGGCCTACCATTGTTCAAATCTGCCCCATAATAGGTAGTATCTTGTGCAATTAACACTACTTCTTTTACACCTGCTTCTGCCAGCTGTTGCACTTCTCGTTCAATGGACTCCATAGAACGACTGCGATAAGCCCCACGGACCTTAGGAATAATACAGAAAGTACAGCCATTATTGCATCCTTCAGAAATCTTTACATATGCACTGTAATCTGGTGTCGTCATCATCCGCGGCATACCTTCATCATACATATTTGTCATACTATCCATGATACAAATACGTTGACCATTTTGAATCGCCTCCACAGCTTCCATAATACGATTCCAAGACCCTGTACCGATGAGTGCATCAATTTCCGGAATTTCTGTAAATAGTTCTTCTTGGTATTGCTGACTTAAACAGCCCGCCACGATAAGACCTTTGCAGTCTCCATATTGCTTATATTGACCGGCCTCTAATATGGTATTAATCGATTCTTCTTTTGCTTTCTCGATAAACGTGCAGGTATTAATAATAATAATTTCTGCTCTTTCTAAATCTTCTGTGATTTCATAGCCATTATCTTGTAAAGCTCCTAGCATCACCTCTGTATCCACCAAATTCTTGGCGCAACCTAAACTAATATAACCTAACAACTTACTCATGGTGTATCCTTTCTAAAACGCACTTGTCGTATCCATTCTTGTAATATTTTATCTTGCTTTTCTTTTACAATCCCTGCATTCCATAATACAAGGCGATTACCTTGGCGATCTTTTTGAGACTCCACCGTTTCTATAGTTGGCAAATAGTATGTATCTGCCAATTTTAATACGGCTTGTACTCGCTCTGAAAGTAACCAGCTTACAAAAGCCTCACTTTCAACGACATTACTAGATCCTTTCAAGATCCCTACACCCATCATATCATACGGAGTCCCCTCTCTGGGATAGAGAATAGTCACGGGATATTTATGAACCTCATACAATTTAGCATCCGAATAATGTCCTACACTGACCTGTACATCTCCGATAGCCGCCATACGCACTGAAGATGGCAAAGCTTTTGCATACTGCACGATACGTGGCCGCAAACTGTCAAAATAGGAAATAGCCCCCTTTTGGCCGTAGATAGCACCAAAAGTATTCAATAAGGTAATCGATGTTTCATCGGCTACAAAGTCGGTGACCGCTATGCGCCATGGCCCTGTATAGGCTAAGGAAAACCAAGTATTTACATATTTCCCCTGACTACCATAAAAAGTATCATGTAAGGCTAAGACATAGGGATCATACCATATCCCTACCCACTGTTCATCCAGTCCATGAAATACTGTATCAACCATATGGGTTAAGGTAACTGGTAATCTACGAAAGGCTCCATGCTCAACCCCTTCCTCGAGATTTGTTTTCGTAGAAATCACAAGATCTCCTTGTTGCTCTGCCTCTGGCAAGGCTAAGCGAATACCCATTTGGTTCGGTGGTATAGGAATCACATGAACTTTCACTTGGGCCTCTTTTTCATAGGCTTGTCCAATAGCTGTCATAAGTTCAGGATTTCCATCTGTGTAAATAATAATTTCTGCTCTCGTAGGAATTACCAATCGATCAGCTTGATCTTGTTTCAAGTCATTGATCCACTGTCCTAAGCTAAACATACCTACGACTAGCAATATATACACTATGAGTAATCGTAACCGTTTCATAGATTCACCTCCTTTACCTATTAGAGATACCTAACTAAAACTCCTTTTTTTCATTCCTTTATTTTTTCGATGTTCTATACCAATTTTAGAACCACTATTTGTACGTTGTTCCCCTCGCATAGAGAATTTTCCTCTACTTGTTGATTTTTGTTCACCCTTAGAGGCAGTTCGATTGACATTTGATTTCTGTGTCTTTCGTTTTATATTGCGTGGTGGAATCAAGCATAATGGTCCAAATCCTATTAAATCTCTGCGATTCGCTTTAATTAATGCTTCTTTGACTAAGTCGTAATTTTCTTCTCGTTTATATTGCATCAAAGCCCGCTGCATAGCCTTATCTCTACCTTTTTTAGCCACATACACAGCTTCCCCTGTGAGAGGATTGAGTCCTGTATAATACATGGCAGTCGATAAGCTACCTGGAGTAGGAATAAAATCTTGCACCTGTTCTGGAGTCATATTTTGATCTCGTAAAAACTCTGCCAATTCAATAGCATCTTCCAATGTACAGCCTGGATGCGAACTCATAAAATAAGGTACCAAAAATTGTTGTTTACCTAATTTGCGATTCGCCTCATCAAACCAAGATTTGAACTTTAAGAAGTAACTTTTATTGGCTTTCCCCATGATTGTTGTTACATGCTCAGACACATGTTCAGGGGCCACTTTTAATTGACCACTCACATGGTACTCGCACAATTCTCTAACAAAGTCTTTGTTATTATCGTCCAATACATAATCATACCGTAATCCGGACCGAACAAACACTTTTTTCACACCTTTTACATTTCGTACTTTTCGTAAAATACTCACATAGTCATCATGATTTGTATTTAGCTGGGGACATGCTTTAGGTGCAGCACATGTTTTCCCCTTACAAGCCCCTACTTTCAACTGTTTATCACAAGCAACATGGCGAAAGTTTGCCGTAGGGCCCCCTACATCATGAATATATCCCTTAAATCCATCCATGGTGGTCATACGATGAGCCTCGTCTAAAATTGACTGATGACTGCGATTTTGAATAATTCGCCCTTGATGGCTTGTAATTGCACAGAAAGAACAACTACCAAAACAGCCTCGATGACTAGTAATACTAAACTGTACTTCTGCTAAAGCAGGTACTCCACCTGCCACATCATACATAGGATGCCATTTTCTCGTATAAGGCAAACTATAGACATGGTCCATTTCTTCCTGTGTTAATGGTAAGGCTGGACTATTCTGTACTATATACCGATTGCCATGCCCTTGCACCACCGTTTTTCCATAGTATGGATCTTGCTCATCAAATTGTATCTTAAAAGCTTTGGCAAAGACTTCTTTATCGGCAGATATAGCTTCATAAGAGGGGCATTCAATAGCACTCTCTGGTACTGTATTGGCAATGTAACAAATTCCTTTGATAGCAGGCAATCGTTTTTGTAATTGGTCCTTATCTAAAGCCTCTGCAATTTCACGAATTTGTTTTTCCCCCATACCATAGATGAGGACATCTGCTTTACTATCTAGCAAAATAGATCGGCGCACCGTATCTGACCAATAGTCATAATGTGCAAATCTTCGCAGACTAGCTTCGATGCCTCCAATAACAACAGGAACCCCTTTGAAAGCCTCTCGCATACGATTAGCATACACTACGGTAGCTCGGTCTGGACGACGTCCCGATTCACCTCCTGGGGAATACCCATCTTCACGGCGATGTTTCTTAGCTGCTGTAAATTTATTGAGCATACTATCTAGATTACCCGCTGTCACTAGGGATGCTAATCTAGGTTTCCCCAAGACCTTAAAGGCATTCACATTATTCCAATCTGGTTGGGCTATGATACCTACTCGATATCCATAGGACTCTAACAATCTACCAATCACAGTAGGCGCAAAAGAAGGATGGTCCACATAGGCATCTCCACTGATAATGACAAAATCAAGTTCAGCCCACCCTCGTTCGTCCATTTCTGCTTTTGTTGTAATTAAATATTGTTCTTTCATAGTATTCCTTATGCTGTATTACACGAAAAATAGCCAACCTAAAAATAGAATAATGAGCAGAGAAATTCCACCTACTACGAATCGTTCTATCATCATAGTTTTTTGTCGCTTTGCTTTGCGACTTTCATAGGTTAACCGTTGTTTCGGAGCTTCAATCAATTCCTGTTCTCGGAAGGCATCGTTCTTATCTTGTTCTTTTGATACAACCCTGCGTTTTGGTATTGTCAAGGATTCTCCCATTTTATTTTTAAAGGCATCTACCAATCGCCGGCTATCTAACCCCAATAAATCACTATAATTTTTGATAAACCCTTTTGTGTACACGTTTCCTGGAATACGATTAAATTCATCATGTTCCAAAGCATGTAGGTAAGCTACTTTTATATGTAATACATCTCGTACTTGTTCTAATGTTAAACCGCGCCGTTGACGCTCCCGTCTAAGTTCTTCGCCAATCGATGCCATAGAACCTCCTATACATATAGGTGCCATCTACATAACGCAAATGGCACACTACTCTAATCCACTGTAAAATTTGGGAAGTACAATTCTCGAATTTGATCTTCTCCCATTAAAATATCCCGACCTTTGCTACTATTCGTAGGAGGTCCAATAATTTTCATATCTTGCATTGTATCAATTAAACGACCGGCTCTCGAAAATCCAACTCGTAATCTACGTTGCAAAATAGAAGCTGATGCACTACGTTGTTCCAGTACAATTTGTACAGCTCGTTCCAAGAGCTCGTCTTGTTCTTCATCGCTATTCATCGCCTCTGAACTTTCTGCACCTTTATCTGTTTCTGCCATCATCACTTCATCGTATTCTGGCTGTCCTTGTCCTTTTACGAACGCAATCAATTCCTCCACTTCTTCATCGGAAATGAAAGCCCCTTGAATACGAATCGGTTTATTCGCTCCAATTGGATTGAATAACATATCACCACGACCTAAGAGGCGTTCTGCTCCCGCTTGGTCCAGAATAGTGCGAGAATCAATTTGAGTTGCCACTGTGAAAGCAATACGACTTGGCACATTCGCTTTAATTTTGCCTGTGATGACATCCACTGATGGACGTTGCGTTGCCAATACCATATGAATCCCTGCAGCACGTGCTTTTGCCGCTAATCGGTCGATAGATTCTTCCACATCTGGATTGGTCATCATTAAATCAGCTAACTCATCGATAATAATCAAAATGAGAGGCATAGACTTAGTCGGATTTTGCTTATTATAGCTAGCCACATTACGCACACCCGCTGTGGCTAATGTCATATAGCGAGCATCCATTTCACGAACTGCCCACCGTAATACAGCAGCCGCCTTATTCATATCCGTTACCACTGGTAACATCAAATGAGGAATTCCATTATACACAGATAACTCAACCATTTTAGGGTCTACCAAAATCAATTTCACTTCATCCGGTTTACGGCTAAATAAGATACTAGAGATTAACGTATTAATGCAGACCGATTTACCAGAACCAGTAGAACCTGCCACCAATAAGTGAGGCATTTTAGCCAAGTCTGTTATGACTGGCATGTCTGCAATATCTTTACCAAGGCCTACCGGAATACCGCCACTAGCTTGCTGAAACTCTTCACAATCTAACACATCTCGTAGATGAACAGCGGATACATTCTTATTAGGAATTTCAATGCCTACAGCAGACTTTCCTGGTATAGGTGCTTCCATACGAATATCCACGGCTGCCAAGCTCATTTTCAAATCATCTTGTAAGCCCATAATTCGGCTTACTTTTGTCCCCTTCGCAGGTTCTAATTCATAACGCGTTACCGTTGGCCCCTGTGTAGCATTCACCACTTTTGCTGTAATACCAAAATTATCCAATGTTTCTTCTAACAAGATCGCATTATGAGCCACTTCTTCGCTAGTCACAGGATTAGATTTCCCCTGTGAAAGCATCGTCAACGGTGGATATTGATAAGGTTTTTCTATCGTCCTAGGGCGAGCCACACCATCCGTATTCACAGCTACTGCCGCCGTATCTTCTTTCGTAGTTTCAATAGTAGGCACTTCTACTAAAGGCTCTACATAGTTTGTAGTTTGTAAAAAGGATGGTGGTGTTATAGGGTCTAGCTTATTAGATTCTTCTCTTCCATAAGATTCCTCATCCACATCTGTAGAATATATATCTCCTGATGCATCGTGAAATGAGGTATCATCTACAGTGTCTTCTTCGCACTCTTCCATTGGAGAGTCCACTACTGATTCTGCTCTAGAAGTACTAGTCACTACTTCATCTGCACGAAATTGAGGTTCCGGAATATATGCCTCTTCATCCTCATAGCTGTCAACATTCGGTGGTGTTATTATTACATCCCTATTAGCCTCTATTACTTCTGATTGTGCTGTATCCTCTATGGCTTCTGCTTGTGATATAGACTCTGTACTGTCTACACTAGGTTCTAGCACTTCTACCACCGTTACATCGTCCATTGCCCCCTGAGTTTCTACAACCGTATCTAATTCCAATCCTATTTCATCGGATGGTTCTTCTCCTTTAGGGTACCTTGTATCTTTTTCACGGTCATACGCTTTTCGACGTTCTTCCCGCCACTCCTCTTGCCATTCATGTACTTGTTCACGGATGGCACTAGCTGTTTCTGTGGCTTTCTCTTGTGCTATTTCAAGCCCTACACTAGCCTTGTCTTTCGCTTTATGCAATCCTTCACGTAGTGACAATTTAGTAATTCCTAGTACACAGGCAATGCCTATAATAGCGGATAATAAAATACCGCCCACATCTCCTACTAAATTTCTAAATAGAGATCCTAGTAAACCACCAACTACACCACCATTCTCTGTTAGTGTAGTCGTACTTAGTTCCTCACCACTATTTACTTTCCACAGTACCAGTTGTACTAATACAACAAATAATACTCCTGTATATAGCAGCCCTTTTCTCGTAATCGTGGCTAGTGACCCCTTATATAACCAACACCAACCATTATAGAGGACCCATAGTGCTACAACCCATCCACCTAGGCCAAAACCATAGGAAAAAATGCCACTAATGATACTGCCCCATATGCCAGTTTCCACTCCAGCCATTCCAATAAGCGCTAGTATGGCAAATCCCATAAGAACTAGGCCTTTAATCTCGCTCCGAACGCCTTTCGTTTGCATCTTACCGTTTTTCGTCTTATCGGGTTTACCTTCCTTTAGGGGTGTAGATCGTTTCGATTGTATCTTTCGTCCTCCTCGTGAGGACTTATCTTTCTTTTCCTCTGCCATCTCCAACTCCAAAATTCCGTTTCTATCATATATCTTAGCACTTTATTATACCATTTCCACCTATGAAAGTATATCGAATATTCTCAAAAACAACACGATATGCCCTATGGCAATCCTCATCGTTTACGATCTTCCCAGCCTTTCACAAGTTCACCTTCCTGGCCACGCTCTAAAGGGTTGTAAAATTGCTCATCTACCAATGCATCTGGTAAATATTGTTGCTCCACATAACCATTCGGATAGTCCTGTGCATAACGGTATCCGACACCATGACCTAATTGTTTTGCTCCTCCATAATGAGCATCTCGTAAATGTTTCGGCACCTCGCCTTGCTCCTTATTGCGCACAGCATGAATGGCTGCATCAATTCCTACATAAGCGCTATTACTCTTAGGTGCTAAGGCTACATATAAAGCCGCTTCAGATAATATAATGCGTGCCTCTGGTAGCCCTACCATATGAGCCGCTTGCGCCGCTGCATTAGCCACCACCAACGCTTGTGGGTCTGCGAGCCCTACATCTTCTGCCGCACAAATGACGATACGTCGTGCAATAAATACAGGGTCCTCGCCTGCTTCAATCATCCGAGCTAAATAGTATAGCACCGCATCTGGATCAGAGCCGCGCATGCTTTTAATGAACGCAGAAATTATATCATAGTGATTATTCCCTTTCTTATCGTACCGATACACTCGTCGACCCAATACTTTTTCCACAACCTCTATAGTAATTTCTCCACCGGTTCGAACCATGGCTCCTACTTGCTCTAAAATATTCAGAGCCATGCGAGCATCTCCATCTACAAAACGGCCTATGTCCTCTAGCAGATTGTCAGTCACAATCAGCGCTTTCTTACCTAGACCATAGTCTTCATCTGTTACAGCACGCCGTAATATTGCCACCAATGCTGTAGCATTTAATCGCTCTAAAGTTAGCAAGCGCAATCGTGATAAAAGAGGTCGATTCACTTCAAAAAAAGGATTCTCTGTAGTAGCACCAATTAAAATAATTTGACCACTTTCCACAGAAGGCAACAATACATCTTGTTGGCTTTTGTTAAAACGATGAATTTCATCTAAGAATAGGATTGTCCGTTGATGCAAAGAATTACGAATACGTATCGCTTCTTCAATAGTATTGCGTAGTTCACCAATACCCACATTGGTGGCATTCAGCATGACAAAACGACTACTGGTTAACTCCGAAATAATTTTTGCCAACGTAGTCTTCCCGGTCCCCGATGGTCCATATAACAGCAAGGAAGGAACCTTATCTTCTTCAATCATAGAACGAAGAAATGTTCCCGGCCCCACCACTTGCTCTTGCCCAAAAAAATGGTCCAATGAACGCGGTCTCATACGCACCGCTAGTGGTTCAAATGGATCAACTGGCTCCATATGCTCAAATAAATTCATCCCTACACCTCCCTATTGCTATCTATTATATGTATAAGGTGTAACTTCTTAAAATCAACATACCACCTATCCATCTAATCTATATCGTTTGTGTTTCCATTATACATGCATCTAGTTATATAGTCTATATGTTCTTATTAAAGCAAAAAAAATAAACCACCATAAGGCGGTTTTATAAAAGCCCCACTATGCCGTATCCATACCGTGTTTTGATCCTGCAAAGGCAGGTGGGTTTCCTCCTTGTAAGATTACAGTCCTCGTAGAGGCAGAGCGCCCTTACAAGAGTGAGAATCCCTAAGTTAAAATGTTGGCTCAAAACTGCGATATAACACGCACATAGCAGGAATTTCTTTACTCATAGTATAGCAGAAAGGAACGGTCATTTCAAGAAGAAATACACCGTTCCTTTCCTTAAACGTATATCAATTTTATATTGGACAAATTCGATTATACTAATTTTTCTTTTGTCACATCTGTTTTGATGTGTAATTCACGCAATTGTTTTGGAGCTACTTCAGATGGAGCTTGACTCATCAAGTCGGACGCACTTTGTGTTTTAGGGAATGCAATTACGTCACGGATAGATTGACGTTTCGCCATCAACATAACGAGACGATCTAATCCGAACGCACATCCACCATGTGGAGGAGCACCGTATTCGAAGGCATCTAACATAAAGCCGAATTTAGAACGACTTTCTTCTGTGCTTAAGCCAATGGCATTGAATACTTTTTCTTGTACATCAGATTGGTAAATACGGATGGAACCACCACCGATTTCCACGCCGTTCAATACCATGTCATAAGCGATGGCTTTTACAGCACCTGGATCGGTAGCTAACAAGTCCATATCTTCCTCACATGGAGATGTGAATGGATGATGCATTGCCACAAAGCGTTTATCTTCTTCGTCGTATTCAAACATAGGGAAATCAGTTACCCACAAGAAGGCCAATTTATTTTCATCGATTAAGCCACGGCGTTTACCCATTTCAAGACGCAATTCACCAAGCGCTTTCGCTACCACGGCTGGTTTATCAGCAATCATCAATACCAAGTCACCTGGTTCTGCATTCATAGTTGCGCCGATGTTGCGAACCGTATCTTCACCTAAGAATTTCATGATTTGAGATTTGATCGTGCCGTCTTCATTGAAACAAGCCCAAGCCAAACCTTTGGCACCATAGATGCCCACAAAGTTTGTTAAATCGTCTAATTCACGACGTGGAATGCCTGCATAGCCTTTTACAACGATACCTTTTACTTGACCACCGTTGTCGATTACTGAACGGAATACTTTAAATTCTGTATCTTTCACACAGTCTGTTACATCTGTAAAAGTCATGTCAAAACGGATATCTGGTTTATCGGAACCGTATAAGTTCATCGCATCATCCCAAGTCATGCGAGGCATTGGCAATGGAATTTCTACATTTTGTGCCGCTTTAAATACGTGAGCAATCATTTGCTCTTGCATCGTCAAGATTTGCTCTTGGTTCATGAAACTCATTTCAATGTCCAGTTGTGTAAATTCAGGTTGACGGTCTGCACGTAAATCTTCATCACGGAAACAACGAGCAATTTGGAAATATCTTTCATAACCAGCAACCATCAAAATTTGTTTGAAAATTTGTGGAGATTGTGGCAACGCATAGAAGGTTCCAGGGTTTACACGAGATGGCACTAAGTAATCGCGCGCCCCTTCTGGTGTGCTTTTTGTCAACATTGGTGTTTCAATTTCCAAGAAGCCATTATTGTCAAAGAAATCGCGCATTGCTTTTGTCACTTTATGACGCAACATCAAATTGGCTTGCATTTCTGGACGACGAAGGTCTAAATAACGATATTTTAAACGAATATTTTCATCTACATCGATATTGTCTTGAATATAGAATGGAGGTGTTTTCGCAGCATTCAACACACGCAACTCTTCACAATACATTTCATATTTACCTGTTGGTAAATTAGGATTGATGGCAGCTTCATCACGTTCTGTGATTGTACCACGCACGCACAAAACATATTCGTTACGAACATCTTCTGCTTTGTGGAAAGAATCCATATTGTGATCAGGAGATGCTACGATTTGCACCACTCCAGATCGGTCACGCAAATCAATAAAAATCAATCCACCATGGTCACGACGGCGCTCTACCCAACCGCAAAGAACCACTTCTGTTCCTACTTGTTCTGCACCGATAGCACCACAATGATGAGTACGGTGTAAACCTTTCATAGTTTCCATTCTAATTTCCTTTCACTAACTCAGTTATACGGTCTGTAATCTCAGCCAAGGATACAGTTTCTTGTTCAGATGTATCCATATATTTCAAGATGACCTTACCTTCAGCTAATTCATTATCACCAATTATAATAACATATTTTGCATTAATTTTGTTAGCATACTTCATTTGGCTCTTCATAGATTTGCCAGAACCTTCCATTTCTGCCTTCACGTAGGCATTGCGTAAAGCATTCGTAATCCTGAAAGCTTCTTTTTGAGCCATCTCACCCAAGGCTACGACAAAGACGGAATCTTCTCGTTCTTGTTCTGGCAACAAGCCCTGTTTTTCCAACGCTAATAACAAACGTTCCATACCCATCGCAAACCCTACAGCAGGTGTATGTGGTCCATCTAGTTCTTCTACAAGACCATCATAACGACCACCGCCAGCTACAGCACTTTGAGAGCCCAATGGGGTGTATTGTACTTCAAAAGCAGTTTTCGTGTAATAGTCTAAACCACGAACTAAACGTGGATTCAAGGTGAATTTCTCGCCAGCCGCTGTTAAATACTCTTTTACATGATGGAGATGATCTTGACACTCTTCACATAAATTTTCACTTAACTCTGGAACACCGACTGCCAATTGTTGACATTTTTCTTCTTTACAGTCAAGAATACGCAATGGATTTTTGTACAAACGGCTTTGGCATAGTTCGCACAATTCTTCTTTTTTCGGTTCAAAGAAAGCGATTAATTTTTCTCTATACGCAGGTCGACATGTTGGACAACCTACAGAATTCACTTCCACATTTAAATCTTTCAGCCCTAAATCACGCAATAATTGTAACACCAAAGAGATACATTCTGCATCAGCACTTGGTGCTTGCGTGCCCAGTAATTCCACCCCAAATTGATGGAATTGACGATACCGACCAGCTTGCGGTTTATCGTGACGGAACATAGGTCCAATGTAGAACCATTTTGTAATCGATTCTTGACCATAAATTTTATTTTCTAAATAGGCACGCACCGCCGACGCGGTTCCTTCAGGGCGCAATGTATAGGATTGATCTTTTTTATCTCCTGTTGGAAAGGAATACATTTCTTTTTGCACGATATCTGTAGTTTCTCCAATACCGCGTAAAAATAAGCCTGTTTCTTCAAACATAGGCGTACGAACTTCTTCAAATCCATAGGTCTTACATAATCGACGAATGGTATTTTCAATATAGTACCAATTTCCAAGAACACTTGGTAATAGATCCTGTGTCCCTCTTGGTTTTTGAATAGCCACTAGCTGTCCCTCCAATGTTCATTACTTAGTAAAGTACGTTTCTCTAATAGTCGTTGTATATCATAAATATACGTATCTACATCTTTTGGCATGTATTGTTTTTGTTGCCTAAAATCACTGCCACTTATCCATTTAGACACACTACCTGGTCCTATGGAAAGTATAGACTGACGTTCTTCTATCATTTGTATATTATAGATACTTTCATAATTTGGTAAGGTGTAGCCAATGTTCTCCATTTGCCCCACCATGTATTGTTGACGATACATATAATATGGTATATAGCCTAACTGCAATAACGCTTCATGGGTTTCATCTAACATAGTTTGCACCACATCCTCAGAAGGAATCTCATTGGCAAAGCGACTACCATATAATGGGCTCCCTTTTTTCAACGCCAACGTATGGATTGTTACATTATGAGGACGTAATTGTTCTATGTATCGCAAGTTCTCATGCATATCCCCCAAGGTCTGCCGTGGTAAACCTGCAATAAAATCCATATTGATGGAACAATTCGTATGACTTACCACATAGTCATACATAGATAAGAACTCTGATACACTATGTCCTCTGCCAATGATACGTAACAACTCATCCTGCATTGTTTGGGGATTTAAGCTAATCCTAGTCACGCCGGCATCTACAATAGATTGAACTTTATTAGCATTCAATGAGTCAGGACGGCCTGCTTCTACTGTAAACTCATGGCCCTTGGGAATTATATCCCCCAATGCATGCACAATCTGGTGAAAGTCTCCATCTTCTAAACTCGTTGGAGTGCCTCCACCCATGTATAACGATTGTACCTCTAAACCATGTGTCTTAACAAGTCTTTTCATGTGTTTTATATCACGATGATAGACATCCACAAAGTTCTGTACCTTTCCATAGTTCTGAATCAGTCCATAGGGAAAGGAGCAATAAGTACAATGGGTTTCACAAAAAGGGATGCCACTATACAAACTAATCTCCTTAGGAAATTGTTGCACATGTACCACATAAGGACGCTCCAACACTGCCACTTGCTCTAATAGTTTCCACTTCACATGGCTAATACTATGAGTACGTTTCAGTTCTTGCCGAACTTGCTCTAAATCTCCTAAGGAATCCCATAATTTATGGGTCAACTTAGTAGGACGTACGCCTACTAAGGTGCCCCATAAACTAATCTTCACACCCAATATACGTCTAAGCTCTGATAAGACTTCTCGGCCTATCACTTTTCGACCCTCTACCGTATCCATTCCTGAAAGAGACCATATATGGACATAATCAGAATATAATTCCGACGAAGCCTGTACACTAGTCTCTAACAGTTCATTTTGTATGGAATTATGGCAAAATAACTTGACTGCAATACGCCTATCATCATAGTCTACTACTGCTTCAGCATCTAGCTCTCTAGAAGCCCCTAGGTTCATCATAACAATTTCACTTTGCTTAGATTCCCTATAGCTAGCCTCCTGTTCATTTACTAGAGGTGACTCTGTTCCGTTGTACGACACATGGATAATAAAGTCTGGATTTTCTTTCGATGAAAATAATCCCACTGCACCACATTGGTGAGCTATAATAGAACCTAACTCCTTAGGCCCGTCATACCAGTACGTGTTATGCATGTTCTTTTTCAGCTTCTAAGGCCTTTGCCGCTTCATAGCAATCGCCACAGAAACCATACACTTTTAATTGATGATCTGTTGTGTGGAAATTTAATTTTTTAGCAATAATAGATTCTAATGTTTCCAACATATCGTCTTCAAACTCTTTCACACAACCACATTTTACACAAATCAAATGATGGTGAAAGTGAGATAATTCATCGCTATTCAATTCATAGCGATTACGTCCATCACCAAAGTCTAAACGTTTCACCAAATCTAACTCAGTAAATAAATCTAGTGTACGGTAAATCGTTGCTAACCCTATATCAGGATTATTCTTTTTCACTAAAATATATACATCCTCTGCGCTTAAATGTTTCTCTTCTGCTTCAATGAACGTTTGTAAAATAATTTGACGTTGTGTAGTCAATTTGTATTTTTTATCTTTAATACGTTCTTTTAATTTTTCCATTGTTGTTTGAACTTCTGTTGCTTTATCCATGATGTTCCTCTTTCTGTAATACATAATATCTATTAAAATACCATAAGCGTTTCGCTATAATTTGTGCAATAGCTGTCAAAGGTACGGCTGTCATCATGCCGATAATTCCGAAGAAATAGCCACCCACAAAAATAGCAGTAATAATCACTAATGGGGGAAGATTAATAACATGCCCCATAACTTTAGGCATGATAATTTGTCCATCTAGTAGTTGTAAAATACCATATGTAATGGCAACTTTCACCGCTAGAGGACCGCTGATAACAGCAGCTAAAATAATGGCTGGCGCTGCACTGATGAATGGCCCAATAATAGGAATCCACTCCGCAATACCCGCTAATACAGCCAAGACAAGGGGATACGGTAAATCGTAATAATAACATACGATAAAAGTAAGGCAAAACATATTACTAGCTAGTAATAATTGACCTCGTAAATATCCACCTAATGTGCGGAGAATATCATTGACTACCTCTTCTAAATGGGCTGATGTAGGACTGGAGAAAATATGTAACACCGCCTGTTTAATACTACGCCCATCTTTCAGTAAATAGAATGTTAAAATCGGCACTAATAATAATTGTAATAAAGTACTAGCAAAGGACACGATGGCTAGAACACCTCGTTGTGCTAAATCTACACCATAATTACCAATTTTTATCAATGTAGTATTGATGATTCCTTCAAATTGGTGTGGGATAATACTTTCTCCATCTATGCCTTGTAATCCTTTCACCACTGATACAAATTGGTCTAATACATATGGTAAATTGATTAAAAGTTTAGTTAATTCACCTATAACTGGTACCATGACATAGCGCACTAGCAATGTAGAAAATAAGCCCACCAAAATAAAAGATGGAATAATCGCAATCCATCGAGGACATTGTTTCCAATACCGCCGTATACAAGTTTCTGTAATATTTACTAGTGGCCATAGCAGCAACGTTAAGATAATCGCAATCACCAGAGGTATCACCACAGGTAAAGCTATCAATAAACCGATGCTGGCTAAGACTAATAAAATGCATCGCAGCCAATATTGTATGGTTTTATGTCCCATCCTATCACCTACCGTACAAATGGATTAGATTGCTTTTCGTCACCAATGGTAGTTTGCCCTCCATGACCTGGATAGACCTTTGTATCATCTGGCAATGTATAAAGCTTTTCTTTAATCCCTTGACTCAACTGTTCAAAATCACCATTGGGAAAATCTGTTCTACCCACTGACCCTTGGAATAAGGTATCACCGGCTAACAAAGTTCCCTCTGTATAATAGCACACACCACCTGGCGTATGCCCCGGTGTTTCTATTACCGTAAATGTCGTATCACCTAATGAAATGGTATCTCCCTCTTTCACATAGCGAACATCGTCCACTTCAGCCGTAATATAACGACCAGAATGGGCACTTAAATTCACCTCTGGATTTGTCAGATATTCCGCATCACCTTTGTGAATATACACAGGTACATGGTACGCATCCACCAACATTTTTACCGCCCCAATATGGTCACTGTGACCATGAGTTAATAAAATTCCTTGCACGTTAAATTCATGACTGTCTAGAATTTCTTTTAATTTTTCTCCTTCGTCACCTGGATCTATAACTAAACAAGTATTGTCCACTTCATTATGCGCAATGTAACAATTCGTTCCATACGACCCTAAAGGCATATAATATAACTTCATCTGTTAACTCCATCAAAATTCTTTATTACTATCCAGTAGAATCGTCACAGGCCCATCATTAACCAATGCCACTTGCATATGCGCTTGAAATTGACCTGTACTTACAGCTAGACCTTTTTCTTTGAAAGCCTCTACTAATTCCAGATATAACCGCTCTGCCATCTCTGGTGGCGCTGCTTTCATAAAATTCGGTCGACGACCCTTCCGAGCATCTCCGTAGAGGGTAAACTGCGAAACTACACACACCTCACCACCTACATCCATTACAGATAGATTCATTTTGTCTTGTTCATCTTCAAAGATACGCAGATGGCTGACTTTCTCACAAATGTACTGTACATCCTCTGTTGTATCTGTATCTGTTACACCTAACAGTACTAAGAGCCCTAACTTCGTACTACCGATGACAGTTCCATCTACAGTCACCGACGAAGAACTCACACGTTGCACAACGGCTCTCATGATTTTCCTCCTCGATGCACTGAATATACATCTTTCACTCGTCTCAATTTAGTCATAACAAAGTCAAGCTGTGACAAATCCTTAATATCTAACATTAAATGGATTGTAACATTTTTTGTTTCATCTGTTTTTGCATTAATATTAGAAATATTAATCTTCATTTCTGATAAGGCTGCCATTACTTCCATTAACAAACCACTACGATCGTAGGCATGAACAGAGACACTCACTTGGAATTGATCCTGTGTAGCTCCTTCCCAATCCACCTCAATCATACGATTCAGGTCGTCTGGAGTATGACCGATATTGGTGCAATCTGCACGGTGCACAGAAACTCCACGACCTCTTGTAATATAGCCAATAATATCGTCCCCTGGTACAGGGTTACAACAACGAGCCATACGGACCATGACACCAGATTCACCTTTTACAAGGACACCACTACTGCTTTTCTTGGATTTCCCTTGATGTACTTTAAGACGGTCAATAACAGCCATCGTATCTTTTCGCTGTTCTTCTTTAGCTACTTCTTGCTTATGGATATCCACCAATCTGAGAAGTACCGTATTCACTGAAAGTCCACCAAATCCGACAGCAGAATATAGCTCAGCTTCTCCGCCAGCATTCAATGATTTTCCAATCTTTTCTAGGCGACCACTTTTCGTCAAGTCCTTCCAATCATATCCCAATCGTTTTGCTTCTTTTTCTAATAGCTCACGACCTTTGACGATATTTTCTTCTTTATTTTCTCGCTTAAACCAGTTTCTAATCTTGGTCTTACTTTCCGTAGATCCGACGATATTTAACCAGTCTAGCCGCGGTTTCCCATTTTTAGAAGTGACAATTTCAACGATGTCCCCATTTTGCAATTCATAATCTAAAGGAACAATTTTACCATTAATCTTTGCCCCTACACATTTATTCCCCACATCAGTATGAACACGGTAGGCAAAATCAAGTGGCACCGTTCCTTTCGGCAATTTCATAACATCGCCTTTGGGCGTAAAAACGAAGACTTCTCCTGTAAAGACATCTAATTTTAAAGCATTTAAGAGTTCTTTTGGATCGCTTCCATCTTGCCATTCTAGGACTCGACGAATCCAGCCTACCTTTGCATCAAAATCAGCTTCTGCTTTTCCTTTATTACCTTCTTTATAACGCCAATGGGCAGCTACACCATACTCAGATACACGATGCATATCCCAAGTACGAATTTGAATTTCTACAGGCTGACCTTTCGTGCCGATTACGGTAGTATGTAAGGATTGATACATATTCGATTTCGGCATAGCAATATAATCTTTAAAGCGATAAGGCAATGGTTTCCACAGGCTATGTACTGTACCTAGCACAGCATAGCAATCTGGAATCGAATCTACAATGACACGCACTGCATATAAATCGTAAATCTGAGATAAATCACGATTATCTTTTTTCATCTTCTTATAAATACTATAAAAATGCTTTGGCCGTCCCTTCACATCTGCCGTAATGTTGGCATGCTCCAAGGCATCTTTTAAAGTATTCATAGTATCATTTACGATATCTTCGCGTGCTTGTCGTTTTTCACTCATCTGTTGCACTAGGTCATAATATTTTTCTGGTTCTAAATAGCGGAACGATAAATCTTCTAGTTCCCATTTAATATTAAAAATCCCTAAGCGATGTGCCAATGGTGCAAAAATTTCTAATGTTTCTTGGGCTATACGCTGCTGTTTATCAGGTCGCATATGTTTTAAGGTACGCATATTGTGTAAACGATCCCCTAACTTGATGACCACTACACGCACATCTTTTGCCATAGCTAAAATCATCTTCCGATAATTTTCAATTTGTTGCTCTTCTTTTGTTTGATACTGAAATTGATTTAGTTTTGTAACACCATCTACTAAGAACGCTACTTCTGGACCAAATTGTTCTTCAATTTCTTCTAAGCTAATCTCCGTATCTTCCACTACATCATGTAATAAGGCAGATACTAAGGTTGACCGGTCAATCTGTAGTTCGCTCAAAATGGTGGCAACCCCTAAAGGATGCAAGATATACGGTTCTCCAGAAGCCCGTTTTTGCGGTGCATGAGCTTTATCAGCTAAAGCAAAGGCTCGTTCTATCACTGGCCAATCTTCTTCTGGTAAATAGGATCGAACACGATCCATAAATTGTTCATATTCTCGTTCTTTATTAAATATATGTTCCTGAGGGGTACTTATAGTATTTACCATTACACTCCCTCCTGACTATATGTCATAAACGTCAATGACGTGTGAAGTTCCAATTTTTGTTGTACATTCATCCAACGATACACATGACGTCCATCTTCTAATACCTCTTCTTTCAAAATGCCTAATTCCTTAAACACTTCTAGAGCAAGAATCGCTTCTCGTGGAGTCATTTCTTCTGGCTTGCTCTCCAAAGTTTCCCGTTCTACAATATATTTTGGTGCCGTTGAAGACCGGAATATTTGTTTCACAACCGTATACAGTTGACGTAAACTATCTACTTCTAATCGTTCTCGTTGCGGTGAAAGTGGTGCCAAATCCTGCACAATCAGCTGTGGTGTCACCACACCTTGCCACTCATTTTTCTGCAAAGAAAAGGCTACTTTTACGGGGTCATCTGCAAAAATTTCTTGCATATAATGTTCCCCTTGCCAAGCCACTGCATCAATAGGACCTTGTTGGCCTTGCAAGATAATCTTGCAATGATTTTTTTGAAAGCCCATAGGGTATAAGTTCTGCACTCGAATCTTAGGAAGCGCAAAAACAGGCGTACTATTTCCCATCCCATAAGGTTCTAAGGTCGCAATTTCATCGATAAGATCAATGCTAATATCATCACTATTTACCGCACCATCAATAGTGACAATAGGAATATAATCTTCTTCTGTCAATTGGTTACGGCAAAATTCACTTGCTTTTTCTCGCAAAGCATTAATATTTTCCTCTTGCACACTAAATCCTGCCGCCTGTGCATGACCGCCAAATTGAATTAACGTATCTCCTGCATAGGTCAACATGTCATACATATTACAGTGATCAATACTACGGCAAGAGCCCTTACCAATCCCATCGTTAATGCTAATCACCATGGTCGGTTTATAAAAAGCTTCTACCAAACGGGACGCAACGATACCGATCACTCCAGGGTGCCAGCCTTCACCAGCCACCACGATGCATTGGTCTGCCAACTTTCCCTGTACCAATACTGATTGATACGCTTCTTCAAAAATAGCTCGTTCAATCTGTTGTCGCTCCATATTTGTTTCTTGTAACTCTTCCGCAATTTCCATAGCCTCAGCGGGGTCAGTAGTAATCAACAATTCTACAGCACGAGTCGCATGTGTCACCCGGCCTGCTGCATTTAATCGTGGCGCTAAGGTGAATCCAATATGACCTGCTGATAACACCTTGCCTTCTAAGCCAGCCACTTGCACTAAGGCTTGAATTCCTACATTAGGTGACTCCGTCATTTTACGCAAACCTTCACGAACAATAATCCGATTTTCCCCTACTAAAGGGACTACATCTGCCACAGTTCCCAAGGCTACAATATCTAAGTCTTCACGATATTCTTCTCCAGTACGACGTTTCCACAAGGCTTGACACACCTTAAATGCTACACCTACACCGGACAAATTTTTATCTGTATATGGGCAATCTGGCTGTTTATGATTAACTACTGCTGTAGCCCTTGGTATCTTTGGTGGTGCCGTATGGTGGTCTGTGATAATCATAGACACTCGGTCCCTTACAGATTCTACAATATCATAGGAACTAATACCGCAATCTACAGAAACAATCAAATCTGTTTTTTGAGCAATCAAATATTCCAAAGCTTCTAGGTTAAGTCCATAGCCTTCACTTTGTCGTTCTGGAATATAATAGGTTACATTTGCTCCTAAGCGCGAAAAAAATCGGTACATTAGTGATGTAGCAGTAATACCATCCACATCATAATCTCCGTAAATCACAATGGACCCATTCATGGCTAAGACTCTTTCGATTTCTTCTACAGCCTGTGCCATACCTTTTAACATAAAAGGATCTAATAAATCATCCATTGTACTATATAAGAATGTTCGACCTTCTTCTACAGTGGTAATCCCACGGTTTGCCAGTAAGTGAGAAACAATAGGATGCACTGCTAATCCAGAGGTCAATTGAGATTCTACTTCTTCTTGGTGTTCGGCAATTTTCCAACGTTTGCCATTTCGTTTATCTAGTTTCATACGCACCTCTTGGATGGATATTTCTTTCATTATCATTATCATTATTATACATGAAAGTTTAAGTGTTTTCAATAAGTATCATTATTAAAAATTAAGTATTTTCCATTATTTTTCCTTATAACAAAGTACTATCTACAATAGATTTACTATCATATGAGTTATTATTTTTTATTATGGCATCCCCTCTAACCATATATTTTCAATCAAGCTAATCACAATAAATCCAACCGGTTCCGTAATTCTTAGAATCTCATCAAATATATAAATTTCGGCTCTTTGTCAAATGTGGGGGCTACTCATATAAAAAGCTCTTAGCACTAGCTATTTAAATAGCTAGTGCTATTCTTTTTGCTCAATAAAAGTATACGAACTCTGAAACGTTCAAAATGGCGCAACCCATAACTTATTCTCTTTAACACTTTAATGTTATTATTACATCCTTCTGTAAACCCATTGGAATATGGTAATACAAAGGCATTAACAATTTGAGGGAACCAACTAATAAAAGAAACTTTAAAATTACTAAACTCTGGTAGTTGGCTGTTTTCTACCGCTTTTAACCATAATTGTATATACCTTTCTATGTTAGGTATACTGTATATCTTAAATATCTTTCTAAAGGCTAGTCTAAGCCCATATGCTTGTCGTAGATCCTCAGATATACGCAATATCTCTAGCAGCTTTACTTGCTCACTTTCAGTTAATTTCTCGGGGTTCTTCATAAGGATCCTTCGGTTATATTTTAGCATTCTAGAGTGTGCTACTAATTGTTTCTGCTCACGTTTACGCACACGTTCGAGAGCCCAATCTACCAAGCGACACACATGGTAACGATCTGCCACAATATGTGCGTGAGGGAACATAGTTTGCACCACTAACTTAAATAGTGGAGACATATCCATGACAATGTATTTAACCTGCTCTCTAGCGTTCTTAGAAAAGGATTTAAAGTATTGGATAAGAATTCGAAATTGAACACTTTGGTACAAATGATTTAACATCTCATAGTAGAGTTAAAGGAGAGTCAGCATAATAACTTAGATATTTCCTCTATGAACAATTCTTCTGGTGTTTTGTATCCGAGGAGCTTTCTTGGTAATTGATTTATCTAGTCATGCGCAATCTTAAGTGTTTCCATGGAAAGATTACTTAGCGTTTTACCTTTTGATATAAATCGTCTTAACAAACCGTGTGGTGTTCATTTGTCCCCCTTTGCCAAGGCAAATTAGGATGAGCAAAGTATACTGGATAAACTAATCTACAACCCTCTGTGAGATTAGTGAATTCACTATCATTGTCTGCGGTAATGCTTTTTACTGAACCCATTATCATAGTATCTAACCATCTAGCAATAGTCTTTGTTACATTATTAGTAAAAGTACTATCTGCTAGCAGTTGAATGTTAAACCGTGTCTTTCTTTCTGCTAGTGTCATTAGTACTGGTTTATGCTTTCCTTTTTGCCACGAATTGTATACACTTCCCAGTGATCAAATTTCTGTACGTTCATCTACTAATGGGCTACGATCATCAATGCTTAAGCCTAGATTACGTTTACGAGTACACTGGATCTGCCTGGTTCGTCTTCTTTTGACGATGCAGGGAAAGTCGAAGACAGGTAGAAAAATCCCTTCATGTACATGTTTATACAAGGTTTTTATACATGTCATCATATCTAATGTAAATAGTTTCTCTTTTTGTGCTATACCTACACATGCATCAATAGACCATTTAGAAGAACCTTGAATCTTATGTTTTACCCATTTTAGAAACGCACTAGCATTATTAGTTTTCAGGCGAGAAAATGACCCTGTTCTACTTTTTTCGTATACTAGTTGTCCGGTTTCGGCAAAGTAGAGGACGACTAGTTTATCTTTCTTTATCTGATCAACAGTACCATGTTTTATTTCATAATAAATAATCGAGCTAGACCGTTGTAGATAAGTAGCAATAGAAGATATTGACGCTCGAAGTCGCAGATGTCTTTCGATGTAAAATCGCTCTTTTAATGAAAGATGTTTATTTGTACGTATTTCTGTGTTATGATTAATAATATCCATAGTGATTACCTCGTGATATCTTGTAATTTAGCACTATAATCATACCACGAAATCACTATGGATTTTTTATATTCAATTGTTCAATTTCATTATACAATTAACCATAAATTCCATTTTGTTAATTGCCAATATTTAAAAAAATACACAATTGCAAATACTAAAAATTCCCACTCCTTCTTCTGACTTATTTTCCATATGTATTTGTAATGGAGTTTTCAATTTATTTCACCGCTTTCAATTTTTATCACTCATGCTATACTCACCTCATAAGGAGGTCAGTATATGGACTTATATCTTTTAGATAAAAAAAGTTTTTCTTAATTAGAACAGATCTATCAGCGAAATTTGTCTCCATAACAATTAAGAGATATTACTGGTCTATCAGCCGGTAACATGGCGCTCGAATTATCTTACTTATTACAACTAAACTTCATTACCAACACCGATGGTTCTCATAATGATTCAGAAGGTATTCCTTCTAATAACACTTATGAAATAACTCCAAGCGGAAGATCATATTATGAAGCAGTGTTAGAACAACATAAGATAGATAGAAAATCTGAATATCGCGCCAATGCAGCTTTACTCTTTTCATTTATAGCCGTTATAATTTCTATATTTAAATAGTGCCAGCTATTTACTACTTTAGAATTATCTTAGCTATAGCTATTTCTAATACCGTTGCTGAAATAATTAATGCCAAATCTGTGGTATCCATTTTATATCCCCTTTCTTAATTAACTATTTATAGTGTTCTACTTGTTGTGTGGAACACTCTTTTCTTCTAAGCATTCATACAGTTCAATGTATGGAACAATATATGAATCTGTATAACTTGTTTCATTCATTGCCATATCTAATCTTTTTAAAATTACTTGGTGTAGTTTTTCTTTAATTTCTTTCATTTGATTTCACCTCTTCTCGCTTATAACTTGTATATTGTGCAAGTTATTGTGCAAAAAATATCTACTCTACTAGAGCAGCCTAATCCAAGCCAATCACTAATCATTGTAACCTCTACTATATCAAACTGTGTTTTCCCATTTATTTTACTGTTAATAGTTGTAATAGAAGCGCCTAATAATTCTACCAAATCCACATATGTTTTCTTGTGCTCTACCAACAATCCTTTCAGTTTTTCGCCTCACTTTTCTTGCACTTTATGCGAGTTTCTGATTGCATAATAATCCTATTAGTAAAGCCTGCCAACCGCCCTATGCAAGATTTTATAAAAGTTTATATTTTTTCTTGAATTTCATTCAAGTTTATTGTAATATATGTTTGTAAGGACGATTCTTGTTTGGAGGCATATTATGAGTATCGATGAAAGAAATACAATAAATAAAGAAATAGGAGCACGAATTAAATTCATTAGAAAACAAAAAGGCATAACATTAGCTGACCTAGGAGCAAGATTAGGTATTAGCGAAAGTAATATGCAAAGATATGAATCTGGTAAAATTGCTAGTGTTTCTATTGATTTTATTAATAGATTAGCTTCTATCTTAGAAGTAAAGCCAGAATGGTTAATTGGTTGGGATAAAGATGATACTCCTCAAGGTTACTATCTAGATTCTGAAACTGCTGAATACGCTGAATGCCTCCGCACTCGTCCTTCTGCACGTTTATTATTCTCTGCATCACGTGGCATTTCCAAAGAAGATATGGAGAAAGCTGTTGAATATATTGAACTTTTAAAATTAAAACATAATAAATAATACTATTAGGGGGTGTTAGTGTGATTGTAAATATAATTGAATGTGATATTCCTAATGTGAAAGCTATTTCATCTACTAGAGAAGATGAAGGTATTCACAATATTTATATCCGTAAGAATATGTCTATTGAGTATATGAGAAAAGAAGTTACTCATGAATTATTACATATCATCAATAAGGATTTCCATGTTGACCAACATGTTAACCTCATTGAACATATAGTAAGACAGAAAGACCTTACAGATGATATGTTAGAAACTATTGATTTTTATCATCATGTACTGTAAAACTTAACAATTATATTATGTTACTTATTTTATAGGAGTTATATTTTATGTCTAATATTACGGATGAAAGGCTTGTAGAATTGCGTAGATCTGCACCTCCACCATATGAGCCTGAACGTTTACCTTTTGATACTTTTAATTTACTCACTCCTGAATTAATTAAACTATCTTCCGAGGCGAATATGGCATTAGGTGAATATAAAGGCTTTTTAGTTAATACGCCAAATCCCATTTTGCTTTTATCACCTATCACTACACAAGAGGCCGTGCTATCTTCTAAATTAGAAGGTACTCATGCAACGCTTGAAGATATTCTTAATCATGAAGCTGGTAACCAAACTGATATTCAGGATGATGAGTTAAAAGAAATTCTAAATTATCGTTCTGCATTAAAATATGCATTAGATACTATCTCACCATATACCCAATTAACAAATCCTAATAGTAAAGAACCACTAACAATAAAAATCATTAAAAAAATGCATTCCATTCTCCTAGATAATGTTCGTGGGTCTACAAAACATCCTGGTGCTTTTAAAAAACTACAAAACTATATTGGTGGATATGATTTTATTTCTTATACACCTGTTTCTCCACAACTAACAGATTCTTATATGTCTAATCTAGAAATGTATTTCCACCATGATGAGATAAATCCATTAATTCAAGCAGCTATTATTCATGCACAATTTGAAATGATTCATCCATTTGAAGATGGTAATGGACGTATAGGCAGATTGCTAATTCCTCTATTCTTTTATTATCGTGGAGTTATTCCATCTCCCATATTCTACATGAGCTCTTATTTTGAACGTAATCGTGATGAGTATATTCATAATTTAGCCAATATTTCTAAAAATAACAATTGGGTATCTTGGATTGATTTTTTCCTAAGTGGCATAATTGCTGAATCTCATAACAATACCAAGAAAGCTTTAAATATTTTATCTTTATATGAACAGTTTAAATCTTTAGGTGATTCTATAAAATCATATTACTTCATTCCGATTTTAGACTTTATTTTTCAGCATCCTATATTTACAAGTAAACAACTTATCGAAGAAATCAATGCTAGTAAACAGACTGTATTTACACTTCTAAATAAAATGGTAGATCAGAATATTTTGATAAGTTCAGATAAAGCAAAAAACAGGACATTTATTTGTCCAAAACTATTGAGTATTATAGATAGTTAAGTCTAATATTTTAATATTTTCTAGACTATATTTTTTTATAGTCCAATATATCCCATTATATTGGACTATATTTTTTTATAGTCCAATATACATAAAAAAATTAGACAAAATAAAAATGCCCCTATCTAGCTACTACTAGATAGAGGCTTGATACCTTAGAGACACCGCATATTTATATTATACCATACCTCTAAGGCTTATTTTTTATACCATTTTTAGCCTAGGAGATATTTTTAATGTGATGTGAAACTGTAAACACCAAAACTGGTATTACTAAATATAAATTTGCTAACCTCGGTTATATCTTTGTTACGGATGATGGCTTGCCATATGATCTACATTATGTAAACCGTACTATAAAAAACTTGTGTTTCCTAAACCAGTAAGCACTCATACCTTTAGACATACTCATATATCTATTCTTGCTGAATCTAAGGTTCCGTTAAAAGCAACTATGGGACGTATCGGCCACAATGAGCCACGTGCTACACTTGCTATTTACACACATGTAACAGCTGAAATAAAACAGAAAGTAAATGCTGTAATTACAAATATGGGTAAGGTACTTGCAAATAAATAAAAAATGGTTCTATAATGATATGCATTGGTATTAGGTTTGTCCATAACTACATTATACCAATGAAAAGGGTCCTTCGGGATCCTTTTGTTTATAAAAATGTAAAAAATAGAGGAAAGTTGATACTTTTTTATCAACTTTCCTCTATTTTATTTGGAGCTATTTTGTTACAGCCCCTTCTGTAATCGCCAAAATTAACGTTTGGAGAATTGAGATGCTTTACGAGCTTTTTTAAGACCGTATTTTTTACGTTCTTTCATACGTGGGTCACGAGTCAAGAAGCCAGCCTTTTTAAGACCTTGACGAAGTCCGCCATCAACTTCTAATAATGCACGGGACACACCGTGACGAATTGCACCAGCTTGACCGGATGGGCCGCCACCAGCTACAGTTGCCACAACGTCGTATTGTTCTAAAGTGTTTGTTAATACCAATGGTTGTTTAACAATCAACTCAAGAGTTTGACGACCGAAATATTCATTTAATTCGCGTTTGTTTACAGTGATTTTACCTGTACCCGGTACCAGACGAACTCTAGCAACGGAAGATTTTCTACGACCAGTGCCGTAGTATTGTGCTACTGCCATTATATGTTCCTCCTCCCGGTATTAACGGATATCTAATTCCAAAACTTCTGGTTTTTGAGCAGCATGTGGATGCTCTGCGCCAGCGTATACATTCAATTTACGGTATTGTTGTGCACCCAATTTGTTTTTTGGAAGCATACCTTTAACTGCCATTTCGATTACGCGCTCAGGATGTTTTTCCAACATCATAGCAAGTGTAGTGAAACGGGATCCGCCTGGATAACCAGAATGACGGAAATATTCTTTTTGTAATAATTTTTTACCTGTTACACGAACTTTTTCTGCGTTCACAACGATAACGTGGTCACCAGTGTCTGCATGTGGTGTAAAAGTTGGTTTATGTTTGCCCCGAAGAACTTTAGCAACTTCGGCAGCAAGACGTCCTAAAGTTTTACCTTCAGCGTCAACAACATACCATTTGCGTTCAATATTGTTCGCATTGGCCATAAATGTAGTTTTCATGCTGCTTTCCTCCTAATAACAAGAATGTATTAACAGAAGCAATTGCCACCTTCCGGGGCTAGTGGAAGTCCGTACAAATTGCTTACCGAAATATTATACTCAAAACACAGCAAATATGTCAAGGTTTATCCTAAAGATTTCTTCAACAACCAATCGATATCTGCCTTCTTTGGAGTCACAATAAATTGATGCTCTCCAAACTTTTCAAACCCATAGTGTTTATAAAAATGTTGGGCTTTGTAATTTTTCTCCCAAACGCCTAACCAGGCCCAATCAAACTCACCGGACTCAGCAATACGTAAGGCTTTTTCAAACAAGGCTTTTCCTACACCTTGGCCATGATACTCTTTCAGCACATATAAGCGTTGTACTTCAAAGGCATTCTCTAGTTCACGCTCCGTTTGTGCGTCGCCCCAGTTCACTTTCAAATATCCTGCTAGCTCATCATCCACATAGGCTAAGTATGTTTCACTCTCACTGTGATCTAACTCGCTTTTCAATACATTATGATTATATGTGTCATCAAAGAAGGCTTGTAATTCCTCTTCTGTATTATCATGGCTGAAAGTCTCTCTAAATGTGTCTGCGCATAACTTGGACAATGCTGGAATATCTGTTTCTTGGGCTCGTACAATAGTCACTACGGAACCAGTTCGCTCTTGGGCTTCCCCTAGAATACGAACTTCTGGTTCCAACTGCACTCCGTGGACTGCATGAATCCGCTTTTGTACTTCATGAATCACACCTAGTACATCATTAGCAGTAGCGCCTCCACGATTGATTACGAAACCCGCATGTTTCACAGAGACCTCTGCGGGTCCTACAGATAAGCCTTTTAATCCCGTTTGGTCGATTAATGTCCCCGCATAATACCCCGGTGGGCGCTTGAACGTAGACCCTGCGCTAGCATGTTCCAATGGTTGTTTGGATTCTCGCTTTTCTGTCAATTCGTCCATTCGATTTTGTATGTCAGTAGGATTTCCTTCCTGTAATTCCATAGTCACGCGGACTATAATTTCATGTTTCTCGTGAAAGCGACTATGACGATAAGCAAACTGCAACTCTTCTCGGCCATAGTGATGTAAGTGCCCCTGCATGTCTACCGCATCCACACCAGTTACCACTTGATCCATTTCTCCATCATAGGCGCCAGCATTCATGAATACAGCCCCGCCTAAACTACCGGGAATACCAATAGTAAATTCTAAGCCACTTAAGCTTTCACGTTGAGCATATTCAGATACTTCTTTCAAAGTATACCCAGCACTCATAGTAATCGTTCTGCCCTCGCGATATTGTTCCTCTTGCAATTCTTTCAAGCAAAGTACAACACCACGCATGCCACCATCTTGGATGAGCACATTGGAGCCTAAACCGAGTACGAAAGGTTCTTCACCATGAGCATGCAGGACATGCATACAATCTTGCAATTCTTGTACCGAATGAGGTAATACAAGCAGATCTGCTGGCCCTCCTATTTGAAAGGTCGTATACGGCGCCAACAGGGCATTTTTTTGGATGCGATCTGATGGAACCACCTGTTGCAATGCTTCCCATACAGCGTTCATATTACTGTGCCTTTTCTAAAATTTTCATACCTTCAGTGATTGGTACGCTGATGATGCGATAAATATCGTTCGCTACTTGTGTCCAACGTGCATGCGCTGTTAAGTACGCATTCGCACCAGAATTAGCTTGCACCATTGGTAATAAACCTTCTAATTTTTTCAACAAATCTTCCGCTTCAGGAGCGTCTGCAATTTTTGCGTATTCCAATTGCATTTGCAAAGACATAAATTCTTCTACCATGCCTTTTGCTGCTTGGTCATCTTTAATCGCTTCTTGGGCTGCCATCATTTCTTTATGTTCTTCGCTGTCGCGCATTGCTTTTTGTAATTCATAGGCTAAATCGTAATTCATAATTCCTCCTCCATCCTATTAGGATTTCATTTTTATATACTTTACATATATTGTGTATGCTATACAGTCTATATTATCTAATTCTTTGGTCATTCTGTGAAAGTCTATGATATTTCACTGTATATAGGCTATACCGTATGATTAAACTTACTATATTTACCATTTACTATAGACCAACACCTACTATCAAGAGCTTACACCTCGATAGATACTCCTGGTCCAACTGCCTGCAAATCTGGGAAATCCAGTTGGCGCATAGCTTCATAGGCAATGATTGCCACTGCATTCGATAAATTCAAAGATCGCGCTTCATCAATCATCGGAATGCGAATGCACGTATCTGGATTAGCCGCAATAATTTCTTCTGGCAACCCTTTTGTCTCTTTACCAAATACTAACATATCTCCAATTTCATATTGTACTTCTGCATGGGTATGAGCTGCCTTTGTCGTAGCATACCAAAAGCGCCGGTCTTTGTATTGTTCATACACTTCATCCAAGGACTTATGTATTTTTACATCTACTAGATGCCAATAATCAAGGCCTGCTCGTTTTAAATATTTATCTTCAATGGAAAATCCCAATGGTTCCACCAAATGTAGTGTCATATGATTTGCTGCACAGAGGCGTGCAATATTGCCCGTATTACCAGGAATTTCCGGTTCTACCAATACAATTTCCATGATTCACCTACTATCTTATCTCTTAAAATGTCCGCTTTTACCACCTTGTTTTTCCACAAGATACACAGGACCAATGGTCATACTTTTATCGACGGCTTTCACCATATCGTAGACGGTTAACAATCCAATTTGAACCGCTGTTAAGGCTTCCATTTCTACCCCTGTAGGACCCGTAGTCTTCACTGTGCTACGAATGCATACGGCACGTTTTTCTTTTACTAAAGAACAATCTACGCTCACCTTCGTCAATGCCAATGGATGGCACAAGGGAATAAGGTTGGACGTTTGTTTCGCCCCCATGATCGCTGCCAATTGTGCCACTGCCAGAACATCACCTTTTTTGACATTCCCAGACGCCACAATACTGAAAGCTTCCTCACTGAGCGTAATAAACCCTTCTGCTATAGCTACGCGCTCTGTGTGATCTTTTTGGGACACATCCACCATATGCGCATTACCGCCTTCATCAAAATGTGTTAATTTCATAGATACCTCCATGTGAAGATTATTATACCATAGAGAAGGGCGGGACGTCAGTAATCTGTATTATGAAAGGTCTAAGATATAGAAAAGAACTGTCCCCATGTGATTCAGGAACAGTTCCTTTCTATTATACATCTTCATGTAAAGATCTTTTATCGCATCTAAATGAATATAAGCTTAGTGATATGTAATTACAATTCTATAGTTTGTCCTGGGTCTACCACAAGTCCAGCTTGTTTATATTTTGCTTCTAACAACGTCACAAAGGTAGCCGGCTCTTTATCGATGACAGGCCATGTTTTGTAATGAATTGGAATAGTTGTATTGGCCTGAATCCACGATGCTGCTGTCACTGCATCTTCTACACCCATGGTGTAGTTATCACCAATTGGTAGTAATGCATAATCTATTTCACCGTGACGGCTGATTAATTTCATATCGCTGAACAAAGCAGTATCCCCTGCAAAGTATACGCGTTTACCAAAGAATTCAATTACCACACCTGCTGCATGTCCACCTGGCACACCAGAACCATGGAACGCTGGTGTTAACCGAATGGAACCAAATGGGAAATTAAACTTTCCACCTAAGTGCATCGCATGAGTACGTGCACCAGCAGACGCTGCTTTACCTGCCACCTCTGCCGTAGAAATAACAAGGGCATCATTATTCTTAGCAATCAAATCTGTATCACCATAATGATCATCATGACCATGGGACACAAAAATATATTGGCATTGTATGTCCTCTGCCTTCGCCACATCCCAAGTATTACCTGTAAAGAACGGATCACACACCAATGTGACCTCACCATTGCTCAAAGCAAACGTAGCATGACCATAATACGTTAACGTTACATTGCTCATAAGAGTACCTCCCTTGTATATACTTATATATCATGTTTATTAAGTAAATTATATCATTCAAGGAAAGTTGGTCGCAAGATATAGGAGTGTATACATAAAAACGACTACCCCTCACAGTTAGCTGTAAGAAGTAGTCACTTTTAATTACATGTATTGTCATGATCATTGCATTGATCAAGTAATATATAAGTGGTAAGGCCTAACGTATATGTAGAGTATTCGTAGTACTCTGCACGTTAGGCCTCATCTTAGATTCCGAGATGAGCTTGACGCTGTTAGACATCAATTGCTCTTCTTATGTATATAGTAAATCATTGTACTGTAAAAGTCAACATCCCTAGGCCGCCACCTAGGGATGTTTGCTATATGTTCATTTCACAAAATCTAGCTATACGTTAGCATTTTCAGGAAAAAGATGTAATATAATATTTACGCTTCCGCCCACTCTGTATGGAATGTACCTTCTTTGTCTGTACGTTCGTAAGTATGAGCGCCAAAGAAGTCGCGTTGTCCTTGGATTAGGTTCGCTGGTAATACGCCACGGCGATAGGAATCGAAGTAATCTAAGGATGCACTGAACGCAGGTGTTGGGATACCATAACGTTTCGCAGCAATGATCGCTTCACGCCATTTTGCTTGGTGTGTTTGCAATGCTTCTGCGAAGAATGGATCCAACATCAAGTTGTTCAAATCTGGATTATGAGTGAACGCTTTTTTAATATCTTCTAAGAATGCTGCACGAATAATGCAACCGCCACGCCACAATAATGCCATATCACCGAAGTTGATGTTCCAATTATATTCTTTTGCTGCTGCTTTAATCAATGCAAAACCTTGTGCATAGGAACAAATTTTGGATGCATATAATGCAGAATGAATCGCATCAATCAAAGCTTCTTTATCGCCTGCAAATACTTCTGTAGGACCTGCTAATACTGGTTCTGCCAACACACGTTCCGATTTGTACGCAGACATAGCACGAGCAAATACCGCTTCAGCAATAGTTGGAATTGGCACACCAAGGTCTAAGCCTTCTTGGCTAGTCCACTTACCAGTACCTTTTTGACCTGCTTTATCCAAGATTTTTTCTACTAATGGAGTTCCATCTGTATCTTTCACTTTCATAATTTTAGCAGTGATTTCGATTAGGTAAGAATCTAATAATCCTGTGTTCCATTTTGCAAATACATCGCCGATTTCATCATCACTCATACGAAGTAATTCTTTCATCATGAAGTAGGCTTCGGAAATTAATTGCATGTCGCCGTATTCGATACCGTTGTGCACCATTTTTACATAATGGCCAGCACCGTCATCGCCTACATATGTGCAGCAAGGACCGTCTGCCACTTGGGCTGCAATGGATGTGAAGATTGGTGCCAATTCGTTGTAAGACGCTTCGTTACCGCCTGGCATCAAGCTTGGTCCATTCAAAGCACCTTCTTCACCGCCAGATACGCCTACCCCTAGGAAACGGAATCCCTTAGACTCTAAGTATTTTGTACGACGGATTGTATCTGGATAATGGGAGTTACCACCGTCGATTAATGTATCGCCTTGGTCTAAATATGGCAAGAACGCTTCGATCATGTCGTCTACAGGTTGACCTGCTTTCACCAAGAACATGATTTTACGAGGTTTCTCTAACATCGCTACAAATTCTTCAGGTGTATGAGCACCGCCAATAGTCCCTTCGTGGCTATAGTTGGCTACAAACTCGTCTGTTTTTTGTGGTGTACGGTTGTACACAGCAATGCTGAATCCATGACGGGCAATGTTGCGGGCCAAGTTTTGTCCCATAACAGCCAAACCGACTAGACCAAATTGATATAATTTTTCACTCATCGTCATACCTCTTTCTCGATTGACTACCGTGTGTGAGCTTGTTCTTCTTTCAAACGAGCCAACATCACTGATGAACTAAACATAATAATACCTGCGATGACCGTCGCCAAAGCTAGGTTTTCTCCGAAGACGATAAATCCCCAGAAGGAGTTAAAGAATACCCCTACATATTGCATAAATTGTGCCACCACTGCATTCGTTGCCACAAAGGCACCGGTTAGGAAGAACTGAGCCACTACAGAAATGGCTCCAATACATCCCAAATAGAGCGCTTGTGTTGCATTAGGCCACACAAATTCTGGTATCATCACGATGCCACCTACTAACATGGTGGTTACTAAGAAATAAAACATAATTTCATAAGAACTGTGACCACCTTTTAAGCTAATGGTGCGAATCGTTGTATAGGCCGCCGCCGATAAGGCCGCTCCTGCAATAGCAATGAAAGAATACCAATGCAAGCCCGATAAATTCCAAGGTTGAATCATATACACAACGGCTAAGAATATCAACCCCAGCCATTTAGCGGATCCATTAGGTAATTTTTCTTTCAATACAATGTTACTGAAAATCAGCACGAATATGCCCGACAGTTGAAATAAAATAGACGCATCTGCCATGGACATATAGACCAAGGCAATAAAATTACTCAAGTTTCCTAATCCACCAAAGATACCTCGCAAGGTTAATAACCCTCGATGCTCTGTGGAAAAGGAAATTCCTTTTTGTCGCATCACTATGAGTACGGCAATTGTTCCTATCAACCCTCTAAAAAATGTCACCTCTGCCGCTGGCATACCATCGCCTAAGAGTTTTACAAATAAGTTCATGATACTGAAAGCAAAGGATGACATGAGGGAAAAGAAAAATGCTTGTACCATAGGTCACCTACTGTCTGAAAGTATCCACAAAGGATAGAATTTCTTCTTTCATAAATTCTTTCGGAATTACTTTAGTGAAACGCAATGGTTTATGTTGCAACTCCGCCAATTGTTTTGGACAACCCACGCCGGTCACAGCGGAAATATTGTCTAAGCTTTCATAAGGAGTCGCCCCTACTTTGATATCCAGCGCTTCACAAATTGGTGTTGGGAATTTGAACGGATGCGCAGTGGAGGCAATCACCGTGTGACGATGACCATCTTCTGGATGGGCTTCTAATTCTTTCATATATGCACCCATGGCTACCGCTGTGTGAGGGTCCATTACATATCCATAGGAATTGTATACTTGTTCAATAACAGCTTTTGTCATGTCATCATCTACATAGGCGCCGGCAAATTCTTTTTGCACCTCTTGTAGTTCTTCTGCTGTTACAGAGAATTTACCTTCTGCTTTCAACGCTTTCATGCGCTGCGCTGTCAATTCTGCATTTTCACCGCTCACATAATAAATAAAACGTTCAAAATTAGAACTTTCTAAAATGTCCATGGACGGGGATATGGTCGTGTAGAATGGGCGATTCATATCATACGTACCAGTACTGAAGAAATCTGTCAGTACATTGTTTTGATTGGATGCACAAATCAATTTGCCCACTGGAATACCCATGCGTTTTGCATAGTAAGCTGCCAAAATATTGCCAAAGTTACCTGTTGGCACCACCACGTTGAACGCTTCATCTTCGTGGATAGCCCCAGTGTTCACCAACTCAGCATAGGCTGCTACATAGTACACCACTTGTGGCGCTAGTCGGCCGATATTGATGGAATTTGCAGAAGAGAACTTCACGCCTTTGTCTGCCACTTCCTTTGCCACATCAGTATCCACAAAGAGACGTTTCAAGAATTGTTGCGCATCATCAAAGTTCCCTTCGATGGCCGTTACATTCACGTTCGCCCCTTCTTGCTTTTGCATTTGCTCTTGTTGCATTGGGCTAACGCCGTCTGTCGGGAAGAACACTTGAATGTGCGTTCCTGGTACATCTTTGAATCCTTCTAAAGCGGCTTTTCCAGTATCACCAGATGTGGCTGTCAGGATTAAAACTTCTTTCGTTTCTTGTTCCACTTCTTTCGCTGCCACCAACAAATAAGGGAATAAAGACAACGCCATATCTTTAAAAGCTTGGGTGCGACCGTGGAACAACTCCAACACAGACACTCGCTCTAATAAAGAATGCATAGGCGTCATATCTGGTGTATCAAAGTTCACCGTATTGTAAGCACTGCGAATCATCGTTTCTAATTCTGCTTCTGTAAAAGTCGTAAATAACTTACTCAACACAACCAGTGCAATTACTTCATAACTTTTGTCTGCTAGATCTTGATAGGAAAGGCATTTCTCTGGAAATGTTTCTGGCACGTAAAGACCGCCATCACTTGCCAATCCATTGAGCAACGCAAAGGTTTCGCTCACCGTTTCATGACTGCGCGTACTAGTATACTTCATCTTATCATCCTTTATGTCACACAATATATTGTATTATCTTCATTCATTATAAATTAATGCTATCTATTTAGCAAGAAAAGGACCGGCGAATCTATCTCTACTGTTATAACTTTCAGAATGAAAAAGAAGGCTAACCATGACATTTAGTAATAAAAGTCACAATTACACCCATTCAATTACAAAATAGTCATACCTATTCATCTTGTTCTTGACATTGAAAAACCAAAAGAGTACAATACACACATACAATCAAACATTCGGGAATAGGTGCGAAAGCATAATAGAGAAGCCAGTTAAAGTCTGGCACGGTCCCGCCACTGTAAAGCAGAGCAAATCCAATTATGTCACTGGGAAACTGGGAAGGCTGGAGGCGCGTTGAAGCTGAGTCAGGAGAACTGCCTATTCATCATTCACCACTTGACCTACGAGAGATAGGGAGGAGAATCAAAGGCCTTTTTCTGATACTCCAAATACAAGAAAAAGGATTTTTTATTGCAATATGCGTAGTATGGGATACGTCACATATTGATGATCGCCTTATCATGGCCAAGTGAATTTACCATTATGGTATTAGCACTCAAAGTGTTGATATAGTTGTCATGATTTTGTATGGGCGTACATCATCATCCTAAAAAGAACCTGCCAGCGGGCAGGTTCTTTTTTTTATTTTCTCTCTATCGTCATTGCCTTTCACATGGTACAATACAATTGCATAGGGGATTCCGGCCCCTTGTATCATACCCTCAAAGGCAATATGCGTGTCCAGCGCTAGCTTTAGAGGGTTTTTTCTTTGTCCATATACATGACTTTGAAATCTTCATAGTCTTCCACCATGTAATCTGGCATCATGGATAAGGCTTTTTCTTGGATCCATTCTGGGATACCGTAATAGGCTCCTGCTACCGCACCAACAATGGCACCTAATGTATCGCAGTCACCGCCGATGTACATCACATTGCGGATAGCCGATTCATAATCTTCACTTTCAAAGAGGCACTGCATTCCTTCTGGCACCGTTTTCTGACAACTTGGTTCAAACGTATACGTCTGGTGCAGTTCTTCCACGCTGTACTCACCTGGGTAGTAGGATTGCACCATCTCCTGGATTTCTTCTTTCGTAGCTCCATGAAGCGCTTTGAACACCGCTAACGCCGTCACCTCTCCTCCTTTTAATCCTTCTGAATCATTGTGGGTCGTACCTGTTATAATTTGGCTCAACAATTTGACTTCCACTTCACTATTCGCTATATACGCTACAGGGCTAATACGCATGGCCGCTCCATTACCCCAACTACCATAAGGTTCAGTTACATCCGATAAAGCCCATTGAAAAAACTTCGCTCCAAATCCACCCATTGGCAACGGATTGGCAAGAAAATATTCTTTCATGCGAAACATAGTCACTCCTTCTAACTGTGTCCCCCTTCCTTTGACATCAATTAAAGCCCGTGCAATAGCACATGTTAAAATTGAATCATCTGTAGGCTCACATTGTTCTGATAAGAACTCAAAATCTCGGCTTTTGATATTATCAAACTCATAGATAGAGCCTGCCATATCACCAATGATTGCTCCTAGCATATAACTCCTTTCTGGTGTCTCCACCATAACAGTTGCATTAAAAATATAATTATATGCAAAAATTATATACTTTAATATTTTCCATGCAACATCCCACCTTATATCCATTGATATAAGTGAATTGTTATCATTATACATCACATCTTTTTAAGCGACAATACCCCCTACTATATATAGACAAGTAATATAAATAGTGATAAAATAAAATGTTATCACCATTGTATAAAATAAGTGAGTCAGTTTTGGGAGGTAGTATGTCTTTAGTTTCTATGATTAAACATTTCCTACTTGTAGCTGCCCCCGTTATTGCTACACAATTTTCTATCATCGCTGGTAGTTTTGTAGCGGTCACATTAACAGGGCAATACAGTACTATAGATTTAGCGGCTATAGGAGTAGGATATAACTTATGGGTAGCTACTTTTTTTGGGCTATCTGGCATTTTACTCGGAGTAACTCCAATTATTTCTCATGCCTTAGGAGCTAAGAAAACAAAATCCATAGCTGCTACTATGTGGCAAAACATCTATTTAGGGCTTGTATTTGCAACAATTCTTATCCTTGCCACCCTACTTGGTTTATCTCCTTTATTAGATCTATTAGGATTAGAACCAGCAGCAAAATCTATTTGCATCCAATATATGAACGCCATGTGTGTCGCCTTTCCAGCTATGATGATTATGTCTGGGTTTCGATATATCGTCGATGCCCACGGAAATACGCGCTATTCTTTATATATCATTGGTAGTAGTGTATTCCTCCAATCTATTTTTAATGTATTATTCATACAAGGTTATGGTCCCTTTCCAGCTCTTGGCGGGTTCGGCGCGGGCATTTCTACGGCTATCGCCTATTGGTACATGATGCTATGTTTCCTTGGATTAATTACATTTCACAAGAACTTTAAGCACTATCGGTTTTGGTCATCTTTTACTGGGCCTAGCTGGATATTGATCCGAGACCAATTAGCCTTAGGCATCCCGATCGGTTTATCTATTTTTGCTGAAATCAGTATTTTCAGCGCTGCTGGCATTGCTATGACTAAATTCACTACTGAAATCATAGCGGCTCACCAAGCTGCCTCCAGCTTTCTTGGACTAACCTTTTCTTTTCCACTAAGTTTAAGTATGGCCTCTACCATCGTCATTGCCTATGAATTAGGGGCTAAACAATATCAAAACGCCATTACTTACACGTGGATTACCCGTGGCGTAGCCATCTGTATTGCTCTTTGCATTGGCACCTATTCCTTTACACACATCGATTTTTTAGCAAGTCTATACACCAAAGAAGAGCATATGATTCCCCTCATTGAAAGTTTCATTTCCTATGCTGTATTCTTCACTATTATCGATGCTCTAGGGACACCTCTACAAGGCGTCTTAAGGGCCTATCGTGATGTAACTAGTGTTTCTATTATTACCATAGGCACTTATTGGGGCGTCACTGTACCTGTAGCATACCTATGTTATTTATTTACGGACTTCGGGCCTTATTCCGTATGGATTGGGCTATTAACAAGCACCTCAACAGCAGCTTTATGCTATATGTATCGTTTACGAAGAGTGCAACGCAATGTACTGAACATGTCATTTTAAAATCATTATATACCATTCATGTATTGCTAGCACTGAAGTGAACTACCCGTGTCCAATATAAGGTAGCTTATAACTTTCACAAACTCAAACTAAATAATGTAAATTACGAGGCGTTCTACGAACAGCCTCGTTTTTATGTTTATAACAACATGCGTAGGTGATTAGATATGGCAAAAGTTAAAAACACATCATACCAACCAAATCCTCTATAAGTAAATTTACTGGTAAATTATACACTATACTCCCATTTTACTTTTGACATATCTTTTTAAATACTATAGAATATAGAGATGCAATTTAAAGGTTCTCTTGAAGGGCCTTTGCGTCTCTATAGATTACTATTATTATATTTTAAGATAAGGAGCTCCTATGGCTACTGTAAATCCAAATTATGAAAACCTACAAGGTTCTTATTTATTCGCAAATATCGCTCGTAAAGTAGAAACTTTCAAAGAAAGCCATCCTGAGGCAGACATCATTCGCCTTGGCATTGGTGATGTGACACGTCCTCTCGTACCGGCTGTCATCGAAGCTATGCACGCAGCAGTAGATGAAATGAGATCTGCTGACACATTCCGTGGCTACGGTCCTGAACAAGGCTACGATTTCTTGCGCAATGCTATCGCTGAAGGCGATTACGCTCCCCTAGGTATCACAATCCAACCGGATGAAATCTTCGTGTCTGACGGAGCAAAATCTGATGTAGGTAACATCCAAGAAATTTTCTCCGAAGACAACATCATTGCTATAACTGACCCTGTATATCCGGTATATCTAGATTCCAATGTCATGGGCGGTCGCACTGGCAAAGCTATCGATGGTATTTATGAAAAAGTAGTATACCTACCAACGAATGCAGAGAACAACTTCTCTCCTGCATTTCCAAAAGAGCGAGTAGATATCGTATATCTTTGCTGCCCTAACAATCCTACCGGCACAGTACTAAGCCGTGCTCGCTTGGCAGAATGGGTACAATGGTGTAAAGAAAATGAAGCAATTTTGATGTTCGACTCTGCTTATGAAGCTTTCATCACTTCTACGGATACAGTTCGTTCTATTTATGAAATCGAAGGCGCTCGTGAAGTAGCTATCGAATTCAGATCTTTCTCCAAAACGGCTGGATTCACTGGTACTCGTTGCGCCTACACAGTAGTTCCTCATGAAGTAACTGCTAAAAACGCAGAAGGCAAGCGTGTTCCTCTAAATCCTATGTGGAATCGCCGTCAAACGACAAAATTCAATGGTGTGCCATACATCATCCAACGTGGCGCTGCTGCTGTTTACACTCCAGAAGGTCGTGCCCAAATCAAAGAGCACATTGCTTACTACATGGAAAACGCTCGCATTATCCGTGAAGGCTTAGAAGCCATTGGTCTTACTGTATTTGGTGGTGTAGATGCGCCATACATTTGGATTCAAGCACCAAAAGGCATGACTAGCTGGGACTTATTCGATACCTTATTAGAAAAAGTACACATTGTAAGCACTCCTGGTTCTGGTTTTGGTCCGGAAGGTGAAGGTTATTTACGCTTAACTGCCTTTGGTAGTCGTGAAAATACACTTCGTGCCGTAGAACGTATTAAAACACTACAATTTTAAAATCCCCCTTTTCTCTATGGGAATTTTTAGCTATAATGATAGATACAAATACAAGGGAGATTAATTCCCTCCATCATTTCATACATATACTGTAAGATCATTACAGTTCGTACACTTTTATCATTATGAAAGCATAGACTTTCACGAAAGGAATTAACATGAGCAACATTCGTATTGGTATCGTTGGATACGGCAACCTCGGTCGCGGTGTAGAAGCGGCTGTAGCATTACAACCAGATATGGAATTAGTAGGTGTATTCTCTCGCCGTTCTGGTTTACAAACTGTCAGTGGCGTGCCTAGCTACACTATGGAAGAAGTTGAATCTTTCAAAGGCAAAATCGATGTCATGGTATTATGCGGTGGTAGTGCCACAGACCTAATCGATCAAACTCCAGCTATCGCAGCTCATTTCAATGTCATCGATAGTTTCGATACACACGCTCGTATTCCTGAGCACTTTGAAAACGTACGCAAAGTAGCACAAGAAGCTGGCACTGCTGCTTTAATCTCTTGCGGTTGGGACCCTGGCATGTTCTCTTTACAACGTGTATACGCTGAAAGCATCTTACCACAAGGTGATTCCTACACATTCTGGGGCCGTGGTGTGTCCCAAGGTCATTCCGACGCAATCCGTCGTATCGAAGGCGTAGCAGATGCCCGTCAATACACTGTACCTAAACAAGAAATCATCTCCTCTATCCGCAACGGTGAAACTCCAGAAGTGACAGCTACTTCTTCTCACCTTCGCGAATGCTATGTAGTGCTTAAAGAAGGCGCTGATGCAGCTCGCATTGAAAACGAAATTAAAACTATGCCTAACTACTTCGTTGGTTATGAAACAACAGTGACATTCATTTCCCAAGAAGAATTAGATGCGAACCACAAAGGCATTCCTCATGGTGGTCTTGTCATCCGCAGTGGTGAAACTACAACAGGTACAAAACACATCTACGAATTTGGTTTACAATTAGATTCTAACCCTGAGTTCACTGGTGCTGTATTAGTGGCCTTCGCTCGTGGCGTACATCGCTTAGCAGCACATGGCGGTCGTGGTGCTTTCACAGTATTCGATATTGCACCAGCTTGGTTATCCCCAAAATCTGCTGAAGAATTACGTGCCCATTATCTATAAGATATACGTCTGACAATAGTATCTCCTTTCATGAGATACACGAGGCTATAACAAAAATAGCACCAAATAAAATAGAGGAACGTCGATCAAGAAATATCAACGTTCCTCTATTTTTATATTTTCTATAAATCTATGTCAAGCACAAATTAATTTGTCATAAAAAATAATTAAATATAGACGTAATTAAA